>CAZEII010000016.1:0-78644 GCA_964511835.1 uncultured Acidobacteriota bacterium | reverse complement strand
GCGGTGGGGGGGGCGGGTCCAGGGTTGGCCGGTTCGACGGCGCGGCGCCCCGCGGACGGAACCGTGATCGCGGGACGGAGCGGCGCGTCGGTGCCCGGCTGGGTGGGGGCGTTCCAGTCCGCGCCGGCCTCGACGGACGTGACCGGGAGCTTCTCCCGGGTACGCAGGGAGAGCTGCGCCTCCGCCGCTCGGAGCTCCGCCTCGGCGACCGCCACGCCGGGGGACGACGCGCGGGCGCGCCGTCTCAGCTCCTCGCGGGACGCGCCCGTTGCCGGCGTGGGCCGGTCGCCCCCGGCCGAGAGGCGCTCGTCGGCGTATCCCATCAGCGCACGCAGATCGGCGCTCGCGGCGATGACCCCCTGCTCGGCTCCCGCCCGGGCGGCGAGGGCCGCGGCGGCCTCGGCGCTCGCCCGCGCCGCGTCGAGACGCGAGGCCCGCTCGACGTCGAGAAGATCCGCAACCGCCTTGCGATTGCGCTCCGCGCGGTCGACCGTCTCGATCGCAGCTCGCAGGCGATCCTCGCTCGCCGCGAGCCTGAACCAGGCCGTGCGGCACTCGCGGCGTGCCGTCGCGACCGCCGCCTGACGCGATCTCGCGGCCGCCTCCTGCTGGGCTTTCGCGGCTTCGACTGCCGTCGCGCGCTGGCCTCCCCAGCGGAACGGAACCGTCAGCGCGACGGATTCCTTCGCGGAAACGCTGTGGGTTGCGAGGGAGAGCGAGACGTCGCCGGGAGTGCGCGCCGCCCGGACGCCGGCGCCTGCCGCGCGCTCGATGGCCCGTGCGACGACGACATCCGGAACGGACTCCGCGGCGGAGAGCGCCTCGTCCAACGTGACGACACGCGCGGGCGCCGGCGCCGTCGTGGTTTCCGCACCGACGACCGGGCCGAGCGCCACGCCGGTGAGCCAGAAGACGACGACGAGACCTCGTCTCCGCACGTTTCAATTCCAAGCGTAGCGCCAGCCGACGCCGACGCCGCGCCCGTCGGGCCCGGTAACCGGGACGAGCATCCCCTTGGTCCCCGTTGATTCCTCTCTCGATCGAGCGGCAACGCCGCGTCCGATGCTGGTCCCCAGCACCGCGCCGACGAGGACGTCGCCTGGAAAGTGGCGACCGAGGACGAGACGCGATGCGCCGACCAGCGTCGCCAACCCGTACGACAGCCACGGGACCCACTTCTTGTCGCGGTAGACCTCGGCGTACGCCGACGCGACGCTGAACGCGCCCATCGCATGGCCGGAAGGAAACGACGCGCTCTGCGCGCCGCGGTAGTGGAAGAAGCTCCCCGCGTCGGTGCCGTTCGGCCGCACGCGTGCGGTGACGGCCTTGAGCAGGGTGACCCAGATCCCCGCGTTGAGCAAGGATTCGGAGGCGAGGCTCGTCGCCTCCGAGAGCCGGTCGTCGTGCGCGCGCCGCGCGGAGAGGTAGGTGATGCCCAGCAGCGCGGCGATCGTCGTCCCGTTGCCGAGCTTCGTCAGCCCGTGCGATGCGCGCTTCACGCTCGGACTCGCGGCGTCGGAGATCCCCGACTCCCAGCGAACGTCCCGTCCGCCCCCTTCGCGGCTCCCCGATTCGACGACGAGCGCGACTCCCGCCGCGAGCGCCGCCGAGAACGCCGGATCCTTCATCTCGCGCGGCCACCATCGGGTCAACAAGAACTTCTGGTCGGTGATCACCCGCTTGAACAGGTTCGTCCTCCAATAGGGCCGGTCACCATCGCCGGGCCGCTCTTCACCGAGCGCAGGACGGTTGCCCAACGCGACGGCGAGCGCGATCACGATTCCCAGTGTCCAGCCGCTGACGGGTCGCGACGAGCGCATCCGGACTCCAGGCCCCCGCGGTAAGGCTAGTGACTTCAGCCTAACGGCTACCGAACGGGATCGGCGGCCGGCGCGCCCGACGGGAGGAGCGGAATCTCGATTCGCAGCTCGGCGCCACCGAGATCGCTTCGATCCGCGGAGACGGCCCCCCCGTGACGGGCGACGATCGCGCGCACGACGGCAAGCCCCAGGCCGGCGCCGTCCGATGCGTGGCGATGCGCCGGATCGCGGAAGAAGCGCTCGAACACCAGCGTGCGCGAGTCGCTCGAGATCCCCGGGCCGTCGTCCGCCACCGAGATCACTCCGCGTCCGTCATCCTCGGCGACTCGGATGCGAATTCGGCCAGCAGGGCCGGCGAACTTCCGGGCGTTCTCGACGACGTTGCCGATCGCGCGGTCGAGGAGCTCCTCGCTGCCGCGAACGAGGATCTCGTCGGGGGCGTCAACCTCGATCGCCGGCGCCGCGGCTCCGTCGAGCATCCCCTGGCGGCGCGCCGCGCTGCGGCTCAGATCGCACAGATTGACGGGGACCCTCGGGAGCGGGGCGTCCTCCGAGCGCGCGAGAAGCAGAAGCGCATCGATCAGCGATTCGAGAGAGCGCAGCTCGCGGAGGACGACGCCGACGTGCTCGCGGCGCTCCTCCTCCGACGCCGACGCCGCGAGGCGCTCGACGCGCGCGCGCAGCGCGGTGAGCGGCGTCCGCAGCTCGTGAGACGCTTCCTGGGTAAAGCGCCGCTCGCCGGCCAGCGCGGCGCCGAGACGCTCGAGGATTCCGTCGAAGGCGCGCTCCAGCCGGGCCAGCTCGCGCGGCGCCGCGTGGACTCCGAGCGCCAGGGGAGACGACACGGTGAGGCTCTCCGCGGCTCGCTCCAGCTCGTCGAGCGGCTTCAACGCCTTGGCGATCGCGATGGCCCCGAGCGCCATGCCGATCCCTGCCGCGAAGGGGAGCACCGCCAGCAAGATCCCGACCATACCCCGTGCGCCGGGCTCGTGCAGAACATCGCGGGCCGCGGCGCGGACGACGAACCCATCCCCGCACTCCGTCGAACGAATGCGGAAATGGCCCGTTCCGTCGTCCCAACCGGCGAGCTCCCCCCGGTGCGCCAGCACGTTGAGCCGCCGATCGGTCAACTCCAATCGGAACCCGGCGGCCTTCGCCTCTTGAAAATAGACGCGCGCGCCTCCCGGGAGGTCGACGCCCTGCTGCCGCGCCTCGCTGGCCAATCCTTCGCAATTCTCCAGGGCCAACGATCGGAGAGTTCGATCCTGCTGGCGGCGAAGCAGCACCGCGCTCCCCAAGATCGCCAGAGCGACGAGCATCACGCACGCCAGCGCCACGACCGCACCCAGGAGGCCGACGAGACGTGCGCGCAGCGTGCGCATCACGCGGTCACTCCGACCGAGTAGCCCACACCGCGGTGCGTGCGGATCGCTTCGGGAGCGCCGGCCTGCGCGAGCTTTCGCCTCAGCCGCACGAGAAGGACGTCGAGGCTTTCTCCGGCGTTCTCGTCGCTGCCCCACACGGCGATCAGCAAATTCGATCTGGTGACGACGCGCCCCCGGTGGCGGACCAAGACATCGAGGATGTCGAACTCCCGCGCGGTCAGCGGGATCTCGCGCCCCGAGGCGAAAACGAGCCGCCCGGCCGTGTGGATCTCGATAGGGCCGAGCGTGACGCGGGCTTCCGCGATGCGGGGCCCGCGACGGAGCAACGCGCGGACGCGGGCAAGAAGCTCCGCGGCGGCGAAGGGCTTCTTGAGATAGTCGTCGGCGCCCGAGTCCAGCCCGGCGACCCGGTCGCCGACGTCGGACCGAGCCGTCAGCATGAGGACCGGCGTCGCTTCGCCCGCCGCTCGGAGCTCGGCGCACAGGTCGGGACCGGATCCATCGGGCAGCATCCAGTCGAGGACGATCACGGCGAATCCGCCCGCGCGAAGGAGACGACGGCCCTGTTCGAGCGTCTCGGCGGCGACCGGTGCGTAGCCCGCCTCGCGGAGGATCGCCGCGAGGGCACCTCGCGTTTCCCGGTGATCCTCGACGACCAAAACGCGCATCACGTGCAGGGTAGGGCGATCTCCCCCGGGGAGCCAGCCCGGGATACTATGAAAACATGCCGCAGCCGAGCACGGAACCCGGCCCGCGCTGGGCCTTGCCGCACTCCCCCGGCGCGGTGATGGGCCTGCTCGTCGCACTGTCGGTCCCGCTCTTCTTCGTCAAGCTCGGCGGCGCGGGGCTCGTCGACCCCGATGAGCCGTACTACGCCGTGCCCGCGCTCGAGATGCTGAAGACCGGCGTCTGGTCGGTGCCGATCTTTCGCGGCGAGCCCTGGTTCGACAAGCCGATCTTCTTCTATTGGATGATCCTCGCCGCGTTCAAGGCGTTCGGGGCGTCGGAGTGGGCGGCGCGCATCGGCTCGGCGCTGGCGGGTTTGGGAGGGACCATGGCCGTCGCGACGCTCGCTCCCGCGGGCTGGCGTCGCGGCGGCGCGCACGTTCTCGCCGCGATCGTCCTCGCGACCTCCCTCGAGTACGCCATGCTCTCTCGCGCCGCCGTGACGGACATGACGCTGACTCTGTTTCTCTCGCTGGGGTTTCTCGCGGTCGCCCGCTATCTCGATGATGGTCGGGCGATGGTCGCAGCCGGCGCGGGGGCGGCGTTCGGCCTGGCGACGCTGACGAAGGGCCCGGTCGGCGTGATCGTCCCGGGGATCGCGCTCGCCGGCTACGGCCTGGCGTCGCGCCGGCGCGAGCTGCTTGCGCCGAAAGCGCTCGTTGCGGCCGCGATCGGGTTCGTCGTCACGGGGATCCCTTGGTACGCCTACATGCTCCTTGCGCACCGCGAGCTGGTCGTCAAGGTCTTCCTCGGCGAGGAAAACCTCGGCCGGTTCGTCAGCCCGGAGCATCAACAGCTTCCGCTGTTCTACGTTTGGGTCCTGGCGGGAGGCCTACTGCCCTGGTCAGGCGCGCTTCCCGCCGGCCTCGTGCGCGCGGCTCGAGCCTGGTGGCGTGGCGACGAGAGAGCGGGCGCATCGCCGGGAACGGTCTTCGCCCTCGCCTGGTTCATCGCGGTCGTCGGCGTGTTCTCGCTCTCGGCGAGCAAGCTGCTGACGTATGTTCTCCCCGCATTTCCTGCGGCGGCCTTTCTGATTGCGGACTACTGGCGGGAGGCGCTCGAACCGCGCCCCTCCGGAACGCGCATCGGTCCCGGGCCGTTGGTCGTCGCGGGAATCGGCGCCGCGGTCTCGCTTCTCGTCGCGGCGGCCATCCTCGTGCTCGGGCAGAACGGGCGCTACGTCGAAGCGGGGGCGTCGCTCCAAGCGTTGGCGGCTCTCCTCATCGCCGCGGCCGTCGCCGCGATCGCCGCCGTTCGCCGGCGCCGGCTGGCGCTCTTCGCCGCGATTCAGGCGGCCTCGACGGTCGCGATCGTGCTGGTGTTCGTCCTCTTCGCTTGGCCCGGTCTCGAGGCCTCGGAATCGACGAGAACGCTCGTGAGCCGCCTCGATGCCGGCGGCCTCGCCGACCAGCTCGCCGGTGCCTACCGCGTTCCCGACGTCAGCCTCGAGTTCTATCTTGGCCGCCCTCTCGCGCGGGAGAGCGATCTGTCGGCGCTCGCGAAGCGGGTGGGAGGCGACCCCGGCAAGCTCTGGGTCGTGCGTGCGGATGAGGTGGACAACCTCGCCTCTCGGGAGCAGCTCCGCCTCGATCGCGTCCTGACCGTTTCGCGCCGCGCGGTCGTGCGCCTTTCCCCTGCGGCCCCCGACGCCGAGCGCAAGGACGCGTCGTGAGCCTCGCGCGCACCGCCGCCGGCCCGTTCGGGACGTTGATCATCCCGGCGTACAACGCCGCGGGCTTCCTCGAGGCGACGCTGCGGGATGTGCACCAGTGGCTGTCGAGCCGCGAGGAAGCTTGGGAGCTGATCTTCGTCGACGACGCCTCCCGCGATGCCACGCCCCGAATTCTAGAAGCGTTCTCGCGTGCCCACCCCGACGAGGCGATCCAGATCGTGCGTTTCGACGCCAACCATGGTAAGGGGTTCGCCGTGCGCGTCGGGCTCCACCGCGCCTCCGGCCGCGTCGCGATCTTCACCGACTGCGACCTGGCCTATCCGCTTTCGAACATCGACGCGTTCCTCGCGAGAATCGTGGACGGCGCGGACGCGGCGATCGCGTCCCGGGTCGCGGATGGAAGCACCTATCTCATCAGCCCGAGCTTCTTTTCGTACCTGTTCACCCGCCACCTCATGGGCCGCATCTTCAACTTGATCAGCAGGGCGGTCGCGGTGCCACGGCTCCTCGACACGCAGGCGGGCCTCAAGGCGTTCCGGACGGCCAACATCAAGCCGCTCTTGCCGCGCTTGCGGCTTGACGGGTTCTCCTTCGATGTCGAGCTCCTGCGCGGCCTGATCGACCGCGGCGCCCGGATCGACGAAGTTCCGGTGGCCTTCCGATACGACAGCGAGCCCTCCACGGTGAATTTCGCCAAGGATGCGCTTCGGATGGCCCGCGACATGCTTCGCGTCCGGTGGCGGTCCTACCGAGGCTACTACGCGATCGATCGCCCCGGGCGGCGCCTGATCATCCACGCCGACGACTACGGTCTCGCGCCGGGAGTGAACCGGGCGATCGAGGAGGGGCTGGAGTCGGGGGCGATCCAAAGCGCCTCGATTCTTCTCGGAGGGCCGCACGCCCCGGCGGCGCTGGCCTGGGCGGCTGCCCATCCCCAATTCGACTTTGGCGTCCACCTCAACCTGACCCAGGGGCGCCCCGTGCTCGCGCCGGAGCGCGTGCCGTCCCTCCTCGCCGCGGACGGTCGCTTCCGCGCGCTCGTTCCTTTCCTTCTAAGGTTCGCGACGGGACGCGTCGTCCCATCCGAGATCGCCGCGGAGTGGCGGGCGCAGATCGCCGCGGCGCGTGCGGCCGGCGTCGCCATCAGTCATCTCGACAGCCACCAGCACGTCCACCTGATCCCCGGGATCTTCCGCCGGGTCGCGGCGCCGCTGGCGAGCGGGGAGCGCGTCGTGCTCCGAGCGATGGACGGGCCGCTCGGCGCGGAGGCGACTCGCCCGAACCTGAAGGGCCTCCTGCTCGCGATCGCAACACGGTTGTCCGTGGGCCGTCGCTTCCGGCATCTCGTCGCCGCCCACGGCGCGGGGATCCCGCTCCGCGATCGGGCGACCCTCGACGCGCTGCGCGCGTCCCTGCAAAACGTCCCGTCAGGCCAGACGATCGAGCTGGTCGTTCACCCCGGCTTCGTCGACGGCCCTCTCGACGCCTCGGGCGATTCCTACACGGCGGGTCGCGACGACGAGCGCGCTCTGCTGACCTCGGAGGAAACGCGCTCCTGGATCCACCTCAGCGGCTTCCGCGCGACCGACTTCCGCGAGCTCGCCTGAGGAAACGGGGACTCCCCTTATCATTGGGCGCGCTCGGCGACCTGCGTCCTGTGGACCGACCAGCGCTCGGACCAGCTTCGGAAGGCTTCGACCTTGCGGCTGTTTTGCGCGCACCACAGCACACCATCCGGGTCGCCGGTCGCGCGCCGGACCTCGTACGCCAGCGTCTCCATGTGCCCTGCCTCTCGGACTTCGTCGAAATAGTCGAGGACGAACGGTCCCCAGAACAGGTTCGAGGTCGACCGGCCGTGCAGCGCCGAGACCAAACGCAGGGACGTATCCAGGGCGTACGCAAAGAAGCGGGCGTCGGACGCTCCCGCCCACGACGCGTCGCGACGCAGGGCTGCGACCAGGGCGAGACCCTTGGCTTCGGCCTTCTCGGACGCGTCCGAGTCCGACAATCCCGCGGCGCCCGTGAACAAAACTTGCCAGAGATCGGTCGCGACCTCCTTCGCGCGGGCATCGTCTCCTTCGAGCGTCAGCGAGCGGACATAGGCGGCGAACGATCGGCCCGGGGCACCGGTCGCCGAAAGCGCGTCGCCGAGAGCGCGCCAGAGAGTCGGATCGTAGGGCGAGCGCTGCAGCGTGCCTTCGAGCTCGGCGACCGCCTCGTCGATCCGCTCCATCCCTTCGAGGCTGATCGCGTGCTGGACGTGGAGCGCAGCCGAGTCCGGAGAAACGGCGAGCCCGTCGCGCAGGACCTTTTCCGACTTGTCCCAGAGCTTGAGGCGGCCATAGGCGCCTCCCAAGATGACGTAAACGTCTCCCGGCGGATCTTTCGCCTCCGCGAGAAGGCTCTCGCCGACCAGCGCCGCCTCGCGGAAGTCGCCGACGGCATAGAGCGAGAGCGCCAGGCCGTAGAGCACCTGGGGATTGCGCGGGTCGACCTCCCGGATCTCCTCGAGCAAGGCGATTGCCTCGCGATGGTTTCCCGCCTCTTGAAGCCGCGATGCGGCAACGAGGCGCTCGGAAGGAACGTCATCGGCACGAACGGCCGCGCTTGTGACCGCAGCGAGCAGGACCACCCCCGACAACCACGTCGTCCTTCGCATATTCGACCCTCCGGTGCCGTCGGCGAATGTCGGTCCGGGCTTCCGGAAAGGCCAGTCCATTTATAATCGAGCGGTCTTCGGTCATTTCTCTATGAACCGGCGTACTTTCCTCGGCGCGATCCAGTTTCCGGCGGCCGCGCTGGCCGTCCGAGCGGCGGCGCCGCGCGGCTCGTGGTCGAATCTCCTGGGAGCGATCGCCGACGTCTCAGGGCACCGGGGCGCTCCCGACGAGGTCGCCCGGGACGAATCCTTCTGGTTCCCGATCCAGCAGGCCTACCCCGTCGACCGCAGCCTCGTCAATCTCAACAACGGCGGCGTCGCGCCGTCACCGGCGGTCGTCCTCGAGGCGATGAAGAGGTACCTCGACGTCTCGAACCAGGCTCCGGCCTACACACTTTGGCAGCTTCAGGAGCCTCAGCGGGAAACCTGCCGCAAGGGGCTCGCCGCGCTGTTCGGCTGCGATGCCGAGGAGATCGCGATCACACGCAATGCCTCGGAGAGCCTCGAGAACCTCCAATACGGGATCGACCTGAAGCGCGGCGACGAAGTTCTTTGTTGCGACCAGGACTATCCGCGCATGATCACGACGTTCAAGCAACGCGAGCGGCGCGAGGGGATCGTGCTCCGCACGTTCCCGATTCCAGCCCCCTGCGACGACCACGCGAAGATCGTGGCCGCCTACGAAGAGCACATGACCGAACGCACCCGCCTCGTGCTGGTCAGCCACGTGATTTTCATGACCGGGGCGATCCAACCGGTTCGCGAGGTGGTCGCAGCAGCCAGCCGGCGGCGGATCCCCACGCTCGTGGACGGCGCGCACGCATTCGGCCATGTCCCGTTCCGCGGCGCCGATCTGGGCTGCGACAACTACTCCTCCAGCCTGCACAAGTGGCTCTCCGCGCCGATCGGAACGGGTCTCCTCTACGTGAAACGGGAGCGCATCAAGGACGTCTGGCCTCTGATGGCGGCGACCGCCGAGCAGGACACGAACATCCGCAAGTTCGAGGAGATCGGCACCCACCCTGCCGCGAACACACTGGCGATCGCCGACGCGCTGGCGTTCCACGCAGGGATCGGCCCCGAGCGGAAGTTCGCGCGCCTCGTCCACCTTCGCGATCGGTGGGCCGATCGCCTGCGCGCTCACGACCGCGTCAAGCTCCACACGAACCTCGCCCCCGGCTACGCCGGGGCGTTCGCCACGGTGGGTTTCGAGGGGATCAAGTCGGCGGATCTCGCGTCCTACCTCTTCGAGAAGCACCGCATCTTCACCGTGGGAATCACGCACCCGCAGTTCGAGGGGCTTCGCGTCTCGCCCAACGTCTACACGACGATCGAAGAGGTGGACCGGTTCGCGGACGCGGTCGAGGCCGTGCTGGCGAACGGCCTCGGCAAGGCGTAGATCATGCTCGCCGCTCTCCTACTCGCGGCGACGACGGCCAGCACCGCTCACGTCCGGGAGCTCATCGCGAAGGACCAGTGGAAGGAAGCGCTCGCGGAGGCGCGCGCGCTGGTTGTGGATCGCGGCGACGCGGATGCGGCGGCCGCGTTCGGCGAGGCGCTCTACCGCGCGGGCCGGATCGATGAGGCCGGCGACGTGTTGGCCCCCGTTGCCTCTGGAGACGATCCCCCCGCGCGGTGCTTGGCGCAGCTCGGGCTCGTGCGCGCCGCCCAGGGGCGCGGCGCCGAGGCCGCGAGCCTGATGGAGCGCGCGGTCGCGAAGGCGCCCGGCGATCCGTGGGTCGCCTACCAAGCCTCCGGTGCCGCGCGCACTCGCGCGCGGGCGATCGAGCTTCTCTCGGTCTACGTCGAAGGCTCGCCCGGTGACGACGCCGATCGGCTCGAGGGCGCCAAGGGGACGATCCGCCTCGACACCGTTCTCGGCGAGAGAAAGGTGTGGGTGCCCGTCTCGAGCCCGGAGCACATCGAGCTGCCGCTGAAGCCGCTCGTCGGAGCCACGAGTGGATACTACGTCGAGGCGGGGCTGGCCAACGGGAAGAAGATCCGCCTCCTTCTCGACACGGGAAGCACCGGCTTGTTCGTCGTCGAGAGGGTCGTCAAGAAGGGCGGACTGACGCCGCTGTCCGACGAGACCGTGTTCGCCGGAGGCGGAGCCGGGCGGTCGAGATCCTCGCGTGGGCTCTTGGCGAAGCTCTCGCTCGGCGGGCTCGAGTTCGCCGACGCGTTGATCACGACGACGAAGGACGAGTTCGACCCTCAGGGGCGTATTCACGGCGTGCTCGGCCTGAGCGTGTTCAACGGCTACCGGGTGACGCTCGACCTCGCGAAAGGGCGGCTGTCGCTCGCGCCGTGCGGAGACGATGCGACCGGATCGCCGTACTGGGACGTCGGTGGGCAGATGCTCGTCGCGGCCTCCGCCGCTCCCGCCCCTGATGGGCTTTTCCTCTTCGACACGGGCGCCGCACGCACGATGGTGGCGCGTTCGTTCGCGGACGCGGTCCCGGGCGCGCGCGTCGAGCAAGCCGCCGGCGTGCGCACGTACGGCGGCAACGTCTCCGGGGCCTCGACGGTTCGCGGCGTCAAACTGAGATTCCAGGCGCTCGAAGGGAGTGGCGGTCCGGTCTACACCTCCGACATGACGCAGCGCAGCCGCTTGGGAGGGGTCGAGATCTCCGGATTCCTCGGGATGGATCTCCTCGACGGGTACACGATCGTCGTGGACACGAGAGCACAACGCGTCGCCGTCCTGTCCGCAGCGGCGAAGCGCTGAACGGATGGACGCGGATCGCATCCGCGGGCGCTTTGCGAAGGCCGGCCGTCCGCCCGAGGACGCGGTGATGCGCATCGCGCAGGAAGTGCGCGCGCTTCCGCCGATCCTCGCCGAGCAGCCACCGCGCGCCCTCGTCGTCGGAGGCTACGTCCGCGACCTCCTGCTCGGTCGGGAGACGACCAACGCCGACCTCGAGATCTTCGGTGTCGGGGCCGATCGCGTCGAGGCGGTGGTCTCGGGAATCTTTCCGGGGCACGTCAATACCGTCGGCCGATCGTTCGGAGTCTTCAAGATCCACCTCGGCGGCGGCATCGAGCTGGACGTCTCGCTCCCTCGCATCGATTCGAAGTCCGGCGCCGGACACCGCGGCTTCGAGGTTCAGGGGGACCCGTTGCTGAGCTTCGCCGAGGCCTCGCGCCGCAGGGACTTCACCGTCAACGCGCTCGCGTGCGACCCGCTGACCGGCGAGATCCTCGACGCGCATGGCGGGCTCGTCGATCTCGCCCACCGGCTGCTGCGCGCGGTCGACCCCGGCACGTTTCCGGATGATCCGCTCCGCGTCTGGCGGGCGTTCCAATTCACCGCGCGCCTCGATCTACGATTGGACGACGGAACGGCGGCACTGTTGAGCTCGATGGTGCGCCGGGGAGACCTCGCGGAGCTGTCGCGCGAGCGCGTCACCGACGAGATCAAGAAGCTCCTCTCGGCGGCGCGGCCGTCCGCCGGCCTCGAGCTGGCGCGCGCCGTCGGGGCGATCGCCGCGTCGTTTCCGGAGCTCGAGGCCCTGGCCGCCACCGAGCAGGATCCGGAGTGGCACCCGGAGGGAAACGTCTGGGTGCATACGCTCATGGTCGTCGATGCCGCTGCCTCGGTCATCGGCCGCGGCACGTGGAAGCTGATCGGCGCGGAGCCCCTGCACGTCATGCTGGGCGCCCTCGTGCACGATCTCGGGAAGCCGGCAACCACGGAGCGGGCGCTCAAGGACGGAATCCTGCGCACGGTCTCGCCTCGGCACGAGGCGGAGGGCGAGACCCCGGCACGAGCCCTGCTTTCGCGGCTGACGTTCGGCGAGGACGCGGAGCGCGCGGCCCTGGCGATCGTTCGCTGGCATCTCTCTCCCGGATCTCTCTACTACGCGCTCGAGCGAGGCGAGCTGGATGACCGCGCGTACGCGAACGCCGTCCGCAAGGTGTTGAAGCGTATCCACCCGGTTCGCTGGCAGGTGCTCCTGGCGGCGTGCGAAGGAGACTGGCGCGGCCGAGGGCTCGAAGGCATCGAGGCGATGACGTTCGACCCGGGCGTTCGCTTCGCGGAAGCGGTCGCCGCGGACAAGCTCGACGTGGCGCCGGTGTTGCCGCTCGTGCAGGGACGCGACGCGCTCTCGCTCGGCGTCGCCCCCGGTCCCGAAGTCGGCCGTCTGATCCGAGCCGTCGAAGACGCGCGGGATCGAGGAGAGATCACGAGCCGCGACGAGGCGCTCGCCCTGCTCGAGCATCTCGTCGGGAAGAATTAGGGTCGCCGATACCGCGGTGCATCGGCGACCCCGGCGGGGAACTACTCGAATCGGACCTACTTCAACGCAAACGGTTTCGGCCGGCCGAAACGCCCCTGTTGATAGAAGTACATTCCCTCCGTCATCAGCCTATCCCCTAAATGGGTGAGAACCGCGCTAATTTGTGACGGGGCTTCGTCTCAGACCTCGTACGTCAGGACCCGACGGACGAGGTCGGATTGCCGCCGGGCGCCGGTCTTCGCGAAGACCCGTTTCAAATGGCTGCGCGCGGTGTTGTCGCGGATGCCGATCGCCTCGGCCGCCTGGTGGAGCGACAGGCCGGCGACCAGACGCGCGGCGAGGCCGGACTCCGCCGGGCTGAGCTTGAACCGCTTGGAGAACGCCTCGAACGGCGCGGCCATCTGCCGCTCCGGCTGCTCGATGAGAACGACGACCCGCGCCGAGCGCGAGGCAGGGAAGAGTCCCGTCACGCCGGTCGGCGCGATCATCGCCGCGAGCGGCCGCCCGCCGCCAGGGCGCGGGAGCGAGAGCGCACCTCCGTGCTGCAGGAACCGGCCGGAATCGACCGCCGCGGCGCCGAAGATCATTTGCTGGAGCTGAACTTCGGCGCGCGTGTCGAACGCGACGAGAACGCCGCGCTCGAGCTTCAAGCCGTCTCCGGATTCGACGATGCGACGCGCGGTGGAGTTCATCTCGACCACGCGGCAGCGACGGTCGAGAAAAATGACCGCGAGCGGCGAGCGCTCCAACGCGCCGGCGGCCGCATGCCGTCCGGCCTGGATCGACTCGAGCCGTTCTTGAATGCGCATCGTCTGCATGAGATGCGGCGTGACCTCCGCCAGGACGCGCCGCTGGAGGTCACCGAACGGCTGCGAGCGATGCGGCCTCCCCGCGGAGAAGAACGAGAGCGGCTCCGGATCGGCCGTCAGCACCGCGCGGATCGAGTAACGCACGTCGAGAGGCCGGAGGAAATCGAGGTAGAACTCCGAGCGAAGCAGAATCTCGTCGGAGCACATCTCTTCTCCCGTGAGGATCGCCCCGGGCTTCAAGAGATGGGCGCCGTGCTGCACCCAGACGTTTCGCGTGGCGTAGTACGTCTCGTAATCTCGGAGGCCCGGTGGCGCGCGCCGCCCCCAAGCGCCGACCGTGGTCGCCGGCTCGACGTCCCCTTCACGCGCGTGGATGTGCACGGCGGCGAGGTTCGCGCCGATGCGCCGGCCGATCCGCTCAATGACCGACGTCCACTGCTCGGGCTCGGTCGCCGTCTGGTAGATCTGCGCGACGACCTCGTCGAGCTCCTTCCTCGGCCAGGCGCTGCCTGCCACGGTCTCCTCCCGCCCGACTCTACGCGGCTCGAGAGACTCCGTGGGAATAATTCTGACGCTCCACGCTGAGGCAATATTATGAAAACGGGGAGATTCCGACCGAAGCGTTCGGTGTCCGCCCGCCCGATCCCGCGGTCATTCGTTCGAACGGGACGTAGCCTCGGGGGTGGCGCAATCCGGACCTGGCTCCGCGTGCGGGATCGCGCGCAGGTACTCGTAAACGGCCGAAAGGTCGCTCCTCAACATCCTGCCGTACACCGGCCAGGGCATCACCTGCAGTAGCTCCCCCGGATGCTCGGGGTCGTGTCCGTGGCGCAGCAGCTCGATGAACTCCTCCCTCGTCAGCCCCGCCGGTTTTCCGGAGTCGTCCGGCGTGATGTTGCGCGACACGAAAGGACCGAACGCGGTGCCGCCGGCCAGGTAGTTGGCGGAATTCGGGTGACCATCGCCTCCCGTGTACGGATCGTGATCGGGCGTGTAGGGCGGACAGGTGTGGCAGTCGTTGCACCCTCCCTGGGCGTTCACGATGTAGCTGCCAAGACCCACCAGCGCCCGATTCTTGTGACGAAGATCGAGGTGGACGGGAGCGAGCGCGAATCCGCGCTCGATCCGCCTCAGGCCGTTGTTCCCGTTGTTGTCCTCGTCGTCGTCGCGGCGATCGAACGATCCGCTCGCGAACGCGAGCGTGACGGCGGCCAGTGCGGTGATCGGGACGAAGCTCAGGGCAACACGCGCGGCGCGAGTCATGTGCGATCCTCCGGAATTGGGGACGATGGTCGACCCTCGCGTCGACTCTACGCCGAGATTCGTGGGACGACCACGCGCCGCCGGCGCCCCTTACTCGCGCCCGCCCCGCTTTGTCCAGCGATCGATCCAGTCGAGCACCGTGTCATGCCAGAGGACGCTGTTCTGAGGCTTCAGCACCCAGTGATTCTCGTCGGGGAAGTAGAGAAGCTTGCTGGGAATCCCCCTTCGCTGGAGAGCCGTGAAGGTTGCGAACCCTCCGGTCTCGACGACCCGGTAGTCCTTGCCTCCATGTATGACGAGCGTCGGGGTTTTCCAGTTCGTCACGTGGTCGGCCGGGTTGTGCTTGGCGTACCCCTGCGGGTTATCCCACGGGGTGCCGCCGTGTTCCCACTCGGGAAACCAGAGTTCCTCCGTCGCGAAGTAGGCGAATCTCTCGTCGAGATTTCCGTCGTGCGCCACGAGGCACTTGAAGCGGTCGGACCAATTGCCGGCGATCCAGTTGATCATGTAGCCGCCGTAGCTGGCGCCGAGCGCGGCGACTTTGTCGCCGTCCATCCACGGGTATTTCTTGATCGCAGCCTCGAGGCCCTTCTTCAGGTCCTCGAGCGGTTTGCCTCCCCAGTCGCCGTTGATCGCGTCGGTGAACGCCTGCCCGTACCCCGTCGAGCCGTGAAAATCAACCATGACGACGGCGTAGCCGCGCCCAGCGTAGGCCTGCGGATTCCAGCGATAGTGGAAGTCGTTGCTGAACGAACCCTGGGGCCCGCCGTGAATCAAGAACGCGACCGGGTAGCGCTTGGACGCCTCGAAGTCGACCGGCTTCATGACGTAGGCGTACACGGTGTCGCCGCTTGCGCCCGCGAATGAGAACTGTTCCGGCTCCCCGAGCCGCACCGTCGCAAGCCTCTCGTCGTTGAGCGACGTGATCTTGACGAGATCGGACCCATCTGGCTTGCACGTATGCAGCTCGGCGGGCCCCTTGAGGCTGTCCATCTGAAAGAGCACTCGCGCTCCTGCAGGCTGAGGCGATTGAACGTGCCCTTTCCCCCAGACCGTCCGGGCCCGCCCGGTCGCGACGTCGATCGCGAACAGCGCCGTCTGACCGACGTCGTCGGCGACCGCGTAAATCTCCTTCCCGTCGGCCGACCACTGGATCGACGACGGCGAACGGTCCCACCTCTCGGTGAGCACCCGGTCGGGCCCGCCGGGCCAGGAGCGCAGCACGATGCGGAACCGGTCGCTCTCGCAGGCCGGACGCTTCATCGCAAGGTAGGCCAGGGTCGTGCCGTCGGGGGAAAACGAGGGGAACGAATCCCATGCGCGGTTCGCCGTGGTGAGATTGGCCGGGCGAGTCGATCCGTCGACCGGTACGACGAACAGGTCGAAGTTTGTCGACCATGCTTCCTCGCGTCCCGCGTCGCGCGCCGCGAAGACGACGCTCTTTCCGTCCGGCGTGAACGCGTACTCGTCCGTTCCTCCGAACGGCTTCGACGGAGCATCGGCGTCCATCGCCTTCATGAGGTCGACGGGCTCTCCACCGGCGGCCGGCATGACGAAGATGTGCGAGCGCCGGCCGTCGGCCCAGGCGTCCCAATGACGGAACAGGAGCGTCTGGTAGATCTTCCCCGAAGACTTCCTGGCCGCTTCGTCGTCGAGACGCTTCTTCGTCTCGGCAATCGTCGCGCCGGGGAACACCTCGATCGATAGCGCGATCTTCGTGCCGTCCGGCGAAACGATGAAGCTGCCGACGTCGAGCGGGAGACTCGTCACCGGCTGGGGCTCGCCCGCCTCGAGCGGGAGCTTCCAGATCTGCGCGGAGCCGCTTCGCGTCGACAGAAAGTAGATCGCCTTCCCGTCCTTCGCCCACTCGCCCGCGTTGTCGGCGGCCTCGTGGCGCGTCAGCTTCCTCGCGCCGCTCTTCCCGTCCAGCCCGGCGATCCAGATGTCGGTGCGGCGCTTGTTCGCCTCCAGGTCGAGTGACGAGACCGTGAAAATGACCTGTCGTCCGTCGGGCGACACCTTGGGCTCGGAGATCCGGTCGAAGGCGATCAGGTCGCGCACGTCAAACGGGTGCGTGTCCGCTGCCGCAGCAAGCGCGAATGGGGCGAGCGACGTCGCCAGCAAGAAGAAATGCAAGAAAGATCGCATCGTCGGGGCCTCCGAGAGATTTCGAGTTTTGCGGATCGGGGAGTGTACAACCCTCCGCAGCCGGAACAGCCTGACGCTCCGCGGGTGAGCGCGGTCGGCCGGCGACGCAGGGTGTACGATTTGGGGATCATGTCGGAACATCGCAGCGATGGGCGCAGGAAAAGCGACGACGCTCTGAGACAGAGCGAAGAACGATACCGCCGCCTCGTCGACCTGTCTCCCGACGCCGTGTTCATCATCCAGGCCGCTCGGGTGACATTCGTGAACCCGGCTGGGGTGAAACTCGTGGGGGCCCGGGACGCCTCGGAGGTCGTCGGACGCGGCGTCGAGGAGCTCATTCACCCGGATGAGCAACAGGTCGTCCTGTCGCGCATCAACGAGGTGCTCGAGGGCGCCCGACCGACCGTCTTCGCCGAGCGCCGCTACAAGCGATTCGACGGGGAGTCGATCGACGTCGAAGTCGCCTCCACGCTCTACCCTGACCCCGCCGGACCTGCGATCCAGGTCATTCTCAGAGACATCACCGAGCGCAAGCGGGCCGAGGCGGCGAGCCACGAGAGTGAGGAGCGCTTCCGTCAGATCGCGGAGTCGATCGACGAGGTGTTCTGGATCACGCCTCCCGACAAGAACCGGATGATCTACGTCAGCCCCGCTTACGAAAAGATCTGGGGGAGGCCCTGCGCCGATCTCTACGTCAATCCGCGAAATTGGCTCGCGCCCATCCACGTCGAGGACCGCGACCGTGTGATCCACGCGGCGCTCACGAAGCAGACCGAAGGGACGTACGACGAGGAGTACCGCATCCTCCGCCCCGACGGCGATGAGAGGTGGATCCGCGATCGCGCGTTTCCGCTGCGGGATGACGGCGGGGAGATCTACCGGATCGTGGGTCTCGCGGAGGATATCACCCACCGGAAAAGGGTCGAATCGGAGATCCGGGCGCTTTCCGAACAGCTCGAGGCCCGCGTGGTCGAGCGCACGGTGCAACTCAAGGACGCGAACGACGCGCTCCGCAAGGCGGATTCGCGCCAGCGCGCGCTCTTGAACGCGATTCCGGATCTCGTCTTCCGGATCCACCGCGAGGGGACGGTCCTCGATTTCTCGGCGCCCCAAGGGAAGTCGATCCTGCCGGCCGATCAGATCATCGGCATGAACCTTTCGGCCTCACCTCTCCCCGAGGAGGTGCGTACCGCCTTGAACGACGCGATCGGACGGGCGATCGACGGCGCAACGGTCCTGCCGCTCGAATACGCGTTTCCCATGGGCTCCGGCACACGGCACTTCGAGGCACGAATCGTCCGGAGCGGGCCCGACGAGGTCGTGGCGACGATCCGCGACATCACCGAGAGAAAGACGGCCGAGGCGCAGCGCGAGCGGCTCGAGCAGCAGCTCCGGCAGTCCCAGAAGATGGAGGCGATCGGCACCCTCGCCGGAGGCATCGCTCACGACTTCAACAACATCCTCACAGCGATCTTGGGCTACGCGGAGCTCCTGCGAGGCCAGGTGCGTGGGCAAACAGGCGTCGAGGAGCGCCTCGCGGAGATCGCGAAAGCCGGCGCGCGAGCGAAGGATCTGGTATCGCAGATCCTCACGTTCAGCCGCCGTCAGGAGCACACCCGCACGACGATGTCCTTGGGACCGACGATCGACGAGGCGCTCCGGCTGCTGCGGGCGGCGATCCCGGCGTCGATCGAGATCGACGCCGCGGTCGATCCGGATCTCCCGCCGGTGATGGCCGATGCGACTCAGATCCACCAAGTGGTGATGAACCTCGCCGCGAACGCGGCCGCGGCGATGGCGAACGGTCCTGGCACGTTGCGGGTTCGCTGCACAGCGGTCGACCTCGATGCGCCGGCCGGGGCGGACGCGGGTTTGTCGGCAGGAAAGTACGTGCGGCTTGCGATCGAAGATACGGGCTGCGGGATGCCGCGGGAGATTCTGGACCGAATCTTCGATCCTTTCTTCACCACGAAGGGCCCCGGCGAGGGAACGGGACTGGGCCTGTCCGTCGTGCACGGCATCGTCAAGGCGCATGAGGGAGCGATCCTCGTGGACAGCGTCGTCGGTCAAGGCACCGTCTTCCGAATCTACTTCCCCGCGCTGCACGAGCGGCAGCTCTCGGGCGCCCGTCCGCGCTCCCAGCCGATCGGCGGGCAGGGCGAGCACGTCCTGTGCATCGACGACGAGCCGGCGCTGGTGGAGCTGCTGCGCGACCAACTCGCGGCGCTGGGCTATCGGGTGACAGCGCACGTGTCCCCGCTGGAAGCCCTTTCGGATTTCTTGGCCCGTCCGCTCGATTTCGACGTCGTCCTCACCGATCTGACCATGCCGGCGATGAGCGGGATCGACCTCGTCGAGAGGATCTTGCGGGTAAGGCCCGACCTCCCGATCGTCATGGCCACCGGCTACGGCCACGTGACGTACGAAGAGCGAGCCCGCGAGCTGGGCGTGCGGCCGCTGCTCTACAAGCCATTCACCATGGCCGTGCTGGGCGAGGCGATCCAGGACGCTCTTGCGTCGGCCCGTGCCGAGTCCGGCGGACTGTAGACACCCTCACCTCGGTGCGTGGTCGGGCCGAAACGTGCGCCGACCTGGCCGCATCCGAGGAGCCATGGAAGAATGGCCCGAATGACCCGTCGCGCAACCATCGGGCTCGCCCTGCTCTTTGTTTGCGTTGGGGCCGGCCATCCGGTCACGGCCATGACCTCCACCGATCCGCGCCAGGTCCTGAGTGCGATGGGCAAGGCCGTCACCGAGATCCGCGACTACACGATGACGATCATCAGCCAGGAGTGGGAGGGGGACGGGCTGGCGCCGGCCGAAACGATCATCGCCAAGTGGGCCCGGCCGTTCAAGATCTACTACAAGCGGTTGACAGCCCCCCACGTCGGCCGCGAGGTCCTCTTTGCCGACGGCTGGAACGACGGCAAGCTCAAGGTCAGCGTCCACGCATGGCCGTTCAACGTCGGGATCAATCTCAACCCGCACGGCGACCTCGCGATGGCCGAAGCCAAGCATCCCGTCGATGAGAGCTCGCTCGTCTACCTCGTGACGGTCGTCCTCGACAATCTCCGGCGCGCCGAGGAGCGCGGCGAGGCGAGGATCGAGGATCATGGCGAGGACCCGATGCTGGGGCGGCCCTGCCACCACGTACGGATCTTGAGCTCGCAGGCCGTAACCTCGCACACCCTGTCAGGCGGCGAGACCCTTTGGGACGTCGAGAAGAAGTTCAACATCCCGATGGCCCCGCTTCTCCACGAGAATCGCAAGCTCGCCTGGGAGAAGCCCAGCGACGCGAAGCCGGGTCAGACCATTCGCGTCCCTCGTTACTACGCCGCGCGGATCGATCTTTGGATCGACGACGAGATCGCGCTTCCGCTCCTCGCCGAGATCTACGACGAGCACGGCTCGATGTTCGAGCGCTTCGAGCATCGGGATTTGCGAGTCAATGTCGGCCTAGGCCCCAAGGACTTCTCCCCGACCAACCCCGAATACAAGTTCTAGTAGGACGAGGGGACGCTCCCCTGTTTTCTTGCAAAGCGGTATCCGGGGAGCTTTGCAAGAAAAAGGGGAGCGTCCCCTTGTCCTACTGGTGCTCGGGTCGGAGGAGGTCGGCGATGGTCTTGACCGGCGTGAACGTGGAGTTCGGAACCTCCACGAAGACGGTGATCCACTCGGACATGGCGCCGTTCCACAGGCCGGGACGCTCCAGCGCCAAGAGCTCACGGCCCTGGTGGGATTTCCTCACGACGATGCTGGTGCGCGGGTCGACGAACCCCCGGAGATCGAACTCCTTGCCGGTGGCGTCCAAAACGCCGCACACGAGGTCGACAGGATTGAAGTGGGTCGCCTCCCGCAGCACGGTTTTCTGAGCCTCCGAGCTCAAGTCCACTTGAACGGTCTCGACGATTTGTCGGGTCACGCGGCCATCTCGACCTCGAACCCAGTACGGTCCTCCCCCGGGCTCCCCGGTGTTGCGGACGACGCCGCAGACGCGAAGGGGCCGGTCGAGCAAGCGCAGGAGCTCCGCGCCGGAGGCCTCGATCGCGAGAGTCTCGCGAGCGAACACTGCGGCCTCCTCGACGAACGCCGGGATCATGGGGCGGGCCCTCAGGCGCGCGACGTGCAGGAACAGGGCGCGCTGGAGCTCGACGAGGCGTCCGCCGAGGATCTTCTTCCAGCGCAAGGTGTCGGTGCGTAGCGCATCCGTCTGGACGTTGTCGACGTTCTTGAGGAAGACGATGTCGCCACCCAGCTCGGCGAGATTGACGAGCAGCGCACCGTGGCCGGAAGGACGCAAGACCAGCGCGCCGTCGTCGGCGACGAACGGTCCTCCCGACGGCTTTCCCGCGATCGTATCGGTCGACGCTTTTTGAACCGAGAACGTCAAGTCGAATTCCACGTTGTGCGCCCGCTCGAGCGGCGGTACGGCGCGCTCGGCGAGGAGTCGAAACGCGTGAACGTGCTCCGGGGAGGCGGTGAATCGGACGCGGCAAATGCCGGCCGCGTCGCGCAGGTATCCCGCCGCCTCGACGAGATGCTCCTCGAATGCCGTACGCGGCCCGTTCTCGTAGCGATGGAACGGGATGAGACCCTTCGGAATCGTGGCGTAGCCAAGACCCTCGGCGCCGACGAGCGCGTCGACGAGCTCGGTCCCGCTCCCGGCCCCTCGGAGCACGTCGAGGTCGTACCCGCGGAAGGCGAGCTCGGCGCGCACGGCGTCGGCGAAGGCGAAGCGCTCGATGCCCTCGAGCAGCTGGTCGACGCCCTTGCCGTTGAGGACGTCCTGGAACATCCGGCTCGCCGCCCCCGACGCCGGGACCATCTTCGAGCATCGCCCCTGGCGCACCGCCTCCTCGTGCAGGAGGATGAGCGCCTCTTGGCGCTCCGCCGGAATCACCTCGATCCCGTCCTCCAAGCGGCACGGCCGCACGAGGTCGAGGAACGACGGTGGCGCGGCCATCAGGGCGAGCTGCCGGTTCGCCTCGTCCTCGGAGATGCCGCGCTCGCGCAACTGCGCTTTCTGGGTCTCGGTGAAGAGCGCCATGAGCTGATCGTAGCGCAGGACGCCGACGGCGCACCCGCGTCAGAAGCTCTTCGAGAACCCGACGATGAAGCCTGCGCGAGGCGCGAGCTGGGCTTCGTTGACGTTCTGATAGACGGGAACCTGGACATAGCCGTACAGCTCGAGACGGTCGCCGGTGCGAAATCGAATGCCGGGAGCGAGCGCGATCGAGTCGGAGCCGGTGGACGGCACGCCCGTTCCGCGATAATCGTCTCGCCCGGCGTGGCGTCCGTTGAGCTGCACGGAGATCACCCATCGCTGGCCCGCTGAGTAGCTCACGCCGCCGCTGGCGACCGCCTCGGAGCCGACGCGGTACTCGAGAGGATTGCGGCCGTTGATGCGTGCCGAGGCCGAGACGAACCACTCGAGCGGCGATGGAAAGGGATGATGCGCGTAGTAGAGCCCGATCGTCCCGTCGTAGGCGCCCGTGCCCGGCTGGATCGTCGGCTCGTTGATCGCCCCCTCGCTGTCGAGCAGCCGGTAGGCGCCAGTGGGGAATTTGACGGCGAGGCTTCCCATCAGGAGGTCGTTCGCCTTGACGAGCAGCGCCCACCGGACGCCCGCGGAGACATCCCCGAACCCGCGACTGCCATCGGTATTGGTGAAGTGCTCTTCCGGAGTCCCGACGTCGTCGAAGTGCTCGTGGTTCTTGTCGATGTAGAGCGGCAGATCGCCGAATACACTGACGCGCGAGGTGATGCCGTAGGCCAGATCGAGCCGGACGAGCGTGTTGCGTGTGCTGATCTCGCGGTGGTGGTCGGGGTCGATCGTCTCCGCCTCGAAGTCGATCTTCGGAACGAGCACCTCGCTCGTCCCGTCCGAGCCGCGGAGCTTCTTGGTCTGATCCACGTAGCGATACGAGAGATCGATCTGGAAGGCTCCTGCGGTCTCGACGCCTTCCTCGGAATGCGTCACGAGGAAACAGGTTGCTGAGCCGCATGAAGCGGCGGCGGGCCGGACCACCGCTCCGGCGAGAAGCAGGACGACGAGACCTCTCCATCGGCGATCGAAACGACGATGCATACGATCATCTCCCGGCGCGCACGAGGCGCGCTTGCTGAGCTGTTCGAGCGAACGGGCCTCAGCAGGAGACTCGCGGCGGGTGATCGCAGGGCGGGCGCGCCGGCTCTTCCGGCGGAACCGACGAATAAGCGTCGATCGGAGTCACGCTCCGGCGCGGAGCCGCCGGAGCGGGGAGAGCCAGCACGGCCCGCAACGGGTCGGGCGAGCCGAGCGCCGCGCCCTCGCGGCCACCCCCGCAGCTCGCACTTCGGAAAGAGCAGCAATCGGCGGAGCTTCGGGCGGCGCAACGGCACGACCCGCCGCACATCGCGCATCCGCGCGATGCCCAGAGGTGGGCCTGGGAGACGAGAAGGAGCCCAAGAGCGATTATCGCGACGATCGATCGCAGGACCCGCACGAACACGATTCTACTCGATCGTGGGCGGTGGATTCTCAACGAGAGAGCACCTGATCCTTGGTGGCCCGCTTCACGGAGACGTTGCGCACGACGGTCTGGTCTGGGAGAGTCGTCGCGGTGCCGGTCATTTCGTCGCCGTGAATGGCGTAGGACCACACGCCGCGGAAATTCGGGCGCTCGAACTCGCACGCCCACCGCCCTTCACCGGGACGGTAGCTGAAGTAGAGCTCGTACATCTGTTGGACCGCGCCGTCGACGACGCGCGCTGCTTTCATCAAAACCGTCGACGGTTGGTCGGGAACGTCCACCACGTTGTAGACGACCGTCTCATCGTGGCAAAACTTCGCCGCTTCGACCTTGGTGCAGGTCGAGCTTCCCTTCCAAAGGCCGAGAATCTCGGCCTTCGGCGCCGGCGCTGTCGCCGGTGCGGGGGAAGACGAAGGCGGGGCGCTTTCGGCGGAAGCGAGCGTCAAGAGTCCTGCCAGGAGGTGGATCGGCAGCATGGGGGGATGAATCTACATCGACCGCACGTCCGCCGCTCCTCGTTCGCGTAAGATCGCTGCATGACCGCCGTGGAGACGTTTCGCGATTTGCACGAGTCCGGGTGCTTCGTCCTGCCCAACCCTTGGGACGTGGGGAGCGCCGTGCTTCTCCACCAGTTGGGCTTCAAGGCGCTCGCCACGACCTCCGCCGGGGTCGCGTTCTCGCGCGGAGCGCCCGACACGGTGTCCGCGGTCCCTCTCGAGGCGATGCTCACTCACATCCGGGACGTCGTGGCTGCCACGCCGCTTCCCGTGAACGCCGACTTCCTGGCCGGGTACGCCGACGAGCCGTCGGGGGTCGCGCAGAACGTGGCGCGTTGCGTCACAGCGACCGGGTGCGCCGGATTGTCGATCGAGGACGGCACCGGAAAACCCGAGGCTGCGCTCTACGAGGCGCGGCTCGCCTCCGCCCGGGTGGGCGCGGCGCGCGCGGCGATCGATGCATCCGGCATACCGGTCGTGCTCACGGGACGCTGCGAGGCTTATCTCGTCGGCGAGTCGGACCCCTTTCGAACGGCGCTCACTCGTCTGACCGCATACGCCTCTGCGGGAGCCGACTGCCTGTACGCCCCCGGCGTGAAAGAACCCGATGAGATCGCCGCACTCGTGAAGGCGGTCGCGCCGAAGCCGGTCAACGTCCTGGTGTCGGCCCCGAGCAAGACGTTCACGGTGGCGCGGCTCGCCGATCTCGGCGTCCGTCGCATCTCCGTCGGCTCGGCGCTGGCGCGCGTCGCTTGGGGAGCCTTCCTCCGATCCGCGCAGCACATCGCCTCGACGGGATCTTTCGATGGTCTGGCCGGCGCCGCTTCGTTCGATCAGCTCAACGAGCTGTTCTCGTAGCTCCGTCGGGCAGCGAGAACGTCAGGGACGCCCAGAAGCTCTCCCAATCCGCTCCGGCGTCCGTGGGCGCCGGGATCATATGCACGGCTTTGATCAGCCACTCGCCGGAGCGCGGCAGCGTGAACGTCGCGCGTCCTTGGCGGTCGGAGCGCACCCTCTGGGGCCTCTCTCGGTCCGTCGCATCGAGCGCGATGACGAGCGCGCCGCGGAGCGGCCTTCCCTGGTAGAGAAGCTGCACGGTCAGGCACCCGCCCGGCCCGAGAGTGTAAGGATCGACGTCGGGAGTCAGCTCGAGCGCCAAACCGACCGGCTTCGTGAATCCCGGGTCGCCGCGGCCGCCGACGGCGAGGAGGCATTTGGCGCAGCGCGAGAAGACTTCTCTCCCCGGTTTCACCGGCGCCAGACCCTCGAGATCCAAGTACGCCGCGAAATCTTCTGCGCCGAGCACGGCCGCGGGCGAGCGCAGGCTGCGGTACGCGACGACGACGCCTCCCGGACTCGCGGGCCGGAGGATCCCCGCGGGCTCGGACCCGTCGATTCCCAAGACGGGCGATGCGAGGGAACCGTGAATCGCGGCGAACCACTCGATCAGCTCTTCGTTGCGCGGAAGGGTCTCTCCACCCAAGCGCTCGCCGACCCACAGCTTCAATCTCACGAGCTCGCCGGCGTCGGGGGCGAACGCCGACGGCTCGATCCAGAAGTCGTGCGCGGGCGCCGGGAAAGAGACGAGGGCCGCTGTGAGAGCCAGGACGCGGACGCGCACGCTACCTCCGGGCCCCGTTCGCTTCGCCCGGAGAGCCGGGAATCGGGGTCTTGAGATAGGGGAACGCGTTATTGAAATATGTGCTGTCGACGTAGGCCCCGTCGGTGAAGGCGAGCCCTCCCGACGGTGCGACATCGGGCGGCAGCAGGGCGCCCATCGCGACGCGCAGCTCGATGTCGACGACGTCGTCGCCCGGGCGACGGCCGTTGGGGAAGCCGGCGAGATCGCCGCCCAGGGCTCCGAGGTTGTTCTGGTCCGCCGCCGCCTTCGCCGCGATCGAGGTATTCAGGCGAAGCATCTCCCCCGGCGTCCTGGTCCTGTTCAAGCCGTCGAGACCGGTGAGAAACGCCGCGATCAGGTCGGTGCGTGGGAACCGCGTCGGCGCCCGGACGCCGGCGGCGCCGAACAAGATCTCGATGAGAGCGGGAAGGGTCGGGTGTGTGACGTAGTCGAGGAACTGGGCGTCGTCCTTCGGCTCGCTTCCGTTGAACTTGTCCTTGTCCTTCAGCCCGATCACGATTTCGTTGACGAGGGGCGATCCGAGCCGGGACACCTGGATGAGCTGGTCGTTGCCGCGCCCGCGGCGGTCGTCGCCGTTGCGCGGGAGGCTCGCGGTGATCCAGGCGCCGATCACCGGATTGCTCGGGCCGGAGACCAGACACTCCTTCGGGACCTCGAGGACCATGGCGGTGACGTTCTTGTCGGCGAGGTCGTCGTGCTCGGCGTGGATCTCGCCGATCGGCGCCGCGATGTTGACGAGGTCGAACGTCTCCCCGAGGTTGACGACGAACGGATCCTTACGCTGCCCCGCGAACAGCCGTCCGGCACTCGCGCAGCCGGGGATGTCGACCGTGTAGACGTACTGGTTCGCGTAGGCGTCGTAGTCGGGGAGGGTCTTCTGGCCGATGTTGTCCACGGGCTTCACGAACGTGGTGTCGCCGGTCGCGTGGTTCGCGAGGCGTCCGCCGTCATGCTCGTGGCCGCGCGAGTCGGTCCTGATCACCGAAACCGTATACGACTCGTGGACGTTGAGCGCGTCGTCGTCGCCTGCGGCGATCGCGCCAGCCTGAACGAGAGGGATCGCCACGGTCCTCTGATTCCCCTTGGGACCGATCGTCAGCGCGATGTTCTTCCGGTCGTTCTTGAACGCGAACCGGAAGGTGAGGTCCTCCCGGGCGTCGCCGTTGTTGTCGATCTTGATGTCGTAGACCGCTTCGGGATCGAGGGTGAAGTAGTTCGGGCCGCCGTAGGCGTCCTGAAGGGGGATGTAGTCCGCGACGAAGGTGACGAAGCCGTCGCGGCCGGATTCGTAGCTGTTGAACATGTAGAAATCGGTCGCATCCACTTTCGGGCTCTTCGTGATCGCGGGAGCTTCACGGTGGCTCGACGCCATCGCCGCGCCGCTCCCGAGAAGCGCCAGCAAGACCGCCACCGTCACTGTCGTCCTGATTCGGGTCGTTCGCTGAAGGCTCATACCGGTTTCGCTCCTTCCGGCGTCTGCGCGCCGGCGTCCTGTTCCACTTCCGCCACCGAGAACTACGCGGCGGAGACCCCCGGCGGATTGGGAGCCGGATCTTCTCGGGAAGCGCGGTCAGGACTGGGGGAAGCGCGTGATGAACAGGAACGCGCCTGCGGCGGCGACGGCCATGCCGACGAGCGGCGGCGCCACGAGCAAGAACAATCTCCGGCCGCCGGCCATCCCGGCGATCGTCAGCTTGACCGCCATGTTGACCTGGAAAGCCACGAGAATCGCCAGCAACCCCTGTGTGGGGTCGATGGTTCCGGCGGCTTGAAGCGTGGCGGCGGCGAGCGTCGCGGCGTGAGCGTCCGTGGTCCCCGCGATCGCCGCGGTGGCGATGACCCCCGCGGCGCCGAACGCTTTCTGCGCGACGGTGGCGATGACGAGAACCACTGCGAAGGCGGCCGCCATCGCGAGCGCGGGCTTGAGCTCCAGCGGGTTATCGAGCTGAAATCCCCCGCCCGGCGCCGCGCGCGCGCGCCGCTCCAAGAGCCAAGCCGCAACGGCGCTGCCGACCGCGCCCACGACGATCGGCGCCCCGATCAGCACCGCGGCGGCGCTCAGCAAGACGGGCGAAGCGACGCCGGCGACGAGCACGATCGAGATCGCGGAGCCGACGTTGGCGAGGACGATGCCCGTGGCGAGCGGGCCCGCGAACTCCGGTTGCCCCCGGGCCCGCTGCGAGAGCGAGAGCGTCGCAGCCGTCGACGACACGAGTCCGGCGAAAAGCCCGGCGAGAGCGAGACCCCGCTCGGGGCCCAGCGCGCGAACCGCGATATATCCGGCGAAGCCGACGCCGGCGATCAAGACGAACAGCAGCCAGAGCTTGGCGGGGTTGGCGACCCCCCACGGATCGACCGGTCGATCCGGCAGGAGTGGCAAGACGACCAGGGCGATCACGAGGAAGGTCAGCGCCGCGCTGACTTCGTGGTCGTTCAGCCCGTCGTGGGCGAACGCGTGGATCTTCGGCTTGAGCCACAGGACCGCGACCACGATCACGCCAAGCATGGCTGCGAGACGGGGCTCGCTCTGCGAGAGCCATCCGAGTCCGAACGCGAGGACGGCGGCGACTTCGGTCGTCGTTCCGGCGTCGTGGCGCCCGTCGGGCGAGGGCCGGAGGTACGCCGCGATCACGAGCGCGGCGATGAACGCCGCCAGCGCGAAAGCAACCGCCGGATTCCCGACGTGCGCCGCCACCGTGCCCAGGAGAGAGATCAGGGCGAATGTCCTCGCGCCGAACGGTGGGTGCCGGTCTTTTCCGGAGAACGCTCTCTCGCGCTCGATTCCGACCATCAGCCCCAAGGCGAGCGATAAGAGGAACGGTCTTGCGGTCTCGAACACGGAGGCTCCTTCCCCGTGGATTATGCTGCGCCCCGCCGCTCGATCGAAAGGCCCCTCGTGAAGCTTGTCGCCCACGCCTCGCCCCACGCTCTCGAAGCGGAGCTGTTGGACCGCGTTGCCGCGGCAAAGATCGATGACCCGTTCGCTCCGGTCTTGATCGTCGTCCCGAGCCGTCGGCTGGCCGATCACGTGGATCGGAGGCTGGTTGAGAGGCTCGGCGCGGTGCTTGGCGTCTCGGTGCTCCACCACCGGGCGTTGGCGCAGCGGGTCCTGGCGCACGCGGGCGCCGCTCCCGCACCGATCCTCTCGGAAGACCTGCTCGACGCCTTGTTCGCGCGAGTCGTACAGCGCGCTGCGGCCGGGCCGATGCGCGATTTCGTGCGGGACCACCCCAGCGCGGCGACGGCGCTGCGGGGGAGCGTGACCGATCTGCGCGAGGCCGGTATCCGTCCGGAGCAGGCGACGGCGCTGCTCCGGAGCTCCGACCCAGAGGTCGCGGCTCTGTACGCGCGATGGGCCGCCGCTCTGGAAGAGATCGGGAGGGGCGGCGCAGCGATCGACGATGCGGGCCTTACGGTAGCGGCTGCCAGCACGGCCGGTGCGTACGCGTCGCGCTTCGCGGCGATCTTGCACCACGGCGCCTACGATTTGATTGGCGTGCGCGTCGATCTCGTGCGCGCGCTCGACCGCGGGCGCGAGCTGACGTTCCTCCTCCCCGGCGACCCGCAGGATGCGGCAGGGGTGTTCGGCCGAGAGCGGGCCCGCGCGATCTCGGACCGACGAGGCGACATCGCGCCTCTGGATCGAGAGGCGCCTCGCGCGCCGGTGATGGCGACCCACGCGCAAGGCGCAGCGGCGGAGATCCGGGCGGCTGCGTACGAGGCGTTAGCCGCCGTCGCCCGCGGCGTTCGGCCTCACGAAGTCGCGATCATCGCTCGAACTTTCGGCCCGTACACCGGCGCCCTGGATGCGCTCCTCGACCGCGGAGAGCCGCCGTGGCACACCTCTTATGCGCGCCCGCTGCGCGGGGACCCGGCCACGTCCGCCGCGCTCGCGGCGATCGCCGCCGCGAGCGACGGAGGTCCGGCGACCTGGGGCGGGCACGCCGATCGACTGGGGGACGTCGCCGGTTCCGCCGCGCCGGAGCACCGGCTCTCCGGGCTGTTCGCCGCCATGCAGGGCCTCGCGACCCTCCTGGGAGACGAGCGCTCCGTATCGCACGGCGAGGCGCTCTCTTGGCTCGCGGCCCGCGCCGACGCCGCGACGCTCTCCCCGGACGGCGCGGAAGGCGGCGGGATTCGGATTCTCGACGCCATGCAGGCGCGCGGGATGACGTTCTCGGAGGTCGGTCTCGTCGGGATGAACTCCGGCGTCTTTCCGCGCGTGCCGCGGGAGGATCCGTTTCTCCCCGACGCCTCGCGGCTGCGCCTCCGCGGCGCCACCGGCCGCCCGCTGCCCGTCGCCGCGGAAAGCGGCGGCGAGGAGCGTCTCCTGCTGTCCATGACCTTGGGCTCGGCCTCTCGCCGGCTCCGAGTGTCTTGGCTGCGCTCCGACGAGGAGGCGAGACCGAAGGTTCCGTCGCTCGCCCTCCGGGACGTGGCCGCCTTCGCCGGTCTCCCGAGTGACGCCGAAGCGCTGGAGCGGACGGCGCGTCCGCTCCCCGCGCATCCGCGCTCGCGGCTCGAGGCGCTGGCGCGCGTGCCGGGTCTGCTCGACCGGCGCGACGAGTCGCTTCTCGCGGCCCTCGCGTCGGAAGCCGGCGCCGACGCCGGCCCAGCGATCGCGGAGCGCCGGCCGGAGCTTCGACCGGGAATCGCGCTCGTCGGGGCGACGGAGTCGTTCGCGCCGACCGACGGAAAGTACGACGGACGGATCGGCGTCGCCTTTTTTTTTGGGGGGCCGATCGCCGCCACGGCGCTCGAGCGGCTCGGCCTCTGCCCGCTTCAGTTCTTCTTCCGCGACGTCCTTGGCATCGGCGCGACCGTGGTGCCGCCGACGCCGTTCGAGGCGGATGCCGCTTCGGTGGGCCGTCGCGTCCACGAGGTGCTCCGCGACGTCTACGCCCGCTTGCGCGAGGAGGACGCTTTTCGACGCACCGACGTCGAAGCGCGAATCGCGCGCGCACGGATGCTGCTGCGAGCCTCTTGGAAAGCAGCGTCCGGCGAGAACGAACCCGCGCGCTTGCCGAGGCTTCCGCTGCTGCGGCGGATCGAGGAGACGACCTGGATGGCAGCGCTCGACGCGTTCCTCGAAGCCGATCTCCGCCGCATGGAGACGGAAGGGCTTGCCCCCGAGGAGCTCGAGCACGAGGTCGAGAAGCCGATGCCGGGCGGGCCCGACGGGCTCGTCGTCCGCGCGCGCTTGGATCGGATCCTCCGGGGACCCTCGGACACGGTGGTTGGCGACTACAAAACGGGAGGTGATTTGGCCGAGCGCGTTCAGCCGGCCCGAATGGTTTCCGGGGCCGAGCTGCAGGTGCCGGTCTATTCCCTGCTCACGGACGCGCCCGTCGACGTCCTCGGCGTCGGGCTGCGGCACGACACGGCCTACCTCCGATTTCGGGGGTTCAAGACGAGCGAGCAGCACGATGGCTTCCTCGAGACGGTTCGGGTAGCGGCCGCGCTCGCCGCCGCGGGGCGGTTTCCGATCCGCTCCGGGACGCACTGCAGCCGGTGCGATTACCGCGACGCATGCCGGCGCGGCCACCCTCCCACCGAGTACCGGGAGCGCCTCGCTCCGGACGCGCGAGATGCACGCGATTGCTGGCAGAAGACCGCGAACGCTCCCACGCTCGCGGCGATTCGCGCGGGCACCGGTCGATGAGCCCGGCGCCGCGCCCCCCGAAGGACCACGCAGCGCGCCACCGTGCGGCCTCGGACTTCGACACGAGCTTCGTCGTTTCCGCTGGAGCGGGAACGGGGAAGACGACTCTCTTGATCGAGAGGATCTTGACAGCGATCGGCACGGGAACGGCGCGACTCCCGGAACTCGCAGCCATCACATTCACCGACAAGGCCTCGGGCGAGCTCCGGCACCGGCTCGGCCTCGGGCTCGGCGAGCTGGGCTCTCTCGCGGGCGGGGTCAGGCGGGACGCTCGGCCTTCCGCAGCGCGACGCGTTTACGACCGAATGATCGCCGAGGGACGCATCGACCCCGCCGCGTTCGGCGCCCGCGCCGCGGAGGCCGAGGCCGCTCTCGATCGCGCCAGCGTGACAACGATCCACGGCCTCTGCTCCGAGATCCTGCGCGCGCATCCGCTGGAGTGCGGACTCCCTCCGGGTTTCGTCGCCGACAAGGGCGTCGCCGGGCGCCGTCTCGCTTCGGAAGAGTGGACTCGGTTCGTCGAGGACGAGCTGGGACCCTCGGGCCTCCGCGCTGATCTCTGGGAGCGCGTGCTCGCGAAGCTCAGGCTCAGAGAGGTCGAGAAGATCGCGCGCGCCCTCGCGGGGGGCGCGATCTCCGACGCCGCGCTTCGCGCCGGCTTGCCACGTTTCGACCTGCGGGCCGCGGTCGGGAATGAAGCGCTTCGGCTCGCGGGTTTGCTGCGGTCCGCGGTGGAGGGAACCGAGGGACTGACTCCCGCGCCTCGCGAGTGGCTGCTAGAGGCCGAGGCGGCGCTCCGCTCGTTCGCGAAAGGCGGCGCGGCCATCGCGAAAGCCCTCATCAAGTCGTCGTCGCGCATCCCGGACGAGATGCCGGAGGTCCGCACCAAGAACGTCTCCCCGTCCGACGCGTCGGCCCTCGAGCGGCTCGAGGCGCGCGTCCGTCCCTACCTGCGGGGCGTGTGCGCCCTCGATGAGCGAGCCGAGGCCGATCTCGTCGAGGCACTCCGTCCCTTTGCTCTCCGGCTGCGGGAACGGCAGGTCCGAGCCGGGGTCATCGACTTCGATGGGCTCCTCGTGCGCACACGCGATCTGCTGCGCGACGCTCCCGCCGTGCGCGCTTCGCTGAAGCGGCGCTTCAAGATGATCCTCGTCGACGAGTTCCAGGACATCGATCCGATCCAGTACGAGATCGTGCTGTTCCTCGCGGAACGCGAGGATGAGTCGGCGTCCGACGCCTATGTGACGCGCTTGGCCCCCGGGCGGCTTTTCATCGTCGGTGATGCGAAGCAGTCGATCTACCGATTTCGAGGGGCCGACTTCGGAGCGTATCGGCGCGCCGTCGACCACGTGCTCCGGCAGGGTGGCGTCCGCCTCTCGCTGACCTCGAATTTTCGATCGACGCCGGAGGTCCTCGGCCCCGTCAACGCGCTCTTCGCCGAGCCTGGATCGCCGATCTGGCGCGAGTCCGAGTACCTTTCGGCCTACGAGCCCATCGATGCCGAGCGGGACGGCGGGAATCCGCTGGCCGTGGAGATCTGGACGACGGGTGTCGACCCCGACGCTCCCGCATGGGAGCGGAGACGCGCCGAGGGGCTGGCTCTCGCCGCGGAGCTATCGAAGATCGCGGGGCCAGGGAGGGAGTGGCGCTACGAGGACGTGCTCGTGCTCTTCCGGGGGTTTTCGGACCTCGCGCCGTACTTGCGCGCTCTGCGCGATGCCGGCGTTCCGTTCGTCGTCAGCGGCGCGCGGAGCTTCTTCGGGCGGACGGAGATCGTTCAGGCGATGGCCGTTCTCCGCGCCGTCTGCGATCCGGCCGACGAGGTGGCTCGGCTGGCCTACCTCCGCTCCCCGGCGGGCGGAGTCCCCGATACGGAGCTGTTCGCGGCAGCCTCCAATCGCCGCGCCGCCGCGCCCGCACTCACTTCCGCGATCGATCGTCTGGCAGCCCTGCGAGCTGCGATCGCGCCGCTTCCCGTCGACGCCGCGGTGCGGCGCGTGCTGCAGGCTTCGGGGCTGATGCTCCTCTCGGGGCTCGCGTTCGAGGGGGCGCAGCGCGTCGCGAATCTCGAGAAGTTCGCGGCTGCCGCTTCGGAGCTCGCGCGCGACGGGCGCCGGACGTTGTCCGAGACGCTGGCCGCGCTCGAGGAGGGATTCGACGCGGACGACGAAGGCGACTCGCCGCTCGCGGATGCCGACCGGGACGCGGTGCGCGTGATGTCGATCCATCGCGCGAAGGGTCTCGAGGCCCCCTTCGTCGTCCTGGCGGACACGGCCGGCGGGCGAGGCCCCCGCCGTAAGGCGCGCGTCGTGACGGCGATGGCGCGGTTCGGGAGCGCGGAGTTCCTTCGCCTCGACGGGCCGGCCTTCCGCAGCGCCGCTGCGATCGCGGCGTCGCTCGATGACGCGCAGCACGAGGCCGCGGAAGACGTGCGGCTTCTCTATGTCGCCCTGACGCGAGCTCGCGATCGACTCGTCGTCTTCGGCGGCGGCTCGCGACGAACCGCGTGGGTCGACGCGATCGCCGCCTGGGGCGGCGTCGCGCGGCGGAGCGTCGCGGCGGGCGATCCGGAGCGCACAACGGGCGCGTCGCACAGTCCCGGCGCCCCCGCGGCAGTGGCGCTCTACGAGACCGCGGTCGCGGCGGTCGTCGCGAGAGCGGACCCTCCGTTCGCTTCGCCGAGCGAGGGCGACCGCCCCGACGAGGGCATCGCGCTGGCGACCGGCGGGACCCTGACGCCCTCGCTGGCTCGCGAGACAGGGCGCATCGTGCACGCAAGGCTCGCCGGCCTGGGGACGGTCGCCGGCGGGGCCGCGTTCCAGGAGGCGGAGCGCGTGCTCAGCGAGTTTGCCGGTTCGCCGCTCGCCCCGCTCTGGGCCGGACTCGACGTTCTCGGGCGTGAGATTCCGGTGCTCCTCTCGGAGCCGGGGGCCCGGTGGCGCGGTGCGATCGATCTCCTCTATCGAGACGCCGACGGCGCCGTCGTCGTCGCCGACTTCAAGATCGACGCGTCGGATGACGGTGCGATCGAACGCCACCGCGATCAGCTTCGCGTCTATGCCGACGCAGTCCGCCGCGCCGTGCCCGGCGCCCGAGTTCGCGCCGAGCTTTGGATGCTCCGATCCGGGCGCGTGCTGGAGGTTTAGGGGGAAAAAAAGGCAGGCCCCGTTTCCTCTCCAACACGGCAATGGTTGGGCCTGAAGAAAACGGGGCCTGTCCCCTTTTTTCCCCCTAAACCTCCAGGCGGTAGCCGACCCCGGAGACGGTTTTGAGAAAACGCGGGTCGGCGGGGTCGGCCTCGACTTTTTGGCGGACGCGGTGAACCAGCTGCTTCAAGAGCTGGCGGTCGTCGGAGGAGCGGTGGCCCCACACGTGGCGCAGGAGCTGCTCGGGCGACATCGTCCGGTTCGGCTGCGCGACCATGTGCTGCAGGAGCCGGAACTCGAGGTTCGTCAAGCGCACGGGCGCGGCTCCAGCGACGCTGACCGTTTGCAAATCGGGGTCGAGCGCGATCGCCCCGCCTCCCAGGGGGGCGGGGCGCTCGGAAGCGCCGCGGCGGAGCAGGGCCCGCACACGCGCGAGCAGCGCGCGCGGGCTGAACGGCTTGGTGAGATAGTCGTCGGCGCCGAGATCGAGCGCTCGAATCTGGTCGGACTCCTCCCCGCGGACGGTGAGCATCATGACGGGCGTGTCGGACGCCGCCCGGATGCGCCGGCAGACCTCGAATCCGTCGAGGCCCGGCATGTTGACGTCGAGGATCACCAGCGCGGGTTTCTCGGCGGCGTGCCGGAGCAGGGCTTCGGGACCGTCGCCGGCCTCCACGATCCGGTAACCCGCCCCTCGCAGCGTGAACCCGATCAGCTCCCGCAACTCGCGATTGTCATCGACGATCAGGATCGTCATGCCGTCTTGCCGAGCGGAAGCCTGACCGCGACGCGCGTGCGCCCCCGCGACGTGCGCGCGTCGATCGCCCCGCCGTGCCGCTCGACGATCGATTTCGCGATGTACAGCCCGAGCCCCACACCGGACGATTCCGGCTCGTCGCCGGTCGAGCGCACGAACGGCTCGAACATCTGCGGCTCGACGTCGTCGCTCCACCCGGGGCCCTCGTCTTCGACCCACAGCGTCACGCGCTCGGCGTCGACGTCCCCGGCGACCCGAATGGTGGTGCGGTCGGGCGCGAATTTCCCCGCGTTCGCCAGGAGGTTGACGAAGACCTGGACGAGGCGCGGCCCGTCCCCCGAGACGGGAGGCAGGGGATGCGGCAGCCCGACGTCGATCGACTGCCCGCGCTGGTCGGCGAGCGGGCGGATCATCTCGACCGCCTCCTCGACCACCTCATCGAGATGGACGGCTTGACGCCTCAACGAGGCCCGGCCCGCTTCGATGCGGACGCTCTCGAGGAGATTGTCGATCAGCTGCGCGAGACGCAGCGCGCCGCGTTGGAGCGCGACGACCAACGCGCGCGTCTCGTCAGGGCCGAGCTCGGGGAGCCGGTTCAGGAGCAGCTCGAGCGAGGCGAGCTGAGCCGCGAGCGGCGTCTTGAATTCGTGGGAGATATTGGCGAGCACCGCATCGCGCAAGCGGCGCGCGGCCTCGACGTCGGTCTCGTCGCGCAGCAGCTGGACCTGGCGGTCCCCTCCGGACATCGAGCTGGTCACCACGACCCTAAGATGCCTGCCGTCGGCGAGCACGAGGTGCTCGGTCGCCCGGGCCTGGCCGCGGAAGCGCGCGTGAAGGATCGGGCAGCTCTCCTCGCACGGCCGGACGCCGTTGACCGGCTCGGGCCTCAACAAGTCGCCGCAGAACCGGCCCACGGCGGATCGGGCGTCGGTACCGACGAGGGCCGCCGCCTGACCGCTGATCTGGACGATGCGACGCTCGCCGTCAACGACGAAGACGCCCTCGACGATCCCGTCGACCATCGCGCGCGCTTCGACGCGCTGCGCCTCGAGATCCACCGTCAGCCGCAACAGCCGCCGCCGCATCTCCTCCATCGACGTCGCCAGCCCGCCGATCTCCGCCCAGCCGGAGGGCGCGACCGGCGTGTGCAGGTCTCCACCGCCGATCCGGTCGGCCGCTTCCGCGAGCCGCTCGACCGGTGAGGCGATGCGGCGTGCCAGCACCACCGACGCCAGGGCCGCGAGCCCGCCGATCACGACCGCGAGCATCGAGAGCTGCCGCACCAGCCGGAGCGTCGCGTCGCGCGCGGTGGACGTCGGAATCTCGGTCTCGAGGAACCCGGCGACCCGTCCGTCGGGACCACGAAGCGCCCGCACGGTCGCATAGACGCCCGGCCCATCGAGCCGCCGTGCCGCGGGGGGGGCGTCGTGGAGCAGCCTCGCGCGCATGGGGAGCTTCGGATCCCCGAGGTCGCCGATCCCGTTTGCGGCGTCGACGATTCGCACGGTCGCCCCGATCTCCTCCGACAGTCGCGAGGCGAACGCCGCATCGAGTCGCTTTGCGGCCGCGACGACGTACTCCGGCTCTCCGACCACCGACGCCGCGGAGGCAAGCTGCAGTCCTCCCCCAGGCAGCGCCGCCAAGCTCCAGTTCGGGGCTCGCGCACCACCGAGAAGGCCGGTCCAATCCAGCATGGGTCCGGCGGCCGCGACCAACTGGTCGCTTCGCATCACCGCGACGGCGGCCAGGCCCGCGGAAGTCCGGAACCGCTCGAGATCGGCCGTCACTTCCGTGAACCTTCGCTGCCCGAGCCGGTCCGCCGAGCTCGGGTGCAGGGCGAGCAGCTGCGTCGCCGTCGCGACCGCCTCGCCTTGCCCGGCGATTCCCCGCTCGGCGGACACCGCCGCCGCGCGCACGCGCCCGAGCGCCTGGTTGTCCGTGAAGCGCCGGAGCAGCGCGGCGGAGGCGATCGCCAGGCCCGCAACCGTGACCAGCGCCAGCGAGACGTTGAGCGCGATCAGGACGAGGCCGAGGCTCGAACGCCGCATGCCCTCATGCTATCAGTCGTCTCAGCGGGACCCGACGCGGTGCTCGACGACCGCTTTGATCGCAAGCGTCACCAGCGCCACGACGGAGAGCAGCGAGGCGACCGCGAACGCCGCCGAGAACTGATACTCGTTGTAGAGGATCTCGACGTGGAGGGGGATCGTGTTCGTCAGCCCCTGGATATGCCCGGAAACGACGGAGACGGCGCCGAACTCCCCCATCGCCCGCGCGTTGCAGAGCACGACGCCGTACAAGAGGCCCCACCGGATCTTCGGGAGGCTGACGTGGAAGAACGTGCTCCAGCCCGATCCTCCCAGGGTGAGCGCGGCCTCCTCGTCACCGTTCCCCTGGCTCTCCATCAGAGGGATCAACTCGCGCGCGACGAACGGCGACGTGACGAACAGCGTCGCGAGAACGACCCCCGGGAAAGCGAAGACGATCTTGACGTCGTGCGCGATCAGCCACCGGCCGAGAAGGCCGTGGGCGCCGAACAGCAGGACGAACACCATCCCGGAGACGACCGGCGACACCGCGAACGGGGCATCGATGATCGTCACGAGCAGCCCTCTCCCCGGGAATTCGAACTTCGCGATGGCCCAGGCGGCGGAGACACCGAAGAGGAGGTTCATCGGGACGACGATCGCGGCGACGGTCAGCGTGACGCGGATCGCGGACAGGGCCGTGGGATCGACGATCGCCGCGGCGTAGGCGGCCGCGCCCTTCTCGAAGGCCGTCGCGAACACGGCGACAAGCGGAAGGAAGAGGAAGAGCACGAGAAACGCGAGCGCGATCCCGATGAGCGCGACCCGGACGAGACGATTCTCGTTCCGGTGCGATGGCCGCGGCTCCCTGGGGGCGAACACGACGCTCACCGCATCCGCAGCCGTGCGGCCGCGCGGCGTGCGAGGCCGTTGATCGCCAGGAGCATGGAAAACGACACGATCAGAAAGACGAGCGCGATCGCCGTCGCGCCCGCGTAGTCGTATTGCTCCAGCTTGATCATGATCAAGAGCGGCGTGATCTCCGAGACCATGGGCATGTTCCCCGCGATGAAGACGACCGATCCGTACTCTCCGAGGCCACGGGCGAAAGAGAGCGCGAATCCCGTGGCGAGCGAGGGCAGGACGCCCGGGAGGATGACCCGCGCGAGCGTCGCGATCCGGCCAGCGCCGAGCACCGCGGCCGCGTCTTCGATCTCGGGCTCGAGATCTTCCAGCACCGGCTGAACGGTCCGGACGACGAACGGCAGGCCGATGAACGTCAGCGCGACGACGACTCCGAGCGGCGTGTAGGCCACCTTGATGCCGAGCGGCGCGAGGTGCTTGCCGATCCATCCGTTCTCGGCGTAGAGGGATGTCAGTGCGATGCCGGCGACCGCCGTGGGGAGCGCGAACGGCAGGTCGACGAGGGCGTCGACCAGGCGCTTCCCCGGAAACTCGTAGCGCACCAAGACCCACGCGACGATCACTCCGAAGGCCGCGTTGATCGCGCCGCCCGAGAGCGCGGCGAGCACGCTCAGCCGGTAGGCCGCCAGCGCGCGAGGGGACGTGGCCGCGGCCCAGAACGCCGCGGGACCCAACGATGCCGACTTCAGTACGAGCATCGCCAGCGGGATCAAGATGAGCAGGGACACGTACCCGACGGTGAACGAGATCGCCGGCGAAAAGCCCGGGAGCACGCGCCGATCGGCGGCGGTCACCGACCGGCTCCGAAGATCTGATCGAAGACTCCGCCATCCGCGAAATGCACCTTCTGCGCTTTGTCCCATCCGCCGAACGTCTTGTCGACCGTGAACGTCTCGACCTTGGGAAACCGGGAGGCGTACTTCTTCGCGACCGCGGGATCGCGGGGGCGGTAGAAGTGCTTCGCCACGATCTCTTGCCCGGGCGTGGAGTACAGGTAGGCGAGATAAGCCTGCGCCACATCCTTCGTGCCGTGCTTCGCGACCACCCTGTCGACGATCGTGACGGGCGGCTCGGCGAGGATCGACCGCGGAGGCGCCACGAGCTCGAGCTTGTCCCTGCCCATCTCGGATAGGGCGAGCATCGCCTCGTTCTCCCACGCGATCAGGACGTCGCCAATCCCACGCTCGACGAACGTGACCGTCGCGCCGCGCGCGCCCGTGTCGAGCATCGGGACGTTCTTGTAGACCGCCGCGACGAACGCCTTCGCTTTGGCCTCGTCGCGACCATTCGTTGCGAGAGCGGCGCCCCAGGCGGCGAGGTAGTTCCACCGCGCTCCTCCCGAGGTCTTCGGATTGGGCGTGATCACCTGGATGCCCGGCTTGGCCAAGTCGCTCCAGTCCCTGATTCCCTTGGGGTTCCCCTTGCGCACGATGAAAACGATCGTCGACGTGTAAGGGCAGCTGTTGTCCGGCAGGCGCTTCTGCCAATCGGGTGCCAGCAGCCCAGCGACCGCGAGCGCATCGACGTCGTACGCGAGGGCGAGGGTGACGACGTCCGCCTCGAGTCCGTCGGCGACAGCGCGCGCTTGCTTGCCGGAGCCGCCGTGGGATTGCTGAACGGTCAGATCGTCTCCCGTCTTGGTCTTCCACACCGCCGCGAATGCGGCGTTGATCTCCTTGTAGAACTCACGCGTCGGGTCGTACGAGACATTGAGGATCGAGACCTTTTTTGCGTCGACCGTGGATCCGGCCAGCGCGAGGGCGAGCGAGAGGGCGACCGGGATCGGGGAGATTCGCTGGGAACGTGTCATGGCGTCGACCTGATGACGAGCATGGAAGGTGTCGTGGGCGAGGACAAGAGCCGCCCGACCAGCCCACCGATCGGCGCGCCCGTATCGGCCCGGAGCGGCGGGGCCCCGACGACGATGAGCCCGTAGCGTCCGCTCCGCAATGCCTCTTCGATGGATTCCGCGACGTCGCCGTGCCCCAGCGCGGGCCGTGCCTTGACGCCGGCGGAAACGAGCGTCTTCCCGCCCGCCGCGACGAAACGCTGCGCGTGCGCATCGGCAACGGGGTCCGGCTCCGGCCCCGGGACGACCATCATCACGGTCGCTTCCGCGGAGATATGCCGGAGAAGCCGGCTCGCGAAAAGGATGTCGACCTTCCCCTGCTCTCCCCCGGCGACGCAGACGAGAGCGTGCTGGAGGCCGGCTCCCCCGTCCCGCACGACGAGGACGTGGTGCTCGCTGGCACGCAACGCGCGCGCCACGGCTGAAGACGCATCGTCGCGGGGGGGTGACAAGATGACCAGATCCACCGGGTCGCGCTCGGCCTCGCGAGCGATCGCCTCGTCGAGCGTGCCGACGAACCGCCTCGTCTCGACGCCTCGGAGGCTCGCCGTGCCGTCGGCGACGAGAGCGGTGAGCCGTGCGTCCGCGCGGCCGGCGAGGTGCGCCGCCACGCCGAGTGCGGTGGCGTCCCCTGCCTCGCCGCCGGCCAGCGCGAGCAGGCGAAGTCCGGGATGCGGAAGGGCGTGGATGCGGCGCAGTCCGACCCAAGCAGTGGTCCCCGGAGCCAACGGGTAGCGGCGGGCCTGGTGCTGCGAGCGGCTGGCCTGGACGACGATGCCTTCTTCGCCGAACACCGGCGGCGGATCGATCATCCGCACTCCCGTCAGCTCCGGGATGCGGAGCCTCAGGCGCTCGATCGACCCGAAGAACGCGCGTTCCTCGATCACCGCCCTGCCCAAAAGCGGCCAGTCGAGCGCATCGGGGGCATCCTTGACCGCGACGTCCTCGGGACGGAACAGGACTTGGACCCGCCCCGCGTCCGGATGCTCACCCCCTTGCGTCTTGAGAGGGACGAGGCAGGGCCCGATGCGCACCCCCTGCGGCTCGTTGATGCCGACCATGAGATTGGCCGCGCCGAGGAACCGCGCGACGAACTCTGTGCGCGGCCGAGCGTAAAGCTCGCGCGGCGGTCCGGCCTCGAGTAGCCGGCCCTCGTTCAGAACGCCGATGCGGTCGGCGACCTCGAACGCCTCCTCCTGATCGTGGGTGACGAAGATCGCGGCGACGCCCAGCTCCCGCTGGATACGATGAACCGCACGGCGGAGGTCGACGCGGATCTTGGCATCGAGCGCACCGAACGGCTCGTCGAGCAGTAAGACCTCGGGCCGATACGCGAGAGCGCGCGCGAGGGCGACCCGCTGCTGCTGCCCGCCGGACAGCTGAGAGGGCATGCGTCCCGCGAGGCCGGCGAGATCCACCAACTCCACCAGCTCGTCGCGGCGACGACGTCGCGCGTCCTTGGGAACGCCGCGAATCTTGAGGGCGAACTCGATGTTCTCGGCGACCGACATGTGCCGGAACAGGGCGTAATGTTGGAAGACGATCCCGACACCGCGCTTTTGCGGCGGCAACTCGGTGACGTCCCGCCCGTGCAGGATGACCCTTCCGTGGTCGCACGGCGTGAGGCCGGCGATCATGCGGAGGATCGTGCTCTTGCCGCTGCCGCTGGGGCCGAGAAGCACGAACAGTTCGCCGTCGCCGATCTCGATCGACACCTGATTGACGATCGCGTGGCGATCGATCCTCTTGGTGATCTGGTCGAGCACGATCGACATGCGGCGAAACCTACATCCCGCCCGGTCACAAACCGGTTCCAAGACGGGGGTGGAGGAAAAGGGGACACTCTCCTTTTTCTTCTAAAGCTTCTCGCACGAGCGAAGAGTTGGGACAAAAAGGGGAGTGTCCCCTTTTTTCACGCCTATCTGCGCAGTGATCGAGGGCCCGAAATGTCGGGGTGACCGGCCACGATGAAGCGAAGGCGGCGGGAGGCCCAGGGGCCGGCGTAGTCGACGCCGATGCGGCGAGTTCGGCGGACCGCGCGATCTGCGACCGGATCCCCAGGCTCGAGCCAGAGCGGGCCTTCAAGGAACGATGCGCCGTCGAGAGTCCGGTCGATCTCGAACGCTCTCGTCAATCGCCCCGGCCCCGATGCCGACGCGCCGTCCGGCGACTCCGCTGCCCGCAAGAGAACGGCCGCCGGGTATCCTGCGCTGCCGGTGACGATGTTCAAGCAGTGGTGCATTCCGTAGATCAGGTAGACGTAGGCCAGGCCACCGGGTTCGAACATCCATCGGTTGCGCGCGGTCGGCCCGCGAAACGCATGGCTCGCTCGATCGAGGGGGCCGTCGTAGGCCTCGACCTCGACGAGCCGCCCTCGCAGGACCGTGCCGTCGGCGATCCTGCGGCAGAGCGTCCTCCCCAGGAGATCGCGCGCGACGGCGAGTGCAGGCCGCCGGTAGAACGCGGCGCCGAGCCGTTGTGGGCGTGTTCTGCTCACTCCGGGTACCCTTTAGGCTGGGAGGTAGCCAACATGAAGAAACCGCTCTTGATCGCGGCCGGAATCGTCCTCGCCGCAATGCTGTTCGTGATGACACCCGCTGGCACGGCAGTCTCCGAAGGGGTGCAAAGCGTATTGGTCACCAATTTCCCCTCGCCGTTCAAGGTCTCCGGCACAGTTGGCGTCGAGGGCTTCATCAGCCATGCGAAGTTCTTCCAGCTGCGCGAAATCGTGGTCGCGCCGGTGAGCCCGAAGGATACCGTGCGACTCGTCCAGGGAGGCACGATCCCCAGCGATGGCTTCACCGCGATGGTGCTCGGGCTGCAGGGGCAGATTCGCGGCGACGTCATTCGGCCCGGCACCGTGGGCATCTTCGTGCTCCCCGACGACGACGCGATCGTTCACGCCTTCGAGGAAAAGGGAACGATGGCCTTCGCGACCGAGATCAGCGCGTCCGGCGTGTCGGCCGCATCTCCGTACTTCTCCTCGAGCCAGACCCGCGCGCAAATCGGTTTCCCGCGCTACCGCACCTATTTCTACAACACGACCGACAAGACAGTGACGGTAAACTTCTACGCGTATTTGACCAACTGACCCTGCGAGGATCTTATGCCCAAGCCCCGAGTCTCCGCCGCGGGCGGCTTCGCGGCGCTCGCGTACACCTGGAAGAAGGGGCGGCAGGTGGGGGGCGTCCTCAAGCTCTACAAGAGGATGCGTTCGAAGAACGCCTGCAAGACCTGCGCATACGGGATGGGCGGTCAGCTTGGCGGCATGGTCAACGAGCGCGGCTCGTTCCCCGAAGTCTGCAAGAAATCTCTGCAGGCCCAAGCGGGGGACATGCAGGCGCCCCTGACCGAGAGATTCTTCGCCACGCACTCGATGGCGGAGCTCGAATCCTGGTCGTCGCTCCAGATGGAAGCGGCCGGGCGCCTCGTCTTCCCGATCGCGTGGCGTGACGGGCAGACGCACTTTCACCGGGTCTCGTGGAGCGAAGCCCTCGAGCGCGTCGCGGCGGACCTCAAGGCAGCGGATCGAGATGCGGTTTTCTTCTATGGCTCGGGGAGATCGTCCAACGAAGCCGCCTTCTTGACGCAAGCGTTCGCCCGCGCGTACGGCACGCCGAACATCCACAATTGCTCCTCCTACTGCCATCAAGCGTCGGGCGTGGCGCTGTCGCGTATACTCGGCAGCGCGACGTCGACGATCGTGCTCGACGATCTCGACACGACCGACCTCGCGGTCGTCGCGGGCGCGAATCCGTCGTCGAACCATCCACGGCTGATCGTGAAGCTGATCGAGATCCGCGAGCGCGGCGGAACGGTGATCGTCGTCAATCCCGTGAAAGAGCTCGGCCTCGTCCGGTTCAAGATCCCATCGCGTCCCGGCTCGTTGATGTTCGGCTCAGACGTTTCGGACATCTATTTGCAGCCGCACGTCGGCTCGGACATCGCGTGCTTCAAGGCGTTGCTGAAGGGTGTCGTCGAGACGGGCGGCGTCGATCGGGAGTTCGTCCGCGAGCATGTGGAGGGATGGGAACAGGTCGAATCCGACGCGCGATCGTCGTCGTGGGACGCGTTGCTCGCCGCGAGCGGACTGGCGCGAGTCGACGTCGATCGGGCGGTCGCGGCGATCCTCAGGGCACGACGCGGCGTGATGCTCTGGGCGATGGGCCTCACCCATCATGCCCACGGCGTGCACAACGTCTGCGCGCTCGCGAATCTGGCGCTCGCGCGCGGGTGGGTGGGGCGCGAGGGCTGCGGGCTGCTGCCGATCCGCGGTCACAGCAACGTCCAAGGAGTCGGATCGGTCGGGTTCGCCCCGGCCCTGAAGGAAGCGTTCGCGAAGAAGATGGAGGAGGTCTACGGGATTCCTCGGCCCGCGAAACCGGGACTCGACACGTTCCGCTCCATGGAGGCCGCCCACGCGGGCACGATCAGAGTCGCGGTGTTTGTGGGAGGGAACCTTTTTGGGGCGAACCCGGATCGCCCTTGGTCGGCGCGCGCGCTGCAGCGTATCGACACGACCTGCTACGTGACGACCAAGCTCAACGAGGGGCACGTTCACGGCCGCGGCCGGTACCACGTGGTCCTGCCCGTGCTCGCCCGGGACGAGGAGAAGCAAGCGACGACGCAGGAGAGCATGTTCAATTTCGTGCGCCTGTCGGACGGAGGCGAGCCGGCTCCGGGGACCGACCTCAAGAGCGAGGTCGAGGTGGTCTGCGCCCTCGCCGCGCGTGTCCTCCCCCCGGGTCCGTTCCCGTTCGCCTCGATGACCGATCACGATGCGGTGCGTCGAGCGATCGCCGCCGTCGTTCCCGGATACGAGGCCGTCGCGACGATCGGCGCCACTCGATCCGAATTTCAGGTCGCGGGGCGCACCTTTCACTCCCCCGTGTTCGCCACCCCGTCGGGAAAAGCGAGGGTCCAGGTTCCTCGGCTGCCCGCGTTCCAGCCGGGGCCTGGAGAGTTCCGCCTCATGACGCTCCGCAGCGAGGGTCAATTCAACACCGTCGTCTACGAGGACGAGGACCTGTATCGGGGCGTCACGCGGCGGGACGTCGTCATGATGTCGACGGAGGACGGCGCGAGGCTTGGAGTGCGCGAGAACGACCCTCTGGACGTGGTGACGGAGACCGGCCGCGCGCGGGTGGTCGCCGCGTTCATCGACATTCCTCCCGGGAATCTGGCCATGTATTACCCGGAGGCGAACGCGCTGGTCCCGCGCCGTATCGACCCCGACTCGGGCACGCCTGCGTTCAAGAGCGTCCTCGCCCGCCTCGAGCCGGCGCGCGCGTGAGCCGTCGGTTCGATCTGGTCGCTTTCGACGTGGACGGCACGCTGGTCCACCACGCCGAGGACAAGACCGTCTGGGAGGTCCTCAACCACCGCTTCACCGGCAGCGACGATCAGAACGCGGCTCGCTGGGACCTCTACAAGCGAGGGAAGCTCTCCTATGCGGAGTGGGTCGCCCTCGACATCGCGTCGTGGCGTGAGGCCGGCGCGACGCGCGAAACGATCGTCGCGGCCTTCCGCGAGCTGACTCTCGTCGAGGGTGCGCCGGAGACGCTGCACACCCTCAAAGCGGGCGGCGCGCGGCTGGCGGTCATCTCCGGGACTCTGGATCTGCTGCTGGATACTTTGTTCCCCGATCATCCGTTCGACGAGGTGTACACGAACCGAATCGCGTTCGACGCCCAAGGGCGGATCACGCACTGGCACGCGACGCCGTTCGACATGGATGGGAAAGGGGTCGCGCTTCGCTCGATCGCCCTGCGGGAGCAGATCCCACTCTCTCGATGCGCGTTTGTGGGCGATCATGCCAACGACGTGGCCGCCGCGCGCCTCGCGGGCTGCTGCGTCGCGTTCAACCCGAAGAGCGCCGAGTTGGAAGCCTCCGCGTCTGCGATCGTCCGATCGCGGGACTTACGCGACGTTCTCCCTCACCTGATTTCGTAAGCGCCTGACGCTTTCGCGCCTTCGCACGCGTCGGCGGCGACGGAACTGTCGGTCGCGTCTTACGGCGCTGGCGGCACGCTTGTCATCGGCCCGTCGCACAACCGTGTCGAAGCCAGGCTCGCTCACCATGCGACAGCTCCAAACGGCGCAATCACGTCAGTTAGCGCTGAGCTTCTCCAACCGGAAAAAGTTGAGGAGTCTCGGCGTTGTTACATATATGCATCACGTTCAAGTGGCATATGCATTGCTCCCGCCCTAGTCGACCAGAGAACAGTTTCGAGAGTGCGGTGCGACCAGGAGGAAGCGTCATGCAAAGCGAGCGGGGAGGCGTGAGGATCGGCTGGGCGGCGTTGATCACGGCGGCGATTCTGTTCGCCGGAAATCCCAACACGGCGGCCGCGGACACGCAGGTGCGATTCAACGTGTCGCAGCCTTTTCGCGTCGGAAGCCACGCCTACGACGCGGGCGTGATCGTCCTACACACCGTCGTCTCCTACACGCCCTCGCTTTCTCTCTTCGAGGTCTGGGTGAACGGCGATTGCCTGGGAATGATGGCCGCGCGGCGCAGCCCACCCGAGGGGAGCATCGCGCGGACCGAGGCGTTCTTCCGCCGCGACGATGCGGGCGTGCTCCAGATGATCGGATTCCATGACTCCGGCCTGACGGGCCCTGCCTCCTATCGCTTCGGATCCCTCTAGCGAGCCGCGGCTCGCAGCAGCGCGCAGACGGACTTTCCGTCGACGATCTCGCCACGTTGCGCCCGGCGCACCGCCTCGTCCAGGGGGAGCTTCTCCACGCTGAGCACCTCGTCGTCCTCGAGCCGTGAGCTCGTGCGGGTGAGATTCGTCGCGCGAAACAGCCAGATGCGCTCGTTGGTAAAGCCCGGCGTCGTCCAGATCCATCCCAGCGGTTCGAGCCAACCGGCCTGGTAACCGGTCTCTTCTTCCACCTCGCGCCGGGCGCAAACCTCGGGGGATTCTCCGGACTGGTTCAGCGTCCCTGCGGGAACTTCAAGGAGCCAGGAACCGATCGCGTGACGGTACTGCCGCACGAGAATGACGTTGCCGTCGGCGTCCAAGGGAACGACGGCCGCGGCACCGGGATGGTGAACGACCTCCAGCTCGACCGATCTTCCATTCGGCAGGCGGACCTTCTGTACGGTCAGCCGGACGACGCGTCCATCGTGGATCTTGCGGGTCGAAAGGAGCACGGGATCGCTCATGAGGCGCCTCCTGCGCGATAATAGCGGGCCCTTCGCCGGAGTCCCGTATGCCGCAGCCGATCTACCTCGACTACAACGCTTCGACTCCGATCGCAGCCGAAGTGCTCGATGCATTGACGGCGGTCTTCCGGGACGTCCACGGCAACGCGCTTTCGACCCACGCGTTCGGTCTGGCGGCGCGGCGGGTTGTCGAGGAGGCCCGTCTCCAGGTTGCAACGGCGATCGGGGCCGAGCCCGACGAGATCGTTTTCACGAGCGGCGGGACGGAATCGAACAACGCCGCGATCTACGGCGTCGCCGAAGCGCTGGCGGAGCGCGGCCGGCATCTCGTCATTTCGGCGATCGAGCATGCCTCGGTGGAACAGGCGTGCCGCGCACTGGAAAGGCGTGGGTGGGGCGTCACACGCGTGCCGGTCGATCCCTCGGGGACGATCGACGCTCGCGGGATCGAGACCGCAATTCGCCCCGACACCGTACTCGTGTCTCTCATGCATGCGAACAACGAAACGGGCGTCATCCAGCCGGTTGCCGCGGCGGCGCGCGCCGCTCACGCGAAGGGAGTCGCGATCCACACCGACGCGGCGCAGACTCTCGGAAAGATCCGGGTCAACGTCCGGGAGCTCGACGTCGATTTGCTCTCGATCGCCGGGCACAAGGTCTACGCGCCCCAGGGGGTCGGGGCGCTCTACCTGCGGCGGGGAACCCCTTTCGCCCCGTTCCTACGGGGTGCGGGCCATCAGCAGAACCGGCGGTCGGGCACGGAGAGCGTCGCCCTTTCCGCGGCGCTGGGCGCCGCGTGCGCCCTGGCCGCGAGCGAGCTCGACGCGCGGCGCGAGCACGCGCAGGAGATGCGCGACCGGCTGGAAGCCAAGCTCCGCGAGGCGTTCCCGGGCCTCGTCGTCCACGGTGCCGAGGCCAAGCGCCTTCCCAACACTCTCTACGCGGCGTTTCCCGGGATCGATGCGAACGAGCTTCTCTCCCGTATGGACGGCGTCGCGACCGGCTCGGGCGCCGCCTGTCACTCGGGTAAGGCCGAGCCGTCCAAGGTGCTTCTCGCAATGGGTGTCAAGCCGGAGATCGCCCTCTCGACGCTTCGCCTGACCACGGGACGACCGACGAGCGCGGCGGACATCGACGGCGCCGCATCCCGCATCGTGGAGGCGGCTCGAACGTGCGCGGGGAGCCGTCCGGCGTGAGCCGCGACGTCGTCCACGACGGCCGAGGCGCTCTGCTCGTTCGCTTCCCGTTCGACCGGCGCCTCGTCGATCTGGTCAAGTCCCTCCCGCGCCGGCGGTGGCAGGCCGCCGACAAGGTTTGGTCGATCCCGGACGACGATGTCGTGATGCTCGTCGATCTGCTGCAGCCCGAGGGGTTCGAGTTCGACGACGAGATCCGAAGCCGGTACGTGGGGCTCGGTGGATCGCGGCCCCTGAAGGGGCCGGCGGCAGCCGGGGACGGAGGCTTGGATCACTGGACGGTGGGACGGCTCAACCGCGAGGTCAAGGCGGTTCTCGCGAGCGCTTTCCCACAGTCGCTCTGGCTCGTCGGCGAGATCAGCGGCTTCAGCCGAAGCCGCCACAAGAAGCATGTCGGGTTCTCTCTCATCGAGCGCGAGGAATCCGGGGAGCAGGCCTACCAGGTTCAAGCAATCCTCTTCGAGGGGGTCCGCCAAGAGATCGAGCGGAAGCTCGCCGCCGCCGGCCACCCCTTCGAGCTCGAGGATGAGGTCGAGGTGCGGGTCAGGGTCCGCGTCGATCTGTACGAAGCGTGGGGCGCCTATCGCGTCCAGATCGAGGATCTCGATCTCGCATTCACCCTGGGCGAGGCGGCCCGGCGTCGCGAGGAGATCGTCCGCAAGCTGGCGGCGGAGGGGCTCACGGAGCGCAACGTCGCCCTGCCGTTTCCTCAGCTCCCGCTCCGCGTCGGGCTCATCACCAGCTTGGATTCCGACGCCTATCACGACGTGCTCCGCACCGTGAGGGAGAGCGGGTTCGCCTTCCGAGTGACGGCGCACGGCGCGCGCGTCCAGGGACGCGCCACCGAATCCTCGGTCCTCAACGCGCTCGATTGGTTCCGTCCGCGAATCGAGCACTTCGACGTCATCCTGATCTGCCGCGGCGGCGGGTCGCGGACGGACCTGGCCTGGTTCGACACGGAGCCGCTCGGTCGCGCGGTCGCGCTTTTCCCGATCCCGATCGTCGTCGGCATCGGTCATGAGCAGGACGTCTCGGTCCTGGACCACGTCGCTCGTCGCGCCAAGACGCCGACCGCGGCCGCGGCGTTCCTCGTTCAAACGGTGGAGGCCTCGCTGCGGCGGGTTGAAGACGCGGGAGCGGCGATCTTCGAGGAGGCGCGGCTCTTGCTCGAGGCCGAGCGGCGCGCCCGGCGGGATACGATCCAGCGGCTGCTCGGCGGCGTGACGCGTCTCATCGAAGCGTCCCGCGCGGGGCTGGTCGCATCGGCCCGGCAGCTCGGCCAGGGGGCTCGCCGCGATCTCGCGTCCGAGGCGCTGCGTGTGCGCGATGCGGTCGCAGGCCTCGCGCCGCGTGCGTCGCGCGCGCTGACTCTCGAGAACGAGCGGCTCCACGCGCGGACGCGGCGCCTCCGCCTCGTCGACCCTCGGAGCGTCGTCGAGCGCGGCTATGCGATCCTGCGGGGTGGGGGGGGGCGCGTTCTGGTCGATGCGCGCGAGGCTCCCCGCGGCACTCGCGTGACGGCGGAGCTGAGAGCCGGGGGGCTCCGTCTCGTTTCGGAAGGGGCGAGCGATGAGCAAGTCTAAGGGCGGGAAGGAGCCTTCCTACGGCGAGGCGGCGGCGCGACTGGAGGAGATTCTGCTGCGCATCGAGGAAGGCAAGGTCGACATCGACGAGCTGTCGGGGCTGGTCGGAGAGGCCGCAGGTCTCGTGGCGGTCTGTCGCGCGAAGATTCACGCCGCGGAGGTCCAGGTCAAGACGATCACCGAGCAGCTCGAGCGGGAGCTGCCCGTGGCGGGGAGCGAACCGTCGGACGACGCCGACGAAGAGACGATCCGCTATTGATGACCGGAGACGATCTGTTCCGCGGGCGCCTGGTCATGGCGCCGATGACGCGCGGTACTGATCTCCCGTTCCGCAGGCTCGCGAACGAGTGGGGAGCCGACGTCTGCGTCGGGGAGATGGCGTACGCGCACAAGATCGGGGGGCGGGATCGTGGCGACCTCCCGCTCCTTCGCCGCCACCCGTCGGAGAAGCTCTTCGGCGTCCAGCTCGCGGGGAAGAATCCCGGCGTGATGGCCGAGGCCGCGAGGGTCGCGGAGAGCCAGGGGGCCGATTTCGTCGACGTCAACCTCGGTTGCCCGATCGACGAGGTCACGCGGCGCGGGTTCGGGGCGTCGCTCCTCGAGCGCCCTTCCAAAGTCGCCGCGATCGTCGCGGCGATGAAGGGCGCAGTGAATATACCCGTGACGATCAAGATGCGACTTGGTTGGTCCGATGGGGACAATAGCTATCTCAAGGTCGCACGGGCTGCCGTCGCGGCCGGCGTCGATGCGATCGCGCTCCACGCGCGCACCCGCGCCCAGCGCTACCGAAGGCCGGCCCTCTGGGAGCACGTCGGGGCGCTCGTCGCCGAGGTAGCCGTCCCAGTCATCGGAAACGGCGACGTGGCCACTTGGCGCGACGCGAAGCGACGGATGGAAGAAACCGGCTGCGCGGCCGTGATGACGGGCCGATGGGCGCTGACGAAGCCTTGGATCTTCCGGGAATTCGCCGAGGAGCGGGACATCGACCTCGATCCGCAAGAGCGCCTCGCGGTGATCCGCAGGTACGTCGATCTCTGTCGCGGCCACTTCCGCGACGACGAGAAGGGACGCGCGCGGACGCGCCGATTTCTCGTCTTCCACCAAGACTTCTTCCGCCGCTATCGCAGGTACGCGATCTCTGCCGGCGGCTCGGACGATCCGCGGGAGGCCTTGGGAGAGCCGGAAAACGACCTCGACGCGTGGCTCCGGCGCTCCGATCTCCCGGGGGTGACGGCTTTGACGCGCTGGTTGGTGGACGGCGAGGAGGTCGAGCCGCCGCCCTTGATTCCGGACGCGCCGCGTGCAGTGGACGTCGCTGCACTCGGCTGAAGCTTGCTAAGCTGTGACTTCGATGGCGGCAACCCACACGAAGACGATCTTGGCCGTGGGGGTGCTGGCTTTGCTCGCCGCGTGCTCGGATCAGGGCGCGGTGAAGAGCGAGCCCCTGAAGGCCGCTCGCGCTCCCGCCCCCTCCTCGCCGTCGCTCGTGTCGGCTCGAAGCGGAGAGCCCGGAGCTCTGCCGCCGGGCCACCCGGCGATCGATGCCGCTGTAGGAGCCCCGTCGACGCTACCTCCTGTCCCCCGAGGCGCGGGCGAGGGGGCGACCGGTCTTGCGTGGAGGGTTCCGGTGGGATGGATCGTCGAAACGCCGTCGTCGCCGATGCGCCGCGCACAGTACAAAGTCCCGGGGCCGGGGGGCGAGGGCGAGTGCGCAGTCTTCTATTTCGGTCCTGGCCAGGGCGGCGATCCCATGTCGAACGCGGTGCGCTGGGCCGACCAATTCACGCTCTCCGATGGCAGCTCCGCGCAAAGCGGGATGAAGACGTCGGAGATCGACGCGGGCGGCCTCAAAGTCGTCCTCGTCGAGGTCGCGGGGACCTACAAGGGCGGAATGACGATGACCGCGGCTCCCGCGGTTCCGAAGCCCGGCTACCGCCTGCTCGGCGCCGTGGCGCCCGGTCCGGACGCGAACTGGTACTTCAAGTTCACCGGGCCCGACTCCACGGTGAGCGCCCAGCGCGACGCTTTCCTGTCGATGGTACGCTCGCTGAAGCACGGCGCGTCATAACCGCAGCGAGAGGCAACTCAGCCCGCCGTCCATCTTGCGGAACTCGGACATGTCGAGCGTTACGACATCGTAGCCGAGGCGGCGAAGCCTCTGCTCAACGACAGGGAAGCCGCCCGCGAGCAGGACGCGGCCGTTGATCCCGACGCAATTGGCGGCGTACGCCTCGTCGTCGTCGACGACAACCGAGGGGTACCGCCGCAGCTCGTCGCGGCCGGCAAGCGCCGCGACCGCGACCAGCCTCCCGTCCTCGAGCGCCGCTAGGCCGCTCTTCAAGTGCAGAAGCCCGGGGATGCCGCGCACGTCGATCTCGATGGAGTCGTACCCGTGACGCGCGAGAATCGTGGCGAGCTGCCTTGCGCCTTCCAGGTTCGTCCGCTCCGAGAGGCCGATCAGGTAGCTCCCGCCCGTTTCGCAGACGTCACCGCCGTCGACGGTGCCCGGGGCCTCGATCTCACCGATCGACGGCACGAACTTCGAGAGCCCCTCGCGGACGCTCGCCACCTCACCGAGACGGCTCGGCGCGCCGGGCCGCGTGAGGATCGCGCCCTTCGAGGTCACGATCGCGGGGTCCTCGACGAACGTGCCGTCCGGGAACTCGGGGTCGATTCGGAGATACGTGAGCTCGAGGCCGCAACCCTTGAGCGCCTCGCAGTAGGCACCGTGCTGGGCGATCGCGAGCACCAGGTTCGGGGGTCCGAGGCCAGCTGTGGTCAAGCCGTCGGCGAGGTTGGGGGCCGGGCGGCGGACGAGGGCTCGAGTAAAGCTCACGGGGCCTCCGGAGTCGGGTTACGATCCGCGCCATGGCCGACCGGCGCGTGCCGCTCTCCGACTACGTCAGGGGATTCACCAAGGCCTTCTGGGCTGCCAACGTCTCCGAGCTCTTCGAGCGTACCGCGTTCTATGGGATGGCGCCCGTGCTGGTCCCCTATCTGACGCAGGTGCGTGGGTTCGACCAGACGACCGCGATCCGCATCGGAGGCAATCTCGGCTTCGTCGTCTACGGGCTGACGATTCTGTCCGGCATGCTCGCCGACTGGCTGGGCTACCGGCGCGCCATGCTGCTCGCTTACCTCCTGCTCGCTTCGGGCTACGCCGGCGTCTGGCGGGCGCCGAGCTTTCCCGCGGTCGTCCTCGCGCTCATTCTGGTCGCCCTCGGCGCATCGATCATCAAGCCCGCCATCACCGGCACCGTGCAGAGAACCTGCTCCGAGGAACGTCGCCCCGTCGGGTTCTCGATCTACTACACGCTCGTCAACATCGGGGGCTTCCTCGGGCCGAACCTGTCCGGTGCGGTTGCTGCCGCGGCTGGACTCGCGCTCGTTTTTCCCACCTGCTCCCTCGTCATCGTGATCGCCCTCGCGCTCGTCCTCTTGCTCTATCGAACTCCAGGGCAAGCGTCGGAGGCGCCGAATCGACGTCTCGGCGAGCTTCTGCGCGATTTCCTGGGCATCCTGGCCACTCCCCGCTTGATGTCGCTGTTCGTCCTCGTCGCCGGCTTCTGGAGCCTTTTCTTTCAGTTCTTCGGCGCCTTCACGATCTACCTCACGCAGGATGCCGGGATCAGCCAGCAGCGGACGAATTTCATCATCTCGCTCGACGCCGCGCTGATCATCGCCTGCCAGGTCGTCGTCGGGTATCTCACCCGGCGCTGGACGACCGCGCGCGCCGTCTGGATCGCTGCGTTCGTCGGCGCCGCAGGCTACTTCGTCATCGGGCTCAAGCTCTCCCCCTGGTTCGCGGCCGCCGGCGTCATCGTCTTCTCGGCGGGGGAGATGATCTACTCGGCGCACTTCTATAAGTACCTGGGAAGCCTCGCCCCCGCGGGGCAGGAAGCCATGTACCTTGGCTTTGCGTTCTTGCCGATCGCGCTCGGGAGCCTTTTGTCGGGATGGATCGGAGGTCCGATCGCCGCCTGGGCGCGCACCTCGCTCCACGCTCCCGAAAAGATGTTCTGGGCATTCGGCGCGGTCGGCCTTGCCGCGGCGACGGGCCTTTGGCTGCACGCGCGGATCTACGCTACGGCGGAATCGGAGACTTGATGGACGCACCCGACACCAAATCACTCCCGGACAACGCCTACGAGCCCCTGAAGCCCGGGGAGGTTTACCGGCCTATCGTCCCCGCCGCCACGAAGTTTCCCGAAGCCACGTCCGTCTCCGTCTTCTGGGGTCTCCTCTTCTGCGTGATCTTCACCGTCGCCTCCGCGTACTCGGGGCTCAAGGTCGGCCAGGTCATGGAGGCGGCCATCCCGATCTCGATTCTCGCGATCGGCCTGACCCGGCTGGTGTCGAAGGATCCCCCGCTACTCCAGAACGTGATCATGACCGGGATCGGCGGTGTATCCGCTTCCGTCGTCGCCGGGGCGATCTTCACGCTCCCCGCGCTGTACTCCCTGCAGCTCTCCCCTCATCCGCTGCAGACGATCTTCATCTGCCTCGCGGGTGGGTGCCTGGGCGTCCTGTTCCTGATCCCGCTGCGCCGTTACTTCGTGCGCGAGACGCACGGCGGCTACCCCTACCCGGAGGCGACGGCGATCACGGAGGTGCTCGTCACCGGCGAGAAGGGCGGCTCCCAGGCGAAGCTTCTGATCCAGGCGACCGTCATTGCCGCCATCTACGACTTCTTCGTGACGACGTTTCGCATGTGGAAAGAGTTCGTCGACTTCCAGTTCGTTCCGATCGTGAAGGACGCCGCCGAGAAAGCCAAGATCGTCTGCCGGTTCGACGCCATCGCGTTCATCCTCGGCTTGGGCTACGTCATGGGCCTGCGGTCGTCGATGATCCTGTGCGCCGGCGGCGTGCTCTCGAATTTCGTCCTCGTTCCGCTGATCGTGTACATCGGCGCGCACGCCCCCGATCTCGTTCCGCCCGGGACGAAGGCGATCTCCGCGATGAGCGCGAACGAAGTCTTCCGCGGGTACGTCCGGTTCATCGGCGTTGGCGCGATCGCCACCGCGGGGATTTTCGGCATTCTGAAATCGCTCCGGGTCGTGCTCGGGTCGTTTGGGATCGCCGTCAAGGCGTTCCGCCATGGCGAAGCGCACCTGGAGCTCGAGCGCACCGATCGCGACATCTCGATCATGACGATGCTGCTCGGGACGATCGTGACGTCCGTGCTGGCGCTGGTCTTCTATGGCACGCTGGGAGCCGGCGGCTGGTCCGCGGTGGTCGTGGGCCTCCTGCTGATGCTGCTCTTTTCGTTCTTCTTCACGTCGGTCGCAGCCAACGCGATCGCGACCACCGCGCGGAATCCGGTCTCGGGGATGACCATGCTGACGATCATGATCTCGTCGGTCGTCCTCCTCAAGTTCGGCCTATCGGGTGCCACAGGGATGTTTTTCGTGATGGCCATCGCCGGGATGGTGTGCACGGCTCTATCGGTATCCGGGCAGACGGTCACCGACCTCAAGACCGGCTATTGGTTGGGCTCGACGCCACAGGTTCAGGAGCGGGTGAAATTCCTGGGAGTCGTTGCGGCGTCCGTGGCCGCGGCTCTGACGATCGCGATGCTCTCGCGCATGTTCTTCTTCGGAGATGCCCCCGAGGGAACCGCCGCCGAGAAGATCCTGGCGGCGCCCCAGGCCTCGATCATGAAAGCGCTGGTTCAAAGCTTCATGAACCGCGAACCGGTAGCGTGGGCCTTGTTCGGCGTCGGATCGATGATCGCCGTCGCGCTGGAGATGCTCCAGGTGCCGGCCCTGACGTTCGCGCTCGGCATGTATCTTCCGCTCGAACTGAATTCGCCCGCTCTTGTCGGCGGCTACCTCCACTATCTCGTCACGAGGAAGTCCGCCGTCCAGGGTGGAGAGAACGGGCGGACCTTGCGTGAGCGCGGCGTTGTCATCGCGTCGGGAATGATGGCGGGGGGAGCGTTGGGCGGCGTGTTCGGCGCGGCGCTTCGGCTGATCCCGAGCTATCGCGAGGACTGGATCAAGCTCCCGTTCTACGACCTCGAGACGGCGTCGCAGGTGGTCTCAATCGCAGGATTTGCGGCGCTCGTCGTCTACCTGTGGCTCGGCGCCAACCGCAAGCCGGCCGACGTCTGATCGCGACGCAGCCGGTTGCGGAGCCGGGCGAGCGCGGCACTTTCAATTTGGCGGACGCGCTCGCGGGAGACCGCGAGATGCGATCCGAGCTCGGTGAGCGTCATCGGTGACATGCCGCCCAGTCCGTAGCGCGACGCCAGCACCGCGCGCTCGCGCAGGGGAAGCATGCGAAGGTGGCGCCGCAATTGGGAGACCGTCTCGCGCTCGGCGATCGAGGCGCCTGGAGGCGGGATCGTCCCGTCGGCCAGCGTTTCGCCCATCGTGCGAACGCCATTGGCGTCGAGCGGCGTGTCGAGGCTGATTTCCCTGGGGATCGGCTGGTTTTTTTGTCGCTGGTATCGGGGCACGTGAACCGTCCTCGGCTGATCCGCGAGGGCATCCAGGATCGCTTTGCGAATCCAAAAGCCCGCATAGGTCATGAAGCGAGCGCCGTTGGCCGGGTCGAATCGGTGTACGGCTTTCATCAAGCCGAGGCAACCCTCGTGCACCAAGTCCTCGACCGGCACCCCCCGGTCCCTGTAATCCATGGCGACGTGGACGACGAATGCGATGTGCCGCCGCAGCAGCTCGTCGACGGCTCCAGGTGACTTTCGGCGTGCTCGCTCGACGATCTCAAGCTCCTCTTCCCGGCTCGGCCGCTCATGCGAGCTCGCTTGACGGAGATAGCGAAGCACGATCGGGCTGAGATCCATGGCGCGAGCCTATGAGGCGAGCGCGACGGAACCGGTGCACATGTGTGACGAATAGGGGACACCGGACAAATCCGGGACATTCTGCTTTTACCTACAAATTCAAAGTGAGGAACAAAGAAAAGGGGACAGGCCCCGTTTCCTCACAGTGCCACCTCTGAACACGGAGATGAAGTAGGAAACGGGGCCTGTCCCCTTTTCTTTGTTCCTCACTTTGAATTTGTAGGTAAAAGCAGAATGTCCCACACCTACTTGGTGAACAGCTTGAAGGCGCCACTTTCGCGCTTGATCCCGACCGTAACGGGAATGCCGGCGATCGGGCTCTCGGCTGCCCGTCCCGAGAAATTGAGGAGGCGGACGGGCTCACGGCCCTCGAATTTGCGATCGACGAGAGCGTCGATGGCGCCGGGCTCGGCGTCGCCCGGCTCGCAAACGAAGCGAGGCAGGAAAGTTTCGCCGGTCGCCCGTTTCACCGCGTCCGTGATGTCGAGCGAGTCCTCGAGAGCGCTCTCACCGGCGAGGGCCAGGAGGATTCCACCGGAGTCGCGATGCCCGACGCGGCGTCCTTCCGGCGTCGAGCAGTCCCCGGGAACGAACCGTGGGCGGATGAGCACGACAGCCACCGTGTGGTGCTTGCCGTCGCCGAGCTCGATCGCAGCGCCTTCGCGGATCAGTGAGCCCTCCGGAAGGAGCGCCAAGAGACCTTTGGCTCCCTTGCCGGTCTTGGGGAGGTCGTAGACGTAATCCGTGACGGTTTTCTTGGTGAACGACTGGATGACGACGTTCCGCTGCCGCTCATGCGGCGGCTTCTTTCCCGTGGCGGCCCGGAAGGCGGCGTCGAACGATTCATCGTCCCATTCGTGGCGGGAGGCCAGGAACACGATGCCGGGGTCGGCGATCGATCCGTCCGCCGCGAGAGCGACGCGCATCACGAGGTCGTACGGTTTTGTCGAGTCGGAGACGATCAGCCACGCCGCGGGCCAGCCGTCGCCCTTGCCGATCGTGCGAAGGCACGTCTCCGTCCGGCTGGCATCGAGCAAGGAGCCCAGGGGGACGTCGGCGCCGTCGGGCGCCCGAACGATCCTGGCGGCGATGAAAGAGGCGAATGCCGACGCGAGCGCAGGGAGCGCGTCGTCGGACGGAGTGGGCACCGCGCCCTTCGTGGCCGCATGCGCCGCAGCCGGCAGTATGAGGAGACCGATCGACGCGACGAGCCGTTGCACCTCCGCAACGTAATCCTCTTTTCCCGGCCGGACAACAGCCGACTTCCTCCAGGGGAACCGGAGCCACGACGCGCCCTTGTGCCGGGCGGTCTCCAAGACGTAGCGTCGGGGCGCCTCCCAAGACGAGAGCTCATTCATGACCGCTTTCGCGGAGCCTGAGATCACCCCGGCGCTCGACGGTCGATTCCTGCTGGTCGAATCGTTGGGCCAAGGCGGGCAGGGGCGCGTCTTTCGGGCGTACGATCGCGTCTTCCGTCGGGACGTTGCGATCAAGGCGTTGCACGGCGCGCCCGTCGGGCCGACTCATCCGTTGGCTGCCGAGTTCGCTGCGTGGTCCCGCCTGCGGCATCCCCACGTCGTGCGCGCCTACGAGCTGCTGCGCGCGTCATCGGGGCCGTTGGCTCAGGGCACCCCGTACTTGGTCCTCGAGCTCTTCCGCGGGATGCCCGTGCATCGGGCTCTGTCAGCGGGGCATGAGCCCGCTTCACGATTGGAGGAATTGGCACGGCGCATCCTGCGGGCGCTCGACCACGTCCATGGCGCAGGAATCGTCCATCGTGATCTGAAGCCGGGGAACGTCCTTGTCGCACCGGCGCGCCGCGGCATCGGTCGCGTGAAGCTGACCGACTTCGGCCTGGCTTCGGAGTCCGGGCGCGCCGGCGAGCCGGGGCGCATCTCGGGCTCCATTCCCTACGTCGCACCTGAAACCGTCCTCGGGCTCCAGGTCGACGGCCGCGCGGATCTCTACGGGCTGGGTGTCCTGCTCTTCTATCTTTCGACGGGACGGTTGCCGCTGGCGTCCCGCTCTCCCGAGCGCTGGGTCCGATGGCATCTGGCGGGATCCCCTGCAGATCCGCGGAGCGTGAGACCGGATCTCTCCTCGAGGTTCGTGGAACTGGTGCTCGCGCTGACCGAAAGGGCGCGCGAGGCGCGTCCCGGCACGGCCGTGGAGGCGCTTCTCCTATTGGGGTCGTCTCCCACGGCGACGCGAGTGCCCTCACGATTTCCGCTGTCCGCGGCCGAGCGTGCCCGAGTTCGATTCGCCGTCGACGATGCCCGAACGGGCGGGTTCCGCCTGTTCGATCTCCCACCGAAGTCTGACCACCATCGATTCGTCCAGCGCGAGCTGGCGACGCTTGCCGCAGCCGCGGGCCTCGCCTGCGTCCGCTTGGATCGCGATGGGCGATCGTGCGCCTCCACTCTCGGCCGGGCGGTTCTGACCCTGCTGCTCGAGCGCGGCGTCGAGGCGCGCTCGCTCGTCGAATCCCACGGTCTGCACCGTGGGCTTCCCCTCGCCGTTCTGTCCGGAGTGCCGGTTTGGGACCGAACGAATCACGATCCATCGCGGCTGAGGCGACCCGGTACAAGGCACGTCGTTGCGCGCGGGGTCGCAAACTTTCTGCTCGAAGTGGCGCATCGGCGCCCGTTGGCGCTGTTGGTCGATCGTGCGGCCCTGCACGATCCACTGGCCGCCGCCGTCGTCGGCCGGCTCCGCCGCTCCATCGCTCGAGCCGCCTTGCCTCGCTCCGCTACCGGCGGTTTGCTGTTGGCCATGTGAGGAAACGGGACGCCGGAAAAATCGGGGACATTCTGCTTTACCTAAGAAAAGGGGACAGGCCCCGTTTCCTCACATGTGCTGGATGACGTTGTCGCCGAACTCCGAGCATTTGATCTCGACTGCGCCTTCCATCTGGCGGGCGAAATCGTACGTGACGCGCTTGGAGCCTATGGCGCCGTCCACGCCGCGCAGGATTGCGTCGGCCGCCTCATCCCAGCCGAGATAGCGGAGGAGCATCTCGCCGGAGAGCACGACGGAGCCGGGATTGACCTGGTCGAGGTTGGCGTACTTGGGCGCCGTCCCGTGAGTAGCCTCGAATACCGCGTGGCCCGTCGCGTAGTTGATGTTCCCGCCAGGCGCGATTCCGATCCCGCCGACTTGAGCGGCCAAGGCGTCCGAGATGTAGTCACCGTTCAAGTTCAGCGTGGCGACGACGTCGAACTCCGTGGGACGCGTGAGGATCTGCTGCAGGAAAATGTCCGCGATCGCGTCCTTGACCAACACTTTTCCCGCGGCGAGCGCCGCTTTCTGCTCCGCGTTCGCCGCCGCTTCGCCATTCGCGGCACGCGCTTTCTCCCACCGCTCCCAGGTGTACACCTGGGCCGCGAACTCTCGCTCCGCGAGCTGGTACCCCCAGTTCCGGAACGCGCCTTCGGTGAACTTCATGATGTTCCCTTTGTGAACGAGGGTGACGCTCTTTCGCTTGTGCCGCACCGCGTAATCGATCGCCGCGCGGATCAGCCGCTCGCTCCCTTCTTGCGAGACCGGCTTCAGCCCGACGGCGACCGTGTTGGGGAAGCGAATTTTCTTGTAGGACGACGGGAACGCTTCCTTGAGAAACGCGAGGATTCTCTTTCCCTCGGCGGAGCCTTCCGCGAATTCGATCCCGGCGTAGATGTCCTCGGTGTTCTCGCGAAAGATCACCATGTCGACGGATTCCGGGTGCTTCACGGGAGAGGGCACCCCCTGGAACCACCGGACCGGTCTGAGACAAACGTAGAGATCGAGGATCTGCCGGAGCGCGACGTTGAGCGACCGAATTCCGCCGCCGACCGGCGTCGTCAGGGGCCCCTTGATCCCGACGAGTTGCTTGCGAAACGCGTCGAGTGTCTCGTCCGGAAGCCAGCTGCCGGTGCGGTCGAATGCCTTCTGCCCGGCGAGGACCTCCGCCCACTGGATCTTTCGCCGTTCCCCGTACGCTTTGGCGACGGCGGCGTCGAAGACGCGGACGGCCGCCCGCCAGATGTCGGGCCCGGTGCCGTCCCCCTCGATGTACGGGATGATCGGGCGGTCGGGAACGATCATCCGTCCGTCCTTCAGGGTGATGGTCTCGCCACGTGCGTCGGTCATCGTGAGCGCTCCTCGTCCGTGCTCGCGCGCAGTCGGCGCGTCGCCCGGTACGGAAAAATATCGACCACCTCTCCCCGGTGGTGGAGGTCTTGCATCCGATGCCAGAAATCCACGCTCAGGAGCTCTTCGTGATGAGCGAGGAAGGTGTGGAGCAGGTCCTTCCTCAGTCCCAGGAACGATCGGAACTCCTCCGGAAAGATATCGCGCTCGCCGACGTAGAACCAAGGCTCGCCCGAAACCTCCTCGAGATCGGACTTGGGCTGAGGCAGGGTCCGGAAGTTGCAGTCGGTCAGGCGACACAGCTCGTCGTAGTCGTAGAAGACGAGCCGGCCGTGGCGCGTGACGCCGAAATTCTTCAGCAGCATGTCGCCGGGGAAGATGTTGGTCGCCGCCAGATCCCGCAGCACCTGCCCGTACTCCACGACGGCGTCGCGCGCCGCCGCGTCCCCCGCTTCGCGCAGGTAGACGTCGAGCGGGCGCAGGCGGCGCTCGGTGTAGAGGTGGCGGATGACGACTGAATCGCCGCGGAAACGGACGGTCTCCTGCGCGACGCCCGCCAGCTCGTCCCGCAACTCGTCGGAAAATCGCGCTCCGTCGAATTCGAGGTGCTCGAACTCTTGGGCATCGACGAGCCGGCCCGCGCGGTCGTGGCGGAACACCAGGCGGTACTTGTCGCGCACCTCCTCGTGCGTCACCGTCTTCGGGTAGTCGAAACGGTCCTTGATGACCTTGAAGACGACGTCGAGGCCGGGAAGGGTGAAGACGCTCATCACCATGCCGCGCTGCCCCGGGGCGATCTCGAACCGGTCGTCGGTCGTCTCGAGGTGCCGGAGGATGGAGCGGTAGAGCTCCGTCTTCCCGTGCTTGTTGCACCCGACTGCGTTGTAGAGTTCGGCGATGGGCTTGCGCGGCATGATCTTTTTCAAGAATGCGACGGTCTCGTGCGGCCAGTCCATCTCGACGAAGAAGTAGGATCGGGCGAAGCTGAACACGATGCTGACCTCGTCCTCGTTCAGGAGCACCGCGTCGACGGCGATCTTCCCCGCGGGGTTCGTCAGCGCCAGTACGAGGGGAGCGTCGCCGCGTTCCGTCGCAACCCGTCCGACGAGGTAGGCCGCCTTCCCGCGGAAGAACGCGGTGCGCGCCATCTCCACGCCCGTGACCTCGCGTGCGACGAGCTGTTCCTCCATGGCGATCGCCACCTGACCCGCGTCGCGCTCGGGGTCTTCCCAACCGGGAGCGAACCGGAAGGCTTCGAAGATCTCGAGGACCAGGCGGCGAAGCGAGCCCGTGCGCTGGAATTGCACGGTGACGGCCCCCTGGCGGGGGGTCGGTAGCGAGGCAGCGCCCGACGAGATGAACTCGACCGCCGGGTCGACCCCGATGGTGTGAAAGATCTTGCGGGTGAACGAGTTGAAGAACGACTCGGCGAGCTCGATGTCCCCCCGGCGGGCGATCCGCCGCGCGTAGGCCTCCCGGAGCGCGGTCCATGTGGGCCGGTCGTCGCTGCGGGCCCCCAGAAGCGGCGTCAGCTTCGAGAGCCCGTCGCCGACCGCGTCGGCGTAGAGATCGAAGCGGAGCGCCGCGTCGTGCTGGACGCCGAGCCAATTCGCCGATTCGAAGTGCGCGCGGGCGCGCTGCGTGAGCCCGCTAAATCCATCCACGTACCCCGCGAATGCGAGGGCGATGATGCGGGCTCCGCGCTCGATCAGCGCGGCATCCTGGTCTGGGCTCATGGGACCCCGCGCGGGTCTCGTCTATTTGTCTTCCGGGTTGATCTGCTTGAACGCCAGCGCGGCAACCGCCCCGCCGGCGAGATCCGAGAGAATGTGAATCCAAATCGAGGACGGCGAGACGAGGCCCATGGTGGAAAGTCCGATCGCCACGGCGGGGTTCATCGCGCCCCCCGAGACCATGCCGATCGAGAACGCTCCGGTCATGACGGTCATGCCGATGGCGAGGCCATAGTACGAGTTCCCGGCCGTCGCCTTGGCCGTGGCGACGTTGAGGACGACGTAGACGAGAGCGAATGCGAAGAGGAACTCCGCGAGCAGCGACGGCCCGACGCGCGGCGTCACCACAGCGCCGTCCGGCGTGCCGACCATGAATTTCACGGCGAACGACGCGGCGAACGCGCCGATGAGCTGGGCGATCCAGTACGGCGCGACGTCGTTGGTCGGGCAGCGGCCTCGCATCCAGACTCCCAGGGTCACGGCAGGGTTGTAGTGCCCCCCCGAGACGTGGCCGCCGGCGTAGACCATCACCATGAGCGCGGCGCCGATCGCGAGAGGCGGCACGACGTGGGGTCCGCCGCCGATCACCGTGCACCCGATCGTCAGGACGAGGAAGAACGTTCCGATCAGCTCGGTCAGGTACTTGTTCATGCCGGTCGTCGCCCCCTTTCGTGAGGGGCGGATTCTAGCCGAAGCGAGCCGGCGTCAGGGGCAGGAGGCGAGTGCGAGCGGAATCTGCGCGCCGCTCGTGGCCATGCCGTATCTCGACTCCCCCGCCGCGCTCTCGGCCACAGCAAGAACATAGGAATTGTCCGGTATGGTCGAGGCCGGGACGGTGACGGTGACCGATCCGTCCCCCACGAGCCCATCGACGAGTCCGCACAGGCCCGCGGCGAGGGCGTGGTCGTAGATCCCCTGTGCGAGGTTCGCGAGCGAGCCCGGATAGAGGTTGTACGTCGTCGCGCCGGCCGACTCGGAGAACGTGACCGCCAGGTCGGCCCCGGACTTATCGATCGTCAGCGGCACCGGGTCGCCGTCGGGCGAGACCTCGGGCGGGAGCGCGGCGCAGCTCTCGCTTTGGGCGTCACAGTTGATCTGGGTGGCGTTCGTCACCTGAACTAGATCCATCCAGAACCCTTGCGTGCCGGTGATTCCCTGGTCAGTCGACTCGCGCACCTCGAGGCGGATCTCCTTCCCGGCGTATGCCCCGAGACTGAAGTTGGCCTGAGCCCATACCGCGTGCGAGCCGGACCAGCCTTTGAGGTTGCCGAGGTTGTCACACAAGAGGTCGACGTTGGCGGTCGTGTTGTAGACGGCGCCGGTCGGCGTCAGCAGCGTCTTCGCGCCGGTCGTGGTGTCCACGGCGCGCATGTTGGCTCGATCAAAACTGCCGTTCTCGAGTTGATAGTTCACCCACATCGACATCGTGGATGTCGCGGACGGCTTGATGATCGGCGACTGCACGCCGACGCAATCGTTATTGACGCCGGTTCGGAACTGCAGCGATCCGCCGGCCGAGCCCGGAGCTCCGGTGCCGGCCTTCCAGGGGTCCGGTCCGGCGACCGGCGTCCAAGGGCTGGAGCTCGTCTCGAAGCCGTAGCTCAGGGGCCCGCTGGTCGTCGAACGCTCGGCGGTCAGCGTGAAGGTGCGCACCGAGGGTGGCGACTGGTCCGACGACGCGGTCGCGCTGAAGCTGAGCACGTCGCCGCAAGTGGCGGAGACGCCGACCCGCCCAAGATAGAACTTGAAGGCCACTGGAACGGTTGCGCCGACGGCGAGCGATCCGGCAAGCTGAGGTAGGGCGCTCACGATGCGCGCGGCCGGGTTGCTCGAGGTGACCGACGCGAGTCGAACGTTGGACAGCGGCGTGTTCCCGTCGTTGACGAGATTGAGCTGCACCGTCACCAGCTCGCAGTTATCGGCGATCGAGTCGTGGTCGCCGGTGTCGTTGACGATCGCGGCGCTGCCAATCTGGTAGACCACGCTCGGCCCCGTGACCGGCGCACCGGTGACGCACGCGGAGACCTGCGTCGGACAGGTGCGGATCCGGTAGGCGTAGGTCGTTCCGTTGATGAGGCTCGTGTCCTCGAAGCTGGTGCCGGTCACGGTGGCGATCCCCGTGAAGGGACCTGCGCAAGTCGCCGCGCGCTCGACGACGTAGTTCGTCACCCCCGCGGCGGCCGACCAGGAGATGTCGTTGATCTTGTTCCCCGGCGTGACGACGGGCGGGTCGACCGGCGCGGGGGGGCAGGCATAGAGCGGCTCCGCGAGCTGCGCGACCACCGCGATCGCGCCCTTCTCGGAAGGCCAGGAGTAGTCCTGCGTGAACATGAGCTGGCCGTTCCAAAGCTGGGTGACGGAATCAGCGCAGCCGACTTGCCCCTGATCGAAGCAGGGGCAGATGTCGTTGTGGACCAGGTCTTCGGTGACGGCGATCGCGCCGACGCCCACGTCCCAAAACGGGCAATGGTCGGTCTGGCACATCTTGCTTCCGCTCCGGACGATGTTCCCCGGCGCGATGATGTCGCCGTAGAGGCCGCTCGCTTCGACGAAAGCGTCGCCCAAGGACACGCTGGCGGGCGAGTTCGTGGTGTCCCAGTTGTAGACGTCCATCAATCGGTTGCCGTCCCCGTCGTACGCCGTCTGGTCCATGTTGACCGCGCGCCACATATCGACGGTCGGGTGCATCCGGACGTAGGCGCCCGAGCCGCAGATCCCAACTTCTTCGCCGGAGAAGAAGGCGAACACCAGCGTGTTCTTGAACGCGTAGTCTTTGAACGTCCGCATCGCTTCGAGAAGGGCCGATCCACCGGACATCGCGTCGTCGGCGCCGGGCGCGTAAGCGCGGCTGTTCGCATCGTTGCTCGAAATGGTGTCGTAATGGTTGACGAACAGTACCTGCTGGTGCTGCCCGTAGTCGACCTGGCCGGGGACGATGAAGATCAGGTTCTGCCACGCATGAGGCTGATTGGCGCCACACCCGGAGTCGGCCGCGGTGTAGGTCTCCCGATGGCTCGTGTACCCCCAGCCCGCTCCTCGGTCTTCGAGGTACTCGGTCGCGTGCGCGTTGGCGGCGGGTGTCGGGAACATCGCGTCGGAGTAGCGGGTCGAGATCGTCCAGGTGCTCCCGGCGATGACGACTGGATTGTCTCCCGAGAGATCGCGTACGAATTGAAACCAGCTCGGCTGGCTGGTCGCGGAGAGGATCTGCGCCACCAGCGGGTTGAACGCGCTGGCCATCGACGGCGCTGCAGCGGCGGCGAGATCCGCAGGATGCGGAACGATCGGCGGAAGCGGGGTGCGCGGGATCGCTTGGAACGCTCCGTTCGGCTTCACGCGCGGAAGATCGGTCTTCGTTCCGGGGGGAAACAGGTAGAGCGCAGTCTCCGGGCCCAACACGTAGATCGTCGCCTCCGGAATCACCGGGGGTGTGAACCCCGGCTTGTGGTGGAGCAGGTACATCCACTGCCCGCTGTCGGCGTACTCGGCGAGCGGCGTAATGCCGCGCAGGCTCAGCCGCTCGATCGACTCATCGGGTGCCGCCCCGACGATGAAGTCGGGCTGCCGCGTCCAGATCGCCGCTCCTTCCTGGCGGAGGATCGCCTCGTTACCGCTCGGGAAGATCGAGATCCACTTCGGCTCTGCGGCCCGTGCGCGGGAAACGGAAGCAAGCAGACAAGCGACGAGAGTGACGCGGACGTGATGCCTCATGGGGCCCCCCAGGCGAAGCCAGGAATATACCGCCAGGGGGCGGAGTCGGCCGCTGATAGACGGCGATCCGGTGCGGCAGCGCGTCGTCGAGAAGATGGCTCGGGACTATGCGCGCTTCGAGTTCTTCAGCGTTCGAAGGAGTGAAGAAATCCGCGGGTTCGTGAGCGGCGACGCTCCCCTCCCTCGACCTTCAACGCCGAGCTCTCACGAACACCCGCTCGTACTCCCGCAGTTCACGCACGCGTAGCACGCCCCATTGCGGATCATGATGGAGCCGCACTCGTGACAGGGCGGCGCGTCGGCCTGGCGGACGTAGACGTCGCGCTCGCGCGCGGCGGCCGCGGCGGCCTGCGCCGCGGCGGCGGCGACGCCCTCGGTCTCGGCCGAGATCGAGAGGTCGTTGCCGTTGCCGACGGCGGAGGCCGACGGCTGCTCGTCCTTCGGGAGGAACTGGATCGCCATCCAGCGGAAAACGTAATCCACGATCGACTTCGCAATGGGAATCTGAGGATTGCCTGTGAAGCCGGAGGGCTCGAAGCGGACGTGGGTGAACTTGTCGACGAGGAACCGAAGCTCGACGCCGTGCTGCAGCGAGAACGAGATAGCGGTGGCGAAGGCGTCGGCGAAGCCGGCCAGCGTCGAGCCGGCCTTCCCGAGCGTGATGAAGATCTCGCCGGGCTTTCCGTCCTCGAACAGGCCGACGGTGATGTAGCCGTCGAAGCCGGCGACCGAGAACTTGTGCGTCACCGAGTTGCGCGTGTCGGGGAGCTTGCGCCGGCGGGCCTGGGGCTCGATCGAGAGCGCGGTCAATCCGGCCTTGTCGGCGTCCTTGCCGCTCGAGAGCGGCTGGCTCCGCTTGCAGCCGTCGCGGTAAATGGCGATCGCTTTCAAGCCCAGCTTCCACGCCTCGATGTAGGTCTTCTCGATCTCGTCGACCATCGTGTCCGGAGGCATGTTGACCGTCTTCGAGATCGCGCCCGATAGGAACGGCTGGGCGGCCGCCATCATCTTGACGTGTCCCATGTAGGGAATCGTGCGCGTGCCCTTCGTGGGCTTGAACGCGCAGTCGAAGACCGGCAGATGCTCGTCCTTGAGGCCGGGCGCCCCTTCGATCGTGTCGTTGTCGTTGATGAAATCGACGATGCGCTGGATATCGTCATGGGCGTACCCCAGCTTCTTCAGTGCGAGCGGGACGGTGTTGTTGACGATCTTGAAGAGGCCGCCGCCAACGAGTTTCTTGTACTTGATCAGCGAGATGTCCGGCTCGATGCCGGTCGTGTCGCAGTCCATCATGAACGCGATCGTCCCGGTCGGGGCGAGCACCGTCGCTTGGCCGTTCCTGAACCCGTGCTCGGTTCCGAGGGTCAGCACGTCCGCCCAGGACGAGCGCGAGGCCGACATAAGATCGGCGGGGACGAGCTTGGAGTCGATCCCGTCCGCGTGCGCCTGGTGCTTGCGCATCACGGCGAGGAAGGGCTCCCGGTTCCGCTCGTAACCTGCGAACGGTTGCCTGTGCGCCGCGAGCCGCGCCGAGGTGGCGTAGGCCTCGCCACACATCAAGGACGTGATGGCGGCGGCGTAGGCGCGCCCTGCGTCACTGTCGTAAGGAAGTCCGCGGGACATCAGGAGCGCGCCCAGATTCGCATAGCCGAGGCCGAGCGGCCGGAAGTCGTGCGAGTTCTTTTCGATCGCCGGCGTCGGGTACGACGCGTTGTCAACCCAGATCTCCATCGCGGTGATCGTCACGGCGACGGCGTGGCGGAACGCTTCGATGTCGAACTCGCCATCCGGCCGGCGGAAGCGCATGAGGTTCAGCGAGGCCAGGTTGCAAGCCGAGTCATCGAGGTACATGTACTCGGAGCAGGGGTTCGAAGCGTTGATGCGCCCGCTGTTGGGCGACGTGTGCCAGGTATTGATCGTCGTGTCGTACTGAACTCCGGGATCACCGCAGACCCACGCCGCCTCCGCCATCTCGCGCATCAGGTCGCGGGCACGGTAATTCGCCATCGGCTTGCCGGTCGTCACCGCATGAGTGATCCACTCGCCGTCCCCCACCACGGCGCTCATGAACTCGTCGGTCACGCGCACGGAGTGGTTGGCGTTCTGGAAGAAGATCGAATCGTACGCGCCCCCGTGTACGTTGAACTCGCCCGAGTAGCCGGCGTCGATCAGCGCCCAGGCTTTCTTTTCTTCTCCGGCTTTCGACCGTATGAACTCAACGATGTCCGGGTGATCGACGTTCAGGATGACCATTTTTGCGGCCCGGCGCGTTTTTCCTCCGGATTTGATGACGCCGGCGAACGCGTCGTACCCCTTCATGAAGGAGACCGGGCCCGACGCCGTCCCCCCGCCCTTGAGGTGCTCCTTTGAGGACCGGATGGCGGAGAGATTCGACCCCGTTCCCGACCCGTACTTGAAGAGCATCCCTTCGGTTTTCGCCAGATCCAGAATCGACGGCATCGTATCCTGCACGGAGTTGATGAAGCAGGCCGAGACCTGCGGATGCGGCTCGATCCCGCAGTTGAACCAGACCGGGGAGTTGAACGAGACCATCTGGTGAAGCAGAAGGTGGGTCAGCTCGGCCTCGAAGACGTCGGCATCTTCCGGGGTCGCGAAGTAATTCTCCTCGCGCCCCCACCTCGCGGCGGTCTCCGCCACGCGGTCCAAGAGCTGCCGGACCGAGTGCTCGCGTTCCGGACTGCCGAGCGTCCCGCGGAAGTATTTTTGGGCGACGACGTTCGTCGCCAGCTGGGACCAGAACTTCGGGACCTCGACGTTGCGCTGCTCGAACGCCACCTCGCCGCTCCCGGATGAGATCACCGCATCGCGAAGCTCCCACTCCACCTCGTCGTACGGATGGACGCCGGCCTTCGTGAACCGGCGCACGAAGCGCATTCCGTCGCGTGGGCTCGGGGCCGAGGAAGCGGGGGTATTGATCTCTCCGGGAACCCCGACCGAGCGGTCGTCCTTGGCCGGTCTCGGTTCGCGCTCAAGCATCGCTGGCCTCCTCTCCGCCTCTGAGTCAAGTCCTAACTACACATAATATCGCGGTAGAGCCCCAGAGTACCACAAGATGTTGGGGTCAAAACTATCGAGTATCCGTCACGCCGGACTTCTTCGCCCAGTCGTGAAAAAACGCGATCCACTCGGGCGATGGATCGATGAAACAGACTCCCATGCCGCACTCCAAGACGTGCGCCAGCGATGGCGGCACGGTCTTCGCCCACACGACCCGCGCCCACATGCTGAAGGTGTGCTTCGGAAACTGAATTTGAACGTGAATCGTGGAACCGGGTCTGAACACTTGATTGGTCTGGAGGAACATCCCGGTCTCGGACACGTTCTTCGTGAACGCGGTCTTCTCGGCGCTGGAAGTCCCGTACTTCACCATCATGCGCCGCTTGGCCCGGTTGTGCGTGCGTTTGTCGATCGGCTTCACACGCGTCTCACCCCCCGGTGCGCGAGACTATAGCCCCGATTCAGCAATCTCGATGCGTCAACCGCTCGATGGCCCAAATCGCATGCTCGCGCACCAACGGATCGGGGTCCTCGGCCGCGCGGCGAAGCGCTGGAACTGCGGCCGGATCGCCGCGGTTTCCGAGAACGATGCACGCGTTGCGCCGCAGCCCGTCCCACCGCGCACGCATCAGCGAAGTCCCCGAGTAGCGAGCCCGGAATGCGGCCTCGTCGAGGCCGAGGATTTCCGCGGGATCGAGGCTAGCGAGGTCCTCGCGGCGGCCGAACGGGTCGTCTTGCGCCGGCGCCGCGAACGAGATGTTCCACGGGCACACCTCCTGGCAAACGTCGCAGCCGAAGATCCAGTCGCCGAGTCCCTCTCGGCGCGCTTCGGGAACGGCCCCGCGATGCTCGATCGTCCAGTATGAGATGCACGCGTTGGAATCGACAGCTCCCGGAGCGACGATCGCCCGTGTCGGACAGGCGTCGATGCACGCCGTGCACGTGCCGCAGAATTCCTGATGAGGACCGGCGTCGGCCTCGAGCTCGGCGCAGGTCAGCACCTCTCCCAAGAGCAGCCACGAGCCCAGATCACGTGTCAGCAAATTGGCATTCTTTCCGATCCAGCCGAGGCCAGCCCGCTCGGCCCACGCGCGCTCGAGCACGGGCCCCGTGTCGACGAACGTTCGCGAAGCGCAACCGGTCTCGGCCGTGAGCCACGCCGCGAGGTCCTTCAACATGCGGCCCAGGACCTTGTGGTAATCGCGCCCCTGCGCATAACGCGCGACACGAGCCGGTGCGGAGCGAGCTTCATTTCGGTCTTCGCCTGGAAAGTAGTTGACCGCGAGGGCCATCACGCTCCGGCAGCCCGGAAGCATCGCCTGGGGGTCGGCACGCCTCTCCGGATGGCGCGCCATCCAGGCCATCGTCGCGTGCCGATCACCCCGGAGCCACGCGAGGAGCGCTGCACGGTCGCGCTCCAGCGGCTCCGCGCGGGCGATCGCCACCTTGTGGAAGCCGAGGGCAGCGGCTTTCGACTTGACCGCGCGGGTCAGATCATTCGCGCTCACGGCTGATTCGGAAGATCGAGCCCTGCGTTCCGCGCGAGCCAAAGGATCTGCCGCGCGATCCCGCGGACGACGTCGACGTCCCCCGCCGACAGCTCCGCGCGGCCCAAGATCCTGCGCAGCCGGCGCATCATCCCTTCGATCTGACCGGTCTTGAGGAACCCGATGACGGTCAGCGCTTCCTCGAGATGGAGGTACATCGCTTCGCGGCTTTGGTGGTCGGCGAGGGGCTCGCCGGGGGGTTGGTCCGGCAACGGAACGGCAGCGTCGAGGGCACGCCGAAGTTCATAGGCGACGATCGCGATCGTCTGCGCGACGTTGAGCGTCGGATAGCTCTCCGCCGTGGGGACGTAGGCGAGGTGCGTGCAGCGATCGAGGTCGGCATCGGAGAGGCCGTTGTCTTCCCGGCCGAACACGAGCGCGATCTCGCCGAACGCCGCCAACCGGGCGAGCCCGGGGGCGAGCTCGTCGAGCCGGTAGTGGGGATTGCGGTGCTTCCCCATTCGCCGGGAGGTCCCGACGACCGTGGCCGCCCCTTCGAGCGCGGCATCGAGCCTGGCATGGGTGCGGCCGGCCGCCAGCACGTCCGCCGCGTCGACGGCCATGCGCACCGCCTCCTCGTGGTCCGTCCCTTCCCGGGGCGCGACGACGTGGAGCCGCTCAAACCCGAAATTCTTGAGCACGCGCGCCGCCGCGCCGACGTTCCCGCCGTAGCGCGGCTCGACGAGCACGAAGCGGATGGGGCGAATCGAGCGGTCCGGCATCGTCTCCCCTGGCATTATGCCCGAGAGGCTTGCATGAAGATCGCGTACCACGGCGACGGACCGCTCGTCGTCAAGCTCTCGGGAATCGCGGGCGGCGTTCGGCTTTACGACGAAGAGATCGCCGCCGCAGTCGCCGCCGGATTTCGTGTCGCGGCGCTCGACGTCAGCGGTGACCGAAAGGACGACCCGCCGCCGCGACCGGTCGACTGGGAGCTCTATGCCGACGAGGTTCAAGAGGCGATCGACCGGGCGTTCACCGCGCGCGCAACCCTCTGGGGCACCTCGTTCGGCTGCCTGATCGCGCTTGCGACCGCATCCCGCTATCCCGAGCGGGTCGGCGGCCTCCTCTTGACCCATCCTCCCGATCCGCTGCGCCGGCCGCGCGCCCACCGGGCTCTCCTCGATTGGGCCGAGCGGTGTGCGCATCCCGATCTCGTCGCGCGCCTTCTTTTCAGCGCGGCGTTCATCGGGATGACCTCCTGGGAGGGGCTCGCCCCGGCGCTCTGGCCGCGGCTCCCGTCGCTGATCCGTGCCTCCCTGGAGGCGGCGACGCCGCCGGCGACCGTCCACCGCAAGCTCCAACTGCTGTTGCGGAGAGATCCCGGCCTCCCTCCCCTGGGAGCGAGGATTCCCGTCGAAGTCATCGCAGGAGCTTGGGATCTCGTTGCACCACTGTCAGGCGTACGACGGCTGGCCTCTCGCATCCCGGGCGTTAGCGTTCACGTGCTCGGATACTCGGGGCATGCGGGCGCTTACACACGTCCGCGCGAGCATCTCTCGGCTTCGCTCGACGCCTTGCGCCGAATGAGCTGACCGGCTATTCGATCGCCGCCATCCGCACGCCTCCGCGAACGAGGTAGTCGCGCTCGATACGATCGGCGAAGGATTGGAAACGAATCGTCTCCCAATGCCCCTGCGCATCGAGCCGAGTCCAACCGGCCTCGCCGGACCCGTCGGGGGCTTCCGCGTCGACCCAGTCGACCCAGAGGTGACCTGAGTGGCCGTGAACTTGAGGCCGGACGTCTCCGGCGTTGTTGGTCATGGCGACGATCTCTGGCGTGAACGTACCACTCTCGTACCGGGCGAGAACGACTTGCCTCGGCGTGCTGCCGCTGCCGAAGACGTGCACCTCGTAGGCGACGCGCAGCACGCCGTTGAAGATCGCCCCGGCCGGCCGGCAAGCCGGTTGGCCGGGTTGGGAGACCGGCTCGGCCGCCGACCAGGACGATAGATCACTCGGTGCGACCACATGGAACACCTGCGGTGTCGCGCCGTCGATCCAATAGAACATGTGGACGGAGCCGTCGGGATCGAGAACGAGTTGGGGATCGAGCTCGTTTGCGGCGGAGCCGACAACGACCTGCGGACTCGTCCAAGCCGCATCCTCGAACCGACTGACGACGATGTCGAAACCGCTGGCCGAATTGCGGGACCACGCGGCCACGATCAAGCCCGAGCCGGATTCCCGGACGATCGTCGGAGCGCCGTCTCCGTTGGCGTACCCCTGCGTATTGAGATCGACGTGCAGGGAGTCGGTCGGGGCGGTGAGCCTCTTCCATACGCCACTGATGGGCGTCGGATCCTCGGAGTCACCGTCGAGCGTGAAGATGACGCCGCTGTCGACCGATCCAGGCGCTTTCACGACGCCGACTTCAGCCCGCGAGGCGAGCGGGGCGAGGAGCCCGATCGCAAAGGCGAGCGGGACGGCCCGACCCTTCCATGCGGGAGTTCGAATCGCGTTCATGACTGTTCCCCTGCTGTGATCCGACGGAACTCGTCGATCTCCGGAACCGATTCCTCGATGCGTGGCAGATAGCTGTTCAACGTTCTCTCGTTCAACCGTACCGAGCCTTGATCGTTTCGGGCCTTTGCGATCTGCCAGAGATAGAAACAGTTCTTGAAGACAAGCACGTGATACTCCCTCGGTCTGGAGATCGAGTTTGACTTGATCGCGTATCCCTCCGAGGCGTCCAGTCGTCCGTTCCGGAAATGAATGGCTGCCAGGGCGCTCAAGGCCCGTGCGCGGAGCCTGTGATGCTCTGTGGCTTCGAGCGCGAGCAGGAGGGAGTCGAGTTTCTCCCGCGCCGAATCGAGTCGGACGCAGTCGACTTCTGCCAGCGCGATGTTGAGACGGGTTGTCAACACCTCGAACTGTTCCCCGAGCGCGGTGTAGATCTCGAGGGCCGTCTCGTAGGCGGCGAGCGCGTCGCCGGGCCGCGACAACTCCTTGTGAAGGTTTCCGCGAAGCGCCAAGACGTCCGCGCGAAAGCGACGGGATACGCCGCTTCGATCGGCTCCTCGCTCACATTCGGCTAGGGCCAGGTGGGCGACTTGATACAGTTGAAGGCGTGAGCAGGCGGTTGCGAAGAGCTGGAGCGCGCGCAACCGGAACACTTCCCCGACGTCGGTGCGGCTGAGGATCTCTTCGCACTGACCCTTTGCGAAGTCGTATCGCCCGAGCTTGAGCAGGCAAATGATGGTCTTCAGCCGCAGGTCGAGAGTTTTCTCTTCCCCGGTCACGGCCACACGCGCTCGGTCGGCAAGCGCCCAAACCAAGACGAGAGCCTCGTTGAATTCGCCGCTATAAACGAGGCCTTCGAACTCCCGCAGGATGTCCTCATCTGTCCGGCCGCTGAGATCGACCGGTTTCATCGAGCGGCGCAGCTCGATCTCGTACCGCTCGGCGAGCGAGGCGATCGGCACTCCGTAGATATGGCTCATGGCCATCAGGCGCGGAAAGGTGGGAAGCGCGTGGCCGTTCTCGATGCGCGACAGATGCGATTTCGTGACCTTTTCCGGAAAGGTCGCGGACAACTCTTCGACAGCGTCGAGCGAGAGCCGCCGCACCTCGCGCAGCCTTTTCAGGTACGCCCCGAATGCCGGACTGCCTTGATTTTCCTCGATGTGTTCCAACGGACTCCCCCTGGACCGGGACACCCCGATATTCGCTGACCAGGGATACACGTCGATAACGGCGATCGGGCAAGGTCTATCTGAGAACTGGGTTGCCCACAGGCAACACGCTAAACGGTCCGGCCAAAAGCGAGGCGGGCCCGTTGAATTCCGCTAGGCCACGTCCACCGGGGTGTTTCCCCCCGTAAAGACCACGCCTGAGTTTCGGACTCGGAGCCACCAGAGCCGGAACGACTCTCGCGCGTGCCTCAAACTGAACATGTAATAGAAGAACTTGAAGAGCCAGAAGCGAGACCGGGCGCCTATGTTCCGAAACACATCGCCGGCGAGGAGCGAAGTCACGGCTTCCTGAACGCGCAACGGATTTCCCGGGCTGAGGAGCAAGCTCCGCATCCCAGGGGAATTGAAGCGCCAGATGAACCAGGAGAACGTCTTGACGCCCCGGCGCACCATCATCTCGAAGTGCCGGAACTTGGCCTCCGCCGCCGGGTCGCCGCGGAGCCACGCATCGACCGCCTCGGAGCCGAGGACGCCGCTGTTCATCCCGAGCAGCACCCCGCTCGAGAAGACCGGATCGACGAATGCGTACGCGTCGCCGACCATGATGTGTCGGTTGCCGCGCATCCGAGTGGACTCGTAAGAATAATTTCCCGTCGCCCGCGCTTCATTGTTGATGAGAAGGGCGTTGCGCATCCGGTGGCGCATTTCCGGGTGCCCCAGCGCGATCGTCCGGATCAGGTATTCGGGAATGCCGGCCGTTCGCTTCTTCAGGTACGCCGGCCGGCACACGGCGCCGACGCTCATCGTACCGTCCTTCAAGGGGATCATCCAGAACCAACCGTGCTCGAACCAGTAGACGCTGATGTTCCCTTCGTACTCGCCTTCGCGCCGCTCGACGTTGCGGAAGTGGCCGAAAATGGCGGCGCTGGCGTGGTGTGGGTTCTTCTGCTTGAGCTTGAATTGCCCGGACAGCAGCGTGTCGCGCCCCGATGCGTCGATGAAGAAGCGGCAAGTCCACGTGCGCCTCACGCCGTTCTCGTCGACCGAGTGGGCGACGGGATCGCCGCCCTCCGGGAAATCGACTCGGGTCACGCGCACCCCCTCGATGACGTTCGTGCCTTTCTTCGCACTGTTCCTCAGGAGCAGATCGTCGAACTCCGACCGGCGCACCTCGAACGCGTACGGCTGGCTCGGATCGAGCGCGAAGCTGAAGTGGAACTGATGATGCCCGCCGACCTCCATCCCCGAGTTGAAATCCGCGCCCGGTTTCTTGATGCCGATCGCGTGGACCTGATCGAGCACGCCGAGGCGCTCGAAGATCGGAACGTTCCAAGGCAAGAGCGATTCGCCGATGTGAAAGCGGGGATGGTGCTCCTTTTCGAGGAGTGTCACGCTCCACCCCTTATCCGCGAGCAGCGCCGAAACCGTTGAGCCCGCAGGACCTCCTCCGACCACCAGGACGTCGCAATCCGACATCGTGACCCCTTCGTGAATGGTGCATCATTATTATTCGACATCCGGAGGAGACGCCCGTGCTGCTCTACGACAACGCCGTGTCCGGAAACTGCTACAAGGTGCGGCTGCTGCTCGCGCAACTCGGCATCCCGTACGAGCGCCGCGAGCTCTCGGTCACCGACAAGTCCAACCGCCCGCAGGTTCTGGGCGGCCTGAACCCCTCGCTCCGCGTGCCGACGATCATCCTCGACGACGGCCGCTCACTCGGCGAATCGAACGCCATTCTCTGGTACTTCGGCGATGGCACGAAGTACTTCCCCGAGGACCGCTACGAGCGAGCGCAGGTCTTGCAGTGGCAGTTCTTCGAGCAGTACGACCACGAGCCCAACATCGCCGTCGCGCGCTTTTGGCTTCATTACAAGGGAGGCGAGGTCGATCGAGCCGCATTGGCCGTCAAGCACGCCGGCGGCTACCGCGCGCTCGACGCCATGGAAAAGCACCTCAACGGTCGGGAGTTCTTCGTGGGCTCGCGCTACTCGCTGGCGGACATCTCGCTGTACGCCTACACCCACGTCGCCGACGAAGGAGGGTTCGATCTCGAGAGATACCCAGCGATCGGCGCCTGGCTCAAGCGCGTCGCCGCGCAGCCGGGGCACGTGACGATCGACGCCTGAGTCGACGTACCCGAGATCAACGGCCGATCACTCGCTGACCACCGCCCTGGGCTCCCGCTCGACCGGGTCGGGATCGGGGAGCTCCTTCGAGCTTCCCGCGCCGAGATCCTTCATCTTGCGGCCGGTGACCAGGACACGACTTCCCAGCGAGGCGATCGCCTGGTTGTACGAGCGCACGGCGTTGTCGAGGCCTGCCCCCAGATCCGTGAAGTAGCCGGTCATCGTTGCCAAGCGCTCGTACAGCTCGACCCCCAAGTCTCGAATCTGGGCGGCGTTCGCGGCGACCTTCTCCTGGCGCCACGCGTAGTGAACGGTCTTCAAGAGCGCGATCAGGTTGGTCGGGCTCGCGGGCACCACGCCGCGGCCGAAGCCGTATTCGAGCAGCTCCGGATCGCGCTGCACCGCCGATGAGAAGAACGACTCGCCGGGAATGAACAGTACGACGAACTCGGGCGAGTCGTCGAACTGCTCCCAGTACCCCTTCATCGCGAGACGCGCGACGTGGTCCTTCACTTGTCGCGCGTGCTCGGAGAGCTTTCGGTCCCGCACCGCGTCGTCGGTCGTCTCTTGCGCTTCGAGATAGGAGGTCAGCGGGACCTTCGCGTCGACGATCAGCCTCTTGCCGCCTGGCAGGCTGACGATCATGTCGGGACGGAGAACGCCGCTCTCGGCGGAGACGGTCGTCTGCTCGACGAAGTCGCAGTGGGCCTGCATCCCCGACAACTCGACCACTCGCTTCAAGTGAATCTCGCCCCAGCGCCCTCGCGTGTGGGGTGCGCGGAGCGCCTGCGAGAGCGTCGCCGTCTCGGTGCGCAACCGCTCGCTCGCCTGCCCCATGCTCGCAACTTGGGATCTCAGCTCGCGGTAGGCGCCCTCACGCTCCTTCTCGATTGAGCGGAGCTTTTCGTCGACTTGCTTCAGGGAGCTTTCCACCGGGCGGACGAGCTCGAGAAACGACTTCTGGGCGTTCTGGAGGACGTCGCTCGAAAGCGCGACGAACGTTTCCCGCTGCCGGGTGGCGGTGTCGGCTTGGCCGTCCAGCTCCGCTCGGGCCCGGGCCAACTCCTCGCGGACGCCGGAATTCGTTCGGGCCGCCCAGAGCGCGGCGGCGAGCGCGCCGACCGCGGCGCCCAGGAGGAGTCCGACCACGAGGGATCCTAGAGCCATGGAACAAGGATAGACCCGGTGGCTGGAAGGTGCCTCGGTCTTTGCACTTCAGGTCGTGTTCTGGAAACATGGACGGGCTATGAAGCTCAAAACCGCGATCGTAACCCTCGTCGTCCTCATCGCCGCGGCCGCCGCGTACGCCATCTACCATCAACGAACGTCGAAGAACGCGGACCCGAAATACCGGACGGAGGTCGTCGACAAGGGTACGGTCCTGGAGACGGTGACGGCGACGGGGACGATCTCGCCCGTCACGACCGTTCAGGTCGGAAGCCAGGTGTCCGGCATCATCCAGAGCCTCTACGCCGACTACAACTCGCCGGTGAAGAAGGGCCAGCTGCTCGCGACGCTCGACCCCACGCCGTTCCAGCTTCAGGTGCAGCAGCGTAGAGCCGACCTCCAGCAGGCGGAAGTCCAGATGCGCAACGCCCAAGTCCAGTACGAGCGCAACGAGCGCTTGCTCGCGGAGAAACTGGTTCCCCAGGCCGACTACGACACCGCCAAGGCGAACTTCGAAGGGATGAAGGCCCAGGTCGACCAGGCTGAGGCGCTGTTGAAGCAGGCGCAGACCAACTTGAGCTATACGAACATCTACTCGCCGATCGACGGCGTCGTCGTCGCCCGGCAATACGACATTGGACAGACCGTCGCGGCGTCGTTTCAGGCGCCGACGCTGTTCACGATCGCCGAGGACCTGACCAAGATGCAGGTGCAGGCCGATGTCGACCAGTCGGACATCAGCCGGGTCGGCACCGGCCAGACGGCGCGGTTCAGCGTGGACGCCTACCCGGAACAGACCTTCACGGGAACGATCTCGCAGATCCGCTTGAACGCGACGCAAAACCAGAACGTCATCACCTACCCCGTGATCATCGACGTCCCCAACCCGGACGGTAAGCTCAAGCCGAAGATGACCGCCGACGTCACGGTCGAGGTGGCGAGGATCGCCGACGTGCTTCGGGTGCCGAACGCCGCTCTTCGGTTCAAGCCGATCGAGGTCGGCCGGGCTTCCGACGGCGATCCGGCGGGGCGTGCGGCGCTCGAGGGCACCGCGGCCCGCGGGGCGGCGGGGGCGGCCC
>CAZEII010000015.1:37805-81712 GCA_964511835.1 uncultured Acidobacteriota bacterium | reverse complement strand
CCAGCTCGATGGCGACGGCGACGGTCGCGGGGACCTCTGCGACAACTGCCCGACCGTCGCGAACGCAAGCCAGGCCAACAGCGACGGCGACACGCTGGGCGACGCCTGCGACAACTGCCCGACAGTGACGAATCAGAATCAGCTCGACAGCGATGCCGACGGCGTCGGCGACGTCTGCGACAACTGCCCCACGATCGCCAACGCGGCCCAGGTCGACACCGACGGCGACACCGTCGGCGACGCCTGCGACAATTGCCCGACGGTTGCCAATCTCGACCAGGCCGACCTGGACGGCGACCATATCGGCGATGTCTGCGACCCCGATATCGACGGCGACGGAGTGGCCAACGGCAACGACTGTCGGCCGACCGACCCAACGGTCTGGGCGCCGTCGGCCGAGGTGGTCGACGTGGCGCTCGGGAACACGGCTGGGACGACGGCCGTCTCGTGGCCGGCTCTGACCGGGGGCACCACGTCCTACGACGTCTGTGGAGGCGCTCTGGCGCTCTTGCGGTCGAATCACTCGTCGATCGACGCGTCGTGCCTCCAGGCCGGCGTGACGGCCCTTTCGTGGGTCGATCCGCGGCCCAACCCGGCCGCCGGGAACGCTTTCTATTACCTCGTGCGCGCCCGGAACGTCTGCGGCCCGGGGACCTACGGATACGCGACCGATTCGACGGAGCGCGTGCCCGGCACGCCTTGCCAGTAGCCCGGAGGGCGCGCGGTTGTCTCACCGCGGCATCTCGACTATAGTTCGGCGCTCTTCGGCCTTCGGGCGGTAAGGTCTTTTGCCGTGTCGGTTTGCGGGTTGTCGTAAGGAGCGGACGAACATGAAACGACGAGCGGGATTCGTGCTGACGACCGCGGCGCTCTGCGCCGCACTGGGCGCCGGCACCGGCTGCAATCAAAACACGCTGACGGGCAGCACGGCGAATCTCATCGTCAATTACACTCAGAACCCGGCGGGGGCGGGCCGCTTCGAGCGCGGGAGTTTCACCGTCAACAAGATCTTGGCACTGCCCGCCGATCCACAGGCTGCCTCCGTGTTCGGAAACGAGCGCCTGCTGTTCTTCTTCGGCACCTTCAACGCGGATCTTACGCTGAGCCAGAGCGTCCAGATGAGCCACATCGCGTTGTCGCCCGGCACGTACCAGGTCACCTACTTCGAGTTCACGCCGCCGGCCTTGGTCGACACGAACGTTCCAGCGAATCCACCGTCCTGTATCGAGGGGATCGCGGCGATCGACAGCGGTCCTACCTTCGTGCCGGACATCATCAAGTTCACCAATCCACCGACCATGACGTTCACCGTCCATCCCGGCCAGACCACGCTTTCGATGAACATCAACGTCCCCGCCCTCGTCAACGGCTACGAGGCGTCGTTCACGTGCGCCCAGGGCTGCGGGCCGGGCGGCGGCCCGTGCGTTACCGCGTTTGACGAGGCCAATTTCAGAGCCGTCTTCCTGGCCAACGTGACGTTCCAGTAGGGACTGCCGGCATGCCGCGCGCGGCACGGATCCTGACCGTACTCGCGACGCTCGCCGTCTCGCTGTCATGCCAGACGGTGAGCGATCCGTTTCCGCCCCAAGCCGTTCTCAATTTCGACATCACGAACTCGACGACGGCGACGCAGCTCGTTCCGCTTCCGGCTCCCCAAGTGGTCAACTGGAAGGTCGAGGAGATGACCGCGTCCAACATCACCGGGTACTCGGGATCGTACTCGTTTCTCTATTCGGGCCCCTGTTTCTACCAGCTGAACGTCCTCGCGCCGGCTACGTTCTCTGCCGTGTGCCGGTCTTCCGGTCTGACCCTGGCGCCGAGTTCCGGCGCGCGCACGGCCGATCTGCGGCTCACGCTTTCTCGCCTCGAGCTGCGCACTGCGGCGCGCCCGGATCTCTCCCCGGGCGCGGACCCGGATGGAGACGGCGTGCCCAACGCGATCGACAACTGCCCGATCGTCTTCAACCCGGACCAGGCGAATTTCAATCCGAACGGCGAGATCATCGCCGTCGGTGACGCCTGCTCGAAACACGATGGGCTCGGCCATCCGACGATCGCGGACCAGGATCTCGACGGGGTGCCCGACGTCATCGACAACTGCCTCTGGTACCCCAATCCGGCGCCTCCGAATGAAAGCGCCGGGACGGACACCGACCACGACGGGATCGGCGACGCTTGCGAGCGGGTTGCGGCAGTGACTCTTCCGAACGGACGGCTGACCGTCGAATGCGACGGCGTCGCCTTCAGCACCTCCTCGGCCGGCGTGTCGCTGTTCCGGATGGATTTCGGCCGCCCCGGGGTTCTCTCATGCGACGCGGGCTTCACCGGGTGCACGATCAACCCCGATGCCCTGCGGGTGAGCGCGGTGGGATCGTCGACGACGTTTGCCTGTCACCAGGTCCCCTAGCTCCGCGGGCCTTTCGCAGGCGTCGCCGGCCCGGACGCGGTAGATTCCAGCCATGTCCAACTTGGACGAGCAGTTGACCCGCCTCGTCAAGGAGCTGAACTCCCTGGGTGGCGCTTCCCTTCCCGCTATCGAGAGGGACGAGGCTGGGCGGCTCCCTTTGGATCGCCTGCTCGCGCGCGTTCTCGAGTCGTCGGGATCTGACCTGTTGTTGGTTGCCGGCGTGCCTCCCACGGCGCGCATCGACGGAAGGCTCGTCGCGCTCGATCCGCAGGCTCTCGACGCCAAGACGGTCCGGGCGCTCGTCTTCGAGATGCTCGACGAGCCCCGTCAGGCGCGCCTTCTGGCCGACCGCGCCGTGGACCTGTGCTTCGAGCGGCCGGGGCTCGGGCGCTTTCGCTGCAACGCGCATTTTCAGAGGGGGACCGTGGCGGCCGCGGTGCGGGTCTTCCCGCCGAGCCTGCCGACGCTTGCTCAGCTGAATCTTCCCGAGAGCGTGGGGCGGTTCGCGGCTTTGGAGCGTGGGCTGGTGCTGATCGCGGGGCCCGCGGGCTGCGGCAAGAGCACGACCTTGGCCGCGCTGATCCACACGATCAACCGGACGCGCAACGTTCACGTCGTGACGGCGGAGGACCCGGTCGAATTCCGGCACGCGCATGGCACGAGCATCGTCGAGCAGATGGAAGTCGGCAGCGACGTACCCAGCTTCGCGGCCGCTCTTCGCGCCGCGCTCCGTCAGGATCCGGACGTGCTTCTCGTCGGCGAGATGCGCGATCTCGAGACGATGGCGATGGCGCTATCGGCGGCCGAGACGGGCCACCTCGTCTTCTCGACGCTCCACACGGGAACCGTCGCGCAAACGCTCGACCGCATCATCGACGTCTTTCCGGAGGATCGGCAGTCGCAGATCCGAGCCCAGCTCGCATTGGCGCTCGCGGGCGTCGTGATTCAGACGCTGGTGCCCATAGCGAGCGGACGGGGGCGCGTGCCCGCGGTCGAGCTCTTGTTCGTCAACGACGCGATGCGCAATCTGATTCGGCGCGGCCAGAACCATCAGATCCATGCGCAAATGGCCCTTGCGCGCGCCTCGGGGGCGATCACGCTCGATGAGTCGCTCGCACGGCTGGTGAAGAGCCGGCGAATCGAGCGCGATGAAGCCACGCGGCGCGCGGTGCATCAGGAAGAATTCGAGAACTACCTGCGCTGACGGTGATCAGGCACGTGCGGGCCGTCGCCGCCGTTTGGCGCTGACGGACTGCTCGAGCACGGCGTCGATCGCCCCCGCGACCGCGGAGGGCTCGACCGGCTTGGCGAGGCAGCGGACCGCCCCGCATTCCAAGATCCGGGCCTCGGTTTCAGGCGTGTGGTAGCCGGTCATGGCGATGACGACGGTCGCGGCCGTCTCCGAGTCACCTTTGATGGTGCGGCAGACCTGGAAACCATCGAGCCCCGGCATCCTCAGGTCGAGAAGCACCACGTCCGGGCGGAATGTCGCCACCAATCGGCCGGCTTCGAACCCGTCGGCTGCAGTCATGACTTCGTAGGGCGTCGAACGATGCGAGAGGCTCTCGGCGATGACTTCGCGGATTGCGGCTTCGTCGTCGACGACGAGAACACGCGCCCGACCCGAGCCATCCCTGAGTTCCTCCGGAAGCGGGATACCGTTCTCACGCATGAAGCGCGAGAGGTCCTCGCGCCGGATGCGGCGGTGTCCGCCGGGAGTCCGAAACGCGGGGAGACGACCGGCGTTGACCCAGTTGATGATCGACAGCGGGGAGACGTGGCAGAGCTTGGCCGCCTCGAACGTCGTGAAAACCGCTTTTTCCTTCATCGCCAGCGCCCTAAAGAATTTGAACTATTAAAACAAATCCCGCGCAAATATGACCACTTCGACGATTCCTGTCAAGGCAGAACGAATCCTTTTGATTCAGTTTTCAGCGTCTGTCGGCATTCCTTCTACGAGAACCGCATCACTTTGTTCGTCCAATCGTGGCTTTCCGACCAGATCGATGTGATGTCCGGACCGGCTCACCTTCGTCTCTAGGTAGAACCTATTGTATTGATTCGCCGGGATAACATGAGGGATCCGGCCTGTCACCTCGAGCCCGTATTGCTCGAGCTGCCGGATCTTCGAGGGATTGTTGGTCATGAGGCGGACGGAACGGATGGAGAGGCTCTTGAGCATGTGGGCAGCGATCGCGTAATCCCGCTCGTCGTCCCTGAATCCCAAGGCCAGGTTCGCCTCGACGGTATCGAGACCCAGATCCTGGAGCGCGTAGGCCCGAACCTTGTTGGTCAGTCCAATCCCCCGCCCTTCCTGGCGCAGATAGAGGAGGCAGCCCCGCTGCTGCTCTCCCAGAACCTGGAGGGCGACCTCGAGCTGATCCCGGCAGTCGCAGCGCAGCGATCCCAGGGCGTCCCCGGTCAGGCACTCCGAGTGCAGGCGCGTCGGTACGTCGTCCTGGTCGAACACATCGCCATGCACGACGGCGACGTGTTCCTTCGCATCGCGGTTGTTCCAGAACGCCACGATCCGAAATTCCCCGAACCGAGTCGGGAGCTCCGCCACGCCGACCACTTTCACGCAGACCCGTCCCGTGCCGAATCCGTCGCACTCGTGATCCCTGTCGCGCTCCACCAAGAACTGAAGCGTCACCCCATCGGCCATCGTCACTCCTCGTGGAGAATCAGCCGGCCGAAGCACTCCGGCTTGTGAAAGTCGGGAGGATCGGCGAACGTCGGCGACCAACAGGTGAATTCATCCTTCCCGCCTCGTGGCCGGTCGACCCGAAAGAAGTTCGCTCTCCAGACGCGGGGCGGAAGCCCTTCGCAAAGATCGGTCCAGCGGATCGAGATCTCCGCTCGCCAGAGCTGCGACGCAGAGCGATCGACCTTCGCGACTAGGCCGGCGGCCGTCCAGGACGCGTCGACACGCATCGAGGCGCGCTCCCCGTGCGGATTGACGATGCGGGCATCGAACACCGTGCCGAGCGGATTGACCTCGATCTCGATGTAGGCGCGTGGGTCCGCCTCGCCGGGAGCGACGAACGCCTCAACGACCTCTTCTTCCCACAGCGGCGCGTCCCGGACCGTGTGCGTCGCCCAGATGTCGCGGTCCACGCAATCGAACCGCAAGAGAAGCGCCTCCGCGTCGCGCGCCACACGTACGGTCGTCGGCTGCACGGGATCGGCGCCGTCCTGCGCCCTGCGCAGAGCGATGGCCGGCACCGACTCCCACGAAGTCTCGTCGATCGCTTGATGCCCGTAGGACCGCGCGATGCGAGGGACCCTGACTTCCGGTATCACGTGTTCTCCGGGCAAAGAGTTGATCTTAGCGCGAATAGACGTCCGGGTCGTGCAGCGTGAGGAAACGGGAAGGATCGGCGGGCTCGGTGAACCCGAACCTTCGGTAAAGCCCGTGCGCGTCGCGGGTCATGAGAATCCACCGCCTCAATCCTTTGAGCTCGGGGTGCGCGAGGACGGTTTCCACTAGCCACTTCGCGAGGCCGCGTCCCCGGTGCTCCGGGAGCACGAACACGTCGGCGAGGTAGGCGAACGTCGCGCGGTCCGTGACCGCCCGTGCGAACCCCACCTGAGTCTCGCCTTCGAAGAGCGAGAATGGCAGCGAGTGCTCGATCCCGCGCGCGACCGTCTCGCGAGGGATCCCGCGGGCCCAGTAGGACGTCTCGAGGAATTCATGGACCACGTCGAGATCGACCGCCGCGGGGTCGTCGCTGATTCGATAGGGCGGACGTTCCCAGGTCATCGATCCTCCCAGGCCTCACACGTCGAGGCGGAAGAGAGAGCGAGCGTTGGCCGTCGTCGCGGCGTCGATCACGTCGGGGGCTTCCCCACGCTCCCGGGCCAGGGCTTGCAGGGTGTGCACGACGAACGCGGGCTCGCATCGCTGGCCCCGCTTCGGAACGGGCGCCAAGTACGGACTGTCGGTTTCCACGACGATGCGATCGAGCGGGGCGACGCGCGCGGCCTCGCAGACGCCGGCCGCGTTCTTGAACGTGAGGACGCCGTTGAAGGCGAGATACCAGCCGAGAGCGAGGTAGCTCTCTGCCTCCTGCGGGCCGCCGGTGAAGCTGTGAATCACCCCGCCGTTCTTCGGGTGGAGGGCGAGCAGGGAGACCATGTCGGCGTGGGCCTCGCGGACGTGGATGACCACCGGCAGTTCGAGCCGGACTGCGAGGTCGAGCTGGCGCTCCAGCCGCTCGGCTTGCACGGGGCGCGGGTCGAGATCGTAGTGGTAATCGAGCCCGATCTCACCGACCGCCTTGAAGCCCCCTTCGGTGAGGAGTGAGGTCAGGGCCTCGCACTCCTTGTCGAATCGCGCCCCGACCGCGTGGGACGAAAATGGGTCGAGCCCGGCGGTTGCGAACACGACACCGGCATGGCGGCGCGCCAGCTCACGGGCCCGGATCGCGTCGTCGATTCCGGTGCCGATCGTGATGGTCGACGTCACACCGGCCGCCTGCGCCCGCTCGATCACCCCGTCGACGTCCTCGGCGAACTTGGCGTTTGTCAAATGACAGTGGGTATCGATCACCGGCTAAGAATAGGGGAGACTCCCCTTTTTCTTATCAAAATGGGGGTGTCCCCTACTCGTATCTGAGGGCCTCGATCGGATCCTGCCGTGCCGCCTTGATCGCGGGCCACATCCCGAAGATGAGACCGACCGCCGAAGAGACCCCGAAGCCGAGCACGATCGACCAGGGAGGTGCCGCGGCCTGGAACTTCAGGGCGGCGCGCACGGCGAAGGCCGTTCCGAGACCGAAGGCGATCCCGAGCGCGCCCCCGACTCCAGTCAGCGTCACCGCTTCGACGAGAAACTGGAGGGCCACGTCGGTCCTGGTCGCCCCCAATGCCTTGCGCAGGCCGATCTCCCGCGTTCTTTGCGTCACATTGACCAGCATGATGTTCATCACTCCGACGCCGCCGACGACGAGCGCGATCGCTGCGATCACGAGCATGACGATCGCGCCTTGCCCGGTGATCTGTTGGAACTGCTTCAGCTGGCCCACGCTCGTGAACGTCGCGAAATCGTTGTCCTGGTTCGCCTTGAGGCCACGACGCGCGCGGAGGATCGCGGTCTCCTCGCTGATCAGCGCGTAATAGTCCTCGGGGCGCTTCGGGACGGTCGCGATGTGGATCGTATCCCCGTGGCGGTTCTTGACCTGTGGGAATTGGTCGTCGAATGCCGTGATCGGCATGGCGACGAAGTTGTCGTTGCTCCCGCTCCCCATGAAAGCGCCTTTGTGCTCGAAGATCCCGATGACCTTGTATTCGCGGCCGTTCACGGCGAGCACCTGGTCGATCGCGTCGCGCTGAGGCCAAAGCGCGTTGGCGACGTCCGTACCGATGACCGCGACGTGGGATGCGTGCAGCACGTCGGCGTCGCTGATGAACCGTCCGTCCTGAACGAAGTGGACGTTCGCCTCGCAATAGTCGGGGATGGCGCCCAGGATGACGGGGCTGTTCGCCTCGTTCCTTCCCGCCTTGACGTTCGACGTTTCGAAAAGATACCGCTCGGCCGATACTGCGGCGACGAGCTTGGACAGCCGTTTCAGCGCCAGAGCGTCCTCGTAGGTCAAGTCGCGGCGGTTTCGTTCCTCCTCGGGCCGGTCGGGGCCGCCGAATCGCGGCTCGAATTTCTGGAATTGCACGAGCTGGGCGCCGAACGTCGTGAAGGACGCCGTGACCTGGTTGTTGAAGCCCACGACGAAGCTGACCATCATGATCACGGTCGCTACGCCGGCCATCACCCCCAAGAGCGTGAGAAAGCTCCGAAGCTTCTGCTCGCGCATCGCTCCGAGCGCGAAGCGCATGTTCTCGATCCAGGCGATGCGGAACCGGCCGCGCCGGGTCACGTTTCGTCCCTCAGCGCGTCGACGACCGCGAGGTTCGATGCGTTGCGCGCCGGTAAGTATCCGGCGACCAGGCCGACCAGCGTCGAGAGGCCGACCCCCATCATGACGATCGCCGGCGTCAGCTGCGAGGGGAAGTTCGTGAAGCGCTGCACGGCGAACGGGGTCATCGCGCCCAGCGCCACCCCGAGGATGCCTCCGGCTGTGGAAAGGAGCGCGGCTTCGAGGAGGAACTGGCGCCTGATGTCCCGCTTTCGCGCGCCCATGGCGAGTCGAACGCCGATCTCACGGGTTCGCTCGACGACTCCGACGAGCATGATGTTCATGATGACGATCCCGCCGACGCCCAACGACACGGACGCGATCAGGCTCGTCAAGATGAACGCCGCGGCGGAGATCTGACGCCAAAGCGTCTGCAGGCTCTCGACGGTGACGACTCCGAACGGATCGGACGACTTGAACGGGGTGTGCCGCAGCGCGCGCATCACGGCGCGGACCTCGTCGGTCGCCGCTTCGACACCGGGGACGCCCCCGCGCGCCTGGATCAGGATGTCGACGGAGTTGCGCGTGCCCCACGTCTTGCGGAACGTGTTCATGGGGACGTAGACCTGATTGTCCTGGCTCTGGCCCAGGGTGCGCCCCTGTTCGGCGACGAGACCGATCACCCGGAACGGAACTCCGCCGACGAGAACCGTGCGTCCCAGCGGGTCAAGCTGCGGGAAGAGCTCGGTCTTGATATCCCAGCCGATCACCGCGACCGCCTCCGATGCCTGGTCGTCGCTTTCGGCGAACCAGCGCCCTGTCTCGAGCTCGACGTTGGCGAGAGCGGCGTAGTTGGCGGTGCAGCCGTGGACCTGGATGTCCGCCAGCCGCTTATCGCCGCGCTTGACGGCCGATTGCGTGCCGACCTCCGCGGCCATCGATTGAGCGCGCGTCAGCGTGCCGGCGAGCTTCTCGAAATCGCGGACCGTGAAGTTGGGGCGCTTGACGGCGTCGAGGAATTCCTTCCGGCTCATGATGACGCCGAATTTCGTGACCACGAAGACGTCCGGGGCGAGCTGTATGACCCTCTGCTGGACGTAGGCGTTGAGTCCGGAGATCAAGGACGCCACCGCAACGACGGTCGTCACGCCGATGATGATCCCGAGCAGCGTGAGAAAGCTCCGGAGCTTGTGCGCCTGAATGGAGCCGAGCGACGCGCGGAGAAGCTCCCCGAGGCTCATCTCAGCCCCGCGGGTTCGCTAGCTCGTCGGGCTTCGCTTCGCGGACGAGGTCGCCGGGCTTCAGCGACCGAAGCTCGCGGAATGGCCCGGTGATCAAGGTCTCGCCCTCCTTGAGCCCTTCCGTCACCTCGACGGCGAGCTCGCCCAGGAGGCCGGTCGTGATCGGCTTGAAGACTGCCTTGCCGCCCTCGATGAGGAAGACGCCTTCCTGCTCCTTGGCCGGGCCTTCCTTCGGCGGGTCCCCCGCCTTGTGCTCGGCCGAATCCCTCACCACGAGGGCCTGCAGCGGCACGGTGAGCACCTTGGGACGGAAGCCGGTGAGGATGTCAGCCTGCACCGAAAGTCCGGGCTTGATTCCGCTCGGCGGGTTCTTGAGCTGCACCTTGACCTTGAACTTGATCGCCTCGTTCTGGACCCCCGGCGTCGCGTTGAGCGGCGAGTTGCCCACCTCGGTGACGATTCCGTCGAACGTCTTGTTGGGGTAAGCGTCGACGTGGACGCGCGCGGCCTGCTCCAGTGCGACCGAAGGAATCGAGGTCTCGTCGATCTCCATCTCGGCTTCGACCACCGACATGTCGGAGATCGTCAGGAGCACGGTGCCGGGCTGGTTTTGGACTCCGATGACCGCGACCTCGCCTTCCTCGATGCGCTTTGCGGTGACGACCCCGTCCATGGGCGAGACGATCGTCGTCTTCGACAGAGAGTTCTGGGCACCTTCGAGCGTCGCCCGCGCCTGCTGGACGCGCTGCTCCGCCCCCAGGAGGGCGGCCTGCGCCGTCGACGCGTTCGTCCGGGCGCGCTGCAGGTCCGCCTCGGCGAGAATCCCCGCCGCGTTGTTCTTGATGGCTCGATCGAGATCGGCTCTGGCCTGGTCGGAGTTGAATTGCGCCGAGTCGAGGTCTTTGAGCAGCGCCTGCATCGAGAACTCGGAGCTCTTCGCCCCGGTGCGGTAGATGACCGGATCGAGCTGGAGGAGGAATTGCCCCTTCTTGACGATGTCTCCCTCGCGGACGGCGAGTTGCACCACCTGACCTGGAACCGTCGCCGAGATGTCGACCTTCTTCGTCGCCTGGATCTTGCCGTTGGCGCTCACCTTGGCCTGGAGGTCCTGGCGCTCCACCTTGGCGGTTTGGACCCCCTTCGGCTTCGGACCGCGGCGGGCGATCGCAACGCCGCCGATCGCGAGGATCAGCGCCAGCAGAATGACAAGGCTCCAGACGACCTTTCGGCTCATGCGACCTGGTCCCCTCGTACCTACCTACTTACGCCCGTGCGAACGTGACGGTTTCAGCCCCCGATGTTAGCCTTCGCGCATGAGCGATCGACCTGTCCTTTACATCGGCGAAAAGAACATTTCTTCCTGGTCCATGCGGGCGTGGGTCGCCCTGACGTGGAAGGGAGTTTCCTTCGAAGAGCGCACGATCCTGCTCACCGAGGACAAGAGCCGGAGCGAACGGCGCAAGGTCTCTCCCACGGGTAAGCTCCCGGTGCTACACCACGGCGGGCTTGTCATTCCCGACTCGTTGGCGATCATCGAGTATCTCGAGGAAACCTTCCCTCCGCCATCGTACCCGGCGCTATGGCCGCCCGAGCGGGCCCTCCGCGCACGGGCCCGGTGGCTCGGTGCGGCTATGCATTCCGGGTTCATGAAGATCCGCGAGGGCATGTCGTTCAACCTCTGCTTTCTTCCCAGGGTCCCGGAGGCGATTCCCGACGCCCTGGCCGAATCTCAAGAAGTTCTCGCGATCTGGGAGTCGGCGCTCAAGAGTCCCGATCGGCGGGGAGGGCCGTACCTCTGCGGCGCATTCTGCGGGGCCGACGTGATGTTCGCCACGATGGCCGTCCGCCTCAAGGCCTTCGGCGTGCCGACGTCCGACTACCCGAACGCTCGCCAGTATCTCGATACCGTGCTCGCCGCTCCTCCGGTCAAGGCCTGGATGGACGAAGCTCGAAAGCTTCCCCCCAGGGAGACCTACTAGGCGACTTCTCCAATTCGGGACATTCTGCTTTTACTTACAAAGTCAAAAGGGGACAGGCCTCGTTTCCCTGAGCCCGCTCCTCGATCGAGAGGGTCTTGAAGGAAACGGGCCTGTCCCCTTTTGACTTTGTAAGTAAAAGCAGAATGTCCCGAATTGGAGAAGTCGCCTATTCGGCCCGAAGCGATTCGATCGGTCGGCGCCTCAGTGCCCCGGAGCTGGCGGCGATCCCGGCGAGCACTGAGAGCGCGATGGTCGCGAGCGGTGCCGCCGCGAGCACCAACGGACGCCAAGTCCATTCGAGCTCCATGACGCGCGTGAGAACGCCCCAGGCCAGGAGCGCGCCGCCGGCGGTTCCGATCAGCCCGGCGACGGCGCCGATCAAGGCGAACTCGACGGCGAAGATCGCGATGACGCCGCGTCGGGTCGCGCCCAACGTCTTGAGGAGGGCGACCTCGCGTCCGCGGCGGGAGGCGGTCGCACCCACGGCGCCAGCCAAGATCGCGATTCCCGCCGTCATCGCGAACCCGCCCAGCAGGCGGATGCCCATGCCCAGCCGCTCGAGCAGCGTCGCGACCTTCTCTACGATCTCGCGAACCTTGAGCATCGTGACGTTGGGAACCTCGGCGGCGAGCCGGTCCTGAAGGGCCTGCTCCTTCCCCCTGGGGAGCCGCGCCGCCGCAACCCGCATCTGGGGCGATTTGTCGAGAACACCGGGCTCGACGACCAAGAAGAAGTTGATGCCGAAGCTCTTCCAGTCCACGGTGCGGAAGCTCGTCACGACGAGCGGAAGCGGGACCCCCTGCACGTCGTAGACCAGCTTCGAACCCATCTTGACCCCCATGTCCCGCGCGAAGTCACGCTCGATGGAGATCTCCGCGTTCTCCGGATCGCTCCACAGCCTTCCTTCGACGACGACGTTGTCCGTGGGGAGCTTCTCGAGGTACGTCAGGTTCTGCTCCCGCGTGAGCACCCACTTGCGCCGCCCTTCGTCCGGTCCTCGTTTCGCAAGCTCCGCGACCGGAGTGCCGTCGATCGACACGAGACGCGCGTTCACGATCGGGACGGAGTTGATCTCGGTCGCTCCGGCCCCGTCGAGGATCGAACGCACGCGGGGCCACTGGCCGGCCTGCATGTCGACGAGAAAGACGTTGGGCGCGTCCTTCGGCAGATCGGCATGCAGGCGCGCCATGAATCCGCGATGGACCAGCGCGATCGCGACGACGACGAGAACTCCCAAGCCGAGCGCCGTGACCGCGGGGAGAGTTCCGGCGCCCGGGCGAGCGAGCGCCGCGAGCCCGTGGCGAAAGGCGACCCGCACGCGCTCTCGGGCCAGGACCGCGACAGCCCGAGTCATCAGCCGCGCGGCGCCGGCGAGGAGCCCGGTGGCCCCCGCCATGCCGGCGACGAATACGGCGGCCATCTTGACCGAGTGCGATTGCACGTAGGCCGCTCCGAACAACCCCGCGACGAGCGCGACGGCGACGATGATTCTCGCGAGCCGGCTCGGCGCGAGCGGCTCGGCGTCGCGTCGCAGCACCCGAAGTGGCGGGACGAGCCGCAGCGCTGACAGCGGCGCGATGCTGAAGAGAAGCGCGACTCCCGTGCCGAGTGAAAGCCCGCGAACGAAGGCAGCCGGCTGCCAGACGTCGATCGGCACCGCGGGAAGCACGCTCACAAGGAATCGCGGCGCTACCGCGAGAATCGCCGCGGCGATCGTGACCCCGGCCGCGCCTCCCGAGAAGCCGAGCAGCGTCGTCTCGGCCGCGTAGAGCAGGACGACCTCGCGGGGTCTCACGCCGAGGCACTTCAAGATCGCGATCGCGTCGAACCGGGACGCGAGCCACGCGCGGACCGTCTGCGCGACACCGATGCCGCCGAGGATCAACGAAACCAGGGCGACGAGTCCGAGAAAGCGCGACGCGCGGCGCAAGCCATCGCGCAACGCAGGCTGAGCATCCGCGTAGGTCTGGATGCGGACCCCTGTCCCCTCGGGGACCGCCGCGCGCAGAGCCTTGACGGCTGAACCTGCGTCATCCGCATTCGCGCCATCGGGGAGCTTGACGAGAATCGTCCGCTCGATGCGGCTGCCGAACGCTTCGAGCCCGGTGCGCGTGAAGCCGTCGAGCGACAGGAGGACGCGTGGGCCCAGGGTCAGCGACACGTTGATCTTGTCGGGCTCGTTGAGAATCCGCCCACGTACGACGAACGGCCGTCCGCCGATCTTGAGAGTGCTCCCGTCCGAGAGATGAAGCTTGTCCGCCAGCTCCGGCGCGACCAGCACTCCTTCGGGATCGAGGAGTCTCGCCAGCGACGTCTGCGGGCTCGTCGAGACCTCGCCGTAGAACGGGTACCCGGGGCCCACCGCCTTCAGCTGGACGAGCGCCGACGGGCCGGGCGTCCCGCTTTCGCCGGGAATCGAAACGACGGTCGCGAGCTCGCGGACTCCGGTCTGGCGGGCGCCGCGGCGCTCCGCGACGATCGCATCCACGGCCTGCGTGACCGGGGGAGCGAAGGCCTTGTCCGCGCGCACCGAGAGATCGGCGGCCAGGAGCTGCCGCGCTTCCCTACGGAGGCCGCGGTCGAGGCCGTTCGACAGCCCCGCGACGGCCACGACGGCGGCGACGCCCACCGCGAGGCAAGCGGTGAAGAACAGGATCTTGCCGGAGGCGCCGCGCGTCTCCCGCGCCATCAACCGAAACGCGAGCGCGATCCTCACAGCGTGGGAACGGCCGTGCGCCGCTCCTCCCTTTCGACGCGGCCGTCGCGGAGGTGGATCTTGCGGTCCGCCGACGACGCGACCTCCGGATCGTGGGTCACGAGCACGAGCGTGGTTCCGTTGTCGCGGCGCAGCGTCTCCAGCGTGTCGAGAACGAGCTGGCCGGTGGTTCCATCGAGGTTGCCCGTCGGCTCGTCGGCCAGTAGGATCGGCGGTCTCGGACCGAAGGCTCGCGCGAGAGCAACCCGCTGCTGCTCGCCGCCGGAGAGCTGCGATGGGTAGTGGTGGCCTCGCTCCGCAAGCCCCACGGTCGCGAGAAGGTGATCGGCGCGAGCGCGCGCATCGGCGGCGCCGGCGAGCTCGAGGGGAAGAAGGACGTTCTCCAGCGCGGTGAGGTTTCCCAAGAGTTGGAACGATTGGAATACGAACCCGATCGAGCGCCGTCGAAGCAGCGCGAGGTCGTCTTCTGAGAGATCCTGTATGGGCCGACCGTCGAGAATGACCTCTCCTTCGGACGGGCGATCGAGTCCGGCCATGAGGGCGAGGAGCGTGGACTTGCCGCTGCCCGACGGACCGAGCACGGCGACGAACTCGCCGGGCGCGATGGAGAGATCGATGCGGTCGACGATGGTCAACTGCCGGCTCCCCGAGGGCAAGCGGCGGGTGAGGCCGCGGAGCTGGATTCGGGGAGTCATGGTCGCCTTGGTGTATCTCACGGCGACCGTCGGCGCCAATTCTGCCGGCCGCGAACCGCTGGTGATCTTCTTGGGCGATAGCTTGACGGCCGGCTTCGGGCTCCCGGCCGATCAGGCCTATCCCGCTCTCGTGGCAAGCGCGATGAAGGCGAAGGGTCGGGCGATCCGCGTCGTTAACGCCGGCGTCAGCGGCGACACGACGGCGGGAGGGCTCGAACGAGTTCCGATCCTCCTCCAGCAGAAGCCGGACGTGCTCGTCGTGGCGCTGGGGGCGAACGACGTCTTCCACGGCCGTCCGCTGGAGAACGCCGAGGCCAACCTCCGCGCGATCGTCGAGCGCGGCAAGTCCGCCGGGGCCCGCGTCGTGCTGCTTGGCATGCGCATCCCGACGAACTACGGCCCCGAATACACCGACGCGTTCGCCGCGATCTACCGTCGCGTCGCCGAGATCGAGCACGTGGACCTGATGCCGTTCCTCCTCGAGGGCGTCGGCGGCCACACCGAGCTCAACCAGGACGATGGGATCCATCCCAATCCGAAGGGGCAGCAGATCGTCGCCGCCAACGTCCTCCCCTACGTCGAGCGCGCGCTGAAGGGGAAGCCGTGACGCTGGCGTTCCTGCTCGTGCTCCTGCTCGGCACGCCTCCTCCGTCCGCGGCCCCCGCGCCGCCGCATTACGATACCGACGCGATCGATGCGGTCGATGCGATGGAGAAGGCGGCCACCGGCGTTCGCGATTACACGATGAAGCTCGTCAAGCACGAGATTCGGGGAGACACGCAGGGTCCCGAAGAGACCCTCGAAGCGAAATGGCAGAGACCGGCCCGCTTCTACTTCCGCCGAATCGCGGGACCGAACGAGGGGCAAGAGATCATTTACGTAGCGGGCTGGAACAAGGACAGGCTGAGAGTTCACAAGGGTTCGTTTCCGGATTTCAACTTGAACCTCGATCCGTACGGACAGACGGCCATGGCCCATGCGCATCACCCGGTCCCGCAGAGCAGTCTCGTCCGTCTGGTGGGGGTGGTCGCCGACAACTTGCGGCGCCTACGCGCCAAGAATTTCGGCTCGATGACATACGGGGGACCCGAGAAGATTTTCGATCGCGCGGTCGTGCGAATCGAGGCGACCGCACCGCCGACCGGGAAGTCTCCGACCATCAGGAAGGGCCAAACGCTCTGGGACATCGCGAAGGATACGGGCCAGTCGATGTACGTCATCCTCCACGCGAACCGTTCCCGGGGTTGGTGGCTGGCCGATCATCCCGAGCCCGGCGACGCAGTCGTCGTCCCTGAATTCTATGCAGGCCGTATGGTCATCTGGATCGACGAACACCTTCACTTGCCGATCCAAATCGATCTCTACGACCACGAAGGCAGGCTCTACGAGCACTACGAGCACCACGACCTGAAGATCAACGTCGGCCTCAAGGACATCGACTTCGACCCGAAGAACCCCGCGTATCACTTCTGAATCTGGGGCGGCCCCCAAGAAAGGGGACACTCCCCTTTTTCCTATCCTGCAAGAAAAAGGGGAGTGTCCCCTTTTTCCCGCCCCAGCTACAATTCGCAGCTATGAGTGGTGGGGCCGAGTCAACGTCGTCCGCGCTGACTCATGGCGTGCGCGTTTCCGTGCGAGCCAGGTTCGTACCCGAACGCTCGAACCCCGGCGAGAGCGAGTGGTTTTTCGCCTACGACATCCGGATCGCCAACGAGAGCGATCGGACCGTCCAGCTCCTGAGTCGCCACTGGATCATCACCGACGGTGACGGAAAAGTCGAGGAAGTGCGCGGGCCGGGCGTCGTGGGGCAGCAGCCGGTCCTCGCCCCCGGCCAGGCGTTCGAGTACACGTCCGCGTGCCCGCTGGTGACGTCGTTCGGCGTCATGCAGGGCACCTATCAAATGGTCACTCCGGAGGGCGATCGCTTCGACATCGCGATCGCGCCTTTCTCACTCCACGAACCTTACGCGGTCAACTAAACCAAGGAGATTTCATGAAGCGCTTTCTCGCCGGATGCACCCTGGCCGTCTTCGCCGCGGCGGGCGCGGCCTACGCGGCCGACCCCGAGCTGAAGACCGACGAAGACAAGACCTTCTATGCGCTCGGCCTCGTCATCGCGAACCAGCTCGCCACCTTCAGGCTCTCCCCCGCCGAGCTCGAGCTCGTCAAGACCGGCCTCACGGACGGGACGCTCAAGCACCCCGCGAAGGTCGAGCTCGACACGTTCGGCCCCAAGATCAGGCCGCTGGCCGAGGCCCGCACCGCGGCGGGCGCGACCGAGGAAAAGAAAAAGGGGAAGGAGTACATGGACAAGATCGCGGCCAAGCCGAACGTCAAGAAAACCGCCTCGGGCATGATCATGGAGACGGTCACGGAAGGAACCGGAAAATCGCCCGCCCCCTCCGACAAGGTCAAAGTCAACTACAAGGGGATGCTGATCGACGGCCACGTCTTCGATCAGTCGAAGGGAAACCCGGCGACGTTCACGCTCGACCAGGTGATCAAGTGCTGGACCGAGGGGCTCGGACTCATGAAGACCGGAGGCAAGGCCAAGCTCTATTGTCCGGCGGAGATCGCGTACGGAGACCGGCCCAACGGGGAGATCCCTGCGGGCGCGACGCTGGTGTTCGAAGTGGAGCTGATGGAGATCGTCAAGTAGCGGGAGGTTCAGCCTCCCTGCCTCAGGAGCATCGTCGTCGGGTCGATCGCCAGCGCGAGCTGGCTGAGATCCGGGTTGTCATGGTCCTTCAAGACCTGCAGGTTCACGGACTTTCCGTCGTGAGCCATGTGGACGATGACGGCCAGCTCGCCCGTCAAGTGGGCCACAGGCTCGGGGATTCCGTGCTCGTCGCGCGGGTCGGTGCGATGCGTGTGAGCGGCCATCCAGATCTCGCACTTGAGATCTTCCGCGATGCCCCTCAGCTCGCGCATCGACGCGGTCGTTGCGGACTCGAAGTCGTAGCCGTCGACCACGATCGCGACGGGCACGAAGCTCATCACCTCGCGGAGCATGGCGATGTGCGCCCTCAAGTGCTCGACCGAGAACGTGTCCTTGAGGTAGGCCTTGATGTGGCGGTGGCTCTCGACCTCGCGGCGGATCTCCGCCGCGCTTTCGAGCTCCGTCGCCTGGGCCAGGTCGTGGAAGATCTCGACGTAGTACTCGCGGACGTGCTCGATCGTCCGTCCGATCGTCACATGCAGCACTTTCCGGCCGCGCAGCAGATCGTCGAGCGCGATGTCGACGAGGAACGCGGTCTTGCCCATTCCGTGGCGGGCGACGACGACCCCGAGATTCCCTGGTCCCAATCCGCCGTGGATCGAGTTCTCGAACACCCTCATCGGACTGCGCTCGGTCAGCTCCTTCAAGAGCATCGGTTTCCTCCTACTCCTCGTCGGTCTTTCCGGCGGTTCCGTATTTCTTGATCAGCTCCTGCGAGACCTCGCCCGGCACGGGAGCATAGCGCGCGAATTCCATGGTGTACTCGGCCTTCCCCTGCGAGGACGACCGGAGGTCGGTCGAGTAGCCGAACATCTCGGCGAGCGGCACGTCGGCGTCCACCCTCACGAACCCCTCGAGCTCGGTCGTTCCCACGATGAGGCCGCGGCGCTGCATGATCGTGCGAACGAACGCCCCCTGGTATTCGGTCGGGCCCTCGATCGCGACCTTCATGATCGGCTCCAGGATGGCGGGCTTGGCGCGCTCGTAGACGTCGCGGAACGCCCCGCGCGCTGCCGCCTGGAACGCGTTGTCCGAGGAGTCGACCGAGTGGGCGGCGCCGTCGTTGACGACGACTCGGAAATTCGTCACGGGGAACCCGATCAGTCGCCCCTTTTTCAGCATCGAGCGGAAGCCCTTCTCCACGGAAGGAACGTATTCCGACGGAATCGCACCGCCGTAGACGTCGTCGACGAACTCGAACTCTCCGTCCGGATACGGCTCCACGTACCCGCCGACCTTGGCGTACTGACCGGAGCCGCCGGTCTGCTTCTTGTGGAGATAGTTGAACTCGGCCTTGCGCGTGATCGCCTCGCGGTAAGCGACCTGGGGCGCTCCCGTCTCGACCTCGGCGTTGTACTCCCGCTTCATCCGCTCGACGTAGACGTCGAGATGCAGCTCGCCCATCCCCGACACGACCGTCTCGCCCGACTCCTCGTCGACGCGCGCGTGGAACGTCGGGTCCTCTTTCGTGAACCGCTGCAGCGCCTTTGCGACGTTGGCCTGCGCCTTCTTGTCCTTCGGTTTGAGGGTCAGGTGGATGACCGGCGGCGGGACGAACATCGAGGACATCGCGAGACGAACCCCTTCGCTCGTGAAGGTGTCGCCCGACGCGCAGTCGATGCCGAACAGCGCGACGATGTCCCCGCTTCCGGCCTCGACGATGTCCGCCATCTCGTCGGCGTGCATGCGGACGAGGCGTCCGACGCGCACGTCGCGACCGGTGCGGGAATTGACGATCGAATCCCCTTTCTTGATCCGCCCCTGGTAGATTCGCAGGTAGGTGAGCTGGCCGAAGCGACCCTCTTCGAGCTTGAACGCGAGAGCGACCATCGGTTTCTCTGGATCGGGCTCGAGCTCGACCTTCGCCTCGTCGTTGTCGAGATCGAGCGCAACGTTCTGGACCTCCGTGGGGTCGGGAAGGTAGTGCGTCACGGCGTCCAGCAGCGGCTGCACGCCCTTGTTCTTGTACGCGCTGCCGATGAACACCGGGGTCAGCTCGAGCGAGAGCGTTCCGTTGCGAACGGCCGCGCGGATCTGGTCCGGGGTCGCGCGATCCTCGAGCACCGCCTCCATCAGCTCGTCGGAGAACATCGACACGTGATCCAGCATCTCGGCCCGCTTTTCGTGGGCCTCGGCGGCCAGGCGCTCGGGGATCTCCTCGATGCGACGGATCTCGCCGTTCGGTCCGTCGAAGTAGTGCGCCTTCATGTCGACGAGATCGATCACGCCTTCGAAGTCCGCCTCGAGCCCGATCGGGATCTGCATCAGCACGGCGTTGTGCTTGAGCTTGTCGCGGAGCTGCTGGGCAACGCGGTAGGGATTGGCGCCCTGCCGGTCCGACTTGTTGATGAACGCGACGCGCGGGACGTGGTAGCGGCGCATCTGCCGGTCGACGGTCATCGACTGCGACTGCACGCCGGCGACCGCGCACAGCACGAGGACCGCGCCGTCGAGCACGCGCAGCGAGCGCTCGACCTCGATCGTGAAGTCGACGTGGCCAGGCGTATCGATGATGTTGACGTGGTACCCGTTCCACTCGCAGTGCGTCGCCGCCGATTGGATCGTGATGCCGCGCTCGCGCTCGAGCTCCATCGAGTCCATCTTGGCGCCGACGCCGTCCTTCCCCTTGACGTCGTGCATCACCCGGATGCGCTGCGTATAGAAGAGGATGCGCTCCGTGAGCGTCGTCTTCCCCGAATCGATGTGCGCGCTGATGCCGATATTGCGGACGAGAGACAGGTCGCTGGTCACCATAAATCCTCTCTTGCCGGCTAAATCCTAGCGAACACAACATCCTAGCAAGGGGGTCCAAATGGGGGACACTCCCCTATTCCCCCCAGGAGGGAGCAGAGAGAGCGGCATCGAGGGCAGCGGCGCCGCCGGTGAGGACCGGCTCACCGTGGGAGGGAAGAAGGATCTCGGGACGGGCGCTCGCAACGCGGCCCACGGCGGGCCGAAACTCGCGGACGTAGCGAGCTTGGCCGTCGGCCGTCCTGACTCCCCACGAACCGGGCGCGACGCGGACTTGACCCTTCCCGGCGCCGATCACGGCGTCGGCGAACACCGCCGCGCGCCAGGGCTCGAGCACGAAAGCCCGCTCCCCCGGCGACAATCCGGCAATGGGAAGCGACACGAGCCCCTTCGGCATCGCCGCGTCATCGAAGCTCCGGTCGAGCCTGCAGGAGACCCGCTCGCCGATTGCGGCGTCGCCGACGACCAGAACCTCGCGCCCACGCCCCCTGTAGCGCGCCGCGACGTGATCGGCGCTGCGGCCGTGATCGACGCATCCAACGAGGATCAGCACCGGCCCGGGCCGTCGCGCGACGTCACGGTCCAACGCCTGCCAGAATCGGTCGCGATCGGCGGTCTCGCCGGGAATCATGGGATCGATCAACACCACCGCATCGTCGAATTCGGCGTAGACGGATCCGACCATGCGCGCCCAGCCGTTGGGGCGATCGCAATCGGGCGTCCATCCCGGATGCGGCGCCGACCAGCGCCAGAGGCCGTCCCGAATCTTCAGGACGTCCATGGCGTCACGCTCCCGCCCGGCTCGGCGCCTGAAGCTCGGCGAGCATCGCCCGGACGGCCCCTTCGGGCTCGATGGGATGTCCCGAAGACTCGAGAGCTCCGGCGATCGCTTGGACCGTCCGCATCAACATGTCGGTGCGGGTCAGCGCGTACCCCATGTGGCCGACTCGGAAGTAGCGGCCGCGGATCGACGGGTGGAGCCCTCCGGCGATGATCACGCCGCGCTCGGCGACGCGTCCGACGAGCGAGGCGTCGACGCCGGCTGGGAAATAGAGAGCCGAGAGCGTGTGCGCCGAGTTCTCCCCGCGCGCCGGCACCGGGCGCAGCCCGAGCGAGCCCCACGCCGCTCTCAGCGCCGCCGCGCCCCGCTCGTGACGCGCGAAGCGAGCGTCCATCCCCTCCTCGAGTATTTCGCGGAGGCCGACGGCGAGCGCCAGGATCAGATTCGTCGGAGGAGTCGCGAAATAGGCCGGCTTTCTTGCCTCGTACGCCTGCATGATCGGGATCCACGAATGCCAGTCGAGCGAAAGCGGCGGTGCTTCCTTGCGCGCGTCGCGCGCGGCGAGCGCCCGGTCGCTTGCGACGAGAAGCGCCAGCCCCGCCGGGAGGCCGACGGCCTTTTGGGAGGCTGTGAGATAGACGTCGGCGCCCCACGCTTCCATCTCGAAGCGCTCGGCTGCCGTCGCGCAGACGCCGTCGAAGACCGAGATCGCCCCCCGCTCGCGCGCGAGCGCGGCCAGCGGCTTCGGATCGCAGAGCGCGCCGGTCGATGTGTCGACGTGAGTCGCGAAGAGCGCCTTGACGGTCTTTCCCGCACGCGCGATGTCCTCGAACGCGCCCTCGGCGCGGCTGGCGTTCGGCACTTCTCCGGTCACCGCGGTCAGATCGACGACGTCGGCGTCGGCGCGCCGGAGCATCTCGATCATCCGATCGGAGAAATAGCCGGTGTTCACGACGACGACCGAATCGCCGGGCTCGATGAGATTCGCAACCGCCATCTCCATCGCGGTCGTGCCCGAGCCCGGAATCGCGAACGGCTGCGACGAGGACTTGGCGAGCCACACGCGCCGCATCATCTCGAGCGAGGCGCCGAACGCCTCGATCAGCTCGGGCGACAGATGACCCGGCGGAGGAGCCGAGAACGCCTCACGGACCGCCGGAGAGACCTCGACCGGACCTGGAATCATGAGCAGACGCCGCTGCGTGGTCATGCCGATGCCGCCCCCAGCCTGCGCAGTAGGCGCAGGAGATGACGAACTCCAAAGAAGAGCGCCCACGCGATGACGGCGAAAGCGAGAAGCGGAAGCGCGATCGCCAGGACCGTGAGCAGGACCGATCCGAACAGCTCGGCCGTCGAGACGAGCGGGTTGGCGAGGCCTCCGGTCGTCACGAGCGAGACCTTGCGCGTGCCGACGCTCAGAGCCTGTACCGTCCCGGCGATCCCGCCCCCCGCGATCAGCGCGAGGGTCCACTTCATCATGGGGTCGAGCCCCGTGACGACCGAGGCGGTCATCACCATGCCCGCGATGACCGCGGACGGCGTGGCGAGGAGGTCGAGCGCGTGGTCGAGCCACGGAACGTAGTAGGCCGCGATCTCGAGAAGGGTGGCGACGCCCAGCGCGAGGAGCGCGGGGGTCGTCGCCATCCAGGCAAACGAGGGCCCGAGGGTCACGTGCCCCGTCCTGGCCGCGATCCCCACGAGGAGGAACGGGACGAAGATCCGGAACCCGCACGCCGCCGAGAGCCCGATGCCGAGGAGCACCGACAGGAGCGTGTTCATGGCCTCACTCTAGCGCGGCGACGGCGCGCGGCAAACCGCGTTACGCTTCCTCGGTGGGCGTCGGCGAGAGCCTTTCCGCGATTCTCCCCCGCGAGCGCGTGCTCGCGCGGCCGATCGATCGCGCCGCGTATTCGAGCGACGCCAGCTTCTACACGCTGATGCCGGCGGCCGTCGTGCGGCCGAAGGACACGGCCGAGATCAAGGCGCTGTGCGCGTGGAGCCGGCGCCACCGGGTGCCGCTGACGTTCCGGGCCGGGGGAACCTCGCTCTCGGGGCAATCGATCACGGAGGGCGTGCTCGTCGACGTTTCGAAGCATTGGCGCGCGCTCGAGATCCTCGACGGCGGCCGGCGTGTCCGCGTCGGCCCAGGCGTCGTGGGGGGAATGGTCAACGCGCACCTAGCACGCCACGGCGCGAAGCTGGGCCCCGATCCGGCGTCGATCGGCGCCTGCATGATTGGCGGCATCGTCGCGAACAACTCCTCCGGCATGTGCTGCGGGATCGAATTCAACGCCTATCGAACGCTCGAATCGATGCGGTTCGTGCTCACATCGGGCACCGAGATCGACACGGCATCGCCCGGTGCGGAAACCGCCTTCGCAGCAGCGGAGCCTGGAATCGCGCGCGGGCTGATGACGCTCAGGGGGCGCATCGCCGCGAATTCCGCTCTCGTTGATCGAATCCGCGCCAAGTATCGGATGAAGAACACGATGGGCTACGCGCTCAACGCGTTCCTCGATTTCGACACGCCCCTCACGATCCTGTGGCACTTGCTCGTCGGGTCGGAAGGGACGCTCGGGTTCATCGCGGAGGCGGTCTTTCGGACGATCCCCGATCTCCCGCTGAAGTCGACCTCGCTTCTCCTCTTCCCGAGCGTTCCCGCTGCGTGCGAGGCCATCGAGCCGCTCCGATCGTCCGGAGCGAAGGCTCTCGAGCTGATGGATCGGGCGTCGCTGCGATCGGTCGAAGGGAAGCCGGGCATTCCGAGATTCGTCAGCGCTCTTCCCCCGGCGGCGGCCGCGATTCTCGCGGAGTACCAGGCCGAGACGGACGCCGAGCTCGCCGACTGCGTGAGCGCCTTCGGTGCGGCGGCTCCGCGGCTGCCGTTGACGACGCCCCCGGAATTCACCCGGGATGCGACCCTTCAGGGACAGTTGTGGGCGGCACGCAAGGGGCTCACGGCGACGATCGGCGCGATGCGCCCTCTGGGCACGTCGCTGATCTTCGAGGACGTCACGTTTCCGGTCGATCGCCTCGCCGGCGGCGTGACCGAGCTCCAAGCTCTTCTCGTGAAGCACGCCTACCCGGATGGCATCGTCTTCGGCCATGCCAAGGACGGGAACATCCACTTCATTCTCTCGCAATCCTTCAACGACGCCGCGTCGATCGCCCGGTACGGGAGGTTTACCGACGATCTCGTCGAGTTGATCGTCGATCGTTACGACGGTGCCCTGAAGGCCGAGCACGGGACGGGGCGCAACATGGCGCCGTTCCTGGAGCGCGAGTGGGGAAGCGAGGCCTACGGGATCATGCGGGAGATCAAGCGGATGGTCGACCCCGACGGCCTACTCAATCCTGGAGTCCTCTTGAACGACGATCCGCGAGCCCACCTCGTCAACTTGAAATCGCTCCCGAGGGTCGAGGACGAGATCGACCGCTGCATCGAGTGCGGGTTCTGCGAATCCAAGTGCCCGAGCCGCGACCTCACGCTGACCCCGCGCCAGCGGATCGTGATCCGCCGGGAGCAGGCTCGGCGCCGGGACGCGGGGGATCGCGCGGGGCTTCAGGCTCTCCGCGACGGGCTCGACTATGCGATGTCCGAGACCTGCGCCGGCGACGGCATGTGCGCGACCGCCTGCCCGGTCGGGATCGACACGGGCGCGCTCGTCAAGAGGCTGCGGAGCGAGGATCACGGTGCGGTTTCCATAGCGGCGGCCAGCGCGGCCGCAGGTGCCTTCGGCACGGTCGAGCGGATCGCCCGCGCGCTGCTCGCGCTCCCTCCCCCGTGGCGCGACCTGCCACGCCGGGCGGCGCCGCTACCCGAGGCGGCGCCGCGCGACCGTGCGGCGGCGGTCTACTTTCCGAGCTGTTTGACGCGCGTGCTCGGTGAGCCCCGCGCCGGGGACGGAGGACGAGGAGTCGCCCACGCGCTGGTCGACGTCTCCGCCCGCGCCGGCCTCCCGGTCCACCTCCCGCCCGATGCTGCAGGGACTTGTTGCGGCATGCCGTTCTCATCGAAGGGATTCGAGGCCGCGCATGCGATCGCGGCCAACCGGGCGATCGAGCGGTTCTGGGATTGGAGCGAGGGCGGTCGGCTGAGCGTCGTCGTCGATGCGAGCCCGTGCGCGTGGTCATTGTCGACCTGTCGTGAGGCTCTCCAAGACGAGAATCGTGGTCGCTTCGACGAGCTGCGTATCGAAGATGCCGTCTCGTGGGCGCACGACGAGCTGCTCCCCAAGCTCGAGATTCGCCGGCGGGCGCGACGCGCCGCGGTGCATCCCGTCTGCTCGATCGTGAAGCTCGGGCTCGTTCCCAAGCTGACGGCTTTGGTTCGCGCTTGCGCGGACGAGGTCGTCGTGCCGGTCGAGGCGGCGTGCTGCGGCTTCGCGGGAGATAGAGGCTTCACGCGTCCTGAGCTGACCGAGAGCGCAACGCGCGCCGAGGCCGGCGAAATCGCCGCCGCGGAGCCGTGCGAATTCTACGTATCCACCAGCCGCACTTGCGAGATCGGGATGACGCGCGCGAGTGGGAAAGTTTTCCGATCGATTTGGTTGCTTCTCGATGAGGTCAGTTCTGCACGTTGATGCAGCGGCGATGTAGCGGAGTATTTGAGGCTTCGCGACGCTGGCCCGCCAACCCTCCTTCATTCCAAAATTTTTCGTGGCGGCGGTCATGCCATCGTCGTACTGATCGGGTCACAGGTCCACGGGGGACCTCGTACCTCAACGACTGTGGGGGGTCGCTGGCGGCGTCGGCGCCGGCGTTCCGCGGCGAGGCGTCGCACGCGCTCCCGAAGGAGGAGCACATGCTGCGCAGCTTCGCCCGCGTTTCGGTCGTTTTGATCATTCCCTTCTTGGCGAGCGCCGTATTCGCCGCGGAGGGCCGGACTCCCGTTTTTGCGCCGGGCTCGTTCCTCGGCGCGGACGGGAAGTACATCGTCACGAGAAACATCGCGGGCGGCGCCGGTTCGGTCATTACCATCGGCGCACCGAACGTCGACCTCGATCTCAACGGCTTCGTTCTGACGGGGGCTGGCGCGCCGGTCATCATGGCGATTGCTGGCGTCGATCACGTCAGCATCCACAACGGAGTTCTCGCCGGGGGGACGGTGGGCATCGAAATCCCCAACGCGCGGAAGGTGGACATTGAGGACGTCAAGATCCACAACCCGACGGGCGCGCAGGGAATTCACCTCGGCGACGTCGAGGGCGCGGCGATCCGCCGCGTCGAGATCACGGACACGCCGGCCGAGGGGATTTCTTGGGACGGGCCCGCGACGGTGAAACACGGGACGATCGAGAACAATCTGCTTCGGAGGACGAGCGCCGGAATCGTCGTCAACAGCAATTGCTCGAGCGTCGCGATCGTCAACAACCGGCTCGAGGAGCCCGGCACGGGAGCCGGCGGCGCGTTCCCAGGATTCGGGATCGTTCTCGTGACTTGCGGCGCGTCCCTCGTGTCGGAGAACACGGTGGAGCGCTCGCGCGTGGACAGCATTTTTCTCGTGAATTCGAAGGGGAACAAACTGCTGGATAACGTCATCAGGGCCGCCGGCGGGAACGGCATCCACCTCGACGGAGGAAGCTCCGACGCTCTCGTTCTCCACAACGTCGTCTCCGGAAGTGGTACGGGGGCGCTCGCATCCGGTGGCAGCGGTCTCCTGATCGAAGGGATGCAGACGGTCGCGGAGGGCAACGTCTTGAATTCGAACGCCGGCATCGGACTGCACTACTGCGGACCGGCGGCCTGCGGCAACACGTTCGGGCGGAATACCGCGCGAGGCAACACGGGCGCGGTGTTCCCGGGATTCTGCGGCGGCTGCCCCGCCTTCGCGCCGAGCGCTTTCCCGCCGAACGTCTGCAACACGGGCGCCGCGTGCGCGGTGGCCAACAGCACCTACGGCGACAACCTGATCCCCGGACCTCCGATCTTCTGAGCGAGCGGGCCATCCCGCCTAGGGTGAGAAGCCATGAAACGACTCCTCGTTTTCTGCGTCGTTCTCGGTCTCGCCGGCTCCCTCGCGGAAGCAGCGACGCCTCTCTACATCTCGTCGGACGTGCCGACGACGGATTCGGTGACGCTGACCACGATGCTCGAGTCTCAGATCTACCGGTACACCGTCCCCGTCGCGTACACGCTGACGTTGTCGATCGCCGGAAATCCCAAGCTCGACGGCATTCACAAGATGGACAAGCCGAAGAACTGGCTGTTCTCCGTGGAGGCCCCCAACAATCTCGCGGGGATGCTGGGGGGCGCGGACGCCGATCCGCGTGACGTGATCCGATTCGATGCGAGCGCCGGCATCTACAGCTTTTTCTTCTGCGGAGCGGCCGCGGGGATACCCCCGGGCGTCAACGTCGACGCGGTGTACCTCGACGGTGGCGACACCGGCGCCCTGATCGTCAGCTTCGACGTGCCGGTGACTCTCGGCCTGTTCAACTTCGATCCGGCGGACCTCGTGCGCTACATCCGCACGGGGCCGAACTGCGGTGACTGGGCGCTCGCCGCGACCAATCCCGAGTTCAAGGCCTCGACCGCGGGTTTTGGGATCCCGACCTCCGTCAACATGCTCGACGCCGCCCGCGTCGGGCCTCTCTTCATCTTTTCTCTAGACGTACCGGCGGATCTCGGTCCTCCGGCGGTCACGTACCTCCCGGGACAGATCGTCTCGTGGAACGGCGCCGCGTTCGCGCTCTACGAGCCCCTCGCCGGCTGGCCGACGAGCAGCACGGTGGACGGCCTCTCGATCGTCGGCAATCCGGGGATCGTTCCGCCCACGATCCTCGTCAACAAGACGGCGTCTCCACAGCTCGACACCTCGGACATCGTCATCTCGTGGAGCGCAAGCTGTTCGGAGGGGGCTTCGGACTACGGGATCTATCAAGGGACAATCGGCGCCTGGTACAGCCACACCGCGGTCGATTGCACCGACGCCGGCGTGCCGCTGACCGAGCAGATCACGCCCGCGGCGGGCGCGAAGTACTACCTCGTCGTCCCGCACAACACTCAGCTCGAAGGGTCGTACGGCGCTAAGCGCGTCAACCCGATCCCAACATTCACCGAGCGACCGGTCGGCGCGTCGCAGTGCATCCCGGTTCAGACCGTGACGCCCTGCCCGCCCTGACGTCCGCCTGACCGGCGGCGGGGGACGGGCGTCGTTGCCGGTGCCTGTCCCCCATCTATACTCGACGCATGAGCGCGAGACGGCTGCACCTCATCCGCCCGGCCGAGTTGAAGTCGGGCGTCAAGCTCGAGACTCTGCCCGGGCCCAAGGTGTCGGACCCCTCGGGCCTCGCGAGCGACACGCCGCCCATCCGTGGGCGGGCGCTGATCTTCTGGGACCCGAAGTTTCCAGGAAAGAAGCTCGACGCGATCGACACGGACCAGATCACCCCCGCGGCCGACTGCGTTTCGGAGAGTCTCGAGACGCTCGACGAGCGGTGGAAGGCGGGATCGTTCCGCTACCTGATGCCGGACTTCAGGAAGCGCGTGCACGCTGGAGCCAATTTCATCATCGCGGGCGACCGGTTCGCCATCGGATCGTCGCGCGAGATGAGCCCTGCCGGTTTGAAGGGCGTCGCGGAAGAGGCCGGGCTCGAGATGGTGGTCGTGTGCGCGAACGCGATGGGGGACATCTTCCGGCGGAACTCGTTCAACCTTGGGCTGCAGGTGGTGCAGTGTCCGGACGCGGTCGCCGATGCGCAGGACGACGACGAATTCAGCTACGAGCCGGTCTCGCGGAAGCTCGTCAACGTGACGCAGGGAAAGGCGTACGCTCCGATTCCGCTGACGCCGAAGGAAGACGAGATTCGGCGCTCCGGCGGGATCTTCGCCATGGGTCGGCGTGAGTTCCGGGATTCCGTCAAGGCTCAGCCTCTGATCGCGTGGCCGGATCCCGAGACTGCCAGGAGACTGACGACGACGGAGCAGATCTTGTGGGCCCATCGCGTCGACAAGAACGTCGATGTCAAGGCCGGGGCGACGCTCCGGGCGTTTGCCGATCTTCTTCCCGCCTCCGACGGCACGGCGCCGTTCTCGATCCACACGTTCAACCAGATCACGGGCGGCGCCTCAATCTTCCCTCGCCAGGCCGCGATCGCCAACGACCACTTCGTCTTCACAGGGAAGCACGCCGACGACAAGCAGACGTCGATCGGCCGAGCCTTCGCCGCGATGCAAAAGATGGAGAAGCCCTATTACGCCACGCCCGGAGACGGCATCTTCCATTTCTACTTTCCGGAACAGGGGCTCGTTTATCCCGGGCAATTCATTCCGGGAGCCGACTCGCACAGCCGCGCCTACGGCGCGTACGGCGCGATCGGCGTCGGCGTCGGGTCGACGACGCTCGGCTTCGGATGGTCCACCGGGTACGTGTACACGACGGTCCCGCAGGCGCGGCGCGTGGCTTTCCGCGGGCGGCTGCAACCGTGGGTGTCGGGCAAGGACATCGTGCTGAAGCTCCTCGAGCGTTGGGGGACGAAGCAGTCGCAAGGGATGTCGGTCGAGTTCATCGACGAGGCGAAGCAGCTGCCGATCGCTTATCGGAACACGATCGCCAACATGATGGCCGAGGCCGAGTCTTACAACGGAATCTTCGCTCCGGATGAGATCACCTACGCTTGGTACCGTGCGAAGGGAATGTCCCACCTCCCCTACCCGGCGATCGCCCCGGGATCGTCCGCGATCTACGCGATCGACGAGGAGATGGATCTGTCGGCGGTGGTCCCGATGATCGCGAAGCCTTTCTCCCCCGGCAATGCGTTTCCCGCCGAAGAGGTTGCGAAGGAGCGGATCACCTTCGACAAGGCCTATATCGGGTCGTGCACGAACGGCAGCTACGAGGATCTGCTACAGGCGGCGCTCGTCGTTCACGCGGCGAAGCGAATCGGCCTCATGAGAGCCGCGAAGGATTTGGTCGTGTTCCCCGGGAGCGGCGGCGTCGGCCGGATGATCGAAGGGCAGGAGCCGAGACTGGGTGGGGCGTCGATCGCCGACGTGCTGCGCGGTGCAGGAGGACGGATTCGCCATTCGTGGTGCGGGCCCTGCTTCGGCCAGGGGCCGGACGCGCTCGCGCCGGGCGAGCGCGCCATCACCTCGTTCAACCGCAACTGGCAGAACCGCATGGGTGTCGGCGGCGAAGGCTTCCTCGCCAGCCCCGCCGTGGTCGCTGCGTCTGCCTTGGCCGGCTACATGGCGCCGCCGTCAGCGCTCGGCCTTCGTTGGTCGGCCGAGGAATTTGGCGTCTAGACGATAGGGGACACTCCCCTATCGTCTACTTGCCGAAATTCGCGGCGAGCAAGGCGAGGTCGTCGCCGTCGATCTTGCCGTCACGGTTGATATCGGCAGCGAGGTCGTACCGCGGGTTGCCGGCGGCCGCGCCGAAGGCTCGGCCCAGGCGTGACAGGTCGAAGCCGTCGACGCGCCCCGACAGGTCGATGTCGCCGATCGGGGCGCCGGTTTCGCAGGCGTCGCCGATTCCATTGTTGTTGAGATCGGCTTGATCTTGGTTCGCGACGAATGGGCAATTGTCGATGGGATCGGCCAACGCGTCGCCATCGTCGGTGCACGTGCCGGTCGCCGAAATGATCGCGAGGGCCGACGGCGCGGGTGAATGAAACGCCGCGCACTCCGCCGGCGCGAGTCCGTTGTTGGCGCCGTTGTCCCGGGCGTTCATGATGGCGCGCGCGTCGGTTGAATGCTGGAGCCCCAGGTTGTGCCCGTACTCGTGGGGCCACAGCACGGCCTCGAACGGAAGGCTCGACAGCCGCACGACGACCATGCCGTTTCCGGGGGCGTACGAGCAGCCGATGATGTTCGTGCCTGCGCCGCCGCAGTAGTTGATCACGTTGACGATCTTGACGCGGCCGCCGTTCTGCGCGAGCACGGCGTTGATGGTCGCGGCGTCATTCACGGTGTCGAGGCCGTCCCCTGGTGTGCCGAACGTGCCGCCGGAGCCCGACCGCTGGACGACGGTGCAGCACGGCACGTCCCCGTCGAAATCGCCCGTCGCCACGCGTAGGCTCGACTCGTGCAGGACCGAGTCCAATCGGGCCGCAGTCATCGGGCTCGTCGTGTTGACGTGGTTGACGAAGGTGAGCCCGTGCGTGTGCGTCTGGCGCGCAGGATCGGGGGTGTAGGCCGGGGTCACCACGGCCGATTCGGTCGCCGCGGGGTCGAGCGGCGGTGGCGCCGTCCCGCGCGCGATGGCTAGGCCCGCGCGGGCCGCCGCGCGGCGAGCGGGGTCCGCGGTCATCGCGAGCAGTGCGTCGAGCGCGGTCTTGTCGCCGCGTGCGGCGATGTGGCCCAGGGCGTGCGGCACGAGCAGCAGGGCGCGTCGGTCCTCGATCGAAGCGTCCGGCGGCGTCCGTCGCTCGAGCAGGCGAACGAGCGCGGTGGTCGACTCCGGGCCACCGAGATACGCGAGAAAGGCCACGACGTTGTCCCGTCGCGGGAACGCCGGATCCTCGAGAAAACGAAGCAGCGCTGGGATTCCATCGCGGCCGACTTCCTGCTCCGCGATCGCCGCCGTCATCCCGTGAATGTAAAGACCGAGAGCGGCGCGCTCGACACGAGCCTCCGCGTCGCCCGCGGTCCGCTCTCCCGTCGCCGCGAGCACGACGGGGGCTGAGCCGAAAATCCAGAGCGCAAGAGCGGCGGTGACGCTTCGATTCATCGGGTTGCCTCGATCCGTGGAGAGGTTAGGCCCTGGATGCGAGGGGAGCAAACTGCGGCCATGAGGCCCTTGTCGCGCGCCGACGCGATTGTCATAATCCGCCCTTCTCAGCCGCGAAAGGTAGGGTCGTTTCCATGGGGTCTTCCGCTTCTCGTGAAGCCATCAAAGCCATCCGGGATTGGGCGGTCTCCGAAGCTCGGCGCACGGAGCGGCCCAAGATCTCGCCGCAGATGTTCGGCATGCTCGTCTTCAACGATGAGGTGCAGAGCGCGCGTCTCCCGAAGCCGGTCTACCGTGCGCTGCGGCGCACGATCACGAAGGGCGAAGCCCTGACGCTTCCGGTGGCGGACGCGGTGGCCTCCGCGATGAAGGACTGGGCGGTCGAGCACGGTGCGACGCACTACACCCACTGGTTCCAGCCGATGACCGGGCTAACGGCCGAAAAGCACGATTCGTTTTACTCCCCGACGGCCGACGGCAAGGCGGTCGCCGAGTTCTCCGGGAAGGAATTGATCAAAGGCGAGCCCGACGCCTCGAGCTTCCCGTCCGGTGGAATGCGCTCGACGTTCGAGGCGCGCGGCTACACCGCGTGGGATCCGACGTCGCCTCCGTGGCTTCTCGAGAGCCCGAATGGCGCGACGCTGGTGATCCCGACGGCCTTCGTCAGCTGGACGGGCGAGGCGCTCGACAAGAAGACGCCTCTGCTCCGGTCGATGGAAGCGCTGTCCCTGCAGGCGGTGCGCATCTTGAGGCTCTTCGGCTCGAAAGCCGAACGCGTCTTCACGACGTGTGGCCCGGAGCAGGAGTACTTCCTGATCGACCGACACTTCTTCTTCGCGCGCCCCGATCTCACGCTGGCCGGGAGGACTCTGTTCGGCGCGAAGCCGCCGAAAGGCCAGGAAATGGAAGACCAGTACTTCGGGCATATCCCCGAGCGCGTGCTGGCTTTCATGATGGAGGTCGAGCAGCAGCTCTACAAGGTCGGCGTTCCGGTGAAGACGCGGCACAACGAGGTCGCGCCGAGCCAGTACGAGGTCGCTCCGATCTTCGAGAATGCGAACGTCGCGACCGATCATCAGATGATGATGATGGAGGTGATGAAGCGCGTCGCGCCCAAGTACGGCATGGCGTGCCTGCTTCACGAGAAGCCGTTCGCCGGCGTCAACGGGTCGGGAAAGCACCTCAACTGGTCGATCGCCGACGACGAAGGGAACAACCTCCTCAATCCCGGCGACACGCCACACGATAACATCCAGTTCCTGGTCTTCTGCTCCGCGGTCGTGCGCGCGGTCGACCGGTGGCAAGGGCTGCTGCGCGTGTCGATCGCCACGGCGGGCAACGATCACCGCCTGGGCGCGAACGAAGCGCCGCCGGCGATCATCTCGGTTTTTCTCGGCGACATGCTGACCGACATCTTTGCGCAGATCGAAAAAGGCGGCGCGACGGGGACCAAACAGGGCGGGATTCTCCACACCGGCGTCTCCGTGCTGCCGCAGCTCCCGCGCGATGCGGGCGACCGCAACCGCACCTCGCCGTTCGCCTTCACGGGGAACAAGTTCGAGTTCCGCGCCGTCGGATCGAGCCAGTCGATCGCGTTTCCCAACATCTGCTTGAACGTCGCGGTTGCGGAATCGCTCGACACGGTGGCGACGGAGCTCGAGAACGCGGTCAAGGGGGGCGAAAAGCTCGATGAAGCGGTCAGCCGGCTCCTCACGCGCCTGGTGAAGGAGCACAAGCGGATCATCTTCAACGGCAACAATTACTCGCAGGAGTGGCAGGACGAGGCTGCGCGGCGCGGGCTCCTGAACCACCGGAACACGGTCGACGCTTTTCCCGAGCTTATCAAGCCCGAGGTCCTGAAGATCTTCGAGAAGTACAAGGTGCTCAATGAGCGCGAGATCCGCGCGCGCTACGAGATCGCCCTCGAGCAATACAACAAGGTCGTCAACATCGAGGGTCAGTCGATGACTCACATCGCCAACCGTTACATACTCCCGGCGGGGCTGGAGTACCAGAAGCTCGTGGCGGAGTCTGTCGCGGCGACGAAGACAGCGGGCGTCGACTGCACCGAAGGGAAGAAGCTCCTTGACGACGTCTGCAACCTGACCTGCGAGTTGCGGCGACGCACCTTCGCCCTGCAGCACGAGCTCGACCACCAGGGGAGCGAGTCGGCCGAATCCCACGCGAAGCACTACCGCGACAAGGTCGTCCCTGCGATGGCTGCGCTGCGGGAGGTGGGCGACAAGCTCGAGTCGCTCGTCCCGCACGAAATCTGGCCCCTACCGACCTATCGCGAGATGCTCTTTCTGAAGTAGGGGACATTCGGCTTTTTCTTACAAATTCGGCAAAGGGGACAGGCCCCGTTTCCCTTCTGCCTGCAGATCTTCCAACCTGCCGCGGGAAACGGGGCCTGTTCCCTTTGCCGAATTTGTAAGAAAAAGCCGAATGTCTCTCTTTTCCGCATTGCTTGACGGCCACCCCAACACTGCCGATATTGCCGCCGGGGGCTATTCCTACCGGGAGAGTGGGGATGAGGTATCAGACCAAGTGGGACGAGCTGGATCCTGACGTCGCACCGAGCGAACCGTCGGATTCAGTCGCAGAAAGCAATCCGGACGCGCCAAACGACGCATACCACTTTGACGAGCGCGGGAACACGATCAAGGCTCCCGACGCGGACGCACGCAAGGCGAACGAACAAAAGCAGAAACGCTGGGTCGGGCCTTTGGCGTACGGATCGCTCGCGCTTTGCGCTCTCCTGACGATTTGGAACATCGTCCGCGTCGCCCAGGGCCCGCCCGGGCTCCCCATCCCAGCCCCCGCGCAAATCAAGCAAACGCTCTACATGGGCGTCCTGCGCATCGATGCGTACAAGCGGGTGCATGGCGTAACGCCTGAAAAGCTGTCGGACGCCGGTCTACCGGACGGCGTCGGCTTCACCTACCAGAGGACCGACTCGGCCCACTACGTTCTCGGCTTCCAGAACCGCGGTCCGAAGCTCGAGTACAGCTCCAAGGATTCCAGGGACGCCTTTTTTGGACCGGCGCAGTCGATTTTGCCGACGGGAGGCTCTCAATGAAGACTCGAGGCCCGGCACCCAGCGCGCCGACGGCGCGCCGCCAGCGCGAGGGGGGCTTCACCCTCCTGGAGCTCCTCATCGTCTGCGGTGTGATCGGCATCATCGCCAACATTGCGATCCCGGCGCTGTACGCCGCGCTGTACAGGGCCAAGGCGGCGAAGATCATAGAGGACTACAACATGATCAGCACGATGGTCCACCAGCACTACGCGGACCATAGCTTTTACCCGCTCGACGAGGGACCGGGCGTCGAGCCACCCGAGCTGACACCCTACCTCCAGGGCCGCCTGGTCTGGACCCACGAGGACTATGTGTACGACTGGGAGCTCTGGGAGGACGGCTCCGGGAATCCGACCGAGCCGTCGACGGGCGTGCTCGTCGGGTTCAGCATCGTGACGAACGATCCCGATCTCGCCGCCGCCGTGCACCGGATCTACAAGGGAACGCTTCTCGACACGATCCCGAATCACACGACGTTCGTCATCGAGCCGTACCACAGCTGACGCGGGCGGATCGTCCCCACGCGCGATTCGTGGCATAAAGGGAGCGTTGCCCTCAACCGGGGCGCCGAGGACCTGGTCGTGCTTCGACGGTTCCTCCTCCTCGCGGTGCTGGTCACCGCCGCCTGCTCGCACTCGAGTCCGCTCGATCCCCCCGCGGCGGCCGGCAGCTTCGCTCCCCATCTCGCCCGGTTCGGGCGCCGCATCGTCATGAGCTGGGTCGAGCCGGGTTCGTCGGGTGCGCCGTCGCTGCGGTTCGCCGTACGTGAAGGCGAAGGCTGGAGCGTGCCTCTCACCGTGGTCGCCGACGCGCGCCTGGCCTCCGACCCGTCGGACGTTCCTTCCGTGGTACCGCTGGGGAGCGGCGCGCTCGCCGCCACCTGGACTGTGAAGCGAGGAACTTCAAAGGACGCGCGCGACGTCATGCTCTCGGTCTCCGGCACGAAGGGGCGCACGTGGGGCTCGCCGAAATGCCCGCACCGAGACCGCACGGACACCGAGCACGGCATGGCCACGATCGTCCCGCTCGACGACCGCGGGGGATTCGGAATCCTGTGGCTCGACGGCCGCGCCGGAGCGACCTCGGCGTACGGCGAAGGTGGAACGGCCTTGTATTGGGCCGACTCGAACGGTCTCGACATCTCGGACGAGAGATTGCTCGACGACCGCGTCTGCGACTGTTGCAAGACCTCGGCCGCGCGCGGCCCGGCTGGCCCGCTGATCGCCTATCGCGACCGCAGCGACACCGACGTGCGCGACACCTCGCTGGTCCGTCGCGAGGGCGCGACCTGGTCGAGTCCGTCGCCCGTTCACGCGGACGGCTGGACCCTGACCGCCTGCCCCACGAACGGGCCGTCCATCGCCGCTCAGGGCAGTCGTGCCGTCGTCACTTGGTTCACGGGGGCGAACGGAAGGCCCGCCGTCTGGGCGGCGTTCTCGGCGGATGGGGGCAAGTCGGTCGGAACGCCGGTGCGCGTCGACGACGGCAATCCTGTCGGACGCGTCGAAGCGACGATGCTCGCCGACGGCTCCACGGCGCTCGCATGGTTGGAGCGCAGGGGGGACATCGCCGAGGTTCGCGCGCGACGCCTCGGCCCGACCGGCACGCCCGGGGAGCCGATCGTCGTCGCCACCACCTCCCCCGCTCGCGCCTCGGGGTACCCGGCGATCGTCGAGGACCTCGACCGGCGCGTGCTCGTCGCCTGGACCGAGACTGGCTCCCGTAGTCGCGTTCATGCGTCGCTGGTGAGTCTGAAATAGGGGAGACTCCCCTTTCTCGGGCGAGGTCCCGAATCGTCGTCGTCATGAGCATCACGAACCCACTCCGCCTCCGCCACCTTCCCACCGCCCTTTATCTCGTGGCCGCCGCGACACTCGGTGCCCTCGAACCCGCGCCCGCAACGGCGCCCGATCCGCTCCCGTCGTGGAACGACACCGCGGCGAAGCAGGCGATCGTCAAGTTCGTCAAGGACGTCACGACGCCGGGCACTCCCCTCTTCGTGCCGCAGCCGCAGCGCATCGCGACCTTCGACAACGATGGGACGCTCTGGGCGGAACAGCCGATGTATTTCCAGCTCGCCTTCGCGCTCGATCGCGTGAAGGCGATGGCGCCGCAGCATCCCGAGTGGAAGACGAAGGAGCCGTACGCGTCGCTGCTCAAAGGCGACATCGGGGTGATGGCCGGCGGTGAGAAGGCGATCGCGGAACTGGTCATGACGGCGCACTCCGGAATGACGACCGACGAGTTCGAGAAGATCGTGAAGGATTGGCTGGCGACGGCGCAGCACCCGAGGTTCAAGAGGCCGTACACGGAAGTCGTCTACCAGCCGATGCTGGAGCTGCTCGCCTACCTGCGCGCGGCGGGGTTCAAGACCTACGTCGTCTCGGGGGGCGGCGTGGAGTTCGTCCGGGCGTTCAGCGAGCGCGTGTACGGCATTCCGCCCGAGCAGGTCGTCGGCACGACGATCAAAGAGAAGCTCGAGCTGCGAGGCGCGACGCCGGTGCTCGTGAAGCTCCCGGCGATCGATTTCATGAACGACAAAGAAGGAAAGCCGGTCGCCATTCAGAAGTTCATCGGGCGGCGGCCGCTCGCGGCGTTTGGGAATTCCGACGGGGATCTGCAGATGCTGGAGTGGACGGCGGCGGGCGACGGCCCGCGATTCTGCTTGCTCGTCCACCACACCGACACGGAGCGCGAGTGGTCCTACGATCGGCCGTCGCCGGTCGGTCAGTTGGACAAAGGCCTCGACGAAGCCCGCGCGCGGGGATGGACCGTCGTCGACATGAAGCAGGATTGGAGGATCGTGTTCCCTTTCCAGAAGAAGTAGCCGCGCGGCGAACCGTTCAGGGCATTCTCGACCGATCCGGTCCAGTGTGGCCGCCGGCCGTGATCTAATCCCCCCGATCGGGGGGAGCCATGAGAGCTTACGTCGTCACGACCGGGATGCTGTTCGCGCTCTTGACTGCGGTTCACCTCTGGCGCTTGTACCTCGAAGGGGCGAACCTGGCGATGCAGCCGTTCTTCGCCGGCGTGACCGTGCTGTCGGCGGGGCTTTGCGTCTGGGCCTGGCGCCTCCTTCGCCCGGGGGCGCGGGCATGACCATCTGGAAATCGATCGGGGCGGTGCTCGCCGGCCTGCTCTTCATCATTGGGATGACGACCGTCGTCGATATCGTGCTGCACGTCGTGAAGGTCTACCCGTCGATGGACCAGCCGCTCACCCACAAGCTCGCGGTGTTGGCCACGGCGTATCGGATCATCATCAGCGTTGGGGGAGCATGGCTCACGGCCAGGCTCGCGCCGGCCAAACCGATGAAGCACGCCCTTGTCTTGGGCGGCATCGGTACTTTGCTCGGGTTGATCGGGGTGCTCGTCACGTGGAACAAAGGGCTCGGACCGCATTGGTACCCGATCGCGCTCGCCGTGCTCGCCATTCCGCAGTGCTGGGTGGGCGGGAGAATTTACGAGAGGAACGGCTGATCGCCACGGACGATGCGGCTCTGGTCCTTGCATCCGAGGTACTTGGATCCCCGCGGCCTTGTCGCCCTCTGGCGTGAGGCGCTTCTCGCGCAGGCGGTGCTGCGAGGAACCACCAAGGGGTACGGGCATCACCCTCAGCTCGAGCGGCTCAAGAAGCGTCGCTCGCCCGTCGGCGCGATTGCGGCCTATCTGAGGGCGATTCACGCCGAGTCGGTCGAACGTGGCTACTCGTTCGACGCCGCCAGGATCGGCCACGCGAGGTGCGTTGGCCGTATCCCGGTCACCCGCGGGCAACTGGCTTACGAGTGGGATCACCTGCAGGCCAAAGTGAAGCGGCGCAACCCGCTCTGGTACGTCTCGATTCGTGACCTGAGGCAGCCGGTGGCGCATCCTCTCTTCAGGATCGTCGACGGAGAAATCGAGAGCTGGGAGAAGACCTGAAGTGTTCGACGCCGAGCAAGTACGGACCGATTTCGATCGCATCGCCGCGCTCCCGCCGGGCGGGCCCGACCACAACCGGCTTTACCATCCGTACCTGCTGCGACGTCTGCCGCGCCGCTTCGGGCGCGCTCTCGATGTGGGATGCGGCGCCGGCGCGTTCGCCCTCCTCCTGGCCGAGCGAGCCGAGCACGTCGACGCGCTCGATCTGTCTCCCGGGATGATCGCCGCGGCGCGTCGGCACGCGTCGGGCCGACGCAACATCCATTTCGAAGTCGCCGATTTTCTCGAGCGCCCTCTCGCCCCGGAGGGCTACGACGTCGTCGCGACGCTGGCGACGCTCCACCATGGGCCGCTCGTTCCCGCACTCGAGCGTCTCGCGGCCGCGCTCCGGCCCGGCGGCGTTCTCGTCGTTCACGACCTGCTCGATACCACCGGATGGGGCGAGCTCCCGCGGAACGCGCTCGCCTGGACGGTCGCGCGTTTCCTCGCGCACTGGGGCCCGCGCGCTACCCGCGAAGGTCGGCGCGCCTGGGCGGAGCATGGAAAGCGCGACCGCTACGATTCGTGGGCGAGCATCGTCCGCACGTATCGGGCCGCGCTTCCCGGGGCGGTGCTCCGGCACCACGTTTTGTGGCGCTACTCGGCGGTCTGGCGCAAGCCGCCAAGCCAGCGATCGAGCCTGGCGGAGATGTCGTCGCGCGCCTGACGAAACGCCGTCAGCGCGCCCTCCGCACGGACGGCGCTCGCCGGGTCGTCGACCGGCCAGAACTCTCTCGTGAGGATTCCTGGAAACGCCGTCGGGCACCTCTCGTTCGCGCCACTGCAGACGATGATCAGGTGGCGTACGGGCAGCTGGCCGAGCAATTCCTTGAAGTGTTTGGGGCGCTGAGCGGAGATATCGACACCGATTTCCCGCATCGCCTTCACCGCAAGCGGATGAACCGCGGACGCTGGCTCTGTCCCCGCGCTGACGACCTCGAACCCGGCGCCGGCTTTCGCGCGCAGCAGTCCCTCGGCCATCTGACTCCGGGCCGAATTCCCGGTGCAGAGGAACAAGACGACCGGTTTCATCTTCTGCGACGCCTCCGATTCGCGTGGCATTGGTTCGATAATTCTAGGGGAAGGTTCATGAGCGCCTTCATTCGCGCCTCGAAACCGGCGAAAGGTGTCAGTCCGCCGGCGGCGTGACCCCGAGCTCGGCATCGATGGCCTTTTTCGCCCGCTCGACCGCATGGACGACGGGCCCGTCGTAGTGTGCGGGGGGCGGGACGTCGCGCTCCCAGTGCGCTGTTTTCCCGAAGACGGCGATCAAGTCCCAAGCGATGAAGCCTGGGGGCATGGGGTCGATGCGGCCGTAGCGACCGGGGTCGTCGTTGACGGCCCGGACGAGGTCGCCCGAGACGATCCGGCCGGGATCCCAGAACTGCCTCACGCGAGGATCGTGGATCAGGGCGAGCGTGCGGCTCAGCGGCGGCGCGAAATCGGTCTTCAGCACGGGCTCCCACACGACCAAGACTCGTAGCGGCGCCCTGGGGTACTTCGCCAGCAGATTGTCGAGCGCGGAGGCCCCCCGCATGCAAACCGCTCAGGTTGGCGAGAACATCGCGACGATCCGGACCTCGCCGTCTCCCATGTTGAACGCGTCGCGAACTCTGGACATCGAGCCCGGGTTGAGCGTGGTGAGGGGAGGCTGGCCCTCGGGGACCATGCGCGGCGCGAACTCCATCCAGGCGAGCACCAGAAGTGCGCCCAGAGCAAGAGCGGCAGCAATCAGTCCGAGGGGTTTGAGAAACCTGATAGACGTCACGGCTCACCCGACCCGCTTCGCCAGCTTCTTCATCCACTTGCGCAGGAGCGGATGCGCCCCGGGAAGATCGTCCGCGAGCGCCTCGACGTCCTGATCCAGGCCGTCGAACACCCGAGGGCTGACGAACGAGCGCTTTCCTCCGTGCGTGGCGCGAACCAGCTCGCCCAGCACCGTCTCGAATCCCTGTGTTTCGTAATCGCGCTTATACGGATTCCCGTCGGCGGCTACCGCCCGCGCCCAGTCGGCGCGGAGGCGTTCCATCATCAGGGCACGGACATCCTGCACGTCGGCGCGGCTGATCGGCTGCGTGCCGGCCATGGCCAGCATGAAGTTCAGGAGATCGGGATTCGTCAGGTCGGTCGCGACCGGGTCGAGACGAATCTCCCGCTGATCGTCGATCGCGCCGTCGCGCTCGACTGTGGCGGTCCAGCGCGTCGTTCCCCCGATCAGATCCAGCGGATGAATCCCGTCGAACGTGAACGATGCTTCGCTCGAGCCGCCCGAGGGCATGGCCCCGAGGTCCTTCGACACCGGGCCGCCGGCTCCAGCGAGGGGAGTGACCGAGGCGATCGCGTGTGTCTCGCGCCGGCTCGCATTCGACACCGCCACGTCGATCGTCACGTGGCCGGCGATCCGGTCGGCCTCGATCGTCGGGACGCTTTCGAACGCCAACGGATGCGACACGATCAGCGGGACGTCTTCGCGCGCATCCGCAAGCGCGATGGTCACCGCGGTGCGCGTGCGCAGTGCCGCGCGCGGGCTGACCCGCAAGGCGAGCTTTTCGGAGCCGTCCTTGGGACCGCGCCCGGACAGGCTCACGCTCGTCCGTGAGGGCGGGCCCAGATCGCGTCCCGACGCGATCACGTCGAAGGCGCCGTCGCCGCCGCCGAAGTTGACCACGTCGACCTCGATCAAGACGCGCTCGCCGGGCTCGAACACGCCGTCGTCCGACTCGTCGGCGACGCGCACGGCGGCGATGCCCGGGTGTGCGGTGTGCCACCAGGAATCGAACCGGTCGTCGTAGGCGGCCGCGTAGGCCCGGTCGTAGACGTAAGGATAGGCGAGCTCAGCGGCCTCGCGCGCGCCTTCGTCGAATCCTTCGGCGTATCCCTGGCGGTACGCCAGCTCTCCCTGGATCGCGCCGCCGTACCGCCAGCCGTCGACGAACCCGACGCGCCAGGCCTCGTAGGTCGGCCGCAGGTTGATGGAGCTCAAGATCTCCCGGAACCGGTCGCAGAAGATGGTCCGGAAACGGTCCCGGTCGGCCGGCGGCCAGCGCGACCACGTCGACCCTCGCCCCTGTCGATCGCGCCAGGTGTTGAACGCGAATCCGGGATCACGCCACCGCGCGTCGTAGGCGCGGGCCTGTCGGTCGCGCGAGGCGAGGTAGGCGGGCTGGATGCGCCATTCGTCGAGCGCGCGCCTCCCATCCCGCGAGAGGCCGGTCGCCATCGCGAACGGATACGACGCGAAGACTTGGTCGAGCGTGGGCGCCATCGCCCAAGGCCCCGCGAATTGCGCCGGCGGTTGCGACTCCGTGGCTCGGGTCCGATCGCGCTCCGGTCGCCGGTTGAGGTCGGTGAACTGCTGCTTCACGCGCCGCTCGGCTTCGGCGTCCGCCGCGCCGGCCGCCGCCTCCTTGGCCAAATGGTCTCCCAGCGGCCGGACGCGGCGATCCGCCCGGCCGAATCGCAAACCCTCTTCACGATCCCAGGCTCCGAGGCGGGGATCGTCGAGCGCCGCGGTCACCCCGCGCGCGAAGCCCGCGCGCCAGTACTCGCGCCACCCCCATACGCGCCCCGCCTCGCGCGCCATCTCGTCGCCGGCCTTGAGCGCCGCATCTTCGACGGAATCGCCCGGGGCCGTCGGCCGTGCCGCGCGGGACGGCTCGGCGTGCGTCCCCTCTCCCGGCGGCGGCACCGCGAGTTCGGAAGGCAAGCTCGGCGCTTGAGGGGCGGCGGCATCCGAGTGGCGAACCGCGACCTGCGGATCGCGCTTCCAGTCCATCGGAACCCGCTCCCGCGGCTCGTGAGCGAACAGACTCGAGCCGACAGCGAGCCCTGCGATCGCGTGGGCGATGAGAAGCAGCCGCGGCATCGACGCGATCATGCCGCAGAACGCCTCCGCGCGCGACGCGCTATTCTTCCCGCCCCGGAGGTCTCATGCTGGACACCATCCGCGTCTGGGCCGAGGCCCACACGCCGAACGCGCTGCGCATCGTCTTCATCCTGCTTCTTGCCTGGGTCATCCGCGGCGTGCTCGGCTCGATCGTCACCCGGATCGAAAGGCTCCACGAGGCCGGCGACCCCGAGACGAGGTTCGAGCGGGAGAAGAGGGCCCAGACGATCGGACGGATTCTCCAGCAGGCGTCGGCGGTGCTCATCTGGTCCGTCGGCACAATGCTCGTTCTCGCGGAGCTGGGGATCGACCTGAAGCCGATCCTGGCCGCGGGGCCGGCATCCTCGGGCTCGCGATCGGCTTCGGGGCTCAAGCGTTGGTGAAGGACGTGATCACCGGCTTCTTCATCCTGCTCGAGAACCAGATCAGCGTCGGCGACAAGGTCACGGCCGCAGGCTGCTCGGGGGTCGTCGAGGCGGTCAATCTGCGCACCACCGTGCTGCGGGACCAGGACGGCACGGCCCACATCATCCCCAACAGCGCGATCACGGTGGTCACCAACGCGACCCGTGACTGGGCGCGTGCTTTGGTCGACATCGGGGTCGCTTACAAGGAGGATGTCGATCGTTGCGAAAACGTCCTGCGCGAGGTCGGCGCCTCGATGGCTGCCGATCCCGCGTTCGCGAAGAAGCTGGCGGGCCCGTTCGAGTATCCGGGCGTCGTCACGATCGGCGAATCCGCCGTCGTGCTGCGCGTGACCGTCAAGACCCAGCCGTACGACGGTGAGGTGGTCCAGCGCGAGCTGCTGCGCCGGGTGAAGAAGGCCTTCGACCAGGCGGGGATCGAGATTCCGTTCCCGCACAGGAAGGTGATCTCGGCCGCCGAGCGGCCCCGTTGAAGCGTGCGCTCGTCGCGGCGGCCCTCGCGCTGGCGAGCTGCGCGTCGGGACGCGGCGCGGCCGAGGCATGCCGCTACTACGACGAGCATCTGGCGCGCCGGACCGTGCCGCTGCTCGAAGAGGTGATCCGGTTCCAGACCGTCCAGGGAAATGCGTCCGCGCGCGACGCCCAGAAGGCCTGGCTCTTGAACGTCGCGGCCGGGCTGGGGTTCGCCGCGCGAGACGCGGGGAAGCTCGTCGAGGTCGATCTCCCCGGGCCCGCGGGCGCCCCC
>CAZEII010000015.1:0-37705 GCA_964511835.1 uncultured Acidobacteriota bacterium | reverse complement strand
GCGAGACGCGGGGAAGCTCGTCGAGGTCGATCTCCCCGGGCCCGCGGGCGCCCCCCAAGGGTCCGCTTGTCCAGGCGCTCCTCGCGATGAAGGCGCTCGAGCGCGCGGGCCCCGCGCGGACGCACACGATCCGGCTCTTGGTCGGCAGCGACGAAGAGAGCGACAACACCGACATGAAGGAGTACCTGGCCGCGAACCGTCCACCGGACTACTCGCTCGTCCTCGACTCCCTCTTTCCCGTCGTCGTCGGCGAGATGGCGTGGACGGGTCTGTACGTCGACGCGGTCCCCGGCGCAAGGACGAACGCGGATCTCCCGTTTCGGATCGAGAAGCTCGACGCCGGGCTCTCGCCCTCCATCGTCCCCGATCGTGCCGAATTGAAGCTCGCCTGGATTCGCGGGCTGCCGTCGTGGGGCTCGGTGGTCGCGCGGATGAGCGAGCGGACGACGCCTCTGGGGACGCGTCTCGAGTTCCTTCACGGCCTGGGCGACGAGGAGCATTTGACGATCGTGGCGCACGGCAAGTCGGCTCACGGAGGAATGAACCTCGAGGGCGGTCGCAACGCGCTCGTCGCGCTGGCGCGAGCCTGCGAGGGTCTGCTGCCGGCCTCGGGTGAGAGCGATCTCCTCGCGTTCGCTCGCCTCGCGGGGGCGGATCCTTATGGGACGGGGCTCGGGCTGACGGAGAGCGATCCGCTTTGGGGCCGTTATCGGGTCAACGTTGCGACGATCAAGCTCCAAGCCGACGGCAAGCTTCGCCTTTCGGTCACCCTGCGCCGCCCGCCGCCGCGCACCGGTCCGCAGATCAAGGCGTATCTCGAGAAGGCCGTCGCCGCGTTCAACGCACGTACGCGCGCGTCGCTGACGGTCGATGGCTACTGGCAGGACGAGCCGCTTTCGTTCGATCCCGAGACCAAGCTCGTCAAGCGGCTCTTGACCGCGTACACCGTGGCGACCGGTGAGCCGGCGAAACCCGCCGTCGCAGGCGGCGCTTCCTACGCCATGCGGCTCCCCAACAGCATCGCCTTCGGCATGTGGTTCCCCGGCAATCCCTACCCCGGCCACGACGTCGACGAAATGAATCCCGTCGCCGACCTCCACCGTGGCACGCGCGTTCTCATCACGGCTCTCTCCGACATCGCCTGCGGCCCTAAGATCGACCGGCCTTTCGAGAGATAGGGGACACTCCCCTATTCGATGCCGTCGAGCGTCCAGATCTCTCCGCCCTGCGGGCGGAAGCGGTCGAACACGACCTTTCGGCCATCGGGCGACCAGACGGGATAGTCGATGCGTATGGCGGGATCGTCGAACTCGAAGATCGCCGCCGGGTTGTCGGCGCCGATCGTCGAGACCCATAGCACCTTGTGCGCGACGACATCCATGATCTTCCGGGCGTCGGGGGAGAGAGAGATGTGCGATCCGCCGGCGATGTTCCCCATTCCCTCGGGCTCGCCTCCGGTGAGGGAGATTCTTACGGTTGCGGGAATTCCAGGGCAGCGAAAGATCACGTGCCGGCCGTCGTGTGTCCAGCGGAGAAAGTGGCCCCCGACACCGCATCGGGTGAGCTGGCGCTTCTCGCTCCCATCGGCGGACATCACCCAGACTTCCAGACGGCCGTCGCGGTCGGACTGGTACGCGATCAGGCGGCCGTCCGGTGAGTAGACCGGGTTGATCTCGACTCCACCCTCGCCCGACAGGCGATCGAGCCGACCGGAGGCGACATCCACGGTCCAGATCCCGGGACTCCCCGCCCGCGACGAGAAGAACACGATCGTTTTTCCATCGGGGGACCATGTGGGCTGGTAGTCGCCTCCAGGGCCCGAGGTCAAGGCCCTCGCCCGTCCCGTCGAAAGGTCGAGCAGCCACACGTTCATCGTTCCGCCGCGTGCGGAGTTGAATGCGATCGTCCGGCCGTCGGGAGACCACGCGCCTCGGCTATCGTCGCGGCTGGCCGCCATCAGGCGGCGCGGCGCGCCGGTCGGCTTCCCGGTGTCGGGGGCGACGGGGAGCGTGTAGAGCGAGGCGTTCTGCTTGAGGATCGTGAAGGCCAGCTTGTTCCCGCCCGGGGCGACGGCGATCTCGACGTCCTGCCCGGCGCCGTTCGTCACCTGCCGCGGCGCGCCGCGCGCCGTGCCCTCGCCCGAGACCGGGATGCGCCAGATGTTGAGGCCGCCGCTTCGGAACGACGAGAAGTAGACGAATCGTCCCGACGAAGACCAGACCGGATTGAGATCCGACCATACGTCGTTCGTCAATCGCTCGGTCTTCCGTGTGGCGACCGCGACGGTGGCCACGTTGAAGCGGGTGCGCTCCTGCGACTGGAAGACGATCGTCCTCCCGTCGGGGGAAAAGCGAGGCCGCGTGTGCGACACGGCCTCGGACACGTCGGTGCTGATCTGCTCCGGGTTCCGCCCTCGTGCATCGAGCAGCCAGATGCGCCGCGGCCCCGCCCGGCTGGCGTCGACGGCGACCGTCCGGCCGTCCGGTGAGAACGCGGGGTTGAACGCGGACTCCGCCCACAGCGTCTCCCGGCCCGTGGCGAGATCGATCGACCAAACATCCGCCTCCGTGTACTCGCCGTAAACGTCTCCGGGCTCGAGATGCGCGGCGGACTTGCGCGCGCGCACGAAGAGGATCGTCGCGGCATCGGGAGACCAGGCAGGCATGATGTCGTCGGCGTCGCCCCGGGTGAGCGGCACCGGCTCGCCGCTCCCCGCACTCAGGCGTGCCAGCTTGCGAACGCGGCCGCTTCCCTGGGCGTAGACGAGCTCGCCTCCGTCGGGCGACCAGGCGGGAAAGCCGTCGATCGCGTCGTCGAACGTTTCTTGCGTGAGGCGCGGCTGCGCGGCATCGACGCTCGCGGCATCGCCTCCTGCCCTGGCCGCATCGAGAATCGCCCGCGCCTCGGCCGCGCTTGTCGGCCGGTCCGCGATCTCTTTCGCTAGACAGCGCGCGAGCAGATCCGCGATCCCGGGAGGGAGCTCCTGCGGAAGCGTGTCGAGGTCGGGCTCGCGCGTGAGCACGGCGACGATCGTATCGGAGAGCGTCGGACCGCCGAACGCGGGGCGGCCGCTCAGCATCTCGAAGAGGATGCAGCCGAAGGCCCAGAGATCGGACCGAGCGTCGACCGGCTGCCCGCGCGCTTGCTCGGGGCTCATGTACCCGGGAGTTCCCATGATCGCGCCCGCGAGCGTGGCCGCCGTCCGCGTCGCCGCATTGGACGCGTCGGCACCCGTCGCTCCTCCCGGGGTCGCGATCCCGAAATCGAGGATCTTCACGGCGCCCGCAGAGGTCATCCGAATGTTCTCCGGCTTGAGATCGCGGTGAACGATTCCCGCGTCGTGCGCCGCCGCCAGCCCGTCGAGGATCTGACCGGCGAGGGCGAGCGCGTCATCCGGCAGGATCGGCCCGCGCGCGATGCGATCCGAGAGCGACTCCCCCGACACGAGCTCCAGAACGAGCGCGGGCACGGCCCGTCCGGACTCGCGGACCATTTCGAGCCCGTAGATGGCGCCGACGTTCGGATGATTGAGCGCGGCCAACGTCCGAGCCTCGCGCTCGAATCGCGCGCGCCGGCTTTCGTCGGCGACGAACTCCGGCAGAATGATTTTCACGGCGACGTCGCGATCGAGTCGCGTGTCGTGCGCGCGCCAAACGGCGCCCATCGCGCCTTCGCCGATCGGCTCGATCAGTCGGTAATGGGAGATGGAGCGGCCTTTCGGGATGGGCATCGCGAAGAGGATCAGTCGCCCGAAAGATTTCCGCAAGCGTCGAGCGTCACGACGCGATAGGCGACGAACGGGGACGCCAATGAGTCGGTGAGCGCCGGAGCTCCCGGCGATCCGATGAGCGTCCACTCCGCGGGGAACTCGGCGGAGTACGAGGTCGACGCGTAGACGGCGTAGCTCGCGAGATCGTTGCAGGCGACCGGATTCCACGCGAGGGATGCCTCGATTGTGTCGCTGCTCACGAGGAGCGTGTCGCCGACGTCCCCGCAGGGCGCCACGTCGGCGGCGTCGGTCACCGGCGGCGAGCACGGGGACGCGCCGGGGTCCGAAGCCGGCACGGCGCAGTCGTTCGTCGCGACCACCCGGTACGAGTAGGTCGCCCCGGCGACGGTGCTCGCGTCGGAAACGGCGAGCGTCGAGGCGGGAATTCCGGTCGCGACGACGGTCGGAGCTCCGGCGCAGCCCGCACCGTCGAACCGTTGAACCTCGTACGTCCCCGTGGTGGCGAGTTGGCCCCACCGGGTCGGAGCGCTCCACGAGATGTCGACGCCCGTGCCGCACGCGGCGGCGTCGACCGCCGCGCCGACGCCACCAAAGGTGGGCGGGGTGCAAACGAGATTCAGCCGGAACGCGCCGCGCCCGTGAGTGAACGCGACCAGGGCTCGGGTGCTCGGATCGGCGACCAGGTCGTAGATCGCGATCTTGGGAATGCCGTTCGTCTGAAGGGCCCACGAGCCACCGTAGTCCGCGCTCTTGAAGAGGCCGAGATCGCTTCCGGCATAGAGCACCCGTGGCGCATCCGGATCGACGAGCACGGCGTTGATCGGCGCGTCGGGGATCCCGGCATCGATCGCGAACCAATCCGGAGCGGGCGAGAGAGCGTTCTCCGTCCGATAGAGATGCTGGACGCCGAACCCCGACACGGCGATGTAGAGCACGTTCGGATCGCTCGGATCGAACGCGAGGTCGTTCAACGCGCGTGCCGGCAGAACCCCGGTGATGTTCGCCCAGTCGGCGCCGGCATCCGCCGTCAGGTAGACACGTCCCGATCGTGTCCCGACGGCGTAGGTCGCGCAAGAGCGGTCCGACGCCGCCATCGCCACGGTCACGATCGGCGCGGCCGTCGGATCGATGGGGTCGGGGCTGTTCGGCTGCCACAGACCGGCGCCGTCGTCGGTCCGCCAGACGTTGTCCGATCCGGCGATGAGCACGTTGGGATCGCCGACGCACGATGCGAACTGCCCTATGAACGGCGCGGCGCCGGTCCCGGCGTCGAGCAGGCCGCTCGTCGCCGCGAAGTAGGAAAGGCCGGCGTTGTCGGTCTTGTAGATGCTTAGATATTGGCTCGACGTGTACCAGGTCGTCGCGGGGTTGTTTCCGTAGATCACGCACGCCGCTCCGTCGCCGAACGTCGCGAGATCCCAGGTCGCTCCGCCCGTGAATCGGGGCGAGCCGTTGTCCTGCGCGCCGGCGAGCGCGCCGTCGTATCGCGTGGGATCGAGAGCCGCGCCGGGGTAGAACTGCGTGATCTGCAGCGTGCCGTTCTTGTTGATCCACGTTGCGCCGTTGTCCGAGCTGGCCCACACACCGCCGTCGTTCCCGATCCAGATGCGGCCGTCGGAGCCGAAGGCGATCGCGTGCTGATCGACGTGCACCGACTGCGGACAGACGTCGGTCCACGTCGAGCCGGCGCTCGTCGATCTGAAGATCCCGGTTCCGCCGGCCCAGACGGCTCCGCCGGGTTGAACCTCGATCGCCAGGTCGTACCAGCACTGGCCGGAGCTGTTGCCCGAATAGGTGCAGATGTCCTGGAAGTTCCAGTAGTGGCAGGAGCCGCTCTGGTTCGGCAGAGCGATCCACGTCGTCCCCGCGTTGATCGATTTGTACGTCCCCCGCTCGGCGCCGGTGCTCGAGCGCGCGACGAGCGCGTAGAGGACGCTGGCGTTGCCGGGGTCGACGCCGATGTCGAAACGCGAGATGTCGGTCGTCGGAAGCCCGCCTGCGAGCTTGGTCCATGTCGTCCCTGCGTTCGTCGTCTTCCAGATGCCGCTGCCGTTGACCGCAGCGTAGAGCGTGTTGGGGTCGGACGGAGAGCGCACCAGATCCTGAACGGCCTTGTTGCTGCCGATCTGTGCGGATCCCAGCACCTGAATCCAGCTCGCACCGCCGTCGACGCTCTTCCACACGCCGAAGGTGCCGAGCTGGCCATAGCAGGAAAACCCCGCGGTTCCCGAGCCGTTCGCCGCGTACACGGTCATCCCGTCGGTGGGATGGACGACGATCTTCCCGATACTGGTGTTCTGGAAGACCGAGGCGCCCAGCGTCGTCCAGGTTGAGCCACCGTCGAGCGATTTCAGGACTCCCACGCCGTAGTGGCTGTCGCACGACTGATTGGCTTCGCCCGTTCCGACGTAGACGACGTTCGTGTTGGAGGGATCGATGGCGATCGCGCCGACGGCGAGCGAGTCCTGCCCGTCGGTCAGGGGAGTCCAGTTGACTCCTCCGTCCGTCGTCTTCCACGCGCCGCCTTGCGCCGCACCGAGGTAGACGACGTCCGGGCTTCCCGGAACCGTGGCGAGCGCGGTGACGCGGCCGGCGTACGAATACGGGCCATCCGCGATCGGCCGCGGGCCGATCGGCAGCCAGACGTCACCCTCGATCGCGTCGGGCACCGGAGCCCCCCGTGCCGATTTCAGCCGTCCGGCGCGCGTGTTGGCGGCGAGCTGGGCCAGCGCGATCCCGCGCGCGTTCCAGGGGATCTTGCCGCCCGCGCCCTTGTGGCGCTCGAACCACCACTGAGCCCGGCTGCGGAGCATGTCGAGCTCCTCCGAGCCTTCGTTCTCCGAGCCTTTACGCGGCTTCTCGGGGGCGGGCGCGGTCGACGCGGATAGGCCTGCGAGCATCAGCGTCAGGACCAGCGCGCTTCGAAGCATGGGAACCCCCGATCGCGTCAAGCTACGCCGAAGGGAACTCCGTGTCGAGGGCCGCCGCGCACGAGATCAGCGCCCGGTGGGCGGCCGTATGTTTCAACAGGGTCAACGTGTCCCCTTCGATCTTCATCTTGCCGGTGAGGATTGCCGTCGCCGCGAGCAGCTTGCGCGAGAGCACGTCCCGCCAGATCGAAAACGGTGCCCGCAGCCCGAATCCGGCCCGGGAGTCGGAAACCCCGGGGACGAACGACGCCCCGACACACGCCCCCTTCGACAATTCGACGAGAAGCGCATGCGTCGACGGCAGCGCGGCGTCGGCGTCGAAGACGAGCAGGACGTTTCCGTTGAACCCGTCCCCCCACTTCGCCGCCGCGTTCCGGTACTCGCTCGAGCCGTTGATCTGGCCGACGAGCGCGGCCGCCCAGGCTTCCGTTCCAAACGTCAGCGCCATCATCGGCTCTCGAACGGGAGAAACCCCGGGTTGAGGATCGCGGAGGGATCGTAGCGCCGCTTCAACGCGACGAGCTCATTCCACCGCGCGCCGAAATGAGCCCTCCAGTCCTCCGGTGTGAAATTGACCCAGCCCGACAAGTACCGCTTTGCACCGAACAGGAGCATCATCCGGCTGACGTTCTCGAGCCGCTCCTTCATTTCGCCCCAGAACTTCTGCGGCACGGCGGGGAGCAGCCCGAAGCCGACGAGATTCTCTCCGGCAGGTACCATGAAGTTCTTCGAGCGCGAGGTCGTCCCCTTCGCCGGCCAGATCAGCACGTGACCGCCGACCTGGATACCCGGCGGCGTGTCGTTCAGCACTTGCTCGATGCAATCCGCCGCAGTTTCCCAGGGCAGGATGCACTCGATCCACGGATGCATGAACTCCCACGTTCCCGCCTTCTTCCACAGCTCGAAGACGGGGAGCATGCGCTCGAGGAACTCCAGGGTGGGACAGTCGTCGGTGTAGAGATGGTCGTACGGCCGGAGCCCCGTGAGCAGCGCGCGGTCATCGGGCGGACTCCCGGCGTCGTACTCGACCGTCAGGTGGAACGGGAAGAACCACTTCGCGAAAACCGTTCGCTGGCCCGACACCGGCCGCGTTCCTTGCGCGCATGGCGCGCCCCATGACTCCATGTGATCCCATCGTCCGGCGTCCATCGCCACACGCGCATCTTCGAGGAACGCGCGGACGTCGTCGTAGAGCAAGTAGTAGGTTCGCGTCATCGGCTTCATGCGGCGCAGCTTCAGCCGCGCGCGCGTGATGATCCCGAACGCTCCGAGCCCCGCGATCGCCCCCCAGAACAGATCATCGTTCTTCTCCGGGGAGCACGTGACGACCTCCCCGTCGCCCGTGACGACGTCGATCTCGACGACGTTGTCCCCCTGCGACCCGTACTTGAACGACGCGACGCCGATCCCCGCCATCGAAAGCGTCCCGCCGACCGTGACCGCCAAATTGTTCGTCAACACCGGCGGCACGAGCCCGTGCTTCGCCGTGCGGTGCACGAGATCGCCCCACACCACACCCGGCTCGACGTCGATCGTCAGATTCTTCTCATCCAGCGCCCCGATGTCGTTCATGGACTGCATGTCGACGAGCACGCCGCCTTGGCTGATCGCGAGCTGCGATTGGGAGTGTGCCGCGCCCCGCGTCGTCAGGTGGGTCTTGTGCGCGAGGCAGATCGCGACGGTGGCCACGATGTCCGCCTGCGATTTCGGGTTGACGACGAGGCGCGGCGTCCAGGTGAAGATCCGGCCGTAGTTTCCCGTTTGATCGGCGGAGAGCTGGTCGGGAGCTCGCACCGTTCCTCGAAGCGTCGGCGCGAGCGCGGCGTGGAGCTTGTCCATGGCGGGCGTCAATGTACCTGGGGGCTCGCGCTCAGGCCAGCCATCAACGCTGCGCTTCCGCTCCAAGCTTTTGGGACAGCTCGGTCGCCGACCTCAGATCCAAGCGTAGTCCCGAGATGGCCGCTTGCGTCGCGTGATCGCGCGCGTCGCCGGCGGGCATCCGATTGGCGAGGTCGAGAACCCGAGTCCAGCTTCCCGCGCCGGTGTAATGGGCGACGCGGAGATAGTCGGCGGCGACGGCGTCCCCCGATGCGTACATCGAGCGCAGCTCCGATTCCACCGACTTCGTGCGCTCGATGACGTCGTCGGGGGCGATCCGGAATGGAGTTCCGGCGGAGAGGGGCGGTCCGCCGGCTGGCGGCTCGAGCCACCAGGTGTAGACATCGCCGGCGGCGAGCTTCGGGCCTCTTGCCGGATCGAAGAAGGATCCGGGCGCCGCGGGGTCGCTCTTCCAGATCACCTCGCGCTTCTTGGCGACGACGACGCGCGCCTTCGGAGGTCCTCCGATCCACAGAAATCGAACCGCGGTCGAAGTGAGAGCCTCGTAGCGCGGGGTCAGCGGCATGGGCGAGTCGTCGCCCCACGCGGCGTCCCCGCGCATCGGGCTGACGAGGAGGCTCCCCTTCGGGTCGTTCAGGACCCAGAGGCCGCTTTCGAGCTGAGCGATCGATCCGCTGGCGAGCGACTGTTTCGCCGGCGCCCCCGCTGCGTCGGCCGCTTTCGGCATCTCGAAGCGCGTCGCGTCCTTCAAACGCACGACGCCGCCGCCTCTGAGGTAAACCTCGGCCGCGGCCCCGCGTTCGACGACCACGACGTCCACCGGGTCGAGCCGCATGCCGAGCGCGGCCATCTGGACGGGACCGGTCGGACGCTCGACCGTCACCCGCCCGTTGACGCTCAAGATCACGCCCGCCGATGGCTGGGTCGAAGGGGCCGCCGAGGCCAGAAAGACGATGCCGGCGCAGACGACGCGGACTGAGATCATCGCGAGCCTCCGGGGGTCGAGGAAAGTCTAGCGCGACTCGAGGCCCCGCATCGCCTCGGCCTGCGACTCCCCCGACGCGCCGGAGGCGATCGCCTCGGCGTAGGCCGCCCGCGCACCGTTGCGGTCGCCTTGGGCATCCAGCGCGCGGCCGAGACCGACGAGAGCGCCGATGCGCGGGTCCGTGGGAAGCGCGCCGGCGATCGCGCTGCGTAGCGTCGCGACAGCCGCGGCCGCCGAGCCGTCGGCCAGCTCCGCGAGGCCGATGCTCTTCAGGAAAATCGCGCGCTCGGCCGTGTCGGCGGCTGCAGGGCGCCTCGGGCCGGCGATCGCCAGCGCCTCGTGGGCGCTTCCTCGCGCGGTCAGCACGAGCGTCAGCTCGTTCAAGACCGCCAGCTCGAGCGGCCGGTCCTTCGCGAGCGTCGCCGCACGGCGAAGCGCCTGCTCCGCTCCGCCGAGATCGCCGGCGCGACGCAGCGCCGAGGCGTGGTTGTACACGACGACGTCGACGTCGCCGAACGTCCGGGCGCAATCTCCAAGAATCGCGACGGCCCAAGACGGGTCGGCGTCGAGAAGCGCAAGAGCGCCGAGATTCGTGCACGCGACGAGGTAGCTCGGATCGGCCCCGCGCGATGCGAGGAAGAGGCGTCGCGCTTCGCCGAATTGTCCGGCTTCGAGGGCGGAGCGTCCTTCTTCGTTCAAGCGGCGCGCCTCGCGCGCGGACCGCCAGACGTTGAGCCGCCAGGCGGCGACCAAGACGACCGCCGTCACGGCCACTCCGGCGACGACGCGGATCAGTCTCTTGCGGTCGCGACCGCGCTTCGCGATCGCACGGTCCAGAACGGCGACGACGTCGACCATGCTCGCGAATCGATCGCGGGGATCCTTCGCGATGCATCGGCGCACGATGCGCGCGAGATCGGGAGGCACCGTCGCATCGATCGCCGGCTGGTCGAGCACCGCCTCGAGCCCGCGCTCGCGCGTGAAGGGACGTCTGCCCGTGAGCATCTCGTGAAGCGCGACGCCGAAGGCGAACTGATCCCCCCCGAACGACGGTGCCGCGCCGGTCAAGGCCTCGGGTGGAATGTAGAGCGGCGTTCCGCAGAGCTGATCGGCCCCTTCTTTCCCCGGCAGCGTCACCGTGTCGGTGTCGGCGCTCGACACGAAGTCTTCCGGCACCGTGTGCACCGCCAATCCGAAATCCGAAACCTTGACGCGGCCGTCTGCCGTGAGGAGGAGATTTCCCGGCTTGACGTCGCGGTGCAGGATCCCGCGCTCGTGCCCCGCCGACAGCGCCGACGCCGCCTGCCTCCCCGCGGTCAGCGCGTCGATCACCGGAAGCGGGCCCTTCTTGATCCGGTCCGCCATCGAGCCTTCCGGCAAGTACTCGGTCACGAGATAGAGCCCGTCGTCCGCGGTGCCGACCTCGTGGACCACGAGAATGTTCGGATGTTCGATCGATGCGAGAACGGCCGCCTCGCGCCGCAGGACGTTCTCGTCCATCGCGGCGACCTCCGGCTTCAGACGCTTGAGCGCGACGCGGCGGCCGGGAATGTCCACGTCTTCAGCGAGGTAGACTACGCCCGCTCCTCCACGACCGATCTCCCGCACGAGCCGAAAGTGACCGATCGTCGACATGAGAGACCGGCATGATAGTCCGGCGCCGGATCGGCGCTCCCCCGGCCCGATGTGCGCCAAGGGTAACTCCAATGCGGTCGATGCGCTTGCCAGCCCGGCGGTCGAGACTAGACGACTTCGATTCCTCCCTCGGGGCCGTCCACAGTCTCTCCGACGACCCAGACGGGCTCCCGCGCTGCGCGGAACGCGGAGACCAAATTCGCCGCGTGCGATGGATCGACTGCGGCGAGCAGCGGCCCCGAGGTCTGTGGATCGTAGAGGAGGTCCACTTGCCAGGACGACAGCGCCGTCGTTTTTGCGAACCGGCCGTAGTACGACGCGTTCCGTTTCCCGCCGCCGGGGATGGTGCCCGCCGCGGCGTACGACTCCACGCCGGGAAGGAGCGGGAGATCCTCGAAGCGGAATCGGAGCGACAGGTGCGACAAATGCGCCATCTCGTGCGCATGGCCTGCGAGCGAGAATCCCGTGACGTCGGTCAGCGCATGCACATGCGGGTGAGCTTCGCGGAGCAGCCGCGCTGCACCGGCCGACAGGCGAGCCATGCTCGAGATCGCCGCGGCCAGGTCGGCCTCCGATGCTTTTTGCCTTTTGCCTGCCGTCGTCACCAATCCGGTGCCGAGCGGTTTCGTCAGCAGCAGCACGTCTCCCGGTTTGGCTCCGCCCTTCGAGAGGATCCGTTCCGGATGCACCCATCCGGTGACGGCGAGCCCGTACTTCGGCTCTTTGTCGGAGGTCGAATGCCCGCCGGCGACGACGGCCCCGGCCTCCTTCACCTTCTCGCCTCCGCCGCGCAAGATCGCCGAGAGGATCGAAGGGTCCATATCGTCGGGGAAGCCGACGAGGTTGATCGCGAACAGCGGCTCTCCTCCCATCGCGTAGATGTCGGAGATCGCGTTCGCGGCCGCGATCGCGCCGAACCAGTACGGATCGTCCACCACGGGTGGGAAGAAATCCGCGGTGTGGACGAGCGCGCGCTCCCGGTCGATCCTCCAGACGAGCGCATCGTCGGGCGTGTCGAGGCCCCGCAATAGGTTCGGATATCCCTCCGGGTCGAACATTTCGGCGAGGGGGCGCAGGACCTGCGCCAGGGCTTCCGGCCCCATTTTGCTCGCTCAACCGGCGCAAGCCGCGTAGCTCGTCAGCCGTATCGTCTTGTTGGACCGATCGGACACGCCTTCAGCGTAGCAGTGTCGGGCCGTGTCGGGGAATCCGACACGGGCCCCGACACAGGCGCGACGCCTTCATTCCGATCGCTCGGCGAAACTGCGCCGTTCCGAGACTTGTCGCCCGTGCGGACGTTGGCCCCACGTTTGCGAAAGCCATGTCGGCTGGCAAGGAGTCGACGATGACGACGCGCACGCGGATCCTCGGGGAACGGGCTTCGATCCTTCGGCTGGGCGGAGCAGCGCTCGGACTGTTGGCCGTCCTGGCGGGGCGAGGGGCCCTGGCGGAGGTCGTTGCCGTCGGCGCCGAGAACGTGTCGTCCGACCTGGTCGCCATCGCGAACTCCGTCGCGCCCGATGCGATGGTCGACGTCATCGTCGGGAGCCAAGGTCCGCTTTCGGCACAAGAGCAGACCCGCATCCACGATCTGATCGTCTCGCTGGGCGGGACGGTGACGAGCTCGAGCTTCAGCTCGTACGCCGGGTATGCGGCATCGGTTCCTGCGGAAAGGATCGCCGATCTGGCCGCCGACCCGGCCAGCGGCCACGTCGCGCCGGACCGTCACATCATGCCGTCGATGGACGTCGCGCTGCCGACGATCGGAGGATCGAGCGCCAGCTCGACCGGCGCGGGCAATCTCAATCTGCTCGCGGAAACCTATCCCGGCGTCTACATCCCCCCGGTGTTCACCGGCAACGGCGTGACCGTCGCCGTGATCGACTCGGGTATCGGCGATCACCCGGACCTGCGCTCGAAGTTCGGTTTGGATCGCGTCGTCGTTCGCTGGTCCGCGCTTCCCGGAGCGACCAGTGACGAGTTCGGCCACGGGACGCACGTGGCTGGCATCCTCGGCGGAAATGCCAAGTCGTCCTCCGGACCGTATGCGACGCGGACTTTCCGCGGCGTCGCCCCCGATGCGCGCTTGATCTCGCTCAAGGTGCTCGGCGCCGACGGCAGCGGCGAGGTCTCGAGTGTGCTGAAGGCGATCGATTGGGTGCTCCAGAACAAAAGCCTGTACAACATCCGGGTCGTCAACCTGTCCCTGGGCCACCCCGTCGTCGAGGCGTGCTCGCAGGATCCGCTGTGCAAGGCCGTCGAGGCGCTGAACGCAGCGGGCGTGGTCGTCGTCGTCTCCGCCGGGAATTGGGGGACGCTCGGCTACGGCTCGATCACGTCGCCGGGAATCGCCCCCGACGTGATCACGGTCGGCGCCGAGAAGGACATGAATACCTGCGCGCTGGGTGACGACGACATCGCCAGCTACTCCTCGCGCGGTCCGACCTGGCCCGACCACTACCTGAAGCCGGACGTCGTCGCCCCTGGCAACAAGATCATCTCGCTGCGGATGCCGGGCAGCTATCTCGACACCCAGTTCCCCGAGCTGCGCGTCCCCGCCCGGTCGTACACCAGCGATCCGACCCAGCAGTCGAACGCGGGTGCGTACTTCGAGCTATCGGGCACGAGCATGGCGGCGCCGATCGTCTCGGGCCTGGTTGCGCAGATGCTCGAGGAGAATCCGAATCTGACCCCGGCGACCGTCAAAGCGAGGCTGATGGCCTCCGCCCACAAGGAAGGACGCTCGCCGTGGATCTTCGGAGCGGGCGCCGTCAGCCTTCCCGCCGCGCTCGCGTCGACCGCCGTCGCGAACTCCGCGCCGTCGCCCCACGTGTATCAAGACCCGAGCACGCCGGGTCTCGTCTGGATCGAGGACATCGGCCCGGTCTGGGGTGACACCGCGGTGTGGAGCGACACGGCCATTTGGGGCGATACGGCCGTTTGGGGCGACACCGCGATCTGGGGGGACACGGCGATCTGGGGGGACACGGCCGTTTGGGGTGACACGGCGATCTGGGGCGACACCGCGATCTGGGGAGATTCGGTGCTGGTTCACGGCGACCCCGACCCCTCCCGACCGCGCATCACGCCGATCCACTTCGGCAACTGGCAGCTCGCGGTTTCGACGATCTCGTCCGGGCCTCTGACCCCGGTGTCGTCCGATCCGGTCGCCAGTTCGAGCAAGTCGGGCGGGCCGTCCACGTCAAGCACGCCGGACACGGCGAGCACCTCGATCACTCCGACCGTCTCGCCCGCGCCCCCGCCCGGGCCCGGAAAGAAGCGCATCAGCACACAGCTCAAGCGCAAGCCCTGAACGGGGGCGTCGACCGCCCGATTACGAATACGAGCTTGTCGAGCCGTCGGCGCGGGCCGATCTTTCGCCTCATGTCGGAAATCACGACAGAGACCCCGGGCGCGCGCGTCCTCGCCGCCTTGCCCCCGGGGGGGTTGCTTCAGGAATGCCTCGAGCGCCTTCCCGTCGAGGGGCACTCCGTGGAGGTGGCGGGTAGCGCCGGCCAAGCGATCCGCCGCGTGGCCGATGCCGATTGGGACCTCGTCGTCGTCGACTTCGCATTGGCGCCGGATGCGAGCCTGGGCATCCTTGATGCGATCAAGCGTGCGCGGCCGGCGACCCTCGTCGCGATGGCGGGTCGCGACGTCGATGCTCGCACGGTGCGCGCGGCGTTTCGCCGCGGGGCGTACGACGTTCTGCTCGAGCCTCACTCGACGGGTGCGGTCCTCGAGCTGGCCGCCCGTGCCGTCGCGGTGCGCGCGATCGGCGCGGAGCGGAAGCGTCTGGGCGAGGACCTCGACGCGGAACGGACACGGGCTCGCGAGCTGGAGCTGCGACTCCTCAAGGAGGACCCGTTCGAGCCGGTCGTCGCCGCGACGTCCATCATGCGGCGACTCATCGCAACGCTTCGGGAGGTGGCGAGGTCCGACGCAACGGCACTTCTCACCGGCGAGAGCGGTACCGGGAAGGGGCTGCTCGCGCGCGCGATCCATGGAGCATCATCCCGGAGGCATCGCCCCTTCGTCGAGGCCAACTGCGTCGTCTACTCCGAGGGTGTCCTCAACAGCGAGCTGTTCGGCCACGAGAAAGGTGCGTTCACTGGGGCGGCGAAGCTGAAGCGCGGCCGCTTCGAGCTGGCCCGCGGGGGCACGCTGTTCCTCGATGAGATCGGCGAGATCACGCCCGCCACGCAGCTGCTCTTGCTGCGTGTTCTGCAGGACCGCTCGTTCGAGCGCGTCGGCGGCGAGGACACCCTCGAGGCCGACGTGCGCTTGATCGCCGCGACCAACCGCGATCTCGATCAGGCGATTCGCGCGGGGACGTTTCGCGAGGATCTCTTCTACCGCCTGAACGTCATTCCGATCCACGTCCCCGCGCTCCGAGAGCGGCAGGACGACATCCCGGTGCTCGCGCTGAGGTTCTTGGCGGGCGCGGCCGCGAGGCTCGGGCGCGCCGCGCCCTCGCTTTCACCCTTCGCCGCCGAGGCTTTGTCCGAATACTCGTGGCCGGGCAACGTTCGTGAGCTCGAGAATCTGATGGAGAGACTGGTCGTTCTCGCGAAGCGCGACCGAATCGAGGCCGACGACTTGCCGGCTGCCGTGCGCGCGGGAGGCGGACACATCCCACCCTCTCCGACGCGCGCGCCGGCATCCGATGCGCGTCTCGCGGATTTGGAGCGCGCGCGCATTCTCGAGGTGCTCGGCAGCTGCGACGGCAACAAGAAGCTCGCCGCCTCGCGCCTCGGAATCCACCGCAGCACGCTCTACGCAAAGCTCGCCCGGTACGGGTTGAGGGAGTAGGGGACATTCTGCTTTTTGTTTAAACAAAAAGCAGAATGTCCCCTACTCCCTCAACCGGTAGCCGACGCCGAGCTCCGTCAGCAGGAGCTTCGGGCGGGCCGGGTCGTCTTCGATCTTCTTCCTCAAGTCAGCCATGTGGACGCGGACGTGGTGGGGCTCCGCGGCGGAGCCGCCCCAGACCTCCTTCAAGATCTGGCCGTGCGTCACGATTCGGCCGACGTGCTTGGCGAGAAACGCGAGGAGCCGGAATTCGATCGGCGTGAGCCGCACCGGGGCGCCGGAGCGGGTCACTTCGCGCTGCTCGAGGTCGATCGTCAGCGGTCCGACCGTCACGATGGGCCCCGAAGCGCCGGCGCCGGCCTCGCGCGCATGACGGAGTGCGACGCGAATCCTCGCCAAGAGCTCCGCCAACCCGAAAGGCTTCGTCAAGTAGTCATCCGCCCCTGCGTCCAAGGCCTCGACCTTTTCGGCCTCGCGGCCGCGAGCCGAGATCACGATGATCGGGACGCGGCTCCACGTGCGCAACGCGCGGGTCAGCTCGATGCCGTCGCCGTCCGGCAGCCCGAGGTCGAGCAAGATCAGCTCGGGGTTGTGCGACGTCGCCGCGATATTCGCCTCCGCGACGGTCGTTGCCTCGATCAGGCGGAATGGCCTCGCGGTCAACGCGGTGCGCAAGAAGCGCCGCATCTGCGGCTCGTCCTCGACGACGAGCACGAGAGGATCGGCCGCGTTCACCTCGTCGCCTCCCCGTCCGTCGGCTCCTCCGCGGGGGCGTCGTCGGATCTTGGGAGCAGAACCGTAAAAACCGCGCCGCCGCCCTCGCGGTTCGAGGCACGGATCGTCCCGCGATGCGCCTCGACGATGCCGCGGCAGATCGCGAGCCCGAGCCCGACGCCAGGAGATCCCGGGCCCGATCCGCGCCGGAACTTCTCGAAGATGACCTCTTCGGATCCAGCGGGCAGCCCCGGGCCTCGGTCGGCGACGGACAGCTCGACGCCCTCGGGGGTCGCCGCGGCGCCGACCTCGATCGGCGTTCCCGGCGGCGTGTGCTTGATCGCGTTGTCGACCAGATTGACCAGGAGCTGCTCGAAGAGGATCGGATCCACCGACAGCAGCGGGAGACCGGCCGCCACACGCGTTTCGACTTCGCGCCCGGCGAGCGCGCCGTCGAGGCGGGTGAGCACGCCGCCCACGAGCTCGTCCACCGGAATCCACTCCCGCTTGATCTCCACGGCGCCCGACGCCAGACGCGTCATGTCGAGCAGGTTGCCGACGAGCCTCTCGAGGCGCGCGGATTCTTCGCAGATCGTCGCCGCCAGCTCGTCCCGCTTCGCGGCGTCCAGGCCTGGAGCGCCGTCGCTCAGCGCCGAGGCGGCGCCCGTGATCGCGGCGAGCGGCGTGCGGAGATCGTGCGACACGGCCGAGAGCAGCGAACTGCGCATCTCCTCCGTGCGCGCGCGAAGGTCCGCCGCTTCGGCGTCGCTGGCGAGGCTGACGCGCTCGATCGCCAGCGCCCCCTGGCGCGCGAGCGCCTCCAGGAGGTGCCGCTGCTCCACGCTGGGCGCGCGGCCGGGCACGCGGGGGATGTAGGCGACGACGCCGAGCGCCCGTGATTCCGTCGCGAGCGGAACGCAGGCGGCGCCCGCGCCGGGAAGGGTATCGGAGCCGAGCCCGGCGGGGCGGCCGTGCGCGTGCGCCCAGCGCGCAACGGAGAGGTCGCGAGCGTCGAGCGTGGCGTCTCCGGTACGCGCCGCTTCGCGCAGAGAGCCGTCCGCCTGCGCGAGCAAGACGGCGACCGAGCCGTCGAACGCGTCCGTGGCGCGATTCGCGAGCGCCGTCGCGACCGATCCGGCATCCGCCGCGACGCCCAGATCCCGCGCGAGGGCGTACAGCGCGGCCGTCGTCGCCTCGCGATGCCGCGCCTCGCGCGCTTGCGCGCGGACGCGGACAGTGAGCTCGCTGAGGACGATTCCGATGACGAACATCATCGTGAAGGTCAGGAGGTGACGCGTGTCGGAAACGGCGAACGTATAGCGGGGCGGGACGAAGCAGAAGTCGTACGCCGCGACCGAGAGGGCCGCCGCGAGGACTGACGGCCCGCGCCCGACCCGAACGGCCGTGACGATGATGCCGACGAGGTAGATCATCACGATGTCCGGAAGGGCGAGGAAGTTGTCCGCGACGACGGCGACAGCCGTCGCGATCGCGATGACCTCCGCGGCGATCAGATAGTCGGGCCACGCGGACCGCGGGACCGGCTCGTCGTCCTCCCGGACCGGAGCCGGGGAGACCTCCCCCGAGATGACGTGAACGTCGATCCCACCGCTCCCGCGCACGAGCTGCTCGACCAGCGAGCCCCGGAAGAGATCGTGGAGCCGCGAGTGGGTCGGCTTTCCGATGATGAGGCGGGTGACGTTGTGGCGCTGCGCGTAGCGGAGGATCGCCTCCGCGGGTTGGGCGCCCGAGAGGCGCACGATCTCCGCGCCGAGGGATTCGGCGAGCTGCAGGTGACCGTCGAGGCGCTCGCGATCGGCGGGCCGATACGGCGTCTCCCCTTCGACCCAGACCGCCGTCCACGGCGCGCCCAGTCGATCCGCCATGCGCCGGGCGGAGCGGACGAGGCGCGCCGACGACGGGCTCGCCCCGACTCCGACGATGATGCGCTCCCCGGCGGGCCACGTGGGCTTGATGCCGTGCGCCTCGCGATAGGCCCGCACGTCGACGTCGACGAGGTCGGCGGTGCGGCGCAGCGCGATCTCGCGCAGGGCGAGAAGATTGCCGCGGCGGAAGAAATTCTCGAGAGCGTGCGCCGCCTGCTCGGGAACGTACACCTTCCCGTCGCGCAACCGGATCAAGAGCTCTTCGGCGGGCAGGTCGATCAGCTCGATCTCGTCGGCGCGCTCGAGCACCGCGTCCGGAATCGTCTCGCGCACGCGGACGGTCGTGATCTGCGCGATCACGTCGTTCAGGCTCTCGAGGTGCTGCACGTTCAGCGTCGCGTGCACCTCGATCCCGGCATCGAGCAAATCGAGCGCGTCCTGCCATCGCTTGAGGTGGCGAACGCCCGGAGCGTTCGTGTGCGCCAGCTCGTCCAGGAGAAGGACCGCCGGCCTGCGCGCGAGGGCCCCTTCGAGATCGAATTCGCGGAGGACGACCTCGCGATGCTCGATCCTCTGGCGCGGGAGGATGGGGAGGCCTTCCAAGAGCTCCTCCGTCTCGTGTCGCCCGTGGGTCTCGACGCACCCCACCACGACGTCCACGCCGTCGCCCTTCAGCCGGCGCGCGGCCTCGAGCATCGCGAACGTCTTCCCGACCCCGGGCGCGAAGCCGAAGAAGATCTTCAGCTTGACGCGGCGGCTTTTCGCCTCCGATTCGTTCACGCGCCTCAGCAGGTCGTCGGGATCGGCGCGGACCGCGGAGTCCATCATGGGCGGAGCGACCTCCGTGTCCGGGATTCTTGCATCAAGAGGAGAGTTCGCGCCTCCGGCCCCTCTCGACCTTGACGGAATCTTGATGCCCGGCTCGCTTCGCTTGACGCCGCCTTGATTCCAGGCGCGCTACGGTGCCCGAAGGGAGAGGAGGGCGCCGAGATGAAAGCGGTGCGATCTTGTGTGGCGCTCCTGGCCCTGGCCACGGCGCCATCCTTCATCGCGGCCGGCGAGGCGGAACCGGAGGCGAAAGCCGAGCCATTCACCTTCGCCGATTTCACCTGGCTGACGGGCAACTCGCGCACCAAGGAATCCCCGATCGACTCCAAGGCCTTCACCGCGGAGTTCCGGGTCGACACGGTCTACACCTACTCCTTCAATCAGCCCCAAGACGACACGATCGTCGGCTCCAGCGAGATCTTTCGGCACGGCGAGGTTCAGGTGACCCAGCTCGGCGCCGGCGGAGACTTCCACTACGACAACGTTCGCGGCCGGCTCATGACTCAGTTCGGCATGTACTCGCAAACAACTCCGCGCAACGATGCCAGCCCCGCGCGCGGGCAATGGAATCTTGACGGTGCTTACCGATATGTCGCCGAGGCGTACGGCGGTTATCACTTCAACACGCTGCACGGCATCAACGTCGACGCGGGGATCTTCATGTCGTATGTCGGCCTGTTCAGCTACTACCAATTCGACAACTGGGCCTACCAGCCGTCGTACGTGTCGTCGAACACCCCGTGGTTCTTCAACGGGGTGCGCATTCAGATCTTCCCCACGGCCAAGCTGAAGGTCGAGCCGTGGATCATCAACGGCTGGCAGTCCTACGGCATGTTCAACAACTCGCCCGGCCTGGGGGTCCAGGTCCTGTGGCGTCCGACAGGATCGCTCTCCCTCCTGAGCAACAACTACTGGGGAAAGGACGCCCTCGGCATTCCCGACCGGAAGCGCTGGCATACCGACGACAGCTTCCAATGGAAGTACTACGACCGGCCCGGAGCCGCGTTCAGCAAGGCCGCGATGACGTTCACGTTCGACGCGGGATGCGAGACGGGCGGCGGAGTCGCCTGTCGAAGCAACAACCCTGCGGTTCCGCAGCAGAGCTTCCTCGGGTTCATGACCTACACGCGTCTCTGGTTCGACAGGGACCTCTTCGCGATCACCGTGGGTGGCGGCAAGATCAACAATCCCGGACGCTACCTGGTCCTCTTGCCACCGATCAACGGTGCGATCGCCTCGTCCGGGACCCCGTATTTCACCGAGAATCCGGGAGATCCGTACGTGGCTTGGGACGTATCGCTCACCTTCGACTACATGCCAAGCCAGTTCGTCACGATGCGGCTCGAAGGGAACCACCGGAAGGCCAGCGTGCCGTATTTCGCCGGCGAAGGGGGCGTCACTCCCCCCGGCGGGAACACGGGCCCGCCGGGTTCGGTCGTTCCCGGCTGGGCGCCCGATCTGCGCTATTCGGAAGACCGGGTCAGCGTCGCGCTCTTGGTGAAGTTCTAGAGGCCGAAACCCATGTCGACCGTTGCGCTCCTGTTGGGACTCGCGTTGGCGATCCTCGTGCTGATCTATCTCGTGTACGCGTTGCTCAAACCGGAGCGCTTCTGAGCACCCCATGACGCATCAAGGCTGGCTCCAGATCGGTCTCTACGCCGCGATCATCCTCGCGATCACGCGGCCGGCCGGCGTCTACATGCACAAGGTCCTCGAAGGCGAGCGCCACGCCCTGTCGCGCGTGCTCGGGCCGTTGGAGCGCGCGATCTACCGGGCGTGCGGCATCGATCCCGGCGTGGAACAGAGCTGGCAGGCGTACACGATCTCGCTCTTCGCGTTCAGCGCCTTAGGGCTGGCCGTCACCTACGCGATCCTCCGGCTCCAGAGTTCTCTCCCGCTGAACCCGCAGAAGCTTCCCGGCGTCCCGTCCGCTCTCGCTTTCAATACCGCGGTGAGCTTCGTCACCAATACCAATTGGCAGGCGTACTCGGGCGAGACGACGATGAGCTACCTGTCCCAGATGGCGGCTCTCGCCTGGCATAACTTCACCTCGGCCGCCTCCGGAATCGCCGTCGCCGTGGCCACCGTGCGCGGGCTGACGAGACGGCCGGGCGTCCACGCGGCCGGGACGATCGGAAACGTCTGGGCCGACATCGTCCGCTCGACGGTCTACGTTCTCCTGCCCCTGAGCCTCATCGCAGGGTTGTTCCTCGTCTCGCAGGGCGTCCTGCAGAATCTCGCTCCGTATCGTCAGGTCGCGACGCTCGACGGCGGGACGCAGACGCTGGCCATGGGGCCAGTGGCGTCGCAGGAGGCGATCAAAGAGCTGGGCACCAACGGCGGCGGGTTCTTCAACGCCAACAGCGCCCATCCCTTCGAGAACCCGAGCCCGCTGACCAATCTCGTCGAGCTCGTTCTGATCTTCGCGATACCCGCCGGGCTGACCTGCACCTTCGGCCGGATGACCGGAAACTCGCGCCAGGGATGGGCGCTCTTCGCCGCGATGGCGATCCTCTTCGCGGCCGGGATCGCAGCGGCCTACCCGGCGGAGTCCGTCCACGGCGGCAACATGGAGGGAAAGGAGGTCCGCTTCGGCATCGCCGCCTCCGCGCTGTTCGCCAACGTGACGACCGACGCCTCGTGCGGTGCGGTCAACTCGATGCACGACAGCTTCACGCCGCTCGGCGGGCTCGTACCGCTGTTCAACATCCAGCTTGGAGAGGTGATCTTCGGCGGCGTCGGCTCCGGGCTCTACGGGATCCTCGTGATGGCGATTCTGACCGTCTTCATCGCCGGACTGACGGTGGGCCGCACCCCGGAGTATCTCGGCAAGAAGATCGAGACACACGAGGTCAAGCTGGCGATGATCTACGCCCTGATCTTCCCGCTCATCATCCTGTCGCTCGCCGCGTGGGCCGCCGTGGAGCCCTACGGAGTCGCATCCCTCGCCAACGTCGGGCCGCACGGCCTCTCCGAGATCCTCTACGCCTATACGAGCGCCGTGGGGAACAACGGCTCCGCCTTCGGAGGCTTGAACGCGAACACCGACTTCTACAACCTTACGCTGGCCTTCGCCACGCTGATCGGCCGATTCGGGATGATGCTCCCGGTGCTCGCCATCGCCGGGAGCCTCTCCGGGAAAAAGGTCAGCCCGCCGGGGCCGGGCTCGTTCCCCACCGACGGCCCCCTGTTCGCGCTGCTCTTGGTCGGCGTCATCGTGATCGTCGGGGCGCTGACGTTCCTACCCGCACTCTCGCTCGGGCCGATCGTGGAGCACTTCGCCGGAGCGAGCGGCAAGGTCTTCCGATGACGACCCCCGGCGTCCGTGCCGTCTCCGCGTTCGAGCCTGCACTGATCAAGCGCGCGATGATCGAGAGCGTTCTCAAACTGTCGCCTCTCCAGGTGGCGCGGAACCCGGTCATGTTCGTCGTCGAGATCGGAAGCGTGATGACGACCGCCGTCTGGTTGCACGACCTGCTCCTGCCGAGCGCGGAGGCGCAGCCCGCGTCTTTTACTGGAAGCGTCGCCCTCTGGCTCTGGTTCACCGTGCTGTTCGCGAACTTCGCCGAGGCCCTGGCGGAGGGGCGAGGCAAGGCCCAGGCGGCGGCCCTTCGCGGCATCCGCAAGGACACGATCGCCCGCCGCCTCGCGAAGGGGACCGAGATCCGCGTTCCTGCCTCCGAGCTTCGCAAGGACGACGTCGTCGTGGTCGAGGCCGGAGAGCTGATTCCGGGCGACGGTGAGGTGATCCGCGGCGTCGCGTTCGTCGACGAATCCGCGATCACCGGCGAGTCCGCCCCGGTCATCCGCGAGAGCGGCGGCGACCGCTCGGCGGTCACCGGCGGTACGCGCGTCATCTCCGACCGGATCGAGGTGCGCATCAGCGCCAATCCGGGGGAATCGTTCCTCGATCGCATGGTCACGCTCGTCGAGGGCGCGAAGCGCGGGAAGACGCCGAACGAGATCGCGCTCCACGTCCTGCTCGTCGGGCTGACGATCATCTTTCTCTTCGCCTGCGTGACTCTCGTCCCGTTCGCGGTCTACTCGGGAGTGCGGCTTTCGATTCCGGTCATCGTCGCCCTGCTCGTCTGCCTGATCCCGACGACGATCGGCGGGCTGCTCTCGGCGATCGGGATCGCGGGGATGGACCGGCTCGTGCGCGCGAACGTCATTCCGCTCTCGGGGCGGGCGGCGGAGGCCGCGGGGGACGTCGACACGATCCTCCTCGACAAGACCGGGACGATCACGCTTGGGAACCGTATGGCGAGCGAGCTCCTCCCGATGCCGGGCGTCGTTCAGACCGATCTGGCGGAGGCGGCGCAGCTCGCGAGCTTGGCGGACGAGACTCCCGAAGGACGGTCGATCGTCGTACTCGCCAAGGAGAAGTACCGCCTGCGCGCGAGAGAGGTGAAGGACATGCACGCGAGCTTCGTACCGTTCTCCGCAGCCACTCGCATCAGCGGCGCCGATTTCGACGGCCGCCAGATCCGCAAAGGGGCGCCCGATGCGATTCTCGCCCGCGTGCGCGCCCTTTCTGCCAGCGTGCCGGCGGAGGCGGGTCCCGCGATCGAGAGGATCGCCAAGTCCGGGGGCACGCCGCTTCTCGTCGCCGACGGCGGGCGCGTACTCGGCGTCATCCACTTGAAGGACGTCGTCAAGGGAGGGCTTCGTGAGCGGTTCGTGCGGTTCCGGGCCATGGGAATCCGCACCGTGATGATCACCGGCGACAACCCACTGACCGCGGCCGCGATCGCCGCCGAAGCCGGTGTCGACGACTTTCTCGCCGAGGCGACGCCGGCTCAGAAGCTCGAGTTCATCCGCGCGGAGCAGGCGAAAGGAAAGCTCGTCGCGATGACGGGGGACGGGACGAACGACGCGCCCGCGCTCGCCCAGGCCGACGTCGCCGTCGCGATGAACACGGGGACGCAGGCGGCGAAGGAGGCGGGGAACATGATCGACCTCGACTCCAATCCAACGAAGCTCTTGGAGATCGTCGAGGTCGGCAAGCAGCTCCTGATGACGCGTGGCTGCCTCACGACGTTCTCGATCGCCAACGATGTCGCCAAGTACTTCGCGATCCTGCCGGCTCTCTTCGTCGGCGCGTTTCCCGAAATCGCGCCGTTGAACGTCATGCATCTGGCCTCGCCGAACAGCGCCATCCTGTCCGCGGTCATCTTCAATGCGCTGATCATCGTGGCGCTGATCCCGCTGGCGCTGAAGGGCGTGCGCTACCGCCCGCTCGGCGCGGCGGCGGTGCTGAAGCGCTCTCTGCTCATCTACGGGATCGGCGGGATCGTCGCCCCGTTCCTCGGCATCAAGCTGATCGACATGCTGCTCCAGCTGCTATGAAGTCGAATCTCTCCATCGCGTCGAGATTGACGCTCGTGACGCTCGCATTGACGGGCGTCGCCTACCCGTTGACCATGACGGGACTCGCCCAGACTCTCTTCCACTGGCGGGCGAACGGCAGCTTGGTGTCCCGCGCCGACGGCCGCTACGTCGGCTCGGCGCTGATCGGTCAGGCGTTTCATGGCGCCGGCTACTTCCACTCGCGGCCGTCCGCCGCCGGCGAGGGTTACGACGGAGCCGACTCGTCTGCATCGAACCTGGGCCCAACGTCCGCCGCTCTGCGCAAGCGTATCGCCGCGGAGCGCGACCGCTTGCTGCGCGAGAACCCCGAAGCCGACGGACCGCCTCCCGTCGACCTCCTCACGACCTCGGCGAGCGGGCTCGACCCGGACGTTTCGCCCGAAGCGGCGTTCTGGCAGGTGCCCCGCGTCGCCCGCGCGCGCCACCTCGATCCCGCCCGTGTGCGCGCGCTCGTCGACGCCCACATCCAGCGGCGCCAGCTCGGCGTCTTGGGCGAGCCCCGCGTCAACGTGTTGCTGCTCAATCTCGCCCTCGAGCGGGAGTAGGGAAAAAGGGGAAAAAGGGGACACTCCCCTTTTCCAAAAAGGGGAGTGTCCCCTTTTTGTTCCCTATTCCCTCAAGTGACGCTCGATCGCTTCGATGCGGGCTTCGGGATACGGGTGCGTCGAGAGCAGCTCCGGAGTGCGGCCGCCCCGCGAGGCGGCTTCGAGGATGCGCATGACGCCGAGCATGGCGGATGGGTCGTAGCCGGCCTGCTTCATGTAGTCCATGCCGAACCGGTCGGCCTCGAGTTCATCGCTGCGGCTGTACTTCAACTGGACCATTTGATTGATCATCGCGGCCACCAGCGCCGCGCGCTGTCCACGTCCTCGTTCGTCGGTTGCGGCGACCCCGGCGGCCATCGTGAGGAGCTGACCGAGCTGCCCCGTCGCCATGTGCTCGGCCCCGTGCCGGTTGACGACGTGTCCGATCTCGTGGCCGAGCACGCCCGCCAGCTGAGCGTCGCTCTGCAGCTTCGAAAGGAGCCCGCGCGTGATGAACACTTGGCCGCCGGGAAGTGCGAATGCGTTCACGGTCTCCGGGTCGCGCAGTAGATGGAAGTCGTAACGGTAGGGGCTTCGCGCCGCGTCGCTCCGCTCGACCACGCTACGGCCGATCCGATCGACGCGCTGAGCACCGACATCGGATCGATCGACCTCGCCTCCCATCTGCGCCGCCATCTGCGGCGCCGCTTCGAGACCGAGCGAGGTCTCCTGATCGGCGGTCATCGAGATGTGTTGCTTCTCGCCCGTGACCGGGTTGATTTCCGTCTGAGAGAAATAACGGAACAGCGCGAAGGCGACGATCGCCAGCGCGATCAGGATGCGCAGGCCGCATCCGAACCCTCGCCGCGGAGCGTCCGAGTCCTCTCCCAAGGAGTGTCCGCCCCGAGTCTACTTCTTCGCCGCCGCGTAGTGGTCCGCGGTCTTGGACCAGTCGACCACGCTCCACCAGGCCTCGATGTAGTCGGGCCGGCGGTTCTGATACTTGAGGTAGTAGGCGTGCTCCCACACGTCGAGGCCCAGCACCGGCTTCCCACCGTCCATCACCGGCGAGTCCTGGTTGGCGGTCGATTCGATGACGAGCTTGCCGTCGCGGATCAGGAGCCAGGCCCAGCCCGACCCAAAGCGGCCGACACCCGCGGCGGCGAACTTCGTCTTGAAATCGGCGAACGAGCCGAACGCCGAGGCGATGGCGGACGCGAGATCGCCCTTGGGCTCTCCCCCGCCCCCCTTCTTCATCAGGGACCAGAACATCGTGTGATTGAAGTGGCCTCCGCCGTTGTTGCGCACGGCCGTCCGGATCGCATCGGGAACCTGGCCCAAGCCGGCGATCAGCTTCTCGACCGGGAGCTTCTGGAGATCGGGATGAGCCTCGAGAGCCTTGTTGAGGTTGTTGACGTACGCCGCGTGGTGCTTGCCGTGGTGAATCTCCATCGTCTTCGCGTCGATCGCGGGCTCCAACGCGTCGTAGGCGTAAGGAAGTGGGGCCAGTTCGAATGCCATGTGATCCTCCTTCGGGATTGAGACGACTATTCTAGAGGAAAAGGGGCGAGGACTTTTTTTCGTACAAAGCTCCCCGGATACCGCTTTGGTACGAAAAAAAGTACCTAGCCCCTTTTCCTTTACAATCCATGGATGGTCTCGATCCCGATGCTGGTAGCCATAGCATGGCTTCGGACCGCGGCGTCGCCGACGCCGGCGCCGCAGGCGCCCGATCGCATGGCGCTCTTTGCGGCCGATGATGCGGCCTACAGGACGCTCGCGATCCCTCGGACGTACAAGACCGCCCCCGACGCGCCGACTCACCTGCTGGCTTTTCGGGGAGGGCTGTGCGTCCGCGATCTCGGCCTTGCCGATTCGAAGAAGAGCACCGGGGACGGAGGCGACGGCAAGACGATCATGCAGGAGTCCGGAACCTTGGAGCGCGGATTCGTCGCAGCCGACGGCAACGCGGCGGCGGTCATCATCACCCGCTACGTCAGCCGTGTGGACCTGACGCCGGGACAAACCTCGACATCGGGCGATACCGTCACGGGCGACACGACGCTGACGCTCGTCGATCCCGAACACCCGGACGGCCGCTGGCGCGTCACCTTCGAGAACTCACGATGGGTCAAAGACGTGCTCGTGCTCCCCGGTCGGTCCGGTGTCGCCGTGACCACGTTCCTCCCCAGGAACGGCCCGACCGACATCCGCGTCCTGGACGCGGCGGGCCGGGAGGAGATCCGGGTCCCCGAGTCTGCCGCGGAGGCGTTGCGCGTGGAATCGTCCCCGGAGGCGGGCTACCTCGCAGCGGAGCTCGCTTTTCGGGAAAACGAACATCAGCCGGAGCGCGGCGTGATGGTCTTCGACATCGCGCGCGGCACGCATTGGACTTACACCTGGCGCTACGGGAGCGATGATGAGCCCGTCTCGTGGACGCTCCAAAGCCACGGGGTTCTCTCCGTCAAGCTCGCCTCCGGCACCCGCCGTTTCGACGCCTCCGGCGGCAAGCTCTAGGCCGCCGCGACCGTGCGGGGAGCGACCCGCACGAACCATTCCTGCCCCCCTCTTCCAACCTCCACCACGGGGTAGATAAGTCCGCGAAGGGAACGATCGCCGCGCGGGGGGAACGCGATGAGCGGAGCGATCGAAGCTGAGCGCAGCGAGTCGAAAAAAGTCGACGACGCCTGGGCTGCGGTCCAGACCGGACTGAACTACGTCTCGTGGATGGCGCGCGAGTTCCTGTACTCGGGTATCTCGCGAGAGGACCTCGTCGCCGAGGGGCGCCTGGGACTCTTCGAGGCGGCGCTTCGCTTCGACCCGTCCAACGGCGCGCAGTTCCTCACCTACGCGTCGTGGTGGGCCCGGCGCCGCATGCAAACGTACGTCGCGAGGCATTCACGCGTCGTCCGCCGCCCCGGCGCGCGCGTGAGCGCCGCGCGCGAGCGCGATGAAGTCTCGCTCGATGAGCCCGTCGGCACTGGAAGAGTTCAGCTCTGGCGCGATGTGCTCGTCGATCGCGAATCGCCACGCCCGATCGACACGCTGGTGGAGGCGGAGGATGCCGCGCTGATCGCGGCGGCGACCCGCGCGCTTCCTCCTCAATGGCGCACGATCATCGTCCGACGTTTCGGCCTCGACGGCGCTCCCGCCATGACGTTGGCGGCGATCGGGGAAGCGCTGGGCCTGTCGCGCGAGCGGATCCGTCAGATCGAGGCCAAGGCGATGGAAAGCCTGCGGGCGAGCATCGAGGAAGCGTGGGGACGCCTTCGCGCCGGCGCGCGTCCGGCGCACGAGATGACGCCCCCGTCGACCAAGCTCGAGGGGATGCCGACGAGCGTGCTCTGACGCTTGGATTCGGGGCCGATCGCGACACCCGCGCCGGCGGACGTCACGCCTCGCCTCGGGAAATGACGACGGCGGCCGCGAGGTCTCCACTGACGTTGAGCGTGGTCCGGCACATGTCGAGGAAACGGTCGACGCCCAGGATGATGCCGATCCCTTCGGGCGGGACGCCGACCATGCCGAGGATCAGGGCGACGACCGGCAGCGAGCCCGCAGGGACGCCAGCGGTGCCGATTCCTCCGAGGATGCAGATCCCGACGACGATGAGCTGGCGCGCGAATCCCAGCTCGACGCCGTAGAACTGCGCGAGGAAGAGCACCGTCACTCCCTCGAACAGCGCGGTGCCGTTCTGATTCGCCGTCGAGCCGATCGTCAGCACGAACCGGCTGACGTGGGCCGGGAGCTTGAGCTTCTCCTCGGCGACCTTGAGCGCGGTCGGGAGCGACGCGTTCGATGACGCCGTCGAGAAAGCCATCAGCATCGCGTCCTCGATCCCGGAGAAGAAGGCGCGTGGGCTCATCCCTCCGAGAAGCTTCACGAGCAGCCCGTAAACGATGAACTGGTGAATGGCGAGCCCCAGCACGACGACGCCAACGTAGCGGGCGAGCAGAGTCAGGGCGTCGGTGCCGATCTGTGCGGTGAGATTGAAGAGGAGGGCGGCGACCGCGTACGGCGCGAGCTGGATCACGAGACCGATCAGTCGCATCGACACGTCGTAGAGCCCCTCGATCGCCGCTTGAAGGCGGCTCGCGGCGTCGGTCTTCGTGATCGACAGCCCGATCCCGAGGAACAATGCGAAGACCATGACGCCGAGCATGTCGCCGCTCGCCGCCGCCTTCACGGGATTATCGGGGACCATTTGGACGATCAGATCGAATCCGGCGACGGGCTTCGTCGTTGCGGTCGCCAACGTTCCCGAAGCCTGCTGCGCGCGCTGCAGCAGGATCTGCCTCTTGCTTTCGGACATGCCGGCGCCGGGCTGCAGGAGATTGACGAGTCCGACGCCCAAGAGCACGGCGATCGCGGACACGGTGACCGTGTAGACGAGCGTCTTCAGGCCGATGCGACCGAGCTGACGGACGTCGCCGAGGCCGGTGACTCCGAGCGCGAGGGCCGACACGAGCAGCGGAATGATCAGCATGAACAGGAGCCGGAGGAAGATCTGGCCCATCGGCGTCGTGACGTATCGGATGAACGTTTCGAGGCGAGGATCGCCGGCGAGGAGCGCGTGAACGATCAGACCCGATGCCGCTCCCGTCGCGCCGCCCGCGACCATCCTCCAATGCAGCGGGATCGGCCGCTTCACGGCTTCACCAGGAGGGCCAGCAGCGCGTCGCGGACGTCGCCCGCCGCGCCCGCGACGATGCCCACCTTCTTACCATGCCGCTTGGCCGCGAGCTGCGCGTTGGATCTCGAGAGGGCCGCCGCAAACTCCGCTGCGTCCTTCTCCGAGTCCCACACCGTCGCGACGAGGACGACGGCCGCGTCCCCGTTCGCCCACAGCTCGAAGCGGTCCCCGCCCCACCCTGAAGCCGCCGCGTTCGTCCACGAAACGCGGTCGGAGGCGAGATCGCCCGAGGCAGGCGTTTCCGCACCGACGAGGCTTCCGAGCGTCAGCTCCCCCAGCACGCCCGAGCCGCTCCGCGTCCAACCCTTTCCGAGAATCCTCGACGGATTCGGAACCATGACGCGCTTCGGCTCGTCGCGCTTCGCGGGATCCCAGTACTTCTCCGGATGGAGGATCTGCTCCGACGAACGCGGCGGGTGCGCCCAGGCGGCGTCGACGTTGGCCTTGGGGAATCCGTCCTGGAGCCGCTCGATATGGCCGCGCTCGAGAAACGCCATCCCGAGCACGTACGGCCCGAGAAGCTGGCGCCTCAGAATCGTCGGCATCGCGTTCAGCCGCTCCGTCTTGACCGCCTCGCTCATCTTGCTGATCCGATCGGCATCAAGCTTCCCGGCTGCCATTTCGCGGGCGACGTAAACGGCCGCGGCCGCCGTCGCGCTCCCTTCGGCGACCGCGGAGAGCGCGAACGATTGATCGTCGTCGTCGATCACCTTCGCCAGGCGACCGTCGATGTCGTAACGCTGATCCTCGAGCGCGTGGGTCATCTCGTGCGCGGTCAAGAGCGGCGTCATGTCCTTCGGCATGTCGTCCAGGAGGTAGAAGGATTTCGTCCCCGGATCGTAGAAGCCGCCGGCCTGTTCTTCGAGTACGTCGAGCAGCGTCTTCAGGATGTCCATGTCCGGAGGGATCAGCCCAAGCAGACGAAAGGTCGTCTGATCGGACCGGATCTTCGACTCGGGCGTCATGCGCTTGAAGCGCGCGAGGGCGTACACCCTTGCCTGCTCGTCGTCGATGACCGACACGGGGACCTTGGCCGTGAACGGAAAGCCGCGAATCGCCTGGAGCTCCGAGACGATCGCTGTCACCGAGGCCTCCGCCTCGGCTTGCGTCAATCGCGCCGTAGGCTCCGCCGCGAGGGCGGCCGCCGCGAGCGCAAGAGCCGTCGGGACGGTGACCCCCTTCATCGGTCGTATCCGCACCTTGTCCTCCGGGCTCCGCTCGCCGTGGGCGCTCGCGTGGGGTCGCGATTGTACGATGGCGCGATGAGCGAGCGCCCTCACCGCGAGATCGATCGCTGGTACGCGGCGCTGGAAGAGCGCCACCTGGCGACGCTGTCTTTTCCCGAGGTGCGGCGGGCGCTCACCGCGCTCTCGTCCCTCTATGTGGAGCGACGCGGCCGTCTTTCGAGCGGTGCGGTCTTCGAGGGCGCGGGCAAGCGCGCCGCGTTCGCTCTCTTCTACGGTCCGCTGCACTTCCTGATCGTGCGCGAGATCGTGCGCGCGCTGGCCGCCGGCCAGCCGCCGGTGCGCCGCATCGTCGACCTCGGGTGCGGGACCGGAGCGGCGGGAGCGGCGTGGGCCCTGGAGGGAGGCGGACGTCCGCCCGTGCGCGGGATCGACCTGTCCGGCTGGGCCGTCGGCGAGGCCGCGTGGACCTTTCGAACGCTCGGCGTGAACGCGACCGTCCAGCGCGGTCGTCTGACCGAGACTCCCCTCGGCGCCGAGGGCGAAGGGATCGTCCTGGCTTTCGTCGTCAACGAGCTGGAGGATCCGACTCGCGAGGACTTGTTGGCGCGCCTGCTCGCGGCGCACGAGAAGGGAAGCCGCGTGCTCGTCGTCGAGCCGATCGCGGGCCGGCCGGTTCCGTTCTGGTCCTCCTGGAGTGAGGCGTTTCTTGCCGCCGGGGGCCGGGCCGACATCTGGCGCTTCCCGGCCGCGCTCCCCGAGCGGCTCGAGCTGCTCGACAAGGCCGCTGGGCTCGATCACCGCGAGCTGACCTCGCGCTCGCTTTGGCTGCCGGCCGGGCGGCGTTGACAGCCTCACGTCAGGCTTCCTATCCTCCCTCGGTGGACGTTCATGCTCTGCAGGGAAAGCGGGCTCTCGTGTGCGGCAGCACGCAGGGGATCGGCCGCGCGGCCGCGGTGGAGCTGGCCTCGCGCGGGGCCGCGGTCACCTTGTTCTCGCGGGATGCGACCGCGCTCGACCGTGTGCGCGCCGAGCTTCCGGGAGCCGGCCACGCGTTCTTGGTCGCCGACTTCCAGGACAACGAATCGGTGCGGGCCGCGGCGACGGCCGAGGTGCGCGATCGCGGCGCGTTCCAGATCCTGGTCAACAACACCGGCGGCCCTCCCGGCGGCGCGATCGTCGACGCGACACCCGAGGCGTTCCTGAGCGCTTTCCGCGCGCACCTCGTCAACAACCACCTCCTGGCGCAGGTCGTGATCCCGGGCATGAAGGACGCCGGCTACGGCCGGATCGTCAACATCGTCTCGACGTCGGTCAAGGAGCCGATCCCGGGCTTGGGTGTGTCGAACACGACGCGGGCGGCGGTCGCGGGGTGGGCCAAGACTCTCGCCAGCGAGCTGGCCCGGTTCGGGATCACGGTCAACAACGTGCTCCCCGGCTACACGAAGACGTCGCGGCTCGATTCGATCATCGCCGCGCGCGCGAAGGCGGCCGGGCGCTCGATCGACGACGTCACACGCGACATGGTCGCGCAAGTTCCTGCGGGACGGTTCGGCGAGAGCTGGGAGATCGCCGCGGCGATCGGGTTCCTGGCGAGCCCCGCGGGCGGCTACATCACGGGGATCAGCTTGCCGGTCGACGGCGGGCGGATCTCGGCGCTGTGAGCGGCGGAGCGAGGCGGAGATGATCAGGATCCAGCACTTCATCGACGGCGCGTTCGTCGAGCCGCATTCGGGGACGTACTTCGACGACGTCGATCCCGCGCAGGGGAAGCCGTACGCCGAGGTTCCTGACGGCGACGCGGACGACGTCGAGCGCGCCGTCGCGTCGGCGAAAGCGGCGTTCCCCGCGTGGTCGCAGACGTCCGCCGCCGAACGTTCCCGCCTCCTGCTGGCCATCGCGGACGGCATCGAGCGGGAGATCGACGAGCTCTCCCGCATCGAGAGCATCGACAACGGGAAGCCGATCACCCTCGCCCGCTCGAGCGACCTTCCGCGCGCCGTCGCGAACTTCCGCTTCTTCGCGACCGCGATCCTGCACGCCCACTCGGAGCTGCACGTCGCCGACCGCGGGGGGCTCAATTACACGCTGCGCCGGCCTCTCGGCGTCGTCGCCTGCATCTCGCCTTGGAATCTCCCGCTCTACCTGTTGACCTGGAAGATCGCTCCAGCGCTCGCCACAGGGAACACCGTGGTCGCCAAGCCGTCGGAGATCACGCCGATGACGGCGTTCCACTTGTCGAGGATCGTCGAGGCCGCGGGGCTGCCGCCCGGCGTCCTCAACGTCGTCCACGGCTTCGGCCCGAAGGTCGGGCCGCCTCTGACCGGCCATCCCGACGTCAGGGCGGTCTCGTTCACCGGAGGGACGGCGACCGGCGGTCTGATCGCCGCCGAGGTCGCGCCGAAATTCAAGAAGCTGTCCCTCGAGCTGGGCGGAAAGAATCCCAACGTCGTATTCGCCGACGCCGACATGGACGAGACGATCAAGACCAGCCTGCGGTCGTCCTTCCAGAACCAGGGGCAGATCTGCCTCTGCGGCTCGCGCATCCTCGTCGAGAAGAGCGCGTATCCCGCGTTCGTCGAGCGGTTCGTCGCCGCCGCGCAGACGCTCCGCCAGGGCGACCCGCTCGATCCGGCGACCGAGCAGGGCGCGATCGTCTCGAAGCCGCACTTCGACAAGGTGATGTCCTACATCGCGCTCGCGAAGAAAGAAGGCGGCACGGTGCTCTGCGGCGGAAGCCCGCCGGGGTCCGTCAACGATCGGTGCAAGGACGGCTTCTTCATCAGCCCGACCGTGATCGTCGATCTCCCGATGTCCTGCCGCACCAATCAGGAGGAGATCTTCGGCCCGGTCGTCACGATCACCCCGTTCGCGACCGAAGACGAGGCGATCTCGCTTGCCAACGGAACGACGTACGGGCTCTCGGCGTCGGTCTGGACGCAGAATCTCGCTCGCGCGCACCGGGTCGCCGACCGGATCGAAGCCGGCACCGTGTGGATCAACTGCTGGATGGTGCGCGATCTGCGCGTCCCGTTCGGCGGCGTCAAGGGCTCGGGGGTCGGCCGCGAGGGAGGCGAGGACTCGCTGCGCTTTTTCACCGAGCCCAAGAACGTGTGCGTGAAGACATGAGAGATCCGACGGACGACGTCGTCAGCTCGCGCGCGCCTGAGCCTGTCGGGGCCTTCCCTCACGCCAAGCGCGTCGGCGATCTCCTCTTCCTTTCGGGCATCGGACCGAGGAAGCGCGGAACGAAGATCATCCCCGAAGGGATCGAGGCGCAGACGCTGGCCGTGTTCCAAAACGTCCGGCTCGTTCTCGAGGATGCCGGCGCGTCCTGGGACGACATCGTCGACGTGACGGTCTTCCTGACCGACATGAAGGCCGACTTTCCGACCTTCAACCGGCTCTACGCCGAGCACTTCACGACCAATCGCCCGACGCGCACGACCGTCGAGGTCGGCGCCTTGCCGACGCCGATCTCCATCGAGCTGAAGGTGATTGCGCAGGTGAGACGATGAGCGACGCTCCCAAGCTTCCCGTCGGCTCCGTCGGTTGGTGCGATCTCACCGTCCCCGGCGCCGACGCCGTACGCGACTTCTACCGCGCGGCAGTCGGCTGGACCTCCCACCGACGTTCCGATGGGCGGCTACGCCGATTACGTCATGCAGCAGCCCGACACGGGCGACGCGGCGGCCGGCGTCTGCTGGTCCCGCGGCGTCAACACGGGCCTCCCTCCCGTCTGGCTCGTCTATTTCGTCGTCGCGTCGCTCGACGCAAGCCTCGCGGCGGTGCGCTCACGAGGGGGCACGGTGGTTCGTGACGCGTCTCCCTCGGGTGAAGGCCGATACGCCGTTATCCGCGACCCGGGCGGAGCGATCTGTGCGTTGTACGAGGCAGGCAGCTAACGCCATGGCGCTCCGAGATCGACGACGAGCCCGGACTCGGCGCTCGGCTCGAGTAGATCTGCCCGCGAATGAGCTCGTATCGCTACCCGTCGTCGGGCGTGGCCAGGATGGCGGAACAATCGAGCTTGCGGTTGGGCCCAGGTCCATTCGAAGTATCCACCCTTGGACGAGCTACAATCCCTCCAAAGACGGAACGCTCAGGAGCGGGTTGTTCGTGAAATCGATCGTGTTCGTCGGCCTTGTGGTCATGAGTTCCGCAGTTCCAGCGTCCGCCTTTGAGAGTTCGGACGCCGCTGAGCTCCACTATCGCCAACTCGAAGAGGCGCGCTACGCCGTAACAGGCGTGCCGATCCCGGAGCAAGGCCTTGACCTGACGATCGACGCCGCCTCATTTCATTTCGACTCCGGCTCGATCAGACCGATGCAGCCGGTGGGCGGCGTTGTCACTGGCTTCGTGTTCACGGGGACGGGGCGTTTTCATTTCACCGTGCCCAACGCGTTCGAGCGTGCGCAGCTCAAGCGCTTCTCGCGCGGCGCAGCCGCCGGATCGATCGACACGAGTTTCACCGCCCTGATCATCCGCAGTGCGGACCCCTATGTTTCTCGTATCGTGCCGATCCCGGCGGGCGCAACGTATGCGACGGACTCTCTTGCGCGCGATCGGCGCAGCGTGTGGCTCAAGGATTGGCATATCGACGTCGACGCGCGCGTCATCGCGGCCGACCGCAATCCCGACGACGACTACGTTCTGGTCGACGTCAAGACAGCTCAATTCGGCTGGATGTGCGTGCAGCTCGAGCCGTGGGATCCCGAGGAGCTGACGCTGACGCGGCTGCCGGCCCCGGACGCTGGCGTCGAGACTTGGGTGAGCCTTGACCGTGCCTCCGAGCGCGACGCCGACGGAAATCCGACGAGCGACACGCATCGGCTCATCGATCTCAAGCACGCGCAGATCTTCGCAGATCTTGGTAACCACCGGGCAGAGCTCCTGGTCGGAGTCGAACTGGCGCGTCCCGACCCGGTCAAGTTCCGTGTTCGACTCGATTTCGAATCGCGCGTCGACGGAATTTCGGCTCTGCCATTCGAGCTCAGTGGGAAGGCGGAGATCGGCGCGGTCCGCATGGAAGATGGGACGGGCCTGGCGGTCTTGAGAGACAACTATGGTAAGACGTTCGCGCTCGTCGCGAACGAGCAATCGGTTCCCATGTGCATCGTCGTACTCGAGCGACCGCTACGCGCCGGCGAAGCTTGCTCTCTCGAATTCGAGTACACCCTGCGCACGTTCAATTTCGTCACCGGCCGCGATTGGTATCCCGGCCCTCCGGATGGTTTCCGTGACCAGCACACGACGGAAGCGACGATCGTTGGCGCCAGTCGACTTCAGGTGCGGGCCGTCGGGACGCAAGTGAGCGACACGGTCGATGGAGACCGGCGCACGTCGATCTGGCGCATCGATCACGACACGAGGATGTACGGGTTCTCGTTCGGCTCGAAGTTCCAGGAAGAATCGATCAAGCTCGAGGGAGCTCCGGAAGTTCTCGCTTTCGGCGTGCCGACGGGAGGTTCGTACGGGAAGATGGTCCGCAACGTCGCCGTCGACGTTGCGCGGTCGCAAAAATTCTTCCAGGAATACTTTCGCCTCCAACTCCCATACAGCCTCCTGCGCGCCACGGGCATCACGGGCCACCACGGCCAGGCGTTCGAGGGATTCCTCCACCTCGCCCAGGACACCTTTAACGCCGAGCATCCCGGGCAGAGCGAGCTGTTCCGCGCCCACGAAGTCGCGCACCAGTATTGGGGACATCTCGTCGGTTGGAAGAGCTATCGCGACCAATGGCTTTCCGAGGGTTTCGCGGAGTATTCGGCCCTCCTTTTTGTGGAGGCGGTTCTCCCGAAGGCGAAGTATTTCGACCCGATGATCGACGACATGGCCGCGTTCCAGCTGGGGTCGCTGAAAGGCGGTACCGTCTTCTACGCGGTCGACGTCGCGCACGATCTCAAGCCAGATCGGCGGGCGGATCTCGGACCGGTGGCCGCGGGGTACCGCGCGAGCACGTCGCGCGTTCCCATCGGTTACGAAACACAGTGTTACGAGAAGGGAGCGCTCGTTCTCCACACGATTCGCACCGTGCTATCCAGTATGTCGCGGGACGAGGATCTTTTTAGAGATACGCTCGGGGCCTTCCTGAACGCGTATCAAGGCAAGGATGCAAGCACAGCGGATTTCAAACGATTCCTCGACGAGCGCTTCCCTTTCGCGTGGGGACCCTTTTTCGAGACGTACGTCTACGGAACTGAGATTCCGGTTTTCGCCTGGCGTTGGTCGTTCGACGGGCAAGCCGACGGCCCCGCGCTGAACGTGACCGTGAACGCAAGCCATGTCGCCGACGGGTTCGCCATTGCCATTCCATTCTCCGTCGAGTTCAAGAACGGGAAGTCGGGTTACAGCTTCTTGCGATTGGACGCGCCGACGAAGACCTTCCGCATTCCTGCGCCCGAAAAGCCCGTCAGGGTCACGCTCAATCCGAATAACGCAGTCCTCGCTCGCATCGAGCCGCTCAAGTAAGAAAGAGGCGGGCCGGCGCCATCGTTGAAGATCGCGCCTCCCGCGGCGCCCTTCACTTGCGCTGCTTGAGGTACTCCTGCAGCCCGTCCAGATTCTTTTTCGCC
>CAZEII010000014.1:18596-83464 GCA_964511835.1 uncultured Acidobacteriota bacterium | reverse complement strand
CCACGGATGCCACGAGCGCAACAACCAACAACCTTGCGGCCACCGTGGACTACTTGGCCGAAGGGCCGAGCTCCTGCCGGGCGATCCTGTAGACCTCGGCGAACCGTGCGTCGTTCGGCGCAAGCTCGACGGCTCTTTTCAGCGCGGCGAGGGCTTCCGGGGCGCGGTGCTGACGGACCATCGCCAGGCCCAGAGCGTGCCAGAGCGCTCCGTTGTCGGGTGCGATCGCGAGCCCGTCGCGCAGGGTTCTCTCCGCCTCGCCTTCCCGTCCCGCCGCGCGCATGACGTCGGCGAGGTTGACGTACACCGTCGGTACACGCGGCGCGAGGCGCAGGGCCGTGCCGCAGGCCGCTTCCGCTGCCGGGAGGTCGCCGATCTCCAGGGAGTACGTGCACACGTTGGACTGCGCCTCCGGCCGGTCGGCGTCGAGCCGCTGCGCGGCGAGCCACTCGGCGAGCGCATCGGCTGCCCGCTTCGCGTGCGGCGGGTCGAGCAGCCGCGCGGGATCGCCCGCCAAGGCGCGCCCGGCGTCGACGCGAACGACGCGGATCGGGTCCGCGACGAGCGGCGCGAGGAGCGTCGCCCGGTCGCGCGGATCGGCATTCGACAGGGCGCGCACGGCGGCGTCGCGTACGAGAGGGTCGGGATCGTCGAGCGCACGCGTGAGCGGGTCGATCGTCCTTGGAAGCGCATCGCCCGCGAGGAGCGCGGCGCTCGCCCGGACGATCGCGGGCTGCGCCGCGTCGTCGAGCAGCTTGCCGAGAGCGGGCGCCGCCGCGACGGGATCGGACCGCCCCGCCGCGATCGCCTCGCTCCAATGCGGCGCGCCCGCTCGCTTCGTACCCCACCACTTCGCGTAGGCCGACACGGACCACGCGAGCGGCTCGTCCGCATGGCAACGCGCGCAGGCGTTCGGCACACCGATCTTCGCCGTGAGATCCGGGCGCGGAACCTTGAACCCGTGGTCGTGGCGCGCGTGGACGACCATGTAGCTGGTCGTCGGCATGTGGCAGACGAGGCAGCGAGACGCCTCCGATCCCTCGGCGTGGTGATGATGCGCGGCGGTGTCGAACCTCGCGGGGGCGTGGCACTTCATGCAGGCCGCGTTGCCGGGCGGCGCCTTGGCCGTGTGGGGATCGTGGCAATCCGTGCAGGTCACTCCGGCCGCGTACATCTTGCTTTGCAAGAACGAGCCGTATTCGTAGTCCTCTTCCAGGATCTGCCCGTCGGCGTAGTAGAGCGTGGGCTCGAGCAGCGCCGCGCGGTGCGTGTCCATCAGCGGCCGCCCCGGAACGTAGTCTTCCGTTACCATGCCGCGCCGCGCGTGGCACCGGCCGCAGGTCTCGACCTCGGCGTGAGACGTTCGGGGCGGCTCTCGCTTCGCGATCTCCGTGCTCGCATCCATGCGCCACAGAGCCGCCGGCCCGTCCTCGAGGCGCGCTTCGAGAGCGCGGCCCGGATCCGCCGCGTGCTTCGCCCCCGGCCCGTGGCACGCTTCGCACGCGACCTCGATCTCCGACCAGGTCGTGGCGAACTCGTCCTTCGCGGCGTCGTATCGCTTCTTGACTCCCGTCGAATGGCACTCGGCGCACATGAAGTTCCAGTTCTGATAGATCCCTGTCCAGTGCAGCACGTCGTGGAACGGCACCGCCTCGTTGGGATAGAGGTGGAACCAGCGCTGGCCGCCCTGATCCCTTGGGCGCGTGTCCCAACAGACGTTCAGTGCCTGGATCCGGCCGTCCGGAAACTTGATCAGGTATTGCTGCAGAGGATCGACGCCGAACGTGTAGGCGATCTCGTAGTCGTGAAGCTTCCCGTCGGGACCGTCGGTCGTCGCGGAGAACTTGTCCCCGTCCCGATGGAACGTGGTCGTCACGCCGAAGTGCGTGAACGTCGCACCGCGAAAATCCCCCAGCACGGTCGCATCGGAAGCGGCCTGCATCGCGTGCTCGTGATGCGATCCACGCCAGGCGACGGCCTCCGCCTGATGGCAGCTCGCGCAGGCAGGGCTACCCGCGTAGGGATCGGATTCGACCTTGCGCCGCGCGCACGACGACACAGCGAGGCTCGAGAGCAGAATCGCGGCCACGACACGGTCCGAGATGTTCATCGGAGGCACTCGCCCACGATACCCTGTCGCCCGTCATGCCCGAAGCCGAACGCCGTCCGACCCGGCTGGGCGCCGCGGTGCTCGCGCTCGCCGCGAGTTTCACGGCCGCCTCGGGCGAGGACAAGCCGCTGTCCTTCGCCTTCGCGTCGCAAGCCGGCGCCGGCATCTACAACATCGAAGGACGCGTCGTTCAGATCTACCGTATCCCGATCTCGTTCGGCGTCCGGGACCTCGGCGACGAGCGGGGCGATTGGGGAATCGAGGTTTCGTCTCCCCTGACGTTCGGCTTCTACGACTTCGAGCCGGAGGACGTGCTCTCCGGAGAGTTCCCGACGCACGTCGGGACGGCGAGCCTCCTCCCCGGCATCGCCTTTCCCGTGAGGGCGAAGCCGAATTGGGTTCTCACGCCTCACGCCGATCTCGGCGGAGCCAAGGACTTCTCGGGAGACAACTTCGTTTGGGTTTACGACGTCGTGCTCCGAAGCGACGTCACCTTCCTCGCGGGGACGTGGGACGCGCTCGTGGGGCAAGAGCTTCTCTGGGCCGGCGCCGCGCAGACGGGAACCGCGCTGACCGATTGGTACGGCCAGGCCAAGGTCGGCTTCGAATTCCGCCACCTGCTTCCGTGGACGTCGCAGCGATCGCAGTGGGACATCGGGTTGTTCATCGCCTACAACCGATTCTTCAAGGACGAGCGCTCGCCCGCCGTCACCTATGCTGCCGTCGTGCCGCCGACGGTGACGCAGAGCGCGAGCACAGGAACGACGACCTCGTGGGTCGACGAGCAGACCGAGATCGGATTCTCGTTCGGAACGCGTCCCAGGCTCTCTTGGTGGAAGGCTTCGCTGCCGAATCTCGGGCTCAGCTACCGGTTCGGCGACGGAGTTCAGGGGGTGCGCTTGATCTTCGGCGCGTCTTTCTGATCCCTTGCAGCTCCGTCCCGCTCACTCGAGCCAACGCACCCGGCCGGTGGCGATCTCGAACACGGCTCCGAGGAGCTTCATCTGCCCCTTGGCCGTGCGGATCTCGCCCGCGGGGGTCTCCATGATCTGGTGCATCGTCCATCGGACGTTCGCCTCGACGGCTCGCGAGAGCCGCGCCTGCGGATCGGCATTGAGATCGAGAGGGGGCAGTCCTGGAACGATCGAGTCGACCAGGATCTGGATTCGCGAGCGCTGCGGCCGCCCGAGCCGCTGCCAGTCGAGCGCCGCCGTGACGGCGCCGCATTGCTCATGTCCGAGGACGACGAACAGCGCGGTGTCGAGGACGGCGCCCGCGAATTGGAGGCTCCCCATCACCTCGGGAGACATCACATGGCCGGCGACGCGCACGGTGAACAGCTCGCCGAATCCCGCGTCGAAGATCAGCTCGGGCGGCACCCTCGAATCGCTGCAGCCCAGAATCGTCGCGAAAGGCGTCTGGCCCTGGCGGTGACTGGCGAGCGCGTCCCTGCGCGCCCTCGCGGAGCGAGCTTCATCGCGAAGAAATCGCTCGTTCCCTTCTTTGAGGCGTTCGAGAGCCTCGTCCCAGAGCATCGTTACTTGCTGGCCTGAACGACCCTGCCGTTCAACGGCTGCACCGGACGAGCGTTCAGGGGATAACGCGCACCGAACGCGGTGACTTGCTCCGAGGAGATCTCGGAAAGCGTTCTGAGGACGAACCACCGGACCCCCTCGCTGCAGGGAGGGGTGGTCAGAGATCCCATGAACGTGTAGTACGCCCTGTCGCTCGGAAGCAGTCCGGCCGGGTCGACCTTGCCGGCAACCGGAGTTTCCTTTTCCTTCTCCTTCGGGAGCTGCGACCAAAGCGTCTTGATGAGCGGCGAGCTCGCGCCCTTCCGGAGCAGCACGGCGACGACGGCGAGCTTGCCTTCCGCGTCCTTGTGGACGAGATGAGCGACCATGTCGCTCGTCTTCCCGTTGATCTCCTCCTCGCTGGGCTTGTGGAAATGGAACTGGACGAGGCCGTAGGTCTTGTCGCCGACGATGATCGAGCTGCCGGGGTCGAGGTTGATTTGGATCGAATGCCCGTTGTCGATGATCTTCGCGGCGGACGGCTTGTAGTCGAACTCGATCGCGGGCAGGTCGGCGGACTTCGCGTCCTGGTCCCGAATGTCGATCGGCGATTGCTCCTTGCCGGTTCCGCACGCCGCGTAGTCCTTCTCGAGGCCGCCCCACACGGCGGGTCCGGTCTTACCCTTGTACGTCCAGTGCGGGTGGCCCTCGGCCGCGTGAAGCCGCGCGCCTGCCAGCGACGCGGTCACCGCCGCGAACAGGAACGCGCCGAGGCGGCGCGAGCTAGAACGCGAGGTTCGCATAGAGGCCGACGCCGGTCAGCACGTAGTCGAATTTTCCAACGACGTCCCCTGCCAAGTTGATCCGATCGGCACGGAGCTCCGTCTTGTCGTAGCCGATTCCCATGCCGAAATTCTTCACGAAATACCAGTTGAGGTGGATGCCGTTGTCGTACTGCCCGCCCTTGTTTCCGTCGAAGTTGAGCTTGAAGAACCGCGTGTAGGTACGCAGCACGAGGCGTCGCGTCAGCGCCCAATCCAGATTGAGCCCAACCATCGGCACCGGCGCCGTCACCGAGTTGTCCTTTTCGAACGATCCTGCGATGGGGCCCCCTGGACCGACCACGTTCCCGGAGCCGCTCAATCCCATGGTGATCTTCGCGAAGCTCAAGCCCGCGCTGCCGGAGATCCGGACCTTCTCTTCGTGGAGGAAGTCGTATCGGAACGCCGTGTAGAGGAAGGCGGTGTTGAACTTTCCCGTGACCCGCCCGCCGGCGGTAAACGTGTAGTCGCCCCAGACGACGTCGTCCTGGATGATCCGCGAGCCCGAGCGATTGATGAGCACATAGCCGAAGTCGATCCAACGCCGCTTCTTCGAGATGCGCGCCGTGCCCAACATGCGCACGGTCCACTTGTCACCCGGCAGATTGAAGATGTCCTCGAAGTTGATGCTCGTTCCGACGCCGGCGGCTCCGGTCGCGGCGGCCTCGGTCCGCAGGTCGTTGATCTGTCCGCCGAGGTCGACCCAGACACGATCCGGTACGTCGCCGGCGAAGTCCTCGGCGCGAGCGGCCTGCGGGGCGAACGCCGCAGCGAGTGCAAGGGAGAGAACGGCTCCTACGAGTTTCATGGGTTCCTCCGGTTGGCGGAGTCTAACAGGGTGCCCTGCGGCGAATCCATACCGGATCGGTTATCTTACCGGGCACCGACCCACGGAGGAGGATTCGATGCACGCGAGCGCTTGGAAACGTCTCGGTTCACTATCGGCCATCGCGGCCGTCGCCATTGGCCTGGCGGCCGCCCAATCGCAAGGGATGACCGCGAGCGCGGAGCCGGAGCGGTATGTCGGCATCATCTCGACGGTTGGCGCTCAGACGATGGCGATCGTCAGAGTCAAGATCACGTTGGAACGGTACAACACGATGGAGGAGCGCCAGGCCTATCTCAAGATTCTCAAGGAGAAGGGAAGCGACGGTCTGGTCCAGGCGATGGAGAAGTCGACCGTTGGCTACATACAGCTCGACCAGAACCTGCGCTATCCCCTCGCGTACGCGATCAAGGTGCCGACGGAGAAGGGCTTCATGATTCGCGCCGCCACCAACCGCCCGATCTCGTTCCAAGAGAACCTGCACGGCTTCGTCACGAAGGACTACAACATCGGCGTGCTCGAGATGCAGATCCCGAAAGATGGAGCACCAGGGGAGGGCATCATCCTGGCGGCGACGCAAGTCCAATTCAACGACGAAGGAAAGCTCGAAGTGCGCTCGCTCCCACAGAACATGGGTCCGCAGAAGGTGACACAGATCGAGCGGGAAGAGATGAAGCCCAAGAAGGACTGACCTCTCCAGCCTCCCTTACTTGATCGTGTAGCCGCGTCCCTCGAGACAAGCGTTCACCGCGCGCTGGTAGTCGGCGAGCTTCTGGTTGCTCGTCGCCTGTGCCGCCGCCGCTTGCTGTTGGGCCTGCTCCTGGGCTGCCTGGTTCTCGGCCGCAATCGCTTTCTTCTTGCCGCGCTGTCTCGCACCGCCGGCCATCACGCCCGCTGCTGCGCCGACGGCTGCTCCTTGTCCCGCGTCGCCGGTGATCGCCCCGATCGCCGCGCCCGCCGCTGCGCCCTTGACCGCTCCCCCCGCGCGCTCGCCGCCGACGTTCTGCGCCTGCGCGGCCGACTTCTCATTGGCGGCCTGCTGCTGTTGCGCGGTCGCCTGAGCCTGCGCCTGCTGCTTCTGAAGCTCGGCGACCGGATCGAACCCCGTTTGCTTCGTCGCCCACGACTCGCACTCGGTCTTGTCCTTGGCTTGCTGCTCGGCCGTCTGTCCCTTGGCCGGATAGATGATCGGCTTCGCCGGAGCCGCTGGGGGTGGAGCCTGGGCGAGCGCGACGGCGCTCAAGCCAAGACCGGCGATGATCGCGACGATGATCCTCTTTCGCACGTCTGCCTCCTTTCTGAATTGGGAGTTGCGATTATCCTCCTTTGCGAGACAGCTCGCGACGGGCGATTTGTGCTCTCCGCCCGGGGATGCGCGTAGAATGCCAAAGCCACCGCGGGAAAAGGTGGGTGCGGGTCGGATCGAGACGTCTTCACGATGAGGAGAACAATGATGCGAGTGGGATTGTGCTTCGCGGCGGTTGCGGTGTCCGCGCTCGGCCTGGCCTCTCCGGCCCAGGCGCAGGAAAAGAAAGAGGTGCAGGGCTACATAGCGGGGGGCTACTCGATGCCGGAAGGCGTTGCCGGCGATTACACGAATGGAGGCTGGAACATCTCCGGCGGCACGATTTTCCGTCCCAATCCCAGCAAGCCATTCGCACTGCGATTCGACCTCGGGTACAGCTACATGGACGCCAACAACCATGCTCTCGACGTCGCGAACTCGAACGGATTGCGGGTGGACAGCGGGTACATGAGCCTCTGGAACCTGACCGCGGAAGGATTGTACGAGTTCGGCAATCCCCACGTCGGCGGGTGGATCGGAGTCGGCTTCGGCGGGTACCGCCGGTACCTGCAATTGACCAACACGGTCATAGTACCCGGCTACATCTGCGACCCATGGTGGGGATGGTGCTATCCGGGGGCTGTTCCGGGAGACGTGATCCAAGCCGATGATCTGCTGACCAAGTTCGGGTACAGCGCCTCGGCGGGCGTCAATTTTGGCGTCGGCCACGGCCAACTCTACGTGGAGGCCCGCTACCATTGGATGGATACCGAGAAGTGGACGGAGTATTTCCCGATCCTGATCGGCTATCGGTTCTGATCGCAAGGAATTCGCCGGCTCGATTGGGCTAGACTGGATTCGAGACCGGGGGCTACATCATGCGAGTCACCATTCGTTCGCGGCTCGTGAAACGCGTCGGAAGCGGCGCTGTCTCGATGTGCTGCGCGGCTCTCTTGGCGCCCGGAGAGGCCCTATTCATCGCTGCGGACGCACCCAAGGGGTCGCCGGCTCCTGCCGCGTCGCCGGCTCCGGCCGGCTCGCCGACCCCTGGAGCGTCCCCCGCTCCGGAACAGCCGACGAAGCTGCCCCCGGACCAACTCGATGCGCTGGTTGCGCCGATCGCGCTGTACCCCGATTCGCTCCTCGCGCAGACCCTGGTCGCGGCGACCTATCCCCTCGAGATCATCCAGCTCCAGCAGTGGATGGCCAAGAATCCCAACCTCAAGGACAAGGCCCTGGCCGACGCCGTTGCCAAGCAGGATTGGGACCCCAGCATCCAGTCGATGGCGGCCGTGCCCGAGGTCGTCAAACGGCTCTCGGACGACATTCAGTGGACGACCGATCTCGGCAACGCGTTCCTCGCTCAACAGTCGGACGTCATGGACGCCTGTCAGAGGATGCGCAAGAAGGCCCAAGACAACGGCGCGCTGAAGACGAACGAGCAGCAAAAGGTCGAGACGAAGACCGTCGAGAGCAAGCAGGTGATCGTCGTCGAATCGGCAAGCCCGGAAGTCATCTACGTGCCCTCGTACAGTCCGACGGTCGTCTATGGCCCGCCGGTCTATCCGTACCCGCCGATTTATTACCCGCCCTATCCTCCGGGAGCTGCGTTCGTCTCGTTCAGCTTCGGCGTCATGATGGGGGCAGCAATTTGGGGAGGCTCCTGCTGCGGCTGCGGGTGGGGCGGCAACAACGTCAACATCAACGTCAACAACAATTTCAATAAGGCCAACAACATCAACCGCGGCGGCGCCGGTGGACGAGGCGGTGTCGGCGGACCGGGCGGTGTCGGGGGAGCGGGTGGTGTCGGAGGTGTGGGAGGTGTAGGCGGACCGGGCGGTGCCGGCGGAGGCAACTGGCAACACAACCCGAAGCACCGCGGAGGCGCCCCGTACGGAGACAAGGCCACGCAGAACAAGTTCGGCGGGTCCGATCGTGGCGGTGCCGGTGGACGAGGTGGCGCACCCTCGGCGAGCAATCGTGCCGCCGGCGGCGCCGGAAATCGTGGAGGCGCCCCGAGCGCCAGCACGGGTGCCGCTGGCGGTCGAGGTGGCGGCGCCGCGCCCAGCGCAGGCAACCGGGCGTCCGGCGGAGCGGGAGGAGGCGGCGACAAGGTCGGCAACCGCAGCGTCGGCGGAGGAGGCAGCTCGTCGCGCGCCGGGGGATTCGGCGGCGGCTCGGGAGGTTTCAGCGGGTCGAGCGCGCGCGCGTCGAGCTCCCGCGGACGCTCCAGCTTCGGCGGGGGCGGCGGAGCGCGGTCAGGCGGAGGAGGAGGGCGTCGTCGATGAGCATGTCGACATCCGTTGTCCTAGTCTCCGTGGCGCTCGCGGCGACGCCGGTGCCCGCGCCCAAGCCGGCGCCCAAGGCGGCGCAGGAATCGTTCGCGACTCCGGAGAAGGCCGCGCAGGCGCTGATCGACGCGGCGGAGAAATTCGACGTCGCCGAGCTGACGAAGATACTCGGACCGGACGGGGTGGATCTCGTGGTCACCGAAGATTCGGTCCAGGACAGACGCCAAGCCGCGGCATTCGTCGAGAAGGCCAAGGAGAAGACTCACGTCGTCCGCAGCTCCAAGAACCCTGCGATCGCAACGGTGAGCCTCGGCGCGGACGATTGGCCCAGTCCCATCCCCCTCGTCGAGAAGAACGGGAAATGGTCGTTCGACACGAAAGCCGGCCGGCAGGAAATCCTCTACCGCCGGATCGGAGCGAACGAGCTGGACGCGATCGAGGTCTGTCGCGGATTCGTGGAGGCGCAGCACGGCTACGCCTCGGAGCGACACGACGGCGCGACGATCAATCAGTATGCGCAGCGCATCATCAGCACTGCGGGCAAGCACGACGGGCTCGCGTGGCAAGCGGCGGACGGGACGTGGGAAGGCCCGGTCGGCGAAGGAGTCGCTCGCGTGATCTCCGAGGGGTACACGACGAAGCTCGAGCCGTATCACGGCTATTACTACAAGGTCTTGAAAGGCCAGGGCCCGAACGCTCCGCTGGGAGCGATGGACTTCGTCGTCAAAGGAGCCATGATCGGCGGATTCGCGCTCGCCGCCGCGCCTTCGGACTACCGTGTCACGGGGATCAAGACGTTCGTCGTCAGCCACACCGGGATCGTGTACGAGAAAGATCTGGGGCCGACGACGTCCGACCAATTCAAGGCGATGACCGTCTACAATCCGGACAAGACCTGGCACGCCGTCCCTGAGAAGTAGGCCGACGCCCTCGCGACATCGCATGTTCCGCGCTCTGTCCTGGGCCCTCCTTCTCGTGTGGTTCGGCAGCTCGACGGCGGCCGTGACCGCCACCAAGCCTGACGCCAAACCCGCCGTCAAAAAGAAGACCCCTCCCAAACCGACGATCGCCGATCTTCAAAAGCTCCTCGCGGATCAGCAGGCGTTGATCGAGGCGCAGAAGGCGCTGATCGCGGAGCAGCAAGCCAAGATCGATACGCTGCAGACGGATCTCTCCGCGAACCAAGCGGCAGTCGAAGCGCAGAAGACGCAGCTCGCCGACATGAAGACGCAGCTCGACGCTCTGAACGGCAGGCTCGAGGCGATCCAGCAGCAGATCCCCGACTTGAAGGAGCAGGAGGCGCTCGAGGCGCGGCTCAAGCGGATCGAGCAGGCGGCCGAAAAGGTGCCGGAGCTTCCCCCCAACGTCGTCTCGGCAGGAGACTTCCCGGGCTCCATCCGAATTCCGAAGACCGACGCCGCCGTGAAGTTCGGCGGCCGCATCCGGACGGCCGCGGTGTTCACCCTCGCGCCGTTGGGATCGGAGGATCGGTTCTTGACGAACTCGATCCCCGTCGAGCCGACGGACGAGGCCGCCGGGAAGGGGCGCCGCACGAGCTTCTCCGCGAATACGAGCCGGTTCAATTTCGAGATGCGCACTCCGACCGGAGTGGGACAGCTCCGCACGTTCATCGAAGGAGATTTTTTCGGCGTCGACGGGGCCGACAATCACACGACGTTCAGGCTCCGCCACGCCTACGCGCAGTTTCACGGCTTCATCATCGGACAGACCTGGTCGACGTTCTCGGACCCCGCGGCGGACCATCAGGACCTGGACTTCGAGGGGATCAACGGCGAGAACGTCATCCGCCAGGCGCAGATCCGATGGGTCAAGCAGGCTCGCGACGATCTCTGGTTCGCGGTCGCGGCGGAGACGCCCGAGGTCTCGCTGACCGGCGGTCAGGGAGTCAACGTCGTCCCCGATCTCGTCGGGCGGGTCTACTGGAAGTTCAAGGACATCGGACACCTTCAGGAGGCCATCGTGCTCCGCGAGATCCGCGGCGAGCCCGATCCGCCGGCGACGGGGTCGGCGAACGCCCGCGCGTGGGGAACGAGCTTGAGCGGCGTCGTCCCCTTCTACTTCTTCGATCTCACGGATCGGTTCATCTTTCAGCTCAATCTCGGCCGCGGAATCGCGCGCTACATCAACGATCTCAACTCGCTCGGCGGACAGGATGCGGTGTTCAATCCGGGAGCCGGCGAGCTGCAGGCGCTCCCCGCGATCGGCTGGTACTTCGACTACGAGCATCAGTGGGCCGCTTGGGAGACGACGCGCAAGATGAAGCTCCGCTCTTCGCTGATCTGGAGCTTCGTGATCGTGAACAACTACGAGTTCCAGCTGCCGGATGCGTACTACAAGACCAACCGGTACTCGATCAACCTCGTCTTCTCGCCTATCGACCGGATCGACATCGGCGTCGAGTACATCTACGGCACGCGACAGAACAAAGACGGGCACTCGGCGAGCGCCGACCAGATTCAATTCGTCGGCATCTTCCGGTTCTAACGGTTGTAGACTCCGCCCGTCCTGATCGCGGGAACTACTACGCTGGCTCGTTGCATTCGCGGAGAACCGATGGCGCGTCCATCGAAAACCCTCTGGACCCTGGGAACGGCGTGCGCCGTTCTCGCTGCGCTCCCCGGAGGCGCTCAATCAACGCGCGGCGAGAATGCGGCCGTCGTCACCTGCTCTTCGGAACTCGGTACCCGCAACCATTGTGCTGCGAACACGGCGTCGGGGGTCGTCCTCGCAAGGTCGATCGGCTCGGCGCCTTGCCTCCTGGGAAAGACTTGGGGCTACGACGACACGGGGATCTGGGTCTCGGACGGATGCAGCGGCGAGTTCGTCGTGGCGAAGGGAGGGGAGACCGAGAAGGCCGTCGTCAAGCAGAAAACCCCCGAGTACGTGCCGAACGCCGGGTTTCTCTTGTACGAAGGGGAGAACGGCCAGATCTACATGCGGCTGTTCAGCTACGTGCGCTACCTGAATCAGCTGCATCTGGATCCCACCTACACCGATTTCTTCGGGAATCCTCACGCGGTGCAGCAGCGCCAAGACGTTCAGCTCAACAAGTTCTTCCTGCCGTTCTCCGGTTGGTTCATGAGTCCGAAGTTCCGGTACTACCTCTACGTCTGGTCGTCGAACCCCTCGCAGGGGGAGCCCGCGCAGGTCGTGGGCGCGGGGAATCTCAGCTACAACTTCAACCGATTCGTGACGCTCGGCGGGGGGATCACGTCGCTCCCCAGCGTGCGTAGCACCGAGGGGCAGTTCCCCTATTGGCTCGGCGTCGACGACCGCTTGATCGCCGACGAGTTCTTCCGCGGGTCGTACACCACGGGATTCTGGCTCAAGGGCGAGATCGTCACCCAGCTCAAGTACATGGTGATGATCGCCAACAATCTGAGCACGCTCGGCGTCAGCGCCTCGCAGCTCGACAACGGACTGAACACGTATTCCGGCTCGCTCCAGTACCTGCCGACGACCGGCGAGTTCGGTCTCTACGGGACGTTCGGCGACTTCGACTATCACGAAAAGGTCGCAACGCGCTTCGGAGTCCACTACACCCGAAGCCGCGAGGACAAGCAGTCGCAGCCCGGCACCAACGGCATCGAGAACAGCCAGATTCGACTCACCGACGGAAGCGTCATCTTCACTCCCGACCTCTTTGCGCCGGGAGTCACCGTCGAGCGGGTGACCTACCAGATGGCCAGCGCCGATTTCGGCGTCAAGATCAAGGGTTTCTCGGTCGAGGGGGAGTACTACTGGCGCTGGCTGAGCAACTTCGCCGGAACGAATACCGGCGGAATCGCGGACATCGACGATCACGGCTGGCAGCTTCAGACCTCCGCGATGGCGGTGCGCGACATCCTCCAGGTCTATCTGAGCGGCTCCGAGATCAACGGCAAATACGGCGACGGCTCGGAGCTACGCGCGGGGCTCAACTGGTACATCCTCAAGCGGAGAGGGCTTCGGCTGAACGCCGAGTGGAACCATCTCCGCAAGTGCCCGGTCGGATACACGGCCGTCCCCTACCCGGTCGGGGGCAACGGCGACGTCTATCACTTGAATTTCGAGATGAATTTCTGACCTCCGGCCGAGGAAGGAGGTGCTCGATTGAAGAGTCCGGCGCGCCGCATGCGCATGGCGGCGGCACTTCTCCCGTTGCTGCTGATCGGAGCCATGCCCGTCGCCGCCTACGAGCTGAACGACTCCCACTTCCATCTGACGAACTACGTCCAACAGGGAACGGACATTCACCGGTTTCTCGAGATCATGGGGGACAAGGTCGGGCGCGTGGCGCTCTTCGGCATTCCGCTGCAGCAGACCTGGGCCTACGGGAACTCCGGGGATTTCGCTCCGACGTATTACCTTCAAACCGACGCGCCGCTCTACTACTACTCCTTCACCGACGCCTTCATCGCGATGGCCTACAAGTCCCTCACCAAAGAGGAGCAGGCGCGGTTCGATCCGATGATCACGGGGTTCAACCCCGCGGACATGTACGCGGCGGACCACATCCGACGCGTGCTGACCGTCTTCCCGGGCGTGTTCAGCGGCATCGGCGAGTTCACGATCCACAAGGAGTTCGTCTCATCGAAGGTCGCGGGCGAGAAGGCCAGCCTGACGAACCCGGCGCTCGACCGGATCCTCGATTTCGCCGGCGAGACCGGCTTGATCGCGCTGCTGCACAGCGACATCGACATGCCGTTCCCGAAGCCCGGGCAGGAGCCGTACCAGGTTTATCAGCTTCGCGATCTCTTCAAGCGGCACCCGAAGACGACGATCATCTGGGCTCACTGCGGCCTGGGCCGCGTCGTGCACCCCGTCAAGGACCAGCTCGGGATCGTGGAGCGGCTGCTGACGAATCCGGAGCTGAGCCACGTCTACATCGACATCTCGTGGGACGAGGTCGCCAAGTACCTCGTCTCGTCCCCGGAGGCGATCGAGCACGTCGCGGAGACCATCAACAAGCATCCCGATCGGTTCCTCTTCGGAACCGACGAGGTCGCGCCGACGGAGCAGGCGAAGTACCTCAAGGTTTACGACATGTACGCTCCGCTCTTCGCGAAGCTGACCCCCGAGGCCAGCGCTATGGTGCGAAAAGGGAATTACGAGCGGCTCTTCGACGAGGCTCGGCGCAAGGTCCGGGCTTGGGAGAAGGCCAATGTGGGAGGAGCGAAATGACCGGAAGACGAATTCTCGTTCGAATGCTCGTGGCCGCGTGTGCGCTCGCAGCGCTCCTGGGTGGAGGCGCCGCTCGAGCGCAGGACGCCACGAAGTCGAAGATCGACCTCTACGGCTTCGCGATGCTGGACATGGGTTATGACTTCCAGCAGAACGACCCCGACTGGTTCGACGTCATGCGCCCGACCAAGCTGCCTGCATTCGAAAACGAGTTCGGGCAGGACGGGCACTTCTACTCGGGCGTCCGGCAGAGCCGCTTGGGCGTGAAGAGCTGGATCCCCACCCCCCACGGCGAGATCTACACGATCTTCGAGTTCGAGCTCTTCGGCGTCGGCGTCGACGCCGGCCAGACGACCTTCCGCCTGCGCCACGCGTACGGCCAGTGGCAGCAGCTCGGCGCCGGCCAGACTTGGAGCCCGTTCATGGATCCCGACGTGTTTCCCAACTCGATCGAGTACTGGGGACCGAACGGCATGGTCTTCTTCCGCAACGTGCAGATCCGCTACATGCCGCTCCAGGGGGACGACGAGGTCGTGATCGCTCTCGAGCGCCCCGGCGCCTCGGGCAGCGGCGGGGTCGTCTCGGATCTGGTCGTAACGGAGGGCGTCACCGCGCGGTTTCCTGCGCCCGACATCTCCGCCCACTACCGGATGACCCGCGGCTGGGGGCACGTCCAGTTCTCGACGATGATCCGGTACATTGCGTGGGACGACAACGTCGCGGACGCGGTCGACCTCTCGGGGCACGTCGTCGGCTGGGGCTTCCACGCCAGCATGAACTACAAGATTCACAAGGACACGCTCCGCTCGTCGCTCGTCTACGGCCGTGGGATCGAGAACTACATGAACGACGCGCCCGTGGACGTCGGCGTTGAAAGCAATCCCGGCGACCTGGTGACCCCGGTCAAGGGCAAGGCCTTGCCGGTCGTCGGCGCGGTGGCGTTCTACGATCGGACATGGAACGACAAGATGACGAGCACGATCGGCTATTCCCTCGTCCACATCGACAACAGCGATCTGGAATCGCCCTCCGCGTTCAAGACCGGGCAGTACGGCCTCGCGAATTTCCTCTACTACCCCGTCCCCGGCCTCATGTTCGGCCCCGAGATTCAGTGGGGGCGTCGTACGAACGAGTCGGACGGTTGGGGCGTGAACGACTTCCGCGTTCAGTTCTCCGTGAAGTTCAACTTCGGGCATTCGTGGGGAGGTCAGTGATGAAGCGATTCCCGTCCCTCCTCGCCGCGGCGGTCGTCGCCGCCGCGGCCGCGTCGGCGGCCTGGGCGCAAGCCGCCGGCGACATCGATGCCGCGCTCAAGGCGGCCTACGACAAGTACAAGGACATCAAGGAAGGCGCGAACGCCGACTACATCCCAGCACTCGCCAAGGTCGACCCGAAGATCTACGGGATCGCGTTGGTCACCGTGGACGGCAAGGTCTACACCACGGGCGACGTCAAGTCCGAGGTGTCGATCCAGTCGATCTCGAAGGTCTTCACGATGGCGAAGGTCGTGGAAGAGCAGAACCCGGCTGCGATCGAGAACAACATGGGAGTCGACGCGACGGGGCAGGTCTTCAACTCGATCGTCGCCGTCGAGCAATACAAGGGCGCCGAGATGAACCCGCTCGTCAATCCGGGGGCGATCACGGCGACCAGCATGGTCTCGGGCGCCACGCGCGACGAGATCTGGAACAAGATCCTCGACTGGTACGGCCAGTTCGCCGGCCGCAAGCTGTCCGTCAACCAAGAGGTGTTCAAGTCGGAGTCGGACACCAACCAGCGGAATCAGGCGATCTCGATGCTGATGTACGCCTACGGCCACATCAAGGACAAGCCCCTCCAGGCGACCGACATCTACACCGAGCAGTGCTCGGTCAGCGTCAACGCGAAGGACCTCGCGACGATGGCCGCGACGCTCGCCAACGGCGGCAAGAACCCCGTGACCGGCAAGCAGGTCATGAAAAGCGAGAACGTCCCCGACGTGTTGGCCGTGATGGCGACCGCGGGTCTCTACGACGACTCGGGGAAGTGGCTCTATCACACCGGGCTTCCCGCCAAGAGCGGCGTCGGCGGCGGCATCATCGCCGTCTCTCCCGGCAGGTTCGGCATCGCGGTGATCTCGCCTCCGCTCGACAAGGCGGGAAACAGCGTGCGAGCCCAGAAAGCGATCGCGGACATCTCGAACACCCTGGGCGGCAATCCGTACGCGGTGAAGCCGCACTGAGGACCTGACCGGGTTCAAATCCGCGGCTGGTCGGAGTAGTGTTCCTCCGATGAACGCGACTCATCTGACCGCGTGGGCGCTCCCTCTCGCGCTGCTGACCTTGGAGCCGTCCCCGACGCCGGCGCCGAGCCCCGTGGCGGCGCCTGCGGCGCCCGCTCCGCCGCGGATCACGCTGCCGACGCTCGCCCGATCGCTCGAGTCCGATCTCTCTCGGGTGCGATCTCTCGAGGCGGCCGTTCAGCCCTCGACGCGCTTCGGCGAGATCCAGCGTTCGCTTCCTGCGTTGGATGAACGCCTCGCCGCGCTCGAGGCGAAGCTCTTGGCGGCGCGCCCGGACAACCTGTCCTTCCGCGAGCTCGATCTCATCAGGATTTCCTGGCTCGACCTCGACCGAACGCTCTCGGACTGGGAGGCGGCGCTCGAGAGAGAGGCCGATACCGTGGACGACGCGGGCGGCCAGCTGACCGCCATCCAGGCCGATTGGACTGCGGCCCTCGCATCCGACTGGCACGATCGGCTGCCGGCGGGGCTCGTCGAGAAAATCGACGGCCTCCTCTTGAAAACAGCCGCTCTCCGGGATTCCCTGCGCGAGCGAACCGCCTCGCTCCTCATCGTTCAGGACGACGTTTCCTCGGGGCGCGCTCGCGTGCGTGAGGCGATCGATCGCACCTTCAGTCTCTCCAAGGAGGTCAGCGAGAGCCTGTTCGCGGTCGAGACGGATCCGCTCTGGGCCGCCGTCGCCCGTGAGCGCCCCAAGGTCTCCCTCGGAATCCAGATTCTCGAATCGTGGCGCGCGACGATCACCGATTTCCTGCGGTCCATCAACCGGGACCGCGGCTACTTCGCGTTCCACATCCTCGGCTTCGCCGCCCTGGCCGGCGCCGTGATCTTTTTGTCCCGGCGGACTCGCAAGGACGCCGATGCCGATGCCGAAGCGAAGACGGCCGCCGAGTTCCTCGACCGCCCGTTCGCCGCGGCGGGGGCGTTGACGGCGTTCGCCACGTTCTTCACCTACCCGCCCACGGCGCTCGCCGTGCACGCCGCGGCTCTCGCGGTCCTCCTCATCGTCTATTTCCGACTCGTTCCCAAGGTCGTGCCGCCACCCCAACGCCCCCAAGCCTACGGGTTGGGCGCCCTCTTCTTTCTCGATCGGATTCACGATTTCGCTCTCCCGCACTCGCTGCTCCAGCGACTGATCCTTTTCGCGATCGGCGTCCTGGGCGTTTTCGGATGGGTCGCGGCTCACAGGGCGACGATGCGCGCGATCGCCCGGGGAGCGACGGTCTGGAGCCGCGGATGGCTGAACGTGGCGCGCATCGCGATCGTCTGTTTGGCGTTGGCCAGCGTCGCGAACCTGATCGGAAACGTCTCGCTCGCCGAGCAGCTGACCGTGGTGGCGGTGAAGGGAGTCTTCGCCGGAGGGATCCTCTTCGTCCTCTCGAAGATTCTGGAATCGATGTGGGTGCTGGTCCTCCGCTATCTGGCCTCCATCGGCTCACGGATGGTCGCCCGAAACATCGGGCTGCTCGAGCGCCGCGGCCGGTTCACGATCCGCACCGTTTCCGTCGGGGCCTGGGTGATCTTCCTGCTCTGGATCATGCGGATCATCGAGCAGTCGGGGCAGATGTTCGTCGCGCTGTTCAGCAAGCGATGGACCGTCGGCCACGTCCAGGTCGGGCTGGGCGCGGTCGTCGCCTTCGCGACGGCGCTCACGCTCGGGATCGTCGCCGCGAAGCTCATCCGTTTCATTCTGGACGAAGCGGTCTTCCCCCGGACCACGCTTCCGCGCGGCGTGCCGGCGGCGGTTTCCACGACGGTGGGTTACCTGCTGATAACGGCCGGCTTCGTTCTGGCGTTCCTGGCCGCCGGTCTCGAAATGAGCCAGTTCACCTTCCTCGCCGGCGCCTTCGGCGTCGGCATCGGCTTCGGCCTCCAGAACATCGTCAACAACTTCGTCTCGGGATTGATCCTGCTCTACGAGCGCCCGATCCAGGTCGGCGACGTGCTCACGGTCGGGACGCTGCAGGGTTACGTCCGGAGGATCGGGATCCGCTCGAGCACGCTCGCGACGTTCGACGGCGCGGAGGTCATCGTCCCGAACGCGACCTTGATCGCCACGGACGTCGTCAACTGGACGCTGTCCGACCGGCTGCGCCGAGTCGAGATCAAGGTGGGCGCCAGCTACGGCTCGGATCCGAAACAGGTCCTCGAGGTCTTGAACCGAGTCGCGCGGAGCCATTCCGAGGTGCTCGCCTCCCCCGCCCCGAACGCGCTGTTCATGGGGTTTGGCGAGAGCAGTCTGGAGTTCGAGCTCCGGGTCTGGACTCCGGACTACGACGCCTACGTTCGCGTGGGGAGCGAGCTTCGCAGCGCGATCTTTGCGGCGTTCCGTGAAGCGGGGATCGAGATCCCGTTCCCGCAGCGCGACGTGCACCTCAAGTCGCTCGACCCGACCACCGTCCGAACGCTCGGTGGGCCGACGAAGAGCGGCTAGCTCACGGCGACGTCGAGGCGGCCTCTGCCTCGCGCTTGGCGGCGTTCTTCTTGGCCTTCTCGAGCGCGTGCACGCAGACCTTCCGCTCGGCGGTGATCCGATCGTAGATCCCCCGAAAGAGGAGCGTCAGTCCCGCGGTCGCCACCGCCGCGCCGGTCGAGGCCGCAGCCTCGAGCGGCTTCGCCTCGATCGAAGGGGCCGAGAGCGTCCCGCCCAGCTTGATGTACGGGTTGGCGATCGACCCCGGAGTGATCCCGACCCCCTTCCGCGGCTTGATGGTCCAGCTCAGGTCGATCTGCTCCGTTCCGAAATCCACCTTGCCATTGCCCAAGACGGTCATCTTGTCCGTCCGTGCCGCGATCGGTTGCACGGCGGCCTTGCCGTTCTCGAGCTCCGCTGCGGCGATGCCGCATTCGAACGCGGTGTACGGGCTCGACTTTCGAAACGGATTCAAGACGTCGAGCAGTCCGGCGAGCAGCCCCGAGCTCGTGAAGTCGCCGAGGGTGTTCGGGATCTGGCCTGAACCCAGGACGACGAGGAGGCGACCGTCGCTCGTGGCGGCGATGTCGTGTAGGGAGCGCCCTGCTCCCTGGACGTCGAGCTCGATATCGACGCTGGGAGCCTGCTCCGGCTGCTTGGGATTCTTCTCCGTCCGAAGCCGCGCATCGTCGACGCGCGCCGTCAGCCGGGCCCGGTACCCGTCCCCCTCCGGCTCGAGCGAAAGGCTTCCCGTGGCGCGTCCCCCGTAGGCGCCTCTCCCGGCGATCGGGTCGAGATGCAGTCCGCCGTCGCGCGCGCGGGCTTGGATCTCGAGGTCGTGCAGTGGAAGTCCGGGGAGGATCAGCTCCGCGGCCGATAGCTTGACCTCCGCGGTGATGTGCTGGAGAGCTCCGAGCGAAAGCGGATCGCCAGGAATCGCCAGATCGCCCTGGCCCTTCCGCTTCTTCTTCTTTTTCTTCACCGGCGCTTCCGGCGCCGGCGCCGAGGAGGACGACACCGGCTCGCCGACGAAGTCGTCGAGGAGGCGCTCGGCTTCCAATCGCTGCGAATGCAGATCGGCGGTCAACGAGCGTGGCTCGACGAGGTGGGCGGAGACGCTTCCCTCGATATCGCTCTCCCCGAGTCGCGCCGCGAACCGGTCGGCCTGCAATTGATCGATGCTGCCTTGAACATGACCGCTCAGCTCGAACTCGTCCGTGGGCAGCGGCGAGAACCCGGTGATCGGTCCGAGGGTCGCATCGAAATCCGAGCCCGAGGTCTCGAAGCTCAGGTCGGTTGCCTCGAACGTCGGCGCATTCCCGAGCAATCCGGAGAGCTTCACCCGGGCGTCGCCGATCGACGCCTCGACGTCGCGCACCCGGGTCCCCCCGGACACGCGCTCGACGCGTCCCTTGAGCGACAGTGCGCCTTCCGGGAGCGTGACGGCCAAGAGCGCCGCGGGCAGGGAGGAATCCGGGGCGCTCGCTTCGAGGCGCAGGTCGGTCCCGATGAGGCGCTCCCCCGTCCCGATCGTTCCGTCGATCCGCCCGCGCGCTTCGCCGACCGCGGCGGTCAGCCCGGATAGCTCGAAGCCCGAGGCGGATCGCACGATTTTGCCGCCCACCGTGTACGGCTGAGCCGGAAGTCGCGAGACCGGCCCGGAATCGTGGTGCGGAATGAATCGCGCGAGACCGGCGACGCTCGGTCCGGACGCCACGACCGAGACGTCGAGTCCGTCTCTCCCGTGCCTCGCCGCGAGGATTCCCGAGACCGTGGCACGATCCGGGCCGGCTTGGAGCGCGCCGTGCTCGATGCGATAGGCACCCTCGTCGACGTGGAGCTCCCCTTCCACGGAGAACGGGTCGGTCGGGAGCTTCTCAGTATGAATTCCCCAGTCCGCGATCTCGGAGAGTTTGGGTCCGTGGATGCGGACGGTGACGACCGTGCCCGTGGGATCGGGGTGGATGCGCAGGCGCCCGCCGGCGCTCGCAGCGATGCTGCCGGCGCGAGCCTCGACGCCCTCGAGCTCCAACGCCTCTTCCGCGACGCGCACGCGGCCGCTCACCGAGTAGCTCTTCGCGGGAAGCGGGTGCCGGATCCATAGCGAAGCGGCGCGAGCGAGATCCGGACCTTGGACGGCGGCGGTGAGATCCGATCCGGCTAGCCCGTGCACCGGGACGAGCGTCCCATGCACCGAAGCCGCGTCGCTCGAAAGAGTCGCCGTCACGCCGTCGAGCGTGAGCGCCGTCCCGGATCGTGCGATCCGTCCGTGCAGCGTGAACGGCTCCTTGGGAAGGGACGTGCGAGCGATCTCGTCGAAGAGCGAGAGGTCGGGGCCCGAGGCGTCGGCCGTGAGATCGAGATGGGCGAGCTTCGGCGGCTCCCCTACCATCCCGCTCGCGCGGACTGCCGTTTCGCCGATGCGGACCTCGGTCTCTTCGATCGCAAGACCGTCCGGCTTGCGCAAGAAGCGACCGGTGATCGTGAAGGCACCGGCCGGGAGCCGGAGTCCCGTCAACGAGTCCAGCCCCGCGAGGTCGGCCCCCGATCCCGCGATCGCGAGCCTCGTGCCTTCGCAACGCGGCAACGGGCCGATCGCGCCATCGACCCGCAATGTGGTCTGCCCGATGCGCGCTTTGACGTCGTCGAGCGTCAGACCGGAAGAATCCCGGCGCACTCGGCCGTGGATCGAGAACGCGCCCTTGGGAAGGCCCGTGACGTTGAACCAACCTCCGACGACGGACGCGTCCGGCCCCTCGATGTCGATCGACGCCCCCACGCGTGAGGGATCGAGGATCGCGCTGAGTCGACCCTGAGCGCTCACCGAGATTTCACCGATGTCGACGCTGAGCGTCGTCTCGACCCCCTCCGGCGCCTGGCTCACCCGGCCGCGCATCCGGTACGGCCCCGTGCTCGGAGCTTTGACGCCGAACACGACGGCGACCCGGGCGACGTCAGGGCCGTCGACCTCGATCTCGAGATTGGGGCCTTGCAGCGTGAACGGGTCGCGAATGCGGCCCCGGACGGAGATCGTCGACCCGCCGATCGTCCCCTCGAGCGTCTGGTCGATGTCGCGGACGTCGTAGAGTCGCTCGAGCGTCCCGAGGCGACCCGACACCTCCCACGGCGCGTCGTCGAGCCGTCCGTCGGCCCGTAGGTCGACCATCTGGCTTCCGAGATCGAGCCGCGCGTCAAGGCTCCGCACACCCACGACGAGCGGAGGGCGGTCCGGCCGGCCTTTGAAGACCAGCTCGAAGTCGCGAACCGACGCGCGCTCGACGACGACCGGCTTTTGCGGAGTCGAGGACGGCTTCTTCGGCGGAAGCTTGAGCTCGAGCGCCCAGTTGGCGAGGCCGCTCGCGTTTCTCTCGAGGAGGATGCGGGCCCCGTCCAACTCGACGTCTCCGATCCGGATGTGGCCCGTGAGGAGCGCCTCCGTGTCGAGGTGGACCACGAGGCGCGCGACGCGCACCATCTCCGGCTCCGAGCCCCACGGCGCGTTCGCCAGCGCAACGCCCCCTACGGAGAGGCCGGGGGCCGGAATGAACGCCAGCTCGAGAGGGCCAGCGACGGTCACTTTCCGGCCGAGCGTCTCGCTCAGCGTGCGCTCCGCCGCTCCGCGGAGCCAGGTCGGGAGGATCGTCTCGACGAAGACGACGAGAGCGGCGATCAGGGCCGCTGCAACGAGGCCCCCGATGAAGACCCTTCTCCGCCAACGTGACACGGAACCCATGCCTCCGGGAGATCATGCCTCATTTCGAGGGGGACCTAGGGGTAAGATCCGGACGCAAACCACTTCGGGGGCACCGATGATCGACCGCTGGGCCGCATGTTCTCTCCTGGTGCTTGCATCCGTCGCCTGTTCGAGCCGGCTTCCTTCCCGGCCGGATCTCTACACGCAAAGCCGGGACCAAGTCGGGTCGGAGGGACGGACTCTCCACCTCGACCTGGTGACGCCGGTCCGCGCAACTCATCCGGGAGTCATGATCGTCTACGCGACGGGTGACGCCGGCTATTACGGGGTGAGCAAACAGATCTTCGGCCACATGGCCGAGCGGGGATACACGATGGCTGCCATCGACTCGAGCGAGTCGGTGAAGAACATCAAGCACACGGGCGGTAAGCTGACCTTCGCCCAAGGGGCGGCGAGAATCGACGCGGCCCTGAAGGAGGCCAAGAAGAAGCTGGGGCTTCCGGAAAACGAGAGGGTGATCCTCGTGGGTTACTCCCGCGGCGCAGGCGTCGCGGCCTTTGCTGCCGGCGAGGCGACGTTGCAGCGGGACATCGTCGGGTCCGTGGCGATCGCCCTGACACGGGAAGGCGACTATTTGAAGGCTCCGGATCCGCCGAATCGCCCGTCGTCGATCCAGGTGGACGACAAGGGTCGCGTGCAGACCTACCCCGCGTTGGCGCGCCTCGGCGACATCAAAGTCGCCGTGATCCAGTCGACGGGCGATCCGTACGTTGGCGCGGATGAAGCCCGGACGCTCTTCGGACCGGACACGGCCACGCGCCGCTTCTACCGGGTGGAAGCCCGGAATCACGGCTTCAGCGGCGGCCACGAGAGGCTCATGTCCGATCTCGACGACGCGCTCTCCTGGATCGAGGCGGACAAGGCGCCGTGACGGACCCATCCCCGCGACGCCTGCTCGACCCGACCGATCGATTCTCCGAGATCCTCTTCGGGCTGATCATGGTGATGACGTTCACCGGCACGCTGAGCGTCGCCGAATCCGGACGCGAGGACGTTCGCGAGATGCTCATCGGCGCCCTGGGCTGCAACCTGGCCTGGGGGATCGCGGACGCCGTCATGTACGTCCTCACCGCGATGGCCACGCGCGGGCGTGGCCATGTCCTCCTGCGCGAGCTCAAGGCGGCCTCCGACCCGGCCGAGGGTCATCGGAAGATCGTCGAGGCCCTTCCCGAGCGGGTCGCCGCCGTGCTGGGGCCCGACGAGCTGGAGTCGATGCGGCGCCGCCTGATCAAGCTGCCCGACTCCGGGGCCGCCGTCGCTCTTCGCCTCGAAGATTTTTGGTCGGCGCTCCTGATCTGCCTCCTCGTCTTCCTCTCGACGTTTCCCGTGGCGGTCCCGTTCCTGTTCGTGCACGACGCCCGGCCCGCACTGCGACTCTCGAACGGCGTGGCGCTCCTGATGCTGTTCGTCCTCGGGCACTCGCTCGGCCGTTACGCCGGAGGCCGGCCATGGCGGTTCGGTTTGGGCATGCTCGTCCTCGGCGCCGTGCTCGTCGCCGTCATCATCGCGCTCGGCGGATGAGCGCGAAGCGCGCGCTCGCGGCAAGCTTGGGTCTGGCGCTCCTGGCCAGCCCCGCCCGCGCCCAGGACAATAAGGAGGAAGCCGCGTGGGCGTTCTCCGTATCGGCGTACGGCTACGACGTGCCGGACTCGCAGGACTACGTCAACGTCAACGCCACGGCGGACTACGGCCGGCTCCACCTCGAGGGCCGGTACAACTACGAGGCGATCGATTCGGGGTCGGTTTGGGTGGGCGCGAATTTCCACACCGGGTCGAACTGGATCTTCGACGCGACCGTGATGGCCGGCGGGGTCTTCGGCGATCTCGAAGGAATCGCTCCGGGCTACCGGTTGTCGCTCACTCGCTCGTGGTTCGGGCTGGGGAGCGAGGCAGAGTATTTCATCGACACGCACGACCACGAAGGGAACTATCTCTACAGTTGGAACGAGATCTACGGGAGCCCGGCGGAGTGGTTTCGCGCGGGTCTCGCCGGCCAGCGAACGCGGGTCTACCAGAGCGATCTGTCCATTCAGCGCGGGATCTTCGTCGGCTTCACCATCAAGTCGTTCGACGTGGCGGCCTACGTCTTCAATCTAGGGTGGGAGGATCCGACCTACGTTCTGTCGATGAGGTTCGACTGGTGAGATGCCCCTAGGTCACGGGGATGAAGTAGAACATCAACGCGATGATCGCGTAGACGGTCATGAGCTGGACGCCCTTGAACCAGTTCGACCGCCCGTCCCCGCAGACCACCGCCCCGATCAGCACGGCGATGAACAGCGAGCCGACCTCCGCGCGCGTGAACGACAGCTCCAGAGGCTTCGGTCCGATGACGCGGCTGGCGAAGACCAGAACGGGCGCGACGAAAAGCGCGAGCTGGATGGAGCTCCCCAGCGCGATGCCGACGGAGAGATCCATCTTGTTCTTCCGCCCCATCGCGATCGCCGAGCCGCTCTCCGCGGCGCCGCCGACGATCGCGAGGAAGACGATGCCGATGAAGACCTGCGACATGCCGAGCGCTTGGCCCGTCGCCTCGGCTGCGCCGACGAGGACCTCGCTCATCCAGGCCGCGAGCACCGAGGCCGCTACCAGCGTTCCCACCGCCCGGGTGGTGCTCCACGAGGGGCCGTGGTGGTGCTCGTTCGAGGCGTCCGGCACCACGCTCTCGAAGGCTCCCGGATGCGTCTTCAGGGAGAACACGAGGTAGAGCACGTAGGCCGAAAGAAGCGCTCCCGCGACCCCCAGATTGAGCATTTGCTCTTGCCGGATCACCCCCTCGGGAGAGAAGTACCGGCTGAAGGCGGCGGGGATGGCGAGGCTCACGGCCGCGAGGAGCATCATCGAGCTGTACATGCGCGCCGCCACCGGATTGTAGGTTTGATCGTGGTGGCGAATGCCGCCGAAGAAGAACGATGCGCCCATCGCGAGCAGCAGGTTCGCGATGACGGCCCCGGCGATCGACGCCCGGACCATCTCGACGTAGCCGGCCTTGAGCGCTACGAGCGCGATGATCAGCTCCGGCGCGTTCCCGAACGTCGCGTTGAGCAGGCCGCCGACGGCGTCCCCCGTTCGCTCGGCGATCTGCTCCGTCGACCGAACGATCAGTCCGGCGACCGGGACGATGGCCAGCGCCGCCGAGAAGAAGACGACCGGAGCGGGCATCCCCGGCACGCGCTCGAGCCCGAGCGTGACCGGGATGAAGACGAGCAGCCAGTTCATCGACGGCCTCACGCCCCCGGCTTCTTCGCAAATCGAGCGACGGCCGTCTCCATGTTGAAAAGCATCCGCTCGCGACCGAGCGTGGCGCCCAGCGGCGCGCGCTGCACCATCGCGAGCACGCTCGGGTTGAGCTTCACGAGCCAGAGCGACACCCCGAGCTCGCCCAGGCGATGCTCGGCCTCGGTCAGCATCTTGAGAGCGGAGAACTCGAGGTCGGGCACCCCTCCCAGCTCGAGCGCGACCACTCTCGGCTTGGCCGCCTCGACCAGCGGCTTGACCTTCTCGATCAGCGTTCCGGCGTTCGCGAAGAAGATCGAGCCGTCGAGGCGCAACATCAAGAGGCCGGAGAACGACTCGTCGTCGGGATGCTCTTCGGAGCGCGGGCGGAAGACGTTGGTGCCGCGCTTCCTGCCGAGAACGTGCACGGCGGGGTTGGCGGACTGATGCGCGAGCGCCAGGAGCGACACGATGATCGCGACGAGAATCCCCTTGAGCGTTCCCAGCGTGATCACGCCGAGACACGCGACAACCGCCCACTGGAACTCCATGCGTCGGATCGAGCGGATCGCCAGGAACTCCTTGGGCTTGATCAGTCCGACCGAATAGACGATGACCACCGCTGCGAGGGTGGCCTGCGGCATCAGGGCGATCCACGGCGCCAGGACGAGCATCGTCAGGAGCGTGCCGGCCGCGGTGACGATTTGCGCCATCTGGGTCCGCGCGCCCGACAGGCGGTTGACCGCGGTCTGGCTCGTCCCGCCGCCGGCGACCATCGAGCCCAAGAAAGCGCCCCCCGCATTCGCGAGACCGGTGGCGAGCAGCTCCCGGTTCGCGTTCGGCACAGGCTCGTCGCTTCGCGCGAACGCCCGGCCGGCGGCGATCGTCTCCGTGAAGCTCATCAGCGCGATGCCCACCGCTCCGGGCCAGAGCCCCTTCGCGAGGTCGAAGGCGGGAAGCGTCAGCTTCGGCAGCCCCTTGGGGACGGCCCCCACGACCGCGACGCCCGCAGCGTCGAGATGGAGGAGCGAGATCGCGGCGATCCCCAAGGCGACCGCGATCAGCGGCGCCGGCGCGCGCGGCGCGAAGTGCTCGATCGCGACCAGAAGCGCGACCGTGAGCGCCCCGATGACGAACGTCGGCCAGGCGATCTCCGGGAAGTGCCGCACGATCTCCAGGACGTTGTGAAGGAACCCGCCCTTGTCGATGTGAACGCCGAGGAGCTTCGGGATCTGATCGAGGACGATCACGAGCCCGATGCCGGCCTTGAAGCCGGTGAGCACCGGCTCCGAGATGAAGCTCGCGACGAACCCGAGCCGCAGCACGGAGGCGACGACAAGAATCGCCCCGACGAGCAGGGCGAGCGTCGCCGACGCGGCCATCAGCGCCGCCGGATCGTCCCTGAGCCCGATCTCGGCCATCTCCGCTCCGACCAGGATGGCCAGAGTCGTCGTCGTGCTGACCGACAACACGCGGGACGCGCCGAGGAACGCGTAGATCAGCATCGGGACGAACGCCGTATACAGCCCGACCTGAACGGGAAGCCCGGCGATCGTCGCGTAGGCCATCGCTTTTGGGATGACGACGGCGGCGGTCGTCAGGCCTGCAATCGCGTCAGGCCGCATCCACTCCCGTCGGTAGCCGAGAAGCCACGACGTCATGCGAGAGGCACGCTACCGGCCGCGATAGGCGAAGAAGCTCGCGCTGACCGCGCCGCCCGTCTCGTTGTAGAAGTAGACGTGGTATCGGGGAAACCCGATGTCGGCGCGCTTGGGCTCGGCCATGTAATAGGCCGTGCCCGGCTTGACGTTGACGTCGATCTCGATCGTCACGGGGAGCAGGTTCAGCTGCTCGAACGCCCGGACGAACGGGTCGACCTCCGGGACCAGAATCGCGCCGATCTTTCCCGCGTGGATCACCGGGTCCTTCACCTCGCCGGCGAGATTGAGCACGACGGACTTGTAGCCGTCGCAGTCGAACACGCCGCCGTCGACAAGCTGGGTCGTCTGCGTGCGCACCACGGGCGGCACGACCACATGGCGGACGGCGGCGAGCGAGCCTTCGTATTCGAACGCAACCTGCGCTTGGGCGATCGTCGCGGTCATCGCAGCGAGGAGCGACCCGAGGAGGAGGGACGAGGCGGGCCTGCGGCGGAGGAGGGCGCTCATGCCGTCGCCGCTACGGCTTTGCGGAGGCCGGCATCTGAAAGCGCGCATCCGCGAGCGGAGGATTGACCTCGACGGAATCCACGGTCACGCGAAGCGAGTTGGGCCTTCCGGCGGCCTGAACCTCGACCGTTCCGGGGAACAGCAAGCCGTCGGTCGTCTTGAAATCCCCAAACGTCGTCTGAACCTGCGTCGGCCGACCGCGAATCTGCCGGGTCGCCTCGGTCCGAAGCAAGTACGACGTCTCGACGTCCAAGTAGTCGTAGACCACGCCGCCGCTCTTGAGCGTCACCTTCAGCTTGTAGGCCGGGCGGTCGCCGACCGTCTCGCGCCCGGCCAGCGCGATCTTGTGTCCCTTCGCTTTCCAGTCGACCAGAGGGCCTTCGAAGTCCCCTTGCTCGACGGCCTCGCTGACGACGTCGTCGGGCAGCTTCTTGACGTCGGCGTCGCCGCGGATCGGGTCGACCTTCCAGCCACGCTTGCCGTCGGACGCGAACACGGAAGTGACGCCCTGAACCTTGAACTCGAATCGCGTCTTCGATGGTTTTTTCAGCTCCCGTGTGACGAGACCTTCCTGGTTTGGACCCGCGGTGACGCGCCCCTTCTGCCGCAGGGTCTGGACCGACCGGATCCTCGTGAGGCCGCCGCGCGCGGCGATGTACTTCGCGACGAGATCGTCGGCGGTCGGCGATTTCGGCGCGGGCTTGCCGGGTGGGGGCGCGGCGACGGCGATCGCGCACGCGAGCACGGCCGTGATGAAGAGCACGGGCTTGATCATTGGGAGTTGCTCCCGAACGTCGGCCAGGCCGACACGCCGTATCCCCATCCACCCCAGTACACGGGTGGATTCAGCGTGTCGTACTTTTCTTTCTCGCGCCGGGCCTCTTCCTCGGCCCTCTCGGCACGTCTCTCGGCTTGCACGGCGGCGTTCTCCGCCTGGTTCGCTCGCATCTCGGCGTCGCGCGCCGATCGGTGGGCGTCGTCCGCGGCTTTCGCCGACTGGGCCTCCGAGGCCGACATCCACTCACCCTGGTACTTGACGTATCCCTGGGCGCGGTAACTCTCTTCCAACGTCACCCACTGCCCGTTGAGCTGGACGTAGCCCAGCGCCTTTCGCGCCGCGGCGTCGTTGGGCGCGATCGCGATCACCTTCTCGTACGCCTGCTTGGACTGTGCCGGGATCCCCTGCTTCGCGGCCCAGTCGCCCAAGGCTCTCCAGCCGTCGGCGTCCTGCGCCCCAAGCTTGGCCGCGCGCTTGTCGTACTCGTCGAGGGCGGAGGGCCCCTTCTCGATGCGCTCGACCCGGTCGGCGGGCACGGCGATGAAGCCGTCCCCGATGTCGACCTTCACGGTCTTTTCGTTTTGCTCGACGATCCGTCCGGATATCGAGCCGGCGTCCTTGAGATAGACCTCGTCCGCGAGCAAGACGCCGGGGGCGGCGAGTACGAGGATCGATAGGAGTATTCTCAAGCGTTCACCGCGGATCGAGCCGACTATAAGCCGCGGCGTCCGGGAGTGTCAATTCAAGGTGGCCCCAAAGAAGCCGACGTTTAGATTCGCGCGGTTGGCGCTCGCCTCCGCCCTTGCGTTGCGCACCGCTCCGGCCCAGGAGCACCATCACGAGATGCACGTGTCCGGAATGTTGTCGGGGCCGCTCGACGTTCCCGACACGCGCCTCGCCTCGGGCACCGCATGGCAGCCCGACTCGACTCCGATGTACGCCATCCACCTCATGCGTGGCTCGTGGATGCTGATGGCGCATTGGAACCTGTTCGCCGGGTTCGACTACCAGGGAAGCGATCGTGGCGATTCCAAGTGGTTCTCGCCGAACTGGGGGATGCTGATGGAAAAGCGCCCCATCGGGAAAGGCGTCCTCGTCCTACGCGAGATGCTGAGCCTCGACGCGGTGACGATCGGCACCCACGGCTATCCCCTGCTTCTCCAAACCGGCGAGAGCGACCACGGCGCTCCGATTCACGACCGACAGCACGCGCACGATCTCTTCATGGAGCTTGCCGCGCACACCACCTACCCGGTTGCCGACGCGCTCGCGGTTCAGCTCTACCTGGCGCCCGTGGGTGAGCCCGCTCTCGGTCCGGTCGCTTTCCCGCACCGGTTCTCGGCGTCGTCGGACCCGCTCGCCGTCCTCTCTCACCACTGGCAGGATTCGACGCACATCAGCTTCGGCGTCGTCACGGCGGGCCTCATGACGCGGCAGTTCAAAGTCGAGGGCTCGTGGTTCAACGGCCGCGAGCCGGACGAGCATCGCTACGACTTCGACTTCCGGCCGCTCGATTCCTACTCCGGACGCGTGTGGTTCAACCCCAACCCGGCGTGGAGCTTCCAGGTCTCGTACGGGTATCTGGCGAGCCCCGAGGAGCTTCGTCCGGACGTCAGCGTTCATAGGCTGACCGCTTCGGCGGCCTACAACGTCGGGCTGGATGCTGGCGTTTTCGCCGCAACCGCGGTTTTCGGACGGAACGACTCGTCCTCGGAACCGGATACGTCGTCGTGGCTGCTGGAGGCCAACTACGACATCGATCCCCGGAACGTCGTCTTCGGGCGGCTCGAGCTCGTACAGAAGACGGGAGCGGACCTCGCGCTCCCCGCCGCGCTCGATTCCGACGTCTACAGCATCACGAGCTTGGTGGCCGGCTACGAGTATCGGTTCTACCGCTCCGCGACCATCACGCTGGGTGTGGGCGCCCGCGGGTCGATCAACTTCATCGGTGGTGGACTGGACACGTTTTACGGCACGCACACGCCGGGCGGCGGAATGGTGTATCTCCAGCTGCTGCCGCCGAAGCTGTGAGCCGAAGCGTCTCGCCGATCATTGACGTCAGGGCGCGCAGTCGAGGTTCGCGGAAGGCTGGGGCGCTCCTCCGACGCCGGTTCCGCTGATGCTCTCCTGGCAGAGATCGTAGCTGGTCACGAGGTAGTAGCTGCTCCCCGCCGCGGGCGTCACGGTGACGGCGCGGCGCCCCGCGGACGGGGCGGGCGACTGGCCGCACGCCTTGCCCGAGTGCGAATACCAACTCCCGATCGCTCCTTCGTAGACGTTGTAGCCGCCCACGGCCCCGCCGAGGTCCTCAAACGAGACCGTGACATCTCCTCCCGCGGCCCTGTCGACGAGGAGCGGCACACCCGCGGCTGGGGCGGAGACCTCGACCGGCGCCGGGCTCGACGTCGCCGGCGCGGAGTACGTGATCGAGAGAACTGGCCCGTCCCTCCGGAGATCCTCCTCGGTCGCATGGAACTTCGACTCGTGCACGGTGCCCGCGGCAAGCTGGAGCGCGTACCCCTGGTCGTAGCCCGGGTTCGCGTACCAGAACCGGAACGCGTCGAGGACGCCCGCGCCGCCGAGAACGAACCGCTGGTTGACGCTGCCCATCGTCGCGGTGGCGTCGGGGTCGAAGGCGGTGTCCTTCGTTCCGAAGTAGTCCGTCGTCGCGTGTCCGTTGACGCCCGCAGCGCGCGCCGCGGCGTTCGCCTGATTCCACGCCCGGACGTTGAGCTCGCTGTCCCGGTAGGTCGGAGCGCCGTGGCCGTTCACCGGATTCACCGGGTTGTTCGTCTGGTCGGGGCCGCCGTAGTCCCACCAGCGCTGGAGAACGCGGCGCGCTTCGACGGCTTGCGAATCGCCGAAGTCCGGCGCCAGCGAGAACGAAGCGTCGACGATGCTCGAAGCGCTCGCCACGCCCGTCGACGCGAACGCCGTCTCCCACTCGAAGCGCACGAAGTCGGTATTTCGCTGCGTCCCCCCGTTGTTCGACCGCAGCCAGACCTCACCGTTGGCGAACGTCGGATTGCCGTAGATCGTGCCGACGTCGTGGACCGGCACCGTGAAGTTCTCGTACCCCGATGCCCCGAAGGTCACCGCGAGAGCCGCGCCGACGGTGAACGTCTTGACGTTCTGCGGGTCCGCGAGATCGAGGGCGTTGGCGACCCCGCCGGCCGCGGCATCCGCGCGATCGAGGATGAGGCCGAGGGGAGTCAGCCTGTAGGTCGCCGGTCCGCAGTCATGGTGCAGCGTGCCGACCGTCAACGTCACGCGGTCGCCATTCTGCGGATCGAGCGTGGCGCCCGTGATCGCGACATCGGGCCCGCCGACGGCGCTCAAGCGCCATGCCGCCGGATTCGCCGCGGACGCTGCGATCGTTTCGCTGAACCAGACGTCGACGCGCGTCAGCGAGGCGGGCTCGACGCGCACGACGCGAGGCGGCGTCGCGTCGACCACCGTGCGCGCCTGGGCCGCGGTCAGGCTCCCGTCGATCGAATCGACGAACTCGGCGAGATCGGAGAGCTGCGCCTTGGTCAGCCCGGCGACCGCGCCGTGCGGCGACGTGCGGCCGGGGAGACCGAAGTCGAGAAGCTCCGCCGTCATGGTCTCGGGATCCTTGGGCCCTGCAGCGCCGACGTACGGCGGCGAGTCGAACGCACCGAGGAGCGACGCGGTGTTGACCCCCCAGAGCGGCGCGCGGGTGTTCAGCTCGTTCTCGCCGGGATCGTGGCGCTCGCCCACGTCGTGGAAGGTGAGATCGACCCATCCGGTCTCGGGAACATGGCAGCCGGCGCACTTCGCATCCCCCGGGCGTCCCGAATTGCCCCGGAAGAAGGTGGCGCCACGCACCGCCGCCTCGTTGAGGGAACCGTCCGGATTGCGGTGCGGGCTTCGTGGGAGCGCGGGGAGCTGGAGCACGTAGCTCGCGATGTCGTCGAGGTCCGCGCTCCGGCCCGCGTTCGGCGCCCCGAGAGGAGGCTGCAGCTGCGCCGCCGGGATGAATCCCGTGCCCATCATCTGCTGTCCGCGGAAGGTGTGATCGAAATCCTGGACCTCGTCCCGGTCCCCGGATCGATGGAGCTGCCCGAGACCGGTCGCCGCGTCGATCGGGCCCATCGACGCGCCGACGCCCAGCATCGACTGCGTCTGGCGGGGGCCGTGGCTGCCGGCGAGGTTCTCGTTTTCCCACGCCCGTCCGTCTTGCTCGCCGTAGATGTGACACGACCCGCAAGCCACCTTGCGGTTCGACGAGATGCGTGGATCGTGCGACGAATGGAACAGCCGCTCGCCGTTCCGGAACGACGCCGAAGCCGGCTCGGGGGTTGCCGGGGTCACGCCGATCCGGTGAAGCTCGACCGGGGCCGACCAGGTCGTGACGTCGAGCACGGAGACATCGCGCGAGAGCAGGTTGGCGACGTACGCCCGCGCTTTCCCTCCGATCGCGACCGGCGCGACCGCGATGCCGGAGGGGCGGAAGCCGACGTCGACGACAGCCGGGCTGGGAGAGGTGCCGTTCTGGTAGGGCGGCGTCGCGGTGGGCATCGTGAGAACGTTCTCGCTGAGCTCGTTGACCAAGTAAACCGTCGAACCGTCCGCGGTGAACGCGATGTCGACGGGGCCCGCGACCGGCATGTCCCAGCCCGGGCCCAGCCAGACCGAGGTCGCCGGATCGTGCACCTGTTTCGCACTCACGATGATCTTGTCGTTGATCGTGTTGGGAACGTGGCGCGTCGTCAGATCGATCTGCCGGATCGTCGTCTGGAGGATCGAGTCCGGATTGATGATCGTCTGCGACCGGTTGCCATACTGGGTCGGCACCCAGACGCGCGTCGTCCCCGGGCGCTGCGCCAGATGTCCCCGGAGGGTCAGGTACCCGCCCTCGGCGATGTTGTGCGCCGGAATGGGATCGTGGAGCGCCGAGCTGTCCTGAGGGCCGGTTCCGTCGATCCGCTCGATGGTCGTCAATCGCGCCAGAGGCCCAGAGACGTCGACGCGAGACAGGCGCGGCAGGCGGTCGAAGACGTGGAGATGCGTGATCCACGCGGAGACGCCGTCCTCCATCCACGCGATGCCGAATGGGCTGCGGTAGGTGTCGAGCGTGACGACGATCTGCCGGGAGGCACGGTCGACGATCGCGACCTTCCCCGCGCGCAAGAGCGTGACGAGCGCCTTCGATTGATCGCGCGAGATGGCTACGGAAAACGGCCCGCTCCCCCACGGGAAGTCGATCTCGGCGAGCACGGCGCCGTCGCTGCCGCTCAGGACGTAGACGCGGTCGGAGTCGTGGCAGGCGACCCAGACCTCGGAGCCGTCCTCCATGACCGACAGGCCTCGTGGCGCGTGGCGGACAGGCGGGCCGCCGCCGGACTGCGGGAGCGCGTATTCCGCGACGGTCTCGTTCGCGGTGTCGATGCGCGACACGGAGTCGTGATCCGGGTTGACGACCCAGACCTTCGAGCCGTCGGCCGTGATCTGAATCGGCCCGCTCTTGAACGACCGCGCGCCGAAGGCACGCACGGGACCGCCCGCAGCGGCGACGAGGCACGCCAGCGCCATCGGCACGATGCGAGCGAAGCGCATTCGGGAAAGCTAGAGCAACAAGATGTCCGATACAAGCGTCTGTTTCGACGACGCCGTCGCGTTTTCGGCGTTGTACGGGTTGGCATTGGCAGGCCAGCGACCTCTGCGGTCATAATCCCGTGCGTTCGCCGCAGGATCCCTTCTCGCCGAAAGGAGCCGTCCGTGCGCGACCCGATCGCCCGCATCGCTGTCGTACTCCTGACCGTCGGCCTGCTGGGCCTGAAAAGCTCGTCGGCTGCTTCATCGTCGAAGACCCACGCCAGCACCAAAGCCCCGGCGAAGGCGGTCGACCTCAACACCGCGTCCGAGAAGGAGCTCGAAACGCTTCCCGGGATCGGCACCTCTTACGCAAGAAAGATCTATGCGGGCCGTCCGTACAAGTCGGTGTCGGACCTTTCGAGGGTCGGAGTTCCTTCCGGCACGATCCAAACGATCACGCCGTTCGTGACCGTGTCGGTCGCCGCGCCGGCCGCGCCGGTGGCGACTTCGCCCGTGACGGCCGCTCCCGATGCCGCCGCACCGGGCGCCAACAACTCTCCGACGCGCATGCCCCCGGTGAAGGGCATGGTCTGGGTCAACACGGCGAGCAAGACCTATCACCTCGAGGGCGACCCGTGGTACGGCAGGACGAAGGACGGCCAATTCATGACCGAGAGCGATGCGATCGCCGCCGGCTACCATGCCGCAAAGAAGGGCGGCGCGCCGCAGCACGCCGCCAGCAAGTAATAAGGTAGGGCGACCCTTCGGAAATCGAAAATCTCGTATTCGATCGTCGGGGCCCGGCGGATCGGCCGGTGGTTGGATGAAGAGCAAGACTGCCGATGGAGTGCAGAGCGAGGCGCGCCTCGAGGCGCTGCGGCGCACGGGGCTGCTCGACTCCGATCCGGAAGAGGCGTTCGACCGGCTGACCAGCCTGGCGGCAACCGTGCTCCACGTCCCGGTGGCGATGGTCTCGCTCGTCGACGACCATCGCCAGTTCTTCAAGAGCCATCGCGGCCTGTCGGAGCCGGTGGCGTCCGCGCGCGAGACGCCGCTGTCCCATTCTTTCTGCCGCCACGCGGTCGACTCGCGCAAACCCCTCGTCGTGCCGGATGCGCGGCAGCATCCGCAGCTCGAGCGTCTCCCGGCGATCGCCGAGCACGGCTGGATCGCGTACGCGGGGATCCCGCTGATCACGTCCGACGGGTTCGCGCTCGGATCGTTCTGCGTGATCGACCATCGGCCGCACGAATGGACGGAGGAGGAGGTGTGCATCCTCCAGGTCCTGGCCGAAGCGACGATGTCCGAGATCGAGCTGCGGCGGCTGGCCGGAGAGCTGCGCGAGTCGGGAGCCAAGCTTCAAGAGCTGGTCGAGGCCAGGACGGCGCAGCTCCGCGCCGCGGAGGAGCGCCAACGGGTCCTCCTGGAGGTCAACAACGCGATCGTCACCTGCCGCGATCGCGATTCGCTGTTCGCGGCCACGGCGGCCGCGCTACAGCGCGCGATCCCCTTCGATCGAGCCGCGCTGGTTCTCTACGATGCGGCAAAGAACGTCTTCCGGGTGCTGGGCGTCGCCGGGCGGGTGGCGACGACCTCGAGCATCCCGCTCGGCACGGAATGGCCGCGGCACGGTTCGCGCGCGGGGTGGATCGCCGACCATCTCAAGCCGCTGCTTTCCCAGGACCTTCGCGACGGGCCCGACTTCTTCGAGACCGGGCCGCTCCTCAAGGAAGGAATCCGCTCCGCCGTCTCCGTGCCGATGTCGATCAAGGGAAGGTTCATCGGAACGGTCAACCTCGGAAGCCGCACGGCGGGACGGTACGGGGAGGAGGACTGCTCGCTCTTGGCCGCGATCTCCGAGCAGGTCGCCCTCGCGATCGAGAACCTGCTCGCCTACGAAGAAATCGCGGCGCTCAAGGCCCGCCTCGAGGAGGAGAACCTCTATCTGCAGGAGGAGGTCCGGGCGGAGGCCGCCTTCGGCGAGGTGGTCGGCAAGTCGGCGGCGATCCTGGGAGTCCTCGGCAGCGTGCGCAAGGTCGCCGAGACCGACTCGACGGTGCTCGTCACCGGCGAGACGGGGACCGGCAAGGAATTGATCGTCCGCGCCGTCCACGGCTTGAGCCGCCGGAAGGACAAGATCCTCGTCAAGGTCAACTGCGCCGCGCTTCCGGCCGGGGTGATCGAGAGCGAGCTGTTCGGCCACGAGAAGGGCGCGTTCACCGGCGCCCTCACGAGAAAGCTGGGCCGGTTCGAGCTGGCCAACGGCGGAACGTTGTTCCTCGACGAGGTGGGCGATCTTCCGCTCGAGCTTCAGGCCAAGCTCTTGCGCGTGCTGCAAGACGGAGAATTCGAGCGGGTCGGCGGGACCCAGCCTCTGCGCGTCGACGTTCGGCTCGTCGCGGCGACGAACCGCGATCTCGAGCGCGCCGTCGCCGAAGAGCGGTTCCGGGCCGATCTCTTCTACCGGCTCAACGTCTTCCCCATCGTCGTGCCGCCGTTGCGGGAGAGGCCGGACGACATCTCCCGTCTCGCGCGGCACTTCGCCGCGCACTACGCGGCGAAGCTCGGGAAGCTGGCGATCCCGCTGAGCGGGGACGCTTTGCACAAACTGTCCCTCTACCGCTGGCCGGGAAACGTGCGCGAGCTTCAGAACGTGATCGAGCGTGCGGTCATCCTCTCGCCGAAGGGACGGATCGAGATTGGCGAGTTGTCCGAAATCCCGGGCGGCGCCGCCCAGCGCGGCCAGCGCCTCGAAGACGTGGAGCGCCGGCACATCGTCGAAGTCCTCGAGCAGTGCGGATGGCGCGTCAGCGGCGAGCGCGGTGCGGCAAGAGTCCTCGGTCTCAAGCGCACGACGCTCGAGGCCCGGATGAAGAAGCTGGGGATCGCGCGACCCGAGTAACGGCGGCGACGGCGCCGCCCGACTGCCATTCCGTTGGCAGGCTCCCGATGGGTTGGCAAAGAACCGAGGATGCGATCTCGTCGCATCTCACCTCGAACTTCCCGATAACTTCTTTTGCTCCTTGGTCTTGAACTCGTCGGCGTGCCGGGTCCGCGCCCGTGGCACGACCGATGCTCTGTCGTCCTCTCCGGTCCGCTTTCACTCGATCGCACGTAAAGGAGACGACGCCATGAGACGAACTCACGTATCGGGATTGCTGATAGCGCTCGGAATCTCGGCGCTGGCCGCGGTCGGCACCGCGAGCGCCCGCACCATCACCAGCTTCGAGCTCGTGCCGCGGAACGCGAGCTGCCTGCCGAACGCGGCGGGTGCCGTGAGCGTGGTCCACAAGGAGGACATGGTGGGCCTCGACACGCTGCATCTGGCGGTTCGCGGGTTGCCGGCGAAGACCGGCTTCGAGGTCTTCCTGACGTCGGACGACGCTTTCGCGACGCCGGCCGACGGTTCGGCCTACCTCGGCGCGTTCACGACGGATGCATCGGGCGACGGATCTCTCAAGGTGGAGAAGATCATCGCCGAGGCGACCGCGAAGGTTCCCGCGGGAACGCCCGGCGTTCGCACGAAGAAGGATCTGGACCACCTGGTTTTCCGCTTCGCGAATCCCACTCAGGTCCCCGACTGCTTCATCTCGTCCGGGGCGTTCGACCTCGCCGGCGACGGCAGGACTCTGCCCGTCGCGATGACGTCCGAGGGCGTCACCGGGCTCGAAGAATTTCCCCAGTAATCGGAACTCCCGAAGGAACGAAGGAGAATGTCATGATCCCGACTCACCTCAGCGGTCTCGCGAGCCGGCTGCCGCTCGCCCTCACCCTGGCCGGCGCCGTGACGATCGGTGGATCGACCGGCAAGCCCGACGCGGTCGCGCCGTCGTCCGGATCGGACAAGGCGTTGCCCGCCGCGCAGCGCTTCGCGACCGACGCGATCCAGGCTCCCTGCCACCCGAATCCGCATTCGCAGAGCGACATGGCGACGCTCGCCAATCGAGGCGACATTCGATTTCTGCCGGCGGCGCTCAAGCTTCAGCTCATCCGGCTCGCCGGCCGGCCGCACAGCACGCTCCCGATCCAGGCGTTCGCCGAGGCCGACCAACCCAGCCGGCTGTTCCAGTACTACCTGCTCGACAGCCACAATTTTGAGCCGAACGTCTTCACGGCGCGTTTTCCGGGCATCAACGACAACGTGGAGCTGACGGCGACGGGAGCGGACTGCGGCCTCGAGACGATCGGCAGCGTCCGCCTCGTCGTGGAGCCGAAGCCGGACCTTCCCACCGATCCGAACGACGTCCGCGCCTTCATCGACGTGTTCACCGACATCCACCCCCTGTTCGTCATCAACAACGAGAGCGGCTGGTACGAGGGGTGGATGATCCACGACCTGCAAGTCGCCCCGGTCGCGCCGCCGCGCCCGAACGGACACGCGCAGTTCGGGACGATCCTCCAGGTCGATGCGGACCGCCTGCGGACGATGGGAACCGGGAACAACGTGTTTCCCAATCTCTTCACGACCAACGGGAATTCCGTCCGGATCCCGGCCGCGACGGATCACTTCCCCGACATCCACGGCAACCTCGTGCCGATTTATCTGAGCATGGGGGCCTACAACGCGCTACAGCAGAGCGACGTTCACTCGTACTGGGAGTTCAACTACACGACCAACTGGGTCTTCCCGCTGTACGAGCTTCCGTTCACCGGAGGCATCGCCGGCACGTTCGAGGCCGGGCAGATCGGCGCCCTGAGCTCGATCGTTCCCGGGTCGGGGCCCTCGGGATTGCAGAACGATCCGGTTCGCTACGGCGACAACCCGTTCCTGCCCCGCGATCCGGATCGGTTCGACGGCGACGACGACAGCCAGCGTGAGTTCCGGATGCGGTTCATCCCGAGCGGGCTCGCGAACGAGATCTTCCTCGACGTCTTCGAGCGACTGGAGTCGTTCGAACCCGGCCAGAACTCGTTCGTCCAGCGCCTCAACGACGCCTACGCGCAGGAGGTCGCTCGAGTCGATCAGGACCGCGACGGCGTCATTTCCGCGGTCGAGGGAGACGTCGACAGCGCGTCCGACGGGTTTGCCGACAACTCGCGTCTGTTTCTCCCGGCGACCAGCTACGACCGGTTCGCCGTGACGCGGGAGATCAACGACGGAATGTTGGCGCCGCGGTTCGCCAACAGCCAACGAGCGTGGGTCCTGACCGGCTTCGCCAAGGGGGTCAATCCGGTCGTTCCCGCGTCCGACGGGCGGGACTCGGACGACCGCTGAAGCGGGCAGGCACGCCGGTCCCGAGGTCTCGCGAGAGGGACGGGCGGCGTCGACGAATCGCGGCCGGGTATCCCCGATGGCCCCGCCGCTCCATTCGCCGCGCGCCGTTCGTCCCTCCTTTTTCTTAGGGCGCCGCGTCCATCGGACGGCCGGTCAAGAAGAGCAGGTCCGTCTCGGCATGGGCGGCGCTGGCGAACGCATCGACCCGCGCGAGGCGCGTGGACGTGAGAGATCGAAAGGCGTCGAGAAGCTCCAGGATGTCTCCGCGCCCCTCGCGGTAGGCTGACTCCGCCATCGAGCGCATCTCGGGAAGCCGCGTCGATACCGCGGAGTCCAGCTCGGCGAGCGCGGCGCGCCGGCGCGCGGCGACCTCGGCGGCGCGGTCGAGATCGGCGCGCGCTTCCGCCTCGATCGCCTTCCGCTCGAGCGTCGTCTCCTCCGCGTGGGCCCTCGCGCGCGCCACCGCCCCTTGGTTGCGGTCGAACACCGGAAGAGGGAGGGTGATGCCGAACGTCGCCGAGGTGCTCTCGGCATCCTTCGTCAACGTCGCGCCCCCGCTGAGAACGGGAACCGGCCAGGCGTCCCGCTCCGCGGCGGCGAGGGCGGCGCTCGCCGCGGCTTCGTCCTTCCGCGCGGCGTCGAGGGCCGGGAGGCGCTCCGAGGCGATCGCCCACAGCGCCTCGGCGTCGATCGGGGTCGAGGCGTCGATTTCGAGCAAGCCCTTCGCGCGGGGTGCCGTCCCGCGCTGGCCGAGCAGCATGGCGAGGCGGCCGCGCGAGTCGGCGAGGTCGCCTCGCGCGTCGCCCAAGCTCGCATCCGATGCCCGGAACTCCGTCTGGACGCGGAGGCTCTCGTAGTCGGAGGCTTCGCCGGCCTCCTTGCGACCCGCGACGATCTTCGCGACGCGCTCGAGGTCGGCGCGCGACTCTTCGAGGATGCGGGTGCGCTCCTGCTGTGCGAGGAGGTCGTCGAAGCCATCGCGGACGTCGCGGGCGCGGATGGAGAGATCGGCGTCGATGTGCGCCTGGGCCGCGGCGACGCTCCCGGTCGCCGCCTCGACGCGGCGGTGGCGCTGACCGAAGATCAGGAGCGGCCACTCGACCGAGTACTCGTCGACCGTCGCGGCTCCGGTGTTCGTGCCCGAGCGCAGGCGCGTTCCGGCGTAGTCCAGCGAGACATTGGGAAGAACCTTCGCCCCCGCGACGTCGGCTCGCGATTCCCCGATGCGGCCGCGGATCGCCGCGGTGCGCGGGCTCTCGGCGGCCGCGATCGCGAGAGCCTGCGCGAGGGTCATGCCGGCATCGGCATCGCCCCCCTCGGAGCTCGAGCTTTCCACCGCCGGACCCGGATCCGACCAGGGCGAGGAGACCGAGAAGGTGCTCCGGGCCACGGCGGCGGAAAGTAGGAAGGGAAGCAAGGTGTTCATGCGGCCAGCTCTTCATCCTCTGCCCCGGGCGCGCGGAGCGGCTCCGTCGTGAACATCCGGTAGACGAGGGGAAGCACGAAGAGGACCACGGCGATCGAGGTGAACAAACCGCCGATGATGACGAGCGCGAACGGGCGCTGGATCTCGCTGCCGACGCCGCGCGACACGGCCATCGGGGTCAGCCCCAGGATCGCAAGGAGGGCGGTCATGAGGACCGCGCGCAGGCGTGTGACGGCTCCGCCGAGAATCGCATCGTCCAGGCTCTCGCCGGCGCGGCGGCGGGCGTCGATGGCGCTGATCACCAGGAGCGCCGCCAGGGAGACCTGGCCCAGGAGCGCGATGAATCCGACGGCGGCGGAGACCGAGAGGTCGACTCGGCCGACGAGCAGCGCGAATGCCCCGCCGGTCATCGCGAAGGGAGCCACGGCGAGCACGGCGGCGCCGCTGCGCGCCGACTGGAGCGCCATGTAGAGGAGAGAGAAGACGGCGAGGATCGAGATCGGGACGATCGTCGCGAGGCGGCGCATCGCACGGGCTTGGTTCTCGAACTCCCCTCCCCAGACGAAGTAATGCCCATCGGGGGGCTTCACCGCCTTGTCGACCGCCAAGCGCGCGTCGGCGACGACGCTCCCCATGTCGCGCCCTTCGACGTTGAATTTCAGCGCGAGCACGCGGCTGTTGGCCTCCCGATTGATGCAGGCGCGGCCCGCGTCGACGGTCACCTTGGCGAGCTCGTGCAGCGGAATCCTCCCTCCGCCCGCCGAGGGGACGAGGATCGAGCCGATCGCGTCCGGATCGTCGCGCTCGCTGAACGGGAAGAGAACGCGAACCGGCACCGGACGCTCGCCTTCCCACATCGCGGTCACCACGCGCCCTTGAAGCGAGGTCTCGACGACATCTTGCGCGGCGCCGACGGTGATTCCCGCGCGCGCCAGCGCGGGACGGTCCAGAACGACCCGCAGCTGCGGAACCGTCGCGTCCCGGTAGAGCTCGAGGTCGACGATGCCCGGAATCGAGCCGAGCGTGGCCTTCGCCTTCTCGAGCGCGTCGCGCATCGCCTCGAGGTCGGAGCCGAAGATCTTGAGGACCACCTTTCCCCGCACGCCGCTGATCGCCTCTTCGACGTTGTCCTTGATCGGTTGGGAGAAGTTGAAGGAGACTCCCGGAATCTGGGTGAGGTACGAGCGCATGGCCTCGACGAGCCCGTCCTTGTCGAGCCCTCTGCGCCACGCCCCGTGCGGCTTCAGGTGGACGAAGGTCTCGCTCATGTTGACCCCTTCGTCGTCGGTGCCGTCCTCCGGGCGCCCCTGCTCGCTCATCACTTCGATGACCTCGGGAAATCGGAGCAGCCGCTGTCGCACGTCGGTCAGGATGGCCGTGCCCGTTTCGAGCGAGATGCTCGGGGGCATCTCGACGAAGATGACGAGGTCCCCTTCGTCGAGCTCCGGGAGGAACTCGCTGCCGAGGCGGCTCATGCCGAGCAGGCCGCCGGCGAGGAGCGCGAACGCGAGCCCGATGACCAGCGCGCCATGCCGCAGCGCGAAGGCCAGCGAGCGCGAGTAGAGCTCGCGCAGCCTGACGACGAATCCCGGCTCTCCGTGGTCGCCGTCGCGGGGCCGGAGCAACAGCGCGCAGAGCGCGGGAACCGCCGTCAGGGCGAACACGAGCGCGCCGGCGAGCGCGAAGCTGTAGGTCATGGCGAGCGGATGGAAGATGCGACCCTCGATCCGCTCCAGGGTGAAGACGGGGATGAGCGCGGCGATGATGATCGCCATGGCGAAGAACGTCGGCGTGGCGACGTCCACCGCGGCCCGCGAGACGAGCCCGAGCAGCTGCCGGCGACTCGCCGGCTTCCGGGCCGCGGCCTCGTGCAGGACGTTTTCGACCAGCACCACCGCCCCATCGACGAGAATCCCGAAATCGATCGCTCCCATCGAGATCAGGTTCGCCGGCAGTCCCAGCCATTTGAGCCCGATGAACGCCGTGAGCAGCGCCAGCGGGATGACCGAGGCCACGATCAGCGAGCAGCGCACGCTCCTCAGGAACAGCCAGACCACGGAGGCGACGAGCAAGGCGCCGAAGAGCAGGCTGTGATGCACCGTTTCGAGGGTCAGGCCGACGAGCGTCGTACGGTCGTAGAAGACCTCGATCTTCATGCCGGCCGGGAGGATCTTCTCGTTGAGCTCCTTGACCTTCGCGTGGACACCGTCGAGCACCGTCGATGGGTTCTCTCCGCGGCGCAGGAGCACGAACCCCTCCGTGACGTTCGTCTCCGCGTTGTAGCCGACGGTCCCGCGTCGGGGCATGTGGGAGACGACGAGCGTCGCCACGTCGCCGACCGTCACCGGCGTCCCTCCCTCGTTTTTCAAAACGGTTTGGGCGATCTCATGCGGGTCCCGGAGATAGCCGACGCCGCGAATGACCAGCTCCTGATCGCCGTGGCGCAGAAAGCCGCCCCCGACGTTCTGGTTCGTCTTCGCGACCGCATCGCAGAGATCCTGAAGCGTCAGCCCGTGCGACTGGAGCCTCGCCGGGTCCACCTGGACGTGGATTTCCTTCAGGTACCCTCCGAAATTGACGACGTCGGCGACCCCCGGGACTTGGCGGAGCAGGCGTGAGACGTTCCACTCCTGCTCGGACCGTATCTGCTCGGGGGTGTGGCGATCGCTGACCAGGTGGTACTGGTAGATCTCGCCCAGGGGCGTGTCGTCGGGCGCCAGGTTCGGCTGCACACCCTCGGGGAGGTCCGCCTCCTGGATCTTCTCCGTCACGATGTTCCGAGCGCGATAGCCGTCGGTACCGTCCTCGAACGTGAGCCAGACGAGCGACAGCCCGAAAAGGCTCTCGCTGCGCATCTGGATCATCCCGGGGGTGCCGTTGAGCACGCGCTCGAGCGGAATCGTCACCTGCCGCTCGATCTCCTCGGGAGCCTGCCCGGGCATCTGGGCGATGACGTTGACCTGGATGTTGGTGACGTCGGGAAAGGCTTCGATCGCGGTGTCGCGGTAGGCGGCGATCCCGTACGCTCCGATGGCCAGAACGACCGCCAGCACCGGAAGACGACGGTGCACGCATGCATCGATCAGGGGGCGAAGCACGGCGAAACCGGCGCCGGCGGTCTACAAGAGTTGTTCGGCCGAGCCGTCGAGCAGGAGCGCGCCGTGAACCACGACGCGATCGCCCGGCGACAAGCCCGACAGAACCTGCACGCGCCCTTCGATCGGGCGCCCGGCCACGACGCTCCGGCGGACGAACGTGTCGTCCCCCTTCGCGACGTAGACGACCCAGTCCTTTCCCCCCCGGAGGAGCACCGCTTCGGCGGGAAGCGTCGCGCCCTGGGGGGCGGTGTCGATCCGGGCGCTGCCGAACGTTCCCGGCCTCAGACCCGGAATAGGAGAATCGAGAGTCAAGCGCACGGGAGCCGCGCGGAGCGACGGGTCCACCACCGACCCGATCGACACGACGTGGGCGCGCAACGGGGTCGGCGAGACGCTCAGCAGGATCTCCGCCGTGTTCCCTTCCTTCACGAGCTGAAGATCGTGATCGGTGACGTCGGCCACGATCCACACGGCGTCGGGATCGCCCACGTCGATCAGCGACTCGCCCCCGGGTGCGACCGCGGCGCCGACGGAAGTCTTGACAGAGATGACGGTGCCGGAGATCGGCGCCCGGACGACGAGATCGGCGCCGGTCCCCTCGCCGACGAATTTGGCCGTCGCCTCGGCGCGGTCGACTTCCGCCTGCGCTTGCGAGAGCCGGAACCCGGCTTCCATCTGCTCTCGCTCGACGCCGACGCCTTCCCGCATCATGCGGTCCTGGCGATCGACCGCGGCCTGCGCCTCGCGCAGGGCCGTCTTGGCTGAGGAGAGCGCGTTGCGCGCGGAAGCGGCGTCGGGGGAGGCGACGGTCAGCAAGGGCTGACCCGCACGCACGCGCTCTCCGGATTTAGCGGCGATCGACACGACTCGGCCGGAGGCCGGAGCACCCACGCGCGACACCGCGCCGTCCTTGAACTCCGCCCGCGCGGGGACCCGGATCTCGAACGAGCCGCCTTGCAGCTTGATCGGCTCGACTCGAAGGTATTGAAGGGAGGCCTTGGGGAGACGGACAGAGCCGTCCGCGGCCAGCGAGGGAGACTCGCTGGCCGCGGCCCCCGTGCTCTCGCCGTGCGACTCCGAGCATGCGGGCAAGAGCGCGGTCGAAACCACGAGCAAAGGGACTAGGAGGACGATTCGGGGAGTCATGCGCCCGCTTCTTGCAAGCCCCTTGCCCGCCGGGAATTCCCCGGTCGAGGCGGGAGCGGGCGGGAGACCGAGTGGCATTCCCGCCACAGTCGGTTCATTCTCTCCCCGCACCCCGGGGGGCGGACGGGAGCAGGTCGATTGCGCGTTTCGACCAAGATGACGCTTGGGATCAGCGCAGCCGGGCTGCTCATCGCGGGCGTCCACGGCTGGCGCCAGATCCGGCAGGAGCGGCGGGATCTCAGAAGTGCCGTGGAGCGTGAGATCCGCATCCTCGGGAACGCGATCCAAGTCTCCTTCGAGCACGCGCTGAGGGACCGCCAATTCACCGACATCCAGGGGGCTCTGGACTCCCTCGAAGGGATCGCGCCGGACCTCGACCTCTACGTCTACGGACCGGGCGGTGAATCGACCGCGACCTCGGCCGGGGCGGTGAGCGACCCGGCGCTGACGTCGATCGCGAAATCCGCGATGCGCTCGCGCGGATCGGTGCTCAACATCGACACCGACGAGAGCTGGACCGCGACCCTCGGGCTGCCGCTCGTGGACGCCGCTGGCGACAACGTGGGCGCGATCGTCTTGGTCCAACCGCTGAGCGAGGTCCACCGCGATCTCCACGACACGACGCTCAACATCGTGCTCTCGCTGATCATCCTGGTCGCCGCGATCACGGCGCTCGAGGCGCTCCTGGGCTGGACCTTGGTCGGCGGCCCCCTGACGAAGATGGCTCTCGGGATGCGCAAGCTGCGCGTGGGAGAGCCCACCGCGACGCTCCACACCCAGCGAAACGACGAGGTGGGCCGTCTCGCCGAGCAATTCGACGGCCTCGTCGCCGAGCTCCGCGAAGCGCGGGAGCGCATCGCGCGCGAGGTCGACTCGCGGCTCGTTCTCGAGCAGGGGATGCAGCGGGTGGACAAGCTGGCGACGATCGGGCAGCTCTCCGCCGGCCTGGCTCACGAGATCGGCTCCCCTCTGCAGATCATGAGTGGTCGGGCGCGCGCGCTCCTCGCGCGCGACCTCAGCCCCGACGAGGTCCGGAAGAACGCGACCATCCTTGCGGAGCAGGCCGACCGGATCGCGGGGATCGTGGAGCAGCTTCTGAGCTTCGCGCGGCGCCGCCCCGTGCGCCCGGTGACGACGGACATCGCCGCGCCCGTGCGGAAGATCCTCGATCTGATGGGTCCGGCCGCGCGGCAGCGCCGCGTCGCGCTCGAGTTCTCCTGCGTCCCCGATCCCCCGCGGGTCGTCGCGGACATCGATCAGATCCAGCAGGTCGTCCTCAATCTCGTCAAAAACGCGCTGGCTGCGACGACCGAAGGCGGACACGTCGCGCTGAAGCTCGACCTCGCGACGATCGAATCCCAAGGCGGGGGGATTCCCGCGGTCCGCCTCGAGGTCGAGGACGACGGCTGCGGCATGAGCGACGAGACCCGCGCGCGCTTGTTCGAGCCGTTCTTCACGACGCGCGCCGGAGAGGGCGGAACCGGCCTCGGTTTGGCGGTCGTCCGCGCGATCGTGCAAGCCCACGGCGGTCGCATCGCCGTCGCGTCCACCCGCGGCGCGGGAACGCGATTCCATATCGATCTTCCCATCCAAGGAGCCCATGCATGACGAAGGCCAAGGCCCGGCTGCTCGTTCTCGACGACGATCGCGAGGTCGTCGCATATCTCGGCGAGGAGCTCGGTCGCGAAGGATACGCGGTCACCGCCGTGATCTCGCCCTTGGCGGCGCTCGCGGAGATCGAGGCGACGCCGTTCGACCTCGTCATCTCGGACGTCGAGATGCCGGAGATGCGCGGAACCGAGCTGTTGTCGGCGATCCAGGCTCGGCGCGAGGGGCAGCTGGTCGTCTTGATGACGGCATTCGGAAGCATCGATCTCGCCGTGCAGGCGGTGCGCGCCGGCGCGGCGGATTTCGTCGCCAAACCGTTCCGGATCGAGGTGTTGTGCCTGGTGATCGAGCGCGCGCTCCGCGAGCGGCAGATGCGGCGCGAGATCACGCGACTCAGAAACCGCTTGGAGGGCGAGGACGAAGGTCCGATCGTCGCCAAGAGCGAAGCCATGCGCCGCGCCGTGGATCTCGCCCGTCGAGCCGCGCTGACGGAGGCGACGGTCCTCTTGACGGGAGAAAGCGGGACGGGGAAAGGCGTTCTGGCGAGATTGATCCACGACGCCGGGGCTCGGCGCGAGGCGCCGTTCCTCGAGCTGAACGCCGCCGCGCTTCCGCACACGCTGGTGGAGTCGGAGCTCTTCGGGGTCAAGCGCGGCGCCTTCACCGACGCTCGCGAAGACCGGAAGGGACTCTTTGCGGCGGCAACCGGAGGCACGCTCTTTCTCGACGAGATCGGCGAGCTTCCTCTCGACACCCAGGCGAAGCTCCTGCAGGTCTTGGAGTCGGGGATGGTCCGCCCCGTCGGAGGAACGGAGGCGATCAACGTCAACGTGCGCGTCGTCGCCGCGACCAACCGTCCGCTCGAGTCGCTCCTCAAGGACGGGCGCTTCCGCACCGACCTGTATTACCGCCTCAACGTCATTCGGATCGAGGTTCCGTCTCTCCGCGAACGTCGAGACGATCTCGTGACTTTGATCGACCATCTTCTGGAGCGCGCCTGCGACCGGCTGAGGCGCCCGATCGTCGGCATTTCCTCACCCGCCTTGAAGCGCCTCCTCGTCCACGATTGGCCGGGGAACGTCCGCGAGTTGGCCAACACGCTGGAGCGTGCCGTCGCTCTCACCGACCACGACACCATTCTCGTCGAGGACATCGTGCCCAGCGCGTCCACGGAAGAAGCCCACGACGAGCTGGCGGGCGCCGCGCGCGCCGGCCTGACGTTGGCCGAGGTCTCGAAGAGCTACGCGCGTCGCGTGCTCGAGCGCCATCGGGGCAACAAGGCCGCGGCGGCGCGCGCCCTCGACATCGATCGGCGGACCCTCTACAGGATGCTGGATGAAGCCGTCGTCGAAGACGAGACCGAAGCCAACGAAGAAGTGTAGACTCGAACGACGCCTCGACGGCTCATATCGGAGGAGGAGGGAACCACGATGCCCTACTGCGTTCCGATCGATTGCCCGCCATGCTACGCGCTCTCGGGCGGGAGCTGCTTCCACTGTCCGTCGTGCAAGAAGATACCCGGCTGTAAAACCTAGTTCCGGACAACCCGGTCCCCTCTCGTAGGCGGCTGCGCCGAGAGCGGCGCGGTCTGCACTCCGCTTGATCTCGCGCTGAGCTCTTTCGCAGGGAGCCGTTGCCAACTATCTCTGTCTCATCAGCTCGAGAGCCGACCCCGGGCTCGGGAGGCGCCCGATGAGACCCAATCCCCAGGCTGTGTTTCTTCTCTTCGCCGGTCTCGTCGCGGCGCCCCCCGCGCGGGCCGATGAGCACACGACCGGACTTACGCCGCCGTCGACGTCGTCTTGATCGTGATGCTCCTGACCAGAATTCCGCTGACGATCAGTCCGACCGGCAGCGTCCAGCCCGGAAGTCCGAGCTTCGTAACACCCAGGACGAGCGCAATCAGAATCACGATCATGATCACAGCGCGAACACCTGAGAAACCCATACGGCCTCCTCGGAGGTCGGCGACCTCACTGAAGCCTGAATGTAGGAGCCGCGCCTGCTGGGTCAAGGATGCCCGGAACGAACGGGGTGAAGTTCGTGTGTTTTGGCAACACCGACGGTCCGGTGTACGTGGCCAGCGGATCATGGTCGTCGGTGGGGAAGCCCAAGCTGGTCATCCCGCCAAGCCAGATCTTCGACCGACCCAACGCGTACGTCCGCACGTTGGGGGTCGCCCGAGGTCCGTCGGGTAACTACTACGCCGTCCTCCGCGTAGGAGACGGCTATCCGACGACGGTGGGATACAAGCCCGCGTGGGCCACCTCGAGCGAAGGGATCAACTGGGTTTACCATGGCAAATTTCAGATCGACGGGACGGAGCCGTTCGCTTTCAGCGGGTCGTGCTCGATCCTCGTCCAGGAAGAGAAGCCCGCAGTCCTCGATCCCGCGAACCCAGCCAACAATCGCTACCTCGTCTGGGAGGACGGATACTGCTCCGGCGGGCCGCCCTGTCATCCGCGCATTGCACTGATCTACTCCGCCGATGGCGCCGATTGGCGTTTCTACCGAGACGCGTCGGGCAACATCGTCGACGTGTATCCCAACGAAGCCTCCGTCGCCAGCGACACGCCGGTTTTCCCGACGACGGCCCGCACGGCGTTCGGCTATCACATGATCGTCGGCGAGAAGTTTCCGGTCGACCACCAGCGTCATCTCTGGTCCTGCGATGGCCTCAAGTGGCGGGTCCTCGAGGTCGATGCGGGACCGTCCGAGACGAACTCGGGGCTGAAGGGCGAGCACCTCGTCTATGAAAGCTCCACGGGAATCCTTCACACCTCGGTTCCACGGGGAAACGCCGCCGTGCATTGGACGACTCAAGCGGTCGCGTATCCATGTCCTCCCTGAGCGTGCCGACTCCGTTGTAGATTTCGCGGGCGCCATCGTCGGCGCGGGCTCCCGCGACGGGGGCGAAAGGCGTTGATTGGCTCCCGATCGGCGGCATCTCGTCACGTTCGGCGTGATTCTCGGGTTGGCCGCCTGCCTCATCTTCGCCGGGCTCGACGAGCCGAAGCTCTGGATGGACGAAGCGGAGACCGCGCTCCTCGCGCGGAGCATCCTCCATCACGGGATTCCCAAGGCGGTCGACGGGCACGACGTCATCTCTCAGGAGGTTGGCCGAGAGTTTCGTGCCGACGGGATCTGGCGATGGACTCCCTGGCTCGACAAGTACGTCGCCGCGGCCTCATTCCTTGTTTTAGGCGAGGGAACGCTCGCCGCGCGGTTTCCGTTTGCGCTGGTCGGTCTGGCGGCGGTCGCTTCGATGTATCCCCTCGCCTGGTCGTTGTTCCGGGACCGTCGCATCGCGCTCGTGTCGATGGCGGCCCTGATTCTCTCCGTTCCGTTCCTGCTGCACGTACGCGAGTGCCGCTACTACGCCTTCGCCATCCTCGGATTCGCATGGGCGCTGCGCTTCACCGTCGGCGCGACGCGCGGCGAGCGCGGATCGATCATCGGCCTCGTCGCGGCGATGACCGTCCTCTTCCACTCGAACTATCTGATCTTCGTCGCGTCGTCCGTCGCGCTCGCCGCGTCCGTCTGGATCCTCGGCGTCGACCGCGCCGCATTCCGCCGTCTGGCGATGGCCGCGGGCATCGTCATCGCGATCAACGCGCCGTGGGCGCTGTTCTTCGACCTGCTGCACAAGCAGGCGCAGGCGGGAGAGCTGGAGTCCTATTCGCAGAACCTCGAGAAGTACGCGCTGATGACCGCCGTCTACGGATTCCCGCCGCTCGCGCTCGTTCCCTTCGCGGCAATCGTCTGGCGGCCGCGGCGCCGATCGCCGGCCATCGACCGCGAGCACCGCCGCCCTGTCGCATTTCTCGGCGCGACGGTGCTGGTCTACATCGTCGTCGTGTCGGTCGCGCCCTGGTCGTACTACCGGTACATCGCGTGCCTCCTTCCGCTGTTCGCGGCGCTCGCCGGCTGGATCTCGGTCACCGCGTTCTCGGCGAGCCGCTTGCTCGGAGCGCCGCTCGCCGTGTGCCTGCTCGCGACCGGCGTTTTCCATCAAGCGTCGAGCTTCGGCTTCAAGCTGGAGACGCCTTGGATCGTCGGTCCCGGCCGATCGTTTCGCTCCCTCGATTGGGGATTTCCGCTCGGCAATTTCGTCTACGAGCTGACGCACCGCTTCACCCCGGCGACCGACGCGATCACGGATTTCCTGGCTTCGAACGCGCAGCCCGGAGATCAGGTGTACATCACGTACGGTGATCTCGTCCTGCGCTTCTATCTGAAGCTCGACGTTCGCGGCGGGCAATCGGGGCAATCGCTCGCGGACTGGCGCTCGCCGAAGTGGGTCGTTCTGCGCGGCTTCGCGCTGAACTCGAGGCGGGCGCATGTCGCACAGAACGTCGAGCGCATGAAAGACTGGGCCGAGCACAACATTCAATGGGAGCTCTACCGCCACAAGCAGCTCCCGCAGCTCGACCAGCCGTTCGAGAAGATCCCGGAGCCCGACCTGCATTGGTTCCGACAACCCGACGTCGGACAGCCGATCCGCATCAGCCGGAACTTCAGCGCGCCGTGACCGAAGGAGTCGTTGACCGGGCCTGGTCCGCGGCGTATAGCAACGGCGGGGGGGTACCATGCGAGAAAAGAACCGGACTTTCTCCTTCATCTCTATCATCTTGATCATCATCATCGCGAGCTTCGCCGCGACGACATCGCGCGCCGCCGGCGTGACGCGTCTCGGTTTCGAGGATCGCGTCGATGCCGAAAGACGAATCGAGGAGGTGTACTGGCGTCACCGCATCTGGCCGGCGGAAAACGCGGGTGCCAAACCTCCGCTCGAGAGCGTCCTCCCCGATTCGGCGCTGCGGTCTCGAGTCGACGACGAGCTTCGCCAGTCGGCCGCGCTGGAGCAGCTTTGGAGCCGGCCGATCACTCCGGGCCAGCTTCAAGCCGAGTTGAATCGCATGGCTTCGGACACAAGAGATCCTGAATTGCTGCGCGAGCTGTTCGCCGCGCTCGGCAACGATCCTGCGCTGGTCGCGGAGACGCTCGCACGAAGAACGCTCGTCGACACGCTCGTTAGGAGCTGGTACGCCGCCGATTCGCGCTTCCACGTCTCATTCGACGCCTGGTGGTGCAAGGCAGCATCGACAATCTTGCCGTCCGTCCCCGACACGCCGGCTGACTACGACTACGCGCTCCCCGCGATCACCACCGGCTCTTGTGTTCAAAACACGTGGACGACGACGGCTTGGAGCCCGCAGCCGCACCGCAACCACACCGCCGTCTGGACGGGAAGCGAGATGATCGTCTGGTGGGGAGGAGATCAGGACGCCGGGGGCCGTTACGACCCCGCCACCGACACGTGGAGGCCCGTTCCTGCTCCGGCGACTTTCACCCTCCTTGCCCGGACGCTTCACTCTGCGGTTTGGACCGGGACGGAGATGATCGTGTGGGGCGGTGAGCTCGGCAATCAGACGGCGACGAACACGGGAGGTCGATACAACCCCACGACGAGCACTTGGTCGACGATCTCTTCCGGCGCGAACGCACCATCGGCCCGCTGGGGGCACACGGTCGTCTGGACGGGAGCCTCCATGATCGTCTGGGGCGGCTCGCAGGATCTCAACACCGTCCTCAACTCGGGTGGCATCTACAACCCGGCGACGGACACGTGGTCCGCAACCACGACCACCAAGGCACCGACACCGAGACAGGGCCACACCGCCGTCTGGACCGGCTCCGAGATGATCGTGTGGGGCGGCGGCGACAATACTGGAGCGAGGTACAACCCGGCGACCAACAGCTGGAAGGCGATTCGCGACAGCGGTCCCGGCGTGCCGGAGGGCCGCCTCAACCACGTCGCCGTTTGGAGCGGCACGGAGATGGTCGTGTGGGGCGGCATCAGCGGGACGACCTCCCTTCCCCTGAATACCGGCGGCCGCTACGATCCCGCGGGGAACAAGTGGAAGACGACCTCCGTCGGCGCCGGCGTCCCGACGGCGCGCCAGAGCGCGACGGCGGTTTGGACCGGCTCTCAGATGGTCGTCTGGGGAGGCTCCTCGGGGGCTCCCACGGGAACGGGAGGCCGCTACTCGCCCGCAACCGACACGTGGACCGCGACCTCGACCGCCGGATCGCCTGCCGCGCGATCGGCGCACACATCCGTCTGGAGTGGAACCGAGATGCTCGTCTGGGGCGGAAATGACGGCTTCGCCGACCTGGGCTCGGGTGCCCGCTACGCGACCGCTTCCGACTCATGGGTCGCCACGGCACAGATTGCGCCGCCTGCACCTCGAGCCGGTCAGGCGGCGGTTTGGACCGGAAGCGAGATGTTCGTCTGGGGAGGAAGCAACGGGGGGCTGCTCCTGAATACGGGAGGGCGCTACGTTCCGGCGACCAACTCGTGGACGTCGACGTCGACGGTCGGCGCGCCGTCCGCACGCTCGGGCATGACGGCGGTCTGGACCGGCACGGAGGTGATCGTTTGGGGCGGTTCCACGTTCGGCATCAACGCGGTGCTCAATTCCGGCGGTCGGTACAATCCGACGACCGACGCTTGGGTGCCGACGTCCCTGGCGGGCGTTCCGAGTCAACGCGCCGCACACACGGCCGTTTGGACCGGCTCCGAGATGATCGTTTGGGGCGGAACGAACGGACCGAGCGTGGTCAATTCCGGGGGACGCTACGCGCCTGCGACCGACAGCTGGACGCCCACGTCCACCGGCGCAAACGTCCCGAGCGCACGGCAGCTCGCGGCAGCCGTGTGGACCGGGAGCGCCATGATCGTCTGGGGTGGAACCGACGGTTCGATCGATCCGATCACGGGCGGCCGCTACGATCCGACGACCGACTTCTGGGGATCCACATCCACCGCTAACGCTCCTACGGGTCGGTTCTACTTCGCAAGCGTGTGGTCCGGGACCGAGATGATCGTGTGGGGTGGGACCACGTCGAGCCTAAACAGCCTGAGCTCGGGCGGACGCTACAACCCGCTCTCCGATTCGTGGGCACCGACCAGTGGAGTCGGTGCTCCGTCGGCGCGATACCTCCCGACCGGCGTTTGGACCGGCGGCGCGATGATCGTCTGGGGTGGCTTGTCCGCGAGCGGAGGAGTCGATCTCGGCGACGGCGGCGCGTACGACCCATCGGTCGATTCATGGTCGGCCGTCGGCTCCGCCGGTCAACCCCCCGAGGCGCGGCAGGAGCACACCGCCGTCTGGACCGGCAGCGAGATGATCGTTTGGGGGGGTCGCCCGTTCACCGACACGGGGGCGAGGTACTGCGTCAACCCGATGTGATGGGAAGAGCGGGGGTCGCGCTCCGCCGACCTACTTCGCCTTCGCGACCCCCAGCGCCTCGAGCTTGGCCGCGACGTCCTTGCCCGCGGTTTGCGGTTTCACCTCTTTGTCGATGTCGAGGATCTTCCCGTCGGGGCCGATGTAGAACGTCCATCGGTGAGCCATCCCGGCATCGGGGATGAGGACGCCGTAGCTCTCCGCGACCTTCTTGTCGGGATCGGCGAGGATCGGGTAGTCGGCCGACAGCGATTCGGCGAACTTCTTGTTGGTGTCGGCATCGTCGGTCGAGATCGCGAAGTACGCCGCGTCGAGCTTGCGGATCTCGGCGCCGCTCTCACGGAGCGACGTGCACTCCGCGGTTCAGCCCCCGGTGAACGCCTTGGGAAACCACGCGAGGACGACCGTTCGTCCTTGCAGCTTCGCCAGCTCGTGGATCTTGCCGTCCGATCCCTGGAGCGCGAAGGGAGGTGCGGGATCGCCCTGCTTCAGCTCCGCCGCACCCGCCCTCGACGCACCGGTCGCCAATCCCACGATCGCGAGCAAGCTGCCGAGGAACCTCCTCATCGAGCACCTCCCGAGGCACATGACTTCGGACTGTAACACTGTCCCGCCCGTCACCGACTGTGATCGCCGCCAGTCGGGTGTCAGCGGGTACGGACGGCGCTTTGCGTCCCCTCTTCCGGCGGAAATCGTGCCCCGCCAGTGGGTTTGGCGTGCGCAGCTCCGGGACCAGTGATCCTCTCGTGATCGGCTGCGCCGAGATCGATGCGGCGAGTACAACGCCAGGAGGCCCGATCGCTGTCGCGACGAGCCACATCGCGGTCTGTCGCGTCGACGCGTCGCTCGGCGCGATAGCGGTCGGCGATCGCTTGATGGCCTCTCCCGAGTCCGGTGTCGCGATGCGCGCCGGCACTGCGGCATCGGCGTCGACCGTCATCGGTCGAGCGGTCGAGCCGCTCACCTCGGGATCGGCTCTCGTGCGGGTGCTGTTGGGTGCGCGGTGAGGAGCGTCACGACCTGCCGATCCGCGTGTTGATCTGGTCGCGCTAACGCGCGACGCGCTCCACTTCCAACACCGTTGCGACCGGCGTATGGTGGAAGGAACGGCCAACACGAGGAGGCATGCGATGAAGAAGACCGTGGGCATCTCGCTCTCCGCAATCACTCTGGCGATCGTGGCGGTGGCGATCCCTCTCTCCACCGGCCCGGCTGCCCAGGCGCCGAAACCGCAGCCGGATTGGTCGCTCAACGCGACCGTCATCGAGGCGTGCAGCTGCCAGATGTTCTGCCCCTGCTACTTCAGCACCAAGCCCGCGCCGGCGGGATCGAACGAGCACGCCGGCCACGAAGGACACGGCGGCCACTACTGCCGCTTCAACATCGCCTACAGGGTCAACAAGGGACACTTCGGCGCCGTCGACCTGGCGGGCGCCAAGGTGTGGATCGCCGGCGATCTCGGCGACGACTTCGGCGATGGCGAGACCGAGTGGGCCGAGGCGACATTCGATCCGGCGGTCACGAAGGCTCAGCGCGACGGGCTCGCGACCATCCTTCTGGGTCCCGTCTATCCCTGGAAATGGAAGTCGTTCACGGTCGGCCAGGACGCGCCGATCGAATGGAAGGGAGGGAACGACCGCGCCGTCGCCCGGCTCGACGCCGGCAAGGCCGGCGAGATCCTGCTCGTCCACAATCCGACGTCGATGACGAAGGAGCCGTCGGTCATCAAGAACGTCAAGTACTTCGCGGCGCCGAGGAACGACGGGTTCGTGCTGATGCCCAGCGAGTCGGAATCCTACAAGCGGGGCGACAACAAGTTCGAGTACAAGGGCACGAACGGCTTCATGCTCACGCTGGACATCAACTCGAAGGACATGCGCCGCCCCGCGCGCTAAACTCGGCGGCATGCCCGTCGTCCTGGCGACACTCTTGGCCGTCGGGGGATGGATCGTCCCCTGGCAGCACGACGAAGGGATCGCCTCGGTCGAGCACGCGCGGGGCAAGCTCGGCGACGTCCTGATCTTCGCGGCGCGTCTCGACGCCGGCGGACACCCCGTGCTCGACCCTCGGGTCGGCGCGTGGAACGCCACCGTCGAGAGGGTTCATGCCGCCGGCGCGCATGCGTGGCTGACCGTCGTCAACGACCGCGTGCCGGCGGCCGGGTCGTCCTCACTCAAGGACGCCGACATCGTCCATGACCTGATCGCGAGCGCCGATGCGCGCGCGTCCCACAGCGGAGAGATCGTCGCGCTGGCGAAGAGCCTGAAGGTCGACGGCGTCGACCTCGACTACGAGAATCTCCCCGCATCGGATCGCGAGGCGTTCACCGCGTTCGCGCGGAAGCTGTCCTCGGACGCGCACGCCGTGGGGATGAGCTTCTCCGCCACGCTCCAACCGAAGAGGAAGGAGACCAGCTCCCGCGGGCCCGCGGCGGCCGACTGGCGGGAGATCTGCGGCGTCGCGGACCGCATGCAGGTGATGCTCTACAACGAGCACAACGCCAGCACGGGGCCGGGCGACATCGCCAGCTTGGATTGGATCGATGAAGTCATCGACTACGCGCTCGGCACATGCGACGCGGCGAAGATCGTTCCGGTGCTCAAGGTTTCCGGGATGGATTGGGGCCCGGCGAAGGCCGAGTGGCGCTCGTTCTCCGAGGTGTCGTCCACGCGCAGCTCGTACCACCCGCACGTGCGCCGCGAGCACGTCAGCCGGGTTCCGTCGTTCGCCTACCGCGGCTCCGACGGGCGCCACGTCGTCTACTACGAGGACGCGGTCAGCCTGGATGCCAAGGCCCGCCACCTGCGCGCGCGCGGCCTTTCGACCCTCATCCTCTGGTCGCTCGGGAGCGAGGATCCGGAGGCCATTCCCCGGCTCGTCGAGGCTTACGGTTCCGCCGAGACTCAGAAGCGATAGCCGAAGCTGAACCCGAGCGCCGTTCGGTGGTAGTCCGGCGTCGCGCCGTACTCGGCGGTGAGCCGGCTCCTCCAGCTCACACCCCAGTCCTGCGTCCACGCCAGCTGCGCTTGCCCGATGATCCGCGTGCTCGTGGTGTCGCTGCGCGACGGACCGGCGCCGGCCTCGGCCTCGATCGCGGTCCCGGCCGGGAAGGAGTGCGCGTACCGGACGATGGCGAGAAGCGAGACGAGACCGGTCGGCGCGTAATAGAGGGTTGACGTCGTCCGGCTGTCGCCCAGCTCGAGCCGCCCGCCGACGCTGATCCGGAACCGCTTCCAGGCGTCGACGGTGCCGTCCGCCCAGCCGTAGGCGACCGCGTTGCCATCGGTGAGATCGTTGAGCGCGAGGCGGAGCCTCGCGCGCCAGGTTCGAGAGGTGAGATCGTACGCGCCTCGGCAGCCGCGCTTTTGAATCTCGTCCTGAAAGGCGCCGACGGTCTCGACGTCGGTGACGCCGCACGCGCCGCCGAACCGGTGGCCGTCGAAGGAGAGCCCGAACGTCCCCTCCCCCTCGATCGTCCCGACGCCGTCGTTGAGAGAGCGGCCACGCAGCCAGCCGCCGATCTTGACGCGGCGCGCCGCGGCCCAGTCGACGCCGAGCGTGCCCTCGATTCCCGACAGCGACGGAAACTCGGCGTCCCTGAATTGCGCCGAGCCCACGCTCCCCCACAAGTCCACGGGCGCCTCGAACGGATACCGGCCCGTCGCGAGCGCCTCGATCGTGTCCCGATGGTCCGAGTCACTGACGATCTGAAGATCCCCCCCGGCTTGCGGATCGGTCTCCCACGAGATGTCGCGAGCGAGCTTCCGCTGAGAGGCATCGGGGCGACCCCACGCCGGGCCGGAGGGAACCAGCTCGTACGCGCGGCGGGCCTCCCTCTCGCGCTCCTGCTCGTGGAGGTCGGTGGCGAGGACGATTCCCGACTCCGGGTACGTCTGCGGCTTCTCCGCGATCGTCCGGCGCAGGTCCGACTCCGCATCGCGGTACTCGAGGTTCGCCACGTCGGCCCTGGCGCCGTCGAGCTTCGCCCTCTCCGCGGGGGATTGCGACGCGAGAATCGCCATGAGCCGGTGGGCGTCCCACTCGCGATCGACGTTGAGCCGATTCAGGAGCAGCGGCCGCCGGCTTTCCCCCGGCGTGAGGGTGTTGAACCCCGACGAGTCCTGAACGAAGCCGTAACGGTAGAGCTTCTCGAAGGCCTGTTGGTTGACGACGAGCGAGCCGGGGTCGTTACCGCCGTGGAGCTGACCGAACTCCGAGAACGGGAACGCGTAGGCGACGACCGCTTGGCCGGGGACGTTGACCGCGATCAGCTCGAGACAGGTCCGGTAATCGTCGGCGACGCGCGCGGCGAACTCGTCGTGCGTCTCCAGGCGGTGCTCCTCGGCGAGCCATTGGCGATTGACCAGAAACTCCGCGAGCTCGCCCTTCTCGTCCACCGGGATCGGATCGTGGGCGAGATGTCCGTGCGCTTGGAAGTCCCACCGGCCCGTCGCGGCGAGCCGCCGGAGAGACTCCCAGTCGGTGCTGAACGCGCTCTCGTCGGCGATCCGGATCGTCGGGACGAACATCGTCGCCTTCAGGCCGAGGCGTTCCAGGATCGGATCCGCATAGCGGAACGAATCTGCGCGAGCGTCGTCGAAGGTGATCGCGATCGGTTTCTCGGGGAAGGGCATTCTTCCCGACAGCATCGCGTCGACCTCCGAGACGGTGATCGCGGTGTAACCCGCCTCGCGGATCGCCTCCATCTCCCCCTCGAACCGGTCCAGGGGAAGGTTCAGCGAGCGCGGCTTCTCGCTGAGGCCGTGATAAAGGAGGATCGGCAGCTCGACGGTTCCCGCGGGAGGATCGATCACGTGTTGCCGGATCCGGGCGGCCTCGGTCCTGCGTCCCATGTCCTCGAGGATCGACGCCTCGTGCAGCGCGCGTTCGTTCGCATCGAGGAAGTGGGGGCCCGTCTCCCGGAGGAGAGAGAGCGCGCGCGCGTCGGCTCCCAGCCGGCGGAGCGATTGCAGCTCGCCCTCGAAGACCGTGCGGTTGGAGCCCAGCCGCTGGCCGAGCGCGCGGTAGAGGTCCAGCGCGCTCGCGGGACGCTCGCGCGAGAGTTCGGCGTCGGCTTGGAGGAGGCCGATCTCCGGCGAGCTGGGGTGCCGGGCGAACGCGGCGTCGAGCACCCGCTCCTCGGAGCGAAACTTCTCCATCGCCCGGTAGGTCTCGGCGAGAGCCACCCAGTAAGGGACCCTCTGCGGGAACCTTTCCGTCAGCTCGCGATACCAGCGAAGGGTCGCCTGGTCGTCGCCGCGCACGAGCGCGTCCTCGGCCAAGAGCCGCACCACCGGCTCGCTCGCGGACCCTCGGGCGGCGGCGGCCTGGGCCGCCGCGACGGCCTCGTCGTACGCGCCGGTCTCGTAGAGGGAGCGCAGCCAGTAGTGCATCGCGCGCGGCGTGCCCCCGCCCATGTCGATCACCTTGCGCCACTGCACGCTCGCCGCCTCGAAATCGAGGCTTCGCCAGAGCGTCTCCCCGTAGAGGGTTTGCACCGCGAGGTCGTCGGGATGACGGATCGCGAGTTCCGCTCCGAGCTCCCGCGCGTGTCGGAACTTTCCTTCCGCGAGGTAGGCCTTGGTGAGCAGGACGTTCGGCGACAACGCGTCCGGCTCGATCGCGAGCGCGGCGTGCGCCTCCTCGACCGCCTTGCGCGGCGAGCCGTGCTGCAGCTCCAAACGCCCCATCAGCTCGTGAGGCTCGGCGAGCTCGGGGTACGTCGCGAGATACCGTCCCCATACGTCGCGGACGCCGGCCCAATCGCCGCCCCGCCAAAGCGTCCAGCCGAAATCGCGAAGCGCGGCACGGTTCGCGGGGTCGGCCGCGAGCGCCTTCCCGTAGAACGCCGCAGCCTCGCTGTCGCTCCCCGCTCGGTACGCCGCGCCGCCGCGCGCGGCGTACAGCCTCCCGAGCGCCGCGTGTGCGGCCGCCTCGTGCGCCGGATTCGCCGCGAGTCCTTCGAAGACCGCCTGCCCCGTCTCGATCGCGTCGTAGCGAATGAAGAGGTCGGCGGCGCGCACCGCGTCCTCCTTTCCGCCTCCCCCGGTGGTCATCATCTCGCGGATCGGGGGGACCGCGCCGAGCGGATCGCCGGCATCGAGCGAGATCGTCGCCAGGGAGTAGAGAGCCGCTTCGGCGTGCGGGTCGGCCGCGGCAGCGCGCCGATACGCATCGCGTGCCTCCGCGAGACGTCCCGCGTCGCGCTCGGCGTCTCCGACCGCTCTCCAGAGCTCGGCCGGATGGGCCGCACCGCGGGAGATCGCCTGCTTCCACACCGCCACCGCGTCCGCGTCGTTCCCGCCGCGACGTTCCGCCCAGCCGAGATTGGCGAGATAGCTCGCTCGAGCCGAGTCCAACGAGACGGCTTCGCGGTACGCTCCGGCGGCTTCGTCGAACCACCCCGCGCGATACGCCTCGTCCCCCCGTTTCGCTATGACCCGCGCGAGGCGCGTCGTGATCGCGTCGCCGGAATCGGACGATCGAGCGAGGCCCGCGCGGAGAACCTCCTCGGCCGTCGAAAGATCGCCTCGCGATTCCTCGAGGTCGGCGAGGCGCGTCGTGGCCTTGGAGTCGCCGGGGCGCCGTTCGAGAATCGCCCGGTACTGCGCCGCGGCCTCGTCGAGCCGGTCGAGCTTCTCGTACGCCTGCCCGAGCCGAAGGCCGACGTCCGGCTGGTCGGGCTCGAGCGCGAGACTGTTCAGGAACGCCGATCGGGCGTCGCCCCAGGCTCCTCGCGCGAGCTGCACCTCACCGACCGCGTTCCAGCACGCGACGTTCGCCGGTTCGAGCTTCAATACGGTCTGCCAGACGCGCAGAGCATCGCGGTCGTCGCCGAGCCGGTGCTGCGCCCATCCGAGATTCTCCCAGGCTTTGGTGAGGGACGGATCGAGGTCGACCGCTCTCCGGAAGCTCGCGAGCGCGTCCTTGTACGATCCTACCTTGTACTTCGCGACCCCCTCGTCGAGGGCTTCTTGGCCGGGGGACCGTCCCCACGCCGGAGCGATCGCGGTCACCGTCGCGAGGAGTGCCGCCGCCAGCGCGTGCCTCAAGACGACACCACGACGAGGCGCGCATGGACGCGGCGAAGGGGGGGGCCCAGCTCACGTGCCGCCACCTGCCAGCGAGGCGCGGCGTCGCGCGACACGCCCCGCAGGTCGATTCGGACGCCGGCCCACCCCTCGCGCGCGACGCGCGCCGGAAGGCCGGTCATCCAGTCCGCGGCGGCGCCCCCCGGCGCCGTGTGCCCCTTGACCGTGACGGTGGGCACGATGTCCCACGCGTAGCGCCGCGCGAGGATCCGGAACAAATCGCGGTCGAAGCCCGACTCGTTGACGCTCGTGCCGTCGACGCTCGCCCACGGCGGGCTCAGCGCCGCGATCTCGTCGGCGTCCGCCTCCCACGACGCGATGTCGACCGCGTCGGGTGCGGCCGAGACGACCTGCACTTGATAAGGCAGCGCGGCCAGCCCGAGGCTCAGGACGGTCGACGAAGCGGCTTGGCCTCCCTCGCCGTACGCGACGAGCCCGACCCGTCCGCGCCAGCGTGCCGGTATGGCGACGGGGGTCGATGTAAGCGACCGGCCGTCCCAGCTCGCAGAGACTCCGGCTCCGCGCTTCACGATGCGAACGACGTGCGTCGCGTCCTGAGCGCCGAAGGCATCGGATCTCGCGAGGACGTCCGGCGGCCGCCCGGGAAGACGATCCTGGATGAAGAGTCGTCCGGACGCTCCTCCGACGCGCCACTCGCGACCGGGGACGCTCCCGGGCTGCACGATCCAGAACTCGCCGCCGGTCACGCGAACCTTGGCGTCGAGCCGCCAATCGTCCGCCCACCGCGCCGCAGGAATCCAGATGTCCGCACGCGGACGAGCGTCGAGACGGACGACTCCCCCACCGGCGTCCGTCACTCCCTGACCGGGCACCCACGATCCGTCACCCGCGGCCACCGGCCCGGCGACGGCGAGGTTCGCGCGGCGTAGGAGCTCGGGGGTGCTCCAGCGCGGGTCGACGCGCAGCCGCGCGACGCGGAAGGGGCTCGACTCCAGATCGTTGGCGCCGACGGGGTCATCCAGAAGGCCGAGCCACGGGATCGATTCCGGAGCGCTCGCCGCGGGCTCGGCCTCCGCGATTCGCCCGAGCGCGACGAGCGGCTCGACTCCGCGCGGGGCCCAGGCCGGCCCCGCCGGCCATTCGAGGCGCTTCGCGATCAGCTCCGCGCCGGGCGGCTCGGGCGGAAGCTTTGCCGTCCGCGTGACGTTGGCTGCGGGCGGGTCGCCCGACGCGATCTCCCACAAACCGCTCAGCGCCATCCGGCGCAGCCGGTCCCAGAAGAGGAACGAGACGTCTCGGTCCTCCTGCCGGTCGGTTCGCAGGAACATCACCGCGGGCCAGTGCAGCTCGCGCAGGACCGGATCGGCCGCTTCGTAGGTTGTGAGGTACCCCTCGTCGAAAGTCAGAAGCATCGGCTTGTGGGGGAGCGCCCCCTCCCCCCGGTAGGCTCGGCGCAGCTCTTCGAGAGTGACGGGCTGCCATCCGGAGGCCGCGAGACCGCGGAGCTGCTCACGAAGCGCGAGCCGGTCGAGGTTGCGGCCGTCCGGCATCGGCACGATTCGATCGTAGGCAAGGGCGAGGAACCGGCCGTCGTCCTCTGCGGTTGCAAGCCGCCGCGGAGCGAGGGAAACGTGGCGATTGAGCCAGGCGCTCGTTCCGGCCCAGGCGACGGCCGCCAAGACGAAGGTCGCGATCCATGTGCGCCGATCCCGCGCGAAGGCGCGGGACTTGAGGTGCTGGGCTTCGCTCATGGCGCACGCCCCCGGTCAGCGGGTACCCCAGTGGTTCCTTCTGACGGTCGCGAGCGCGTAGTACGTCTGCCAAACCAGGACGACCATATAGAAGATGCTGAACGCCAGCCCGTAGAACCACAGCCTCGTCTTGTGCCGCACGAGGTAGACGAGGCCGTACAGCAGCGCCATCAGCGTCGTCCCGTAGATGTACATGTAGGAGAATTCGCCGAGTCCCAACAGGGGCAGGACCAAGGCGACGAAAACGACGGCCGGCGAGACGAGGGGAAACACGACGCCGAGGTAGAAATAGAAGGCGGCGAGCGGATGCCGCTTCCACATGAACAGCGAGGCCAGCAGGCTCTCGCGAATCCACGACTTCTTCCAGCGAAGTTGTTGCCGGAAGAACTGGCTCATCGTCGAGGGCACGATCGTCGAGCAGACCGCGGTGCTGTCGTAGATGACACGCCATCGGCGGAGCATGAAGTTCGTCAGGCTCCGGTCGTCCCCGAACGTCGCGGACACCCCGAGGAACGACTGCGAGAGCCAGACGTCGAGGATCGGCATGACGACCGAGCGCCGGTAAGCCGCCAGGCAGCCGGAGCAACACGTCACGGTTGAGAACAACGACTCCGCTGCCTTCACGATGCGGAACGCGACGTAGTAACGAACCTCCTGCATCTTGGTCAGGAAATTCTCGCCGGCGTTCGCGACCTTACCGTGCCCGCAGACGGCGGCGACGTCCGGATCGGCGAACCCCTGCACGATTTCGCGGAACGCATCCGGGCGGACGAAGCTGTCGGAGTCCACGTAGACGACGAAGTCGCCGGTCGCGCGGCGCGCCGCCGCGCCCATGCCGTGGCGCTTCCCGCGGTTGGTCTCGAACCGGATCAGCTCGAGCGCCGGGTGCCGCTCCCGAGCCCTCGTCATCTCTCCCCACGTGCCGTCCGTCGATCCGTCGTCGACGGCGATGACCTGCAGCAGCTCTTTCGGGTAGTCGCTCGCGAAGATGCAATCGATCGTCCGTCCGATGGAGTCTTCTTCGTTCTTGCACGAGAGCGCGACCGTGATCGGAGGGCTCCAACCGGCGTCCTTCGGCGGTTTGTAGAAGCAGGCGAGGGCGATGCGCGACAGGATGTAGCCTGAAATCAGGATGCCGTAAAGATTGACGATCGGGTGGTACCAGAAATAATAGAGGTTGTTCCCGCGCAGCCAGACCACGTTCGCGACCGCCGCGAGCATCAGGGCGAGCCCGAGCCACGGCAGCGCTCGGTCGAAGAGAGCGAGCGCGCGAAGCGGACGCGTCTCCGGAAACTCGATGCCGTACGCGAACGCGTGGCGCTCATCCAACCCGTCGGCGGAGATCTCGCGAACGACCCGGCCCCGAACCGTCCTCGCCGGGCGCAGGCTCGCGGGCATAGCGTTGATCTCTCGAAGAGTCGGCCTCCAAGCGATCCGGATCCATTCGCCGACGTCGAGGGGACGATCCGTTCGCACGCGCGCTCCGGCGGCTCCGACCTCGACGACCGTGCCCCTACCCCGCTCCCCGCGCGGGAAGCGGAGCGACGAACGGAATTCGAAAGCGATCCCGATGGCGGTGCGAGCCGCACGGCGGTGCTCGGCGCCCGCAAGCGGCGCCGGTCCCACGGGGTCGGCGTATGTGCGCGGCGCTCCCATTACGCAGTCACCGGTTGGTTACCGAATTCCCCGCCCTGAGGAAGAATTCAGTCTACGTCCACGCGGACGCCATGGCGGGAGAATTTCATTCGCACCGGCGGTATTCGATGCATCGGGCGCGCAACGATCCACTCCGAAAACCCAGAAAGTGCCGATGTGGCGCGCGGACGGCGGCGCAGGAGAAGACCTTGGATTCGAGCACACTCGCGCCATCGAATTGCGAGCAGGGCGCCGCGCGTCGGAGTGACGAACGCCGCGAGCTTGAGGAGGCGGCGTTGGATCCCCGGGGCTCTACTATTCCTGAGCGTATTTGCGCCGGCGGCCTTCCCCCCAAGAACGCGGTCGCGGACGACGCGACGGCTGCCTCCTCGCGCCCGCGGTCAACGTCGTCTCCGAGCCGAGCGAACTCCGCGTAGCATCTAGAAGAAGGAGGCGCGCCGTGACCAAAGTCAACCTCTCTCAG
>CAZEII010000014.1:0-18496 GCA_964511835.1 uncultured Acidobacteriota bacterium | reverse complement strand
CCGCGTAGCATCTAGAAGAAGGAGGCGCGCCGTGACCAAAGTCAACCTCTCTCAGAAGCTGTCGTCATTTACCTCGCACTGGCAGCCGAAGATCGTCGGGGCGTTGAACGGGCAGCACGTCAAGCTGGTCAAATTCCTGGGGCCGTTCGTTTGGCATGCTCACGAGGAAGAGGACGAGATGTTCCTGGTGCTCCACGGGCGGTTCGACATGGAATTCAGGGACCGCTCCGTGCCGCTGACCGAGGGCGAATTCCTCATCGTGCCCCGCGGGGTCGAGCACCGCCCCGTAGCCCAGGAGGAGGTCAGCGTGCTCTTGTTCGAGCAGGCCTCGACGGTCAATACCGGCAATGCACCCGGCGAGCGCACCGTCCCCGATCCGGAGTGGATCTAGTCGTAGTTCGTCGTAAATTCCTCGGATCGAAAGAGGGTCGACCGCGATGCGAGGCGCTCATTCTATCCGGGACGTCCCCGGTCAGGTTGGACGAGCGATCGCGTTCGTGGTGGGCGTGTGTGCCCTCTCCTCCGAGGCGACGCCGGCCGTCGCCAGCGCGGACGCGGCCGGGCCCATCGCCGCCTACGGGTTCGACGAGAACGCCGGAACGCAGGCCGCCGACGCTTCGGGAAACGGCTTGACGGCGACGCTCGTCGGGGCGGTGTGGACATCGGCGGGGAAGTTCGGCGGCGCGCTGACCTTCGACGGGGTGTCGTCGCGGGTCACGCTGATCCACGACGCTCCGCTCCTCCGCCTGACGACCGCAATGACGCTCGAGGCCTGGGTGAAACCGGCGACCACCGTCAATAGCTGGGAGGACATCGTCTACAAGGGGAACGACAACTATTTCCTTTGCGCGTCGTCGCAGCCCAGCGGCGTGGCCGCGGCCGGCGGAACGTTCGGGGGAACCAACACGGTCGTCCTCGACGTGGCCCCGCTTCCTGCCAACGTGTGGTCCTACCTGGCGGCAACCTACGACGGGGCGCAGCTTCGCCTCTACGTCAACGGGACGCTGGCTTCGAGCCGAGCGCGGACCGGCACGCTGCTGACTTCGCACTTTGCGCTGCAGATCGGCGGCGACAGCTTCTATGGCCAGTCGTTTGCGGGAGCGATCGACGAGCTCCGCGTGTACAACCGTGCGCTGACCCTGTCGGAGATCCAGGTCGACATGAACGCCCGGGTCGTCGCCCCGGTTGCCGACTCCGCACCGCCGAGCACGCCCACGGCTCTGACGGCAGTTCCGTTCACGGGGACGGAGATCCAGCTGACCTGGCCGGCCTCGACCGACAACGTCGCGGTGACCGGCTACCGCGTCGAGCGCTGTCGAGGCGCCGGCTGCCAGAGCTTCGTGCAGATCGCGACCGCGTCCGGGCCGTTCTACGACGACACGGGATTAGCGCGCAATACGTCCTACACCTACCGGGTGCGCGCCGCCGATGCGGGCGGCAATACGAGTCTCTCCGGGCCGACCGCATCGGCGACGACGCTCTCGACCTCAACGATCCCGGGACTCGTTGCCGCGTACGCGTTCGACGAGGGTGCGGGTGGGACGGCTTCGGATGCTTCGGGAACGGGGAATACCGGCGTGCTGGCGAACGCCGCGTGGACGGGCGCTGGCCGGTTCGGGTCGGCGTTGCTGTTCAACGGGACCAACTCGTGGGTCACCGTCGCCGACGCGCCCTCGCTCCACTTGACGACGGGCATGACGCTCGAGGCGTGGGTCAACCCGGTCTCGATCCCGCCGCTGAACTGCTCCGGAACCGATTGTCACTGGGTGGACATCCTTTTCAAGCAGACCGACGCGTACTACCTCGAAGGAAGCTCCGACGTCGGTAGGCAGCCCGAGGTCGGCGGGGTCTTCACGACCGGCAAGCATGTCCTGTTCGCTCCGGCTCCGCTCGCGCTCGGCATGTGGACCCATCTTGCGCTGACGTACAACGGCGCGATCCTGGGGCTGTACGTCAACGGCGATCTCGTGGCCTCCGCTGACGAGAGCGCTGCGCTCACCCAGACGACGCAGCCGTTGCGCATCGGGGGAGACAGCGACTTCGTCCAGTTCTTCAACGGGACGATCGACGAGGTGCGCGTCTACAGCCGCGGCCTTTCCGCCTACGAGGTCCGCGGCGACGTGAACACCCCGGTCGGCACGGCCAGCGCCAATCCGATGCCCCTCGCGAGCTCGCTGATCCCGAGCACGGCGGCTCCCGGCGGACCCGCGTTCACGCTGACTGTCCTCGGGAGTGGATTCGTCCCCGGCTCGATCGTCGGTTGGAACGGGGCTGACCGCGCTACGACGTTCATCGACACAGCCACGCTCCGTGCCGAGATCGAAGCGAGCGACATCGCGGCCGCGGGCACCGCTCAGGTGACCGTCTTCAATCCGCCGTTCCTCGGTGGGACGTCGGGCGCGCTGCCGGTGATCGTCTGCGCTCCGCTGCTCTGGTATCGCGACGTCGATGGCGACGGATACGGCGACCCGACGCAATCGTCATCGTCGTGCGCGCAGCCCCTGGGCTACGTCTCCGCCGGGGGCGATTGCGACGACGCCGACGCAACGGTGTGGAGCGTCCCCGGTGAGGCACGCTCGCTTGAATTCGTCGACAGCGCGAGCTTAGCGTGGACGGCGCCGGCGCTCCCCGGGGGAACGTCTCTCCATTACGACACGCTGCGCGCCGATGCCCCCGACGGATTCGGTCTCCCCGGGAGTTGCTTGGAGACGGACGGTGCGGACACGTCCAGTGCCGACCCGTCTCTCCCCGGTACGGACGCGGCGTACTTCTACCTCGTCCGTGCGCGGGACGCTTGCGGCGTCGGGACGACCGGCGCACTGTCGTCGGGGGGCGATCGTACGGCACGCGCGTGTCCGTGAGATTTTTTTCTCCTTGACCTTCGCAAGGCTTCACCGTAGGTTCCGGGCTTCCATGAAGCTCTTACATTCATGTTGCGCGTGTTGTCCGGGAGAGGGCCGCAAGCCTCGCCCGGTGCGCGTGTTCGGAGGGGACGTAGCGTAACGCGCTGACCCGGAACCACCGGCGGGGATCGAATGGCGGCCCATGCACGAGAGCGTGCTGGGCCGTTTTTGTTTTTGGAGCAAAAGCGTGTCGGGGACGGCACCGACGATTCGAGGCGCTCTGTACCCCATCGGCCTCAAGGTCGAGGGGCGGAGGTGTCTGGTCGTCGGCGCCGGCCCGACGGCGCATCGAAAAGCGCGGGATCTGGCCGGCTGCGGCGCGATCGTCCGCGCGATCGACCGCGACTTCGACCCATCTGATCTCGACGGCGTCTGCGTCGTCGTCGCCGCAACCGACGACCCGCGGCTCCAGGAGAGCGTTTCGAAAGCTGCGGAGGCGCGAGGCATCCCCTGCAACGTCGTCGACGTCAACCGCTTCTGTTCGTTCTACACCCCCGCGATCCTCCGGCGCGGCGACGTCACCGTGTCGGTCGCGACGAACGGCAAGTTCCCGCTGCTCGCCGTCGCGATCCGAGACGTGATCGCGTGCGTCCTTCCCGATGCCGTCGGTCCCTCGCTGGAGGCGCTGGAGTGGGGACGGTCGATCGTCTTCGCGCGCTACCCCGACGATCCGGAAGCGCGAACGGCGGCGTTGAAGAGGCTGCTCACGCCACAGGCGCTCGAGTGGATCCTGCACGCGCGGCTTGGGGATCTCGACGCCCACTGGGCCTCCTGGAAGGAGAGCCTGCCGTGATCGCGCCCAAGGCGACCTCCCCCGCTCTCTTCCGGCTCGGGCGGTTCCTGCGCTCGTGCGATCCGCTCCCGAAGGGAGTCGTCAGCTTGGTCGGCGCCGGTCCGGGCGATCCGGGGCTTTTGACCGTCAAGGCCGCACGCCGGATCGGAGAGGCGGATGTCGTCTATCACGACGCGCTCGTGTCGAGGCCGATCCTCGACCTTTGCGCCCCGGCGACGCTCCTCGTTCCGGTCGGCAAGAGGAGGGGCTCGATCACGCTCCCGCAGGAGGAGATCATCGACGCCCTCGCGCACGACGCCGGGCGAGGGCTGGCCGTCGTCCGCCTCAAGGGAGGCGACCCGTTCGTCTTCGGACGCGGAGGTGAAGAGGCGCTCGGGCTCATCGAGCGCGGCGTGGCGTTCGAGATCGTCCCGGGCGTCACGTCGGGCGTCGCCGTCCCCGCCTCCGCGGGAATCCCGGTGACCCACCGCGGCCTCGGCAGCTCGGTCGCGTTCGTGACCGCACACGATCTCGGCGAGGGGAGCTCCGGAGACGGCGTTCGAGAGCGCTTGGGCCACCTCGCGCGTGGCGCCGACACGCTCGTTGTCTTCATGGCGGGAGCGGAGCTGGATCGCGTGGCTCGGGAGCTGCTGGATGCGGGGCTTCCCGGGGAGACGCCGGTCGCAGTGATCGAGAGCGGGACGCTCCCGGTTCAGCGCGTCGAGCGAGACACGCTTGCCGGTCTCGGCAGGCACAAGATCAGGCGCACCGGCGGGCCGGTGCTTGCCGTCGTCGGGCGAACGGTGGCGCTCGCCGAGCGGCTCGTCGCAGCCCGGCCGCCGGGGAGCGCCCTGAAGACGGCGCCCGCGGGAGCACGCTCCCGTGGCTAGCGCCGTGACGGATCGTCCACGCTGGAACGCTCTCGTCGAAGCGATGAGCGCCGAGGAATCCCTGAGCTGGGCTCTCGATACGTTTCACCCCCGCGCCGCTTTCGCGTGCAGCTTCGGAGCGGAAGATGTCGTCGTGACCGATCTTCTGCTACAGGAGCGCACGGACGCCCGGATCTTCACGCTCGACACAGGACGACTCCCCGAGGAAACGCACGAGGTCGCCGAGAGAATCCGCGAGCGATACGGCATCTCGATCGCCGTGCACGTTCCCGACGGCGCAACCGTCGCGAGGCTCGTTCACAAGAAGGGACCGCTCTCGTTCCGCCGGAGCGTCGTGAATCGCAGGGAGTGCTGCGAGATCCGGAAGGTCGCCCCTCTTCGAGCGGCGCTCCGAGGGCTCGATCTCTGGATCACCGGAATCCGCCGCGACCAGGCCGTCACCCGTTCGGACGCCGAGCGGCTCGAGTGGGACGAGACGTTCGGGCTTCTCAAGCTCAACCCGATCGTGGACTGGAGCGAGTCGCGCGTCTGGGAGTACATCCGCTCGCACGGGCTTCCCTACAACGCGCTTCACGACAAAGGCTTCCCGTCGATCGGGTGCGCGCCCTGCACGCGGGCGGTGCTCCCTGGCGAGGACGCGCGCTCCGGCCGGTGGTGGTGGGAAGCGTCCGAGCGGAAGGAATGCGGTCTTCACCCCGGAAGCCAGGAAGGAGAGATCCGATGATGCACACGACGGCGCCTCAGCCCAAGCCCTCGGGAGCCGAGCGGCTGAAGGAAACCGATCCCACGCTCGGCGGTACGATCGCGGCGACGATCGCGGACGAAGCGGCGGACCGCTTCTCCTCCGACGACGCCTACTTTCTCAAGTTCCACGGGATCTACCAGCAGGACGACCGCGACGCCCGAAAGTTCGGTAAGGAGTACATCTTCATGGTGCGCTGCCGCCTGCCCGGCGGCATCCTCCAGCCCGAGCAATACCTCGCGTGCGACGATCTCGCCTCGCGCTACGGCAATGGATCGCTGCGGGTGACGTCGCGACAGGGATTGCAATTCCACGGCGTCGTCAAACTCGGGCTCGGCCCGCTGGTTCGATCCATCCACGAGGCGCTGCTCACCACGCTCTCCGCGTGCGGCGACGTCTGCCGCAACGTGATGTCGCCTCCCGCGCCCGCCGTCGACACGCTTGGCGAGGCGGTTCGCGAGGACGCTCTCGGAGTCGCCGAAGCGCTGCGTCCGAGGACGACCGCGTATCACGCGATCTGGGTCAACGGCGTCGCCCTCGACCTCGACGAGCCGCCGTCTCCCGCACCGGTCGATCCACTCTACGGCGCGACCTACCTCCCGAGGAAATTCAAGCTGGCGTTCGTCATCCCCCCGCGGAACGACGTGGACATCTTCACCCAGTGCTGCGGTTTCGTCGCGATCGCCGGCGCCCGCGGCGAGCTCTCGGGATACGTCCTCACAGCCGGAGGCGGCATGGGCCGGAGCCACGCCAACGCCGCGACCTTCCCCCGGCTCGCGGACGTCATCGGCTTCCTGCCGAGGGAGCGGGTCGTCGACGTCGCCAGGGCGGTGCTCACGATTCACCGCGACTTCGGAGACCGCGCCAATCGCAAGCATGCGCGGCTCAAGTACGTGCTCGAGGAGCGGGGTGCGCTCTGGTTCCGCGCCGAGATCGACCGGCGCACCGGGTCCGCGTTGTCGGCGCCTCGTCCGTTCCGGTTCGTCGCGGAGGGGGACCCGCTGGGCTGGCATCGTCAGGCGGACGGCCGCGCCTTCCTCGGCGTCTTCGTCGAGAACGGCCGGATCCGCGACGACGAACGCGTCAGGTTGAAGACGGCTCTGCGCGAAGCGATCGATCGGTTCCGGCCGGAGGTCCGTCTGACGCCGTCGCAAAATGTCGTGCTCGCGGGGATCGAGCCGTCCCTCGTCGACCGCGTCTCCTCCCTGTTCGCGGAGCACGGGGTGAACGTCGGCCGCCAGGGAACGGTCCTGACCCGCGGCTCGATGGCGTGCGTCGCGCTGCCGACCTGCGGGCTCGCTGTCGCGGAAGCCGAGCGTCACCTCCCCTCTCTCGTTCGCCGGATCGAGAGCGTCACCGCCGAGCTCGGCATCCCCGACCAGGAGATCCTCATCCGTATGACCGGCTGCCCCAACGGCTGCGCGCGCCCGTACACGGCCGAGATCGGCTTCGTCGGCAGATCGCTCGGCCTCTACGAGGTCTGGCTTGGCGGCAACGACACGGGGACGCGGCTCAACCGGCTGTACCGGGACAACGTCAAGGATGCCGAGATCGTGCCGACGCTCAAGCCGCTTCTCGCCCGCTACGCCGCGGAGCGGCACGACGGCGAGCGGTTCGGAGATTGGTGCGCGAGCGCCCTCTGGAGCGACCTGCCCGCGGCGCAGAGCGGGGCGTGATGGACGATCTTTCGGTCCTCGAGAACCGATCGATCTACGTCCTGCGGGAGGCGTACAGCAGGATCGATCGGCTGGCGCTGCTCTGGAGCATCGGCAAGGATTCGACCGTGCTCCTCTGGCTGGCGCGCAAGGCGTTTCTCGGCCACGTCCCGTTCCCGCTCGTGCACGTCGACACGACGTTCAAGATCCCGAGCATGATCGAATACCGCGACCGCGTGTGCCGGGAGTGGAACTTGAAGCTCGTCGTCGGGAAGAACGAGGCGGCGCTCGCCGCGCGAGCGACGTTTCCCGACGGTGCGGCGACGCGCGTGGCCTGTTGCGGCCGGCTCAAGAGGGATGCGCTCCAGAGCGTGCTCGACGAGCACGGCTTCACGGGTCTGATCGTCGGCGTGCGCCGCGACGAGGATCCGACCCGGGCCAAGGAGCGCTACTTCAGCCCCCGCAGCAGACGCATGGAGTGGAGCGTCGCCGATCAGCCGCCGGAGCTCTGGGATCATTTCAAGACGGATCTCGAAGCCGGCTCGCACGTCCGCATCCATCCTCTGCTCCACTGGACCGAGCTCGACGTGTGGGAATACATCGAGCGGGAAGGGATTCCGGTCATCCCGCTCTACTTCGCGGACGAGAGGGGGCGGCGCTATCGCAGCCTCGGGTGCCATCCGTGCACCTTCCCGATCGCCTCCGAGGCTCGGAACGTGAGAGAGATCATCGACGAGCTTCGCCGGACGCGTGTCGCGGAGCGCAGCGGCCGCGCGCAGGACGCGGAGTCGGAGGCGGCATTCGAGACGCTGCGCCGCGACGGGTACATGTGAGCCATGAGCGAGCGACTCGGCATCGTCATCGTCGGCCACGTCGACCACGGCAAGTCGACGCTCGTCGGCCGACTCCTTCATGACACAGGCTCGCTTCCCGAGGGGAAGCTCGAACAGCTGCGGCAGGCGGCGGAGAGGCGGGGCGCTCCGTTCGAGTGGGCGAACCTCATGGATGCGCTCCAATCGGAGCGCGACCAGAACGTCACGATCGACACGGCGCAGACCTGGTTTCGCACGGCGCGCCGCTCCTACGCCCTGATCGACGCCCCCGGCCACGCCGAGTTTCTCCGGAACCTGTTGACGGGAGCGGCCCACGCGGACGCCGCGCTCCTCCTGATCGACGCGAGCGAGGGGGTGAGGGAGGACTCGCGCCGCCACGGCTATCTTCTGAGCCTCCTCGGAATCCGCGACGTCGCCGTGCTCGTCAACAAGATGGACCTCGCCGGCTTCCGGGAGGGCCGCTTCCGCGAGATCGAAACGGAGTATCGCGGTTGGCTCGAGACCGTCGGCATGGCTCCGCGCGCGTTCATCCCGATCGCAGCGCGGCACGGCGACAACGTCGCTCTGCGCAGCGCCGGCATGGACTGGTACGGCGGGCCGACGGTTCTCGAAGCCCTGGACGCGTTCGAGCCTCCGGCCGCCCCACGCGATCGCCCGCTCCGTTTTCCCATTCAGGACGTCTACCGCTTCGACAGTCGCCGGATCCTCGCGGGCCGCGTCGAGAGCGGCACGCTTCGGGTGGGCGACCGCCTCGTGTTCGCTCCGTCAGAGCGGACGAGCACCGTCCGCTCGATCGAGCGATGGAGCGCTGCGGGCCGGACCGACGCATCCGAAGGGGAATGCGTCGGGATCACGCTCGATCCGCAGATCTTCGTCGAGCGGGGTGCAGTGGCCGCCAGGGCGGGCTCCCTCCCTCACGCCAGCAACCGAGTCCGCGGCCGGATCTGCTGGCTCGGCGAAGCGCCGCTCCGTTCCGGGTCACGCTACAAGCTCAGGCTCGCGACCACGGAGGCCGACTGCCAGCTCGAAGAGGTCGAGAGCGTCATCGATCCGTGGACGCTCGCCGCCGTCCCCTCCCGGCCGGGGCGAATCGTCGGGCAGCACGAGATCGCCGACGTCATCATTCGCACGCGACGGCCGATCGCTTTCGACGCGTTCGGCTCGATCGCGCAGACGGGCCGTTTCGTGATCGTCGACGGCCTCGACGTCGCCGGCGCGGGAATCATCTCCGGCGCGCCCACGCGCGACGCGGCGCTCGATGACATCGGCTCGAGCGCCGGCTCGCCCGGTCGGAAGGCACGGCCCGGCCGTGTTCTCTGGCTTGCGGGTGCGCCCGGCTCGGGGAAGCGAAGGATCGCCGCCGAGCTCGAACAGGATATTGCCGCCCTCGGCGGCCACGCGTTCGTCCTCGATGCCGAGCACGCCCCGAGCGGGCTGTGGTCCGATCTCGCGCTCTCCCCGCGCGATCGGAGCGAAAAGATCCGGCGCGTCCACGAGGCGGCCAAGCTGCTGGAGCGCGCCGGGGTCATCTGTATCGCGACCGTGGACGTCTCGCGGGCGGACGAGCGCGACCGTCTCCGCGAATTGGTGCCGGGCGACCGGCTCGTGGAAGTCGACGTCGTCGAACGACGGAACGTGACGAAAGCGGCCCGCGCGATCCTCGGCGATCTCGATATCGCGGAGCTCGAAGACCGTGGGAGCCTGGTCGTTGACGCGCCGGGCCGTTCGTTGTAACTACCGCGCTCGGTTGACCTCGATGACGCCCGACGATCCTACGCAGGAGACCCCGTTCGCCCCGAAGGGTCCACGGACCATTGGACCGTTCACGATCGGACGAAAGCTCGGAGAGGGCGGGATGGGGGTCGTCTACGAGGCCGAGCAGCAGAGTCCGCGGCGCCCGGTCGCGCTCAAGGTGATGCGGGGCGGTCTGTTCGTCGACGAAGCGCACGTCAAGATGTTCCAGCGCGAAGCGCAGACTCTCGCTCGCCTGAAACACCCCTCCATCGCCGCCATCTACGAGATGGGCCGCACCGACGAGGGCCAGCACTACTTCGCGATGGAGCTGGTCCGGGGAGAAACGCTCGGCGACTGGCTCAAGAAAGGAAAGTCGGCAGCCTCGGCGCCGGGGAGCACTGTCTCCGCGACCGCCGATCGCCGGATTCGCTTGGGCCTCTTCTGCAAGATCTGCGATGCGGTCGCCTACGCGCACCAGCGCGGGGTGATCCACCGTGATCTGAAGCCCTCGAACGTCCTGGTCATGAAAGAAGCTGCGAGCGCATCCTCGGCGACTCAACTCGGCGTTCCGGACGTCAAGATTCTGGACTTCGGTCTGGCCCGCATGACGGACGCCGACGTCGCCATGAGCACGGTCGTCTCGGAGCTGGGCTCGGTCAAGGGGACTCTTCCCTACATGTCGCCCGAACAGGTCCGGGGAAACCCCGACGAGATCGATCTTCGCACGGACGTCTATTCGCTGGGGGTGATCCTCTACGAGCTCGTGACCGACCGGCTTCCCTACGACGTGATGCGGGGGCAGCTGCCGGAGGCGGTGCGCGTGATCTGCGAGGAGCCGCCGGCGTCGCTGACGAAGAGCGTGGCGCGCTCCGAGCGCATCGATGCCGACGTGTCCACGATCGCGCTCAAGGCCCTCGAGAAGGAGCCGGCGCGCCGCTATCAAACCGTGGCCGCGCTGGCCGACGACGTGCGACGGTATCTCTCCGATCAGCCGATCCTGGCTCGGCCGCCCAGCGCGGCGTACCAGCTCCGAAAGCTCGTCGCGCGCCACAAGGTCGGGTTCGGATTCGTCGCGGCGCTGTTCGTCGTCCTCGTGGCCTTCGCGACGACCATGGCGGTGCAGGCACGGCGCATCGCACGGGAGCGAGACCGGGCCAACGGCGAGGCGGAGACGTCGCGACAGGTGAGCGACTTCCTCGTGAATCTCTTCCAGGTCTCCGACCCCAACGAAGCGCGGGGCAACACCGTCACGGCGCGAGAGATCCTGGACAAGGGCGCGGAGAAGATCGACCGCGAGCTGAAAGGCCAGCCGCTGGTCCGGGCGCGGTTGATGGGAGCGATGGGCCGGGTCTACTACGGGCTCGGTCTCTTCGATCGGGGTGAGGGGCTGCTCAAGGACGCGCTCGCTTCCGAGGAGAAGAGCTTCGGCCGAGATTCTCTCGAGGTCGCGGAGACTTTGGACGCGCTCGCGATGCTCGTCGACAACCAAGGACGACCGGACGACGGTCTGGAGTACGCGAGTCGCGCCGTCTCGATCAAGGAGCGCCTGCTCAAGCCCGACGACGTCCGACTCGCACGCAGCCTCTACCGCAAGGGATTGGCCATGATCCAGGTCGGGTCACTCAGTGCCGAGGGCGCGACTTTGGTCGAGCGCGCCCGCCGTATCTTCGAGACCGCGCTCGGGTCCGGGGCCATCGAGATCGGCTGGTGCTGGAACGACCTCGGGTTGGAGCGCGCGCGCGCCGGGGATTTCTCGGCGGCGCTCGATCGCTTGAAGCGTGCCCTGGAAGTGAAGGAGCGAGCGCTGCCTCCCGACCACCCGGACATCGGCTTGGGTCTCAATGCGGTCGGTTATGCGCTCCTCCGACTGGGGAGGTACGACGACGCGCGCCCCTATCTGGAGCGAGCGCTGACGATTCAGACGAAGGCGTTCGGTGAGGATCATCCGGAGCTCGGCGACTCGCTCCAGAGCCTGGCCGAGTTGTGGTGGCGGGCGGGCGAACCGGCGAAGGCGCTTCCCTATGCCCAGCGTGCCGTCGCCATGCGCGAGAAAGCACTCGCCCCGAACAGCTCGGAGATGGTCGCCGACTATTTGACCCTCGGCGGCTCCTTGAGGGACCTGCACCGCTATCAGGAAGCCGAGCCGTACCTCAAGAAGGCGATCGAGATGGCCGAGGTCGGCAAGGGCCGAACCCCGGTCAGCGTCACGGAAGCCGCCGCAGAATACGCGAAGCTGCTCCGAGCGACCGGCCGCGTCGCGCAAGCGAACGAGCTGGAGCACCGCGTCAAGCCGACCGGGTCGAACTGATCTTCCGAGCGGTATCCTACTCGCCCTTTGTAAGGAAGGAGCGCCATGTCGCACGTGTCCGCCGCCATCGCCTTGATCGCCGGACTCTTCCTCGCGATGATCGTGCTCGTCGAATTCGGCCGGCGCGTCGGCCTCAAGAAGCGATTCACGGGCGTGACGACGGTCGAGGGAGCCGTCTTCGGTTTGATGGGGCTCCTGATCGCGTTCACCTTCGGAAGCGCGGCCGTGCGGTTCGAAACCCGGCGGAACCTCATCGTCGAAGAGGCCAACGACATCGGCACGGCTTACCTGCGCCTCGACTTGCTGCCTGCCGCTGCGCAGCCGAAGCTCCGTGAGGCTTTTCGCCGGTACGTGGACACGCGTCTCGCGGTCTACCGGTCGCTCCCCGATCTCGAGGCCGTGAAGGCCGACCTCGGGCGCATGGCGGACATCCAAAGGGAGATCTGGGACGGCTCCGTCGCCGCGTGCACCCAGGTCAGCTCCCCCGCCCCCTGCACGCTGCTTCTCGACGCTCTCAACGCCATGTTCGACATCACGACAACCCGGACGGTCGCCGTGCAAACCCATCAGCCGGCGATGATCTTCGTCATGCTCGCGATGGCCATGCTGGCCTGCTCGCTTCTCGCCGGAGTCGGCATGGGAGCGTCGCGCAGCTGGCTTCACGTCGTGTGCTTTGCGGCCGTCCTGACGATCGCGTTCTACGTCGTCCTCGATCTGGAGTATCCGCGCGTCGGTCTGATCCGGATCGACTGGATGGACCGCGTCCTCGTCGACGTGCGGAACGGCATGCTGTAGTCGGTTCACCTCGACTGCCGGGCCAGAGCCGTCCGAAGGTTGGCCTCGGTTTCGGCATCTCCCGGATTCAAACGGAGCGACTCGCGGTATTCGGCGATCGCCTCGTCCGTTCGTCCCGAGAGCAGAAGCGCGTTTCCCAGATTCGTGTGGACCGACGCGGGATCTTCGGGATGCGCGGACAGCGCGGCGCGGAAGAGCTCGATCGCCTCGGCGAGCTTCCCCTGCTTCGCCAGGACGATCCCGAGGTTGTTCGCCGTCGCCGCGTCGCCGGGATTCGCTGCCATCACCGAGCGATAGTGAGCGACCGCGCCGTCGAGACGTCCCTGCCGGGCGAGCAACCCGGCGATCCGATTGTGCGCCGCTCGGTTGCCGGGGTCGAGGCGGAGAGCGTTCTCGTAGTGCTTCGAAGCCTCGGCCAAGCTCCCCCGCGCCTCGAGAGCCGCTCCGAGATCGACCTCGGCCGTCGAGTTGGGACCGGTGACCGAGAGCGCGCGGGTGAAGAGCGTGACCGAATCGCGCCAGACCGCCGCCTGTGAGCGGGTCACGATGGCAAGCCCCAGCACCACGAGAACCGCCGGGACAACCGCTCGCTTCCCCAGCTCGGCCGCGCCCCACGCGACGACGATGAAGATTCCGATGAGAGGAACGTAAGTGTAGCGATCGGCCATCCCTTGATTCCCGACTTGGACGACGCCGCTGACGGGGACGAGCGTGCCGAGGTACCAAAGCCAGCCGACGAAGGCGTACGGTCGCTCGACTCGAATTCGAAACACCAGGACAGTGATCGCGACAAGGACGACTGCCGCGAGCGCCGCCGATGGGCCCACGGCCGCCGTTCCGGGATGCGGGTAGAAGACGGCGAGCGGGTGCGGCCACGCCGTCTTTCCGAGGTAGGCGACGTACGCGAGGGCGGCATTCGCCGTGCGCACCGGGAGGGAAAACCGGCTGACCGATGCGACCGCCCCTCCCGCTTTCTGGGCCCAGAACGTCACGACGCTAGAGGCCGCGGAGAGGGCGATGAGGGGAAGCTTCTCGACGACGAGGCGTCGCCAGCCTTCGCGAGCCCTGCCGAGCGGCCAAGAGTCGAGGAGTAGAAGCGTGAACGGCAGCGTGACCAACATCGGCTTGGCGAGGAGACCGGCAGCCATCGAAGAGAAGACAAGCGCCATCCGAGTCACCGAGGGAGCGCGCGCGTATCGCACGTAGGCCGCCGTCGCGAGCAGCCAGAACAGCGTCGACAGGACGTCCTTTCTCTCCGCGATCCACGCGACCGATTCGACGTGCAGCGGGTGGACGGCGAACAGTGCAGCCGCGAGTCCGCTCGGTCCCCACGTCTTCGTCATCGACCCCAACAACAGAAAGAGGAGGAGGGTGTTAGCCGCGTGTAGAGACACGCCGGTGAGATGGTGGCCGAGCGGACGCGCGCCGTAGAGACTCCAGTCGAGGATGTGAGAGATCCAAGTCAGCGGGTGCCAGTTGGCGGCTCGCGTGGTGGTGAACGCCCACGCGATCGATTCGGCGCTCACGCCGTGCTGGATGTGGCGATTCTCGCTGACGTAGGTGTCGTCGTCGTAGTTGGTGAACCCGTTCCGCAGAACCGGCGCGTAAGCCACCACGGTCAGCACGAGCAGCACACCGCACGTCGCGGCAATCAGACGTCGGCTCACTCGAATGGGGCCTCCAGCCGGCGTCTGGCCTGGACCGGCTCGACCCAGGATACGGTTGTCCGCGGCGGAGCGGTGAAAACGCCCGTCCACGGTTATGCTCAGCGAGGTCGGGAGGTTCACGTGGCCTGGACACTCCTAGCGCCGCTCCAACGTTACGCTCGCTGGCTGCACACAGGCTGGCCCGCCGGAACCGTGGAACGGTTCCCCGAGGTTCAGCCCGACGGCACGACGGCGATCCGCGGGCTCTACGTCGTCGGCGATCTCACGGGGATTCCGCTGCTCAAGTTCGCGGCCGACACCGGAGCGCGAGCCATCGGGACGATCGCCTCCGATCCATCGTTCGAGCGCCGCGAGCGCCGCCCCGGCGTCGTCGACCTTGCGATCATCGGCGGCGGCGTGTCGGGGATGTCGGCCGCGCTCGAAGCGCGCCGCCGCGGGATCGAATTCACCGTGATCGAAGCGTACGAGGAATTCGCCACCATCGTCAATTTTCCCAAGCGGAAGCCGATCTACACCTATCCCACCGACATGACTCCCGCAGGCGAGCTCAAGCTCACGGCGAACGTGAAAGAGTCGCTCGTCACCGAGCTGAGGGAGCAACAGAAGGCGGCAGGGATCGTTCCGCGAAAAGCGCGCATCGAGCAGGTGCGGCGCGGGCGAGGCGCTCTCGAGGTCGTCGTCGCCGACGGCGAGCCGATCCTCGCGCACCGCGTGATCATCGCCATCGGCCGCAGCGGCAACTTCCGTCGTTTGAACGTTCCCGGCGAAACGCTCGACAAGGTGATGACGATCCTCCACGATCCCAAGGACTACGCAGGCCAGGACGTCCTGGTCGTCGGCGGAGGGGACACGGCGCTGGGTGCCGCGATAGCGCTGACGACCGCGGGAGCGCGGGTCACGCTGTCGTACCGCGGCGACAAGCTCTCACGGCCGAAGCCCGAAGTGATCGAGCAGCTCGAGGCCCTGGAGAAACAGACTTCGGGTCCGGGGTCCCTCCGTCCCGCGCTGGGTACGCAGGTCAAGGAGATTCGCCCCACGGAAGCGGTGCTGACGAAGCGGGGCAGCGCCGATCGAACGATTCCGAACGACACCGTGTTCGTGATGATCGGAAGAGAGGCTCCGCTCGACTTCTTCCGCCGCACCGGGATCGCGATTCGCGGCGAGTGGGGCGCGGCGACGTGGAGCGTGCTCGCCGTGGGCCTCGCCGTTTGCATCTTCCTGTACAACTGGAAGGCGGGAGGGGCCCTGAACGCCGCGTTCAAAGCACATCACTGGTTTCCGTACGCCGTTCCCGACTCGCTGGCCTCGTTGGGCACGGCGTGGTCGCGGCCTTCGAACCTCCTCGGGACGCTCGCGATCTCGCTGGGCTCACCCGGGTTCTACTATTCCCTCGCCTATACGCTGTGCATCGTCGTCTTCGGTTTCCGCCGGATCGCGAGGCGCAAGACGCCGTACGTCACCGCCCAGACGGCGACGTTGATGGCCGTGCAGCTCGTTCCCTTGTTCCTCCTCCCGTACGTGATCCTGCCCTGGATCGGGCACAACGGCGCATTCGACACGGGAGCCGGAAAGTGGCTGGGCGACCAGCTCTTCCCCTCCACTCAGTGGGACCCCCAGGGTCGGGAGTACTGGCGGGCGTTCGGATTCATCCTGGCCTGGCCGCTCTTCATCTGGAATTTCTTTTCCTACAAGCCGATGGCCCTGTGGCTGGCGATCTCTTTCTTCCAGACGTTCGTCGTCGTTCCTCTGATCGTCTGGCGGTGGGGCAAGGGCGCGTATTGCGGGTGGATCTGCTCGTGCGGAGCGCTCGCCGAGACGATGGGCGATACGCATCGTCAGAAGATGCCGCACGGCTTGCTGTGGAATCGCCTCAATCTCGTCGGGCAGGCGGTGCTCGCCGCTGCAATCGTGCTCGGCATCCTGCGCGTCATCGCCTGGGCGGCTCCCGGATCGGTGTGGGCCAAGATCTTCGATGCGGCTCTCAGCAACTGGCATCCGTTCGGCATCCCGATCAATTACTACTGGATCGTCGACGTCACCCTCGCGGGGATCCTGGGTGTCGGCCTCTATTTCGTGCTCAGCGGACGCGTCTGGTGCCGCTTCGCCTGCCCGCTCGCCGCGCTCATGCACGTGTACGCGCGGTTCTCGCAGTTCCGGATTCTGTCGGACAAGAAGAAGTGCATCTCGTGCAACGTCTGCACGTCCGTCTGCCACCAGGGCATCGACGTCATGAGCTTCGCGAACAAGGGGCTGCCGATGGAGGACCCCGAGTGCGTGCGCTGTTCGGCGTGCGTGTCGAACTGTCCGACCGGCGTGCTGACCTTCGGCCGCGTTGACCGGCGCGGGGCCCTGATCTCAATCGATTCGTTGCTCGCGAGCCGGGTGCAGGGGGCCGAGAGCCGACCCTGAAGCATCGCCGGACCGCGATCAGGCGATCGCCCCTCCGCACGAGCTTCCGGCCCCGGCGGTGCAACCGAAGCAGTGCCGGCCGGTCACGACCGTGCGCTGGATGCGCCCGGTCGCGAGCAGGTCGGTCAGCGTGCGCGCCGCCCCGGGGCCGACCGTGAGCGACAGCATCTGGTTGAAGTCGCAGTCGTACAGCGTGCCATCCCACCCGACCGACAGGTGAGTGCGGCACATCACGCCGTCGACCGCCGAAGGATTGAACGATTTCACGAGGAGCTCCATGTACTCCTGGAGTCTCCCGGTCCGTTCCAGATACTCGAGAAAGCGGCTGATCGGCATGTTGACGATCGTGTAGAGCTTGTCGAACTCGATGCCGTAGCGATCGCGGAGCTCGCGCTTGTAGTCGCGCTCGAGCGACGCCTGCGCTCCCGGAAGGAACGAGCCGACGGGATTGTGGATGAGGTTGAGCATCAGGCCTTTCCCTCGTCCGTAGCCGGCGTCGTTCAGGAGGCGGAGCCCCTCGAGGCTCTTGGCGAACACGCCCTCGCCGCGCTGCGCGTCGGTGCCCGCGGCGCGGAACGAGGGCAGCGATGCGATCACCTCCACCTCGTGCTCGCGCAGAAAGGCCACCAGGTCCCGCTGGGAGGGGACGAGGAGCACGGTGAGGTTGCATCGGTCGATGACGTGACGTCCGAGAGAGCGGGCCTGCTCGACGAGCCAGCGAAAGTTCGCGTTGAGCTCCGGCGCGCCACCCGTGACGTCGACGGTCGGTATGGGGTGGCGTCGCAGAACCTCGATGACCTGCTCGGCCACGGCTCGCGACATCGACTCGCGCCGGTCCGGACCAGCGTCGACGTGACAATGACCGCAAGTTTGGTTGCAGAGCTTCCCGACGTTGACCTGCAAGACCTGCACTGCATCCGTGGTGACGGAGCCCCTCCCGTTCGCGCCCAGCACTTCGCTGAACGAGGGCACGCCAGTGGCATCGAGCAGCTCGAGTTGGCGCTCGGGCCGCGCGAGCGGATGGGCTCGAACCTCGAGGCTCCGGGTCTTCACGCTCTCCACGCGGTAGCCTCCGGCTCAGTCGTTGTTTGCTCCGAGTCGCTCGTCGACCTCGCGCTCGGCATCGTACCAGTCCTGCTCCTCGTTGCCGGCTTCGAACCCCCGCTGCTCCGCTTTGTAGTAGGCCGTCTCGGAGATCATCTTGTGACGTTCTTCAGCAGAAACGGAGGGGGCACCGGATCTCACCCGCCGCGCCCCGGACTTCGGTGCTTCGTTCGGCTTCATGCTCGTCCCCCCCAAGCCTAAGGCTTGCCGCACCCCGTGGAGCGGTTCAACGACTAGTCGTACCCTTGAAACGCGAGACTCGTGGAACTCCCGCCGTCTTGATCGCGGCGGCCTGCTCCGGCGGCCCGTACTTCTGGAGAAACGCAGGAACCCCGCCAGCGGCCTCGAAGTCCTTCCCATACCAATCGTGCTCGAGGCTGATCGGCTCATATCCCCCCGGTCGTCGAAGTGAACTCGGCGAAGCGCTGCACATCGGTCGCAAGCGTCATCGAGCCGGCATATGAGAAAAGGAAGAAAACGAGAAGCCGTGCTCGGTTGCTCATCGTCCGTATCCTCTAGCAAGACCCCGTAGGAAGCGCGCCGCGGTCCCTCGCCCCGGTCGTTCTGGAGATCATACGGCGTTCAGGCGTGCGCGCTTCGGGCAACGGCAGGCCTCGTTGACCCGGGCGGCGCCGCCCGACTCCCACCGTGCTAGGCTCGCGCAATGGCCGGTTGGCTCAACGG
>CAZEII010000013.1:53831-84746 GCA_964511835.1 uncultured Acidobacteriota bacterium | reverse complement strand
GACTTCCAAATCGAGCGCCAACTTCTCCCCGAGCGCGTCCAACGGAATCTCGTACGCGCGCGACAGCGCGATGACTTTCGAGAAGCCGACGCGGGCGAGGCCTCGCTCGACGCGTGACAGATAGCCCTTGCCTATCGGCTCGGGGTACGACTTCGTCAGGGTGACGACGTCGCTGAGCGACAAGCTCTTCCGATCGCGCAGGATTCGCAGGTACTTCCCGAACGCGATCAGCATCCGATCGGCCATGAAGCGTCTCTCCGCCGGAACTTGCTGATCGATTATGTACGACGTTCCACTGCCACCGAGTGGATACACGGTTTCCTATCGGCAACCTGCCGGGGGTGCGCCGCCCTCGTGGCTATACTCCGGAGATGCTGCACGCGTTGCTGTTGTCGGTGCTTCTCGCCGCCTCGCATAAAACGGGGCAGGTCGTTGCGGTTCACGATGGCGACACGATCACGGTCAAGATCGAAGGGCACGCCGAAAAAGTACGCCTCGTCGGGATCGATGCGCCGGAGATCGACGACGAACGGCAGGACTACCGCGACGCGGCCTACGCGGCGCGCAACTACGCGCGGTCGCGATTGGGCGGGGAGACCGTGACGCTCGAGTCCGAGCCGCGACAGGGCGACCGCGATCGGTACGGGCGGCTGCTGCGTTACGTGATCCTGAAAGACGGAACGAACATCAACGAAGACCTGGTGCGCAAGGGATACGCGCACGTGTACGACCGGTTCGAATTCACGATGAAGCCGCGGTTCAAGGAGGCGGAGGCCGAAGCGAAGCGGGAGAGACGTGGAGTGTGGACCCTGCGGCCGGGACCGTGGCGCGAGGTACCCGACTCACACCACTAGCGGCTCTTGGACTTCAGCGCCGCGGCCTGATCGAGTTCTTCCTGGATCGCCTTGTCGCCGTCGTGGCCCAGACGGATGGGCTTGTTCCCGAGCTGCGTTTCGATCCGCACGGGTCGCTTCCAGACGCGCGTGAGATTCTCGAGGACCTCCTTGGCCCAATCCATGCGCAGATCGACGCCGGCGTGCCGATGGATCAAGAGGAGCTCGCCGCGATTCCCATAGTTCGCGTCGAGCACCTCGATGACGGGGCGGCCGCCGTTCGTGAAGTGGAACAAGAGCGCCTGCTTGACCTGTTCGAACGAATTGCTCTCGATCTCTTCCTTTCCGGTGCGCGGGTTCTTCTTCGAGATGAAGAGGCCCTGACGCTCGCAGAAGTCTTGAGTCAGGTACTCGTCGAGGAAGGTCGAATCGCTGTGCAGCCGACGCACCTCGAAGATCTTCTCGCGGCCGAGGCCCAGCTTCCGGTCCCAGCGCGAGCGCTCGGACATGCGGTCGCAGGCTTCCCACTCGGGGCCGAATTGGCCCATGTTCCAGCGCCGCTCGATGTCGCGGAACAGCTCGAGCCCCAGCTTGTAGGGGTTCAAGCGGCCGGGCACGACGGCCACGGTGCCGGAGTGATGATCGGCGTAGTCGATCAGCTCGGCGTCGTTCAGGATCTTCGTCGTCATCATGTGGGTGTGCCAGAAAGAAGCCCACCCTTCGTTCATCACCTTCGTCTGGCGCTGCGGCAGGACGTAGTAGCTCTCGTCGCGGACGATCTCGAGCACGTCGAGCTCCCAAGGCTCGAGCGGCGCGGCGGCCATCAAGAAGCCCAGGACGTCGCGGTCGGGGGAGGGCGGGAAGCGCTTGGCGTCCTCGCGCGCCTTCTTCACCTGCTTGCGCTTCTCCTCGAGGTAGTCCGGAGGATTGACGTAACGATCGAGATAGGGCTTGGCCGGCATGCGCCCCGGGTCCTTCGGCTCGGGTTCCTCGACCGGCGGCTCGAGGCGACGCGACTCGCGGAAGACCGCGCCCGGGTCGATCAGCTCCTCGACCGAGAGGCACGCGTCCATGAATCGCTCGACGGTCTCCACGCCACGGCTCTCCTGGTGGCGGCGCACGCGCGTGGCGTGGTTCGCCATCGTGTCGATCATCTTGCGGTTGGTGTGCGAGAAATAGACGTTGTTCACGAAGAAATCGCCGTGGCCGTAGACGTGCGCCATGACGAGCTTCTGATCGACGAGCGCGTTCCCCTCGAGGAGATAGGCGTACGTCGGGTCGTTGTTGATGACCATCTCGTAGATCTTGTGGAGGCCGTACTCGTAGCTCTTCGACAGCTCGGCGTATTCCATTCCCCAGCGCCAGTGGGGGTAGCGCGTCGGGAAGCCGCCGTAGGCGGCCAGAGCGTTCATCTGCCGCCAGTCGACCATCTCGAAGATCGTTCGGAAAAAGGTCAGCCCGATGTCGCGGGCGACTTGCTCGATGCGATCTTGCTCGCGGCGCAGCTCGGCCGGCAGCCCCTTCGCCATCGCCTTATCTCCCGCGCCCGAGAAAGGCGGCGATCGACACCACGATGGCATCGCGGTCGGGGATCCGGGAGAGCGCGACGCGCTCGTTCCCCGAGAAGCGAGCCCGCAGCACGTCGATGAAGTCGCCGCGGGTCCCCAGCGCCTCGACCTGTCCGTAGCCGAAGAGGTTGAGCGAAGGCAGCAGCTTTTCCGCTAGGAGGTCGGCCGACTTGTCCGAATCCTGCCGGCTGTAGTTCTCGCCGTCCGTGAAGTGGAACAGGTAGAGGTTCCACTCCGCCGCCGGGAAGCGTTCGTCGAGGACGTGGGCGACCAGCTCGTACGCCGACGAGATCACCGTTCCGCCCGACTCACGCAGCGTGAAGAACGTCTCGCGGTCGACTTCCTTGGCGGCGGCGTCGTGGACGATGTAGACCGTGCGGACCCCCTGGTAGTGGCTCCGGATCCAAGCGTCGATCCAGAAGCTCTCGGTGCGCACGATCTCCTTCTGCTCGTCGCCCATCGACCCCGAAACGTCCATCACGTAGATGATTGCGGCGTTCGCCTTGGGCAGGGGACGCGCCTTCCAGGTGCGGTAGCGCCGGTCCGCCCGCGTCAGCGAGACGCGGGGGTTGGATGGATCGTAGCTTCCCGAGACGATCAGCCGCCGGAGCGCCTGGCGGTACGACCGCTTGAAGTGCCTCAGCGACTCGGATCCCGTCTTGGCGATCCCGGTGTATCGGCCCGCGGGAGAGATCAGCTCGTCTTGACCCTTCGGCTGGATGCGGGGCAGCTGCAGCGCCTCGCCCAGCATCGTCGCCAGTTCCTCGACCGTGAACTCCGCTTCGAGCAAGTGCTCGCCGGGTTGATCGCCGGCCTTGTTGCCGCCCTCCTCGCCCGACCCGTCGCCCTGGCCGACGCCTTTCCCGCCCGTGTCATGGACGAAATGCGGCAGCTCCAGGTGGGGGATCGGGATGGAAACCACGTGCCCGCCCTGCTTGCCGAACAGCTCGGTCTTCCCGAGGTGCTTTTTCAGCTCCTCGCGCACCCGCCCGCGCACGATCTGACGAAAGCGGTGGACGTCGGATTCGATGCGGGGCATGGGCCGTTCCGCGCTACCGTTCCTTGACGTCGCCGCGCGCGAAGATGCTCGCGACGAAGTGCAGCACGTCGCTCGCGCAGGAATCGCAGTAGCCGTAGTCGCGCACGAGGCGCCCCCGCACGATGTCGATCTTCTCCTGGGTTTCCTTGTCCATCACGGAGGAGACCAGGCTCGTCAGCTTGATGAAGTCTTTCTGATCCTCGAAGAGCTTCAGCTCGAGAGCCTTGTGCAGCCGTTCGTTCGTCCGGTAGTCGAACTTCCGGCCGTCGAGCGACAGGGCGCCGATGTAGTTCATGATTTCGCGGCGGAAGTCGTCCTTGCGATTGTCCGGGATGTCGATCTTTTCTTCGATCGAGCGCATCAGCCGCTCGTCGGGCTCCTCGTCCTGGCCGGTGTACGGGTTGCGGACCTTCTCTTTCTGCGTGTACGCCTTGATGTTGTCCACGTAGTTGCCGCACAGCCGCGAGATCGCCGCCTCGTCGGCCGCGATCGCCCGCTGAACCTCGTTCTTCACGACGTCTTCGTACTCCCGCCGCACGTCGTCCAAGAGCTCGCGGTACCTCTGCCGCTGCTCTTCGCTCGTGATCAGCGAATGCCCTTTGAGTCCCGCCTCGAGCTCGTTCAACACCATGAACGGATTGACGCACCGCTGATCCAGCTCGGCGACGAGCGCGTTCGAGATCTTGTCCTGCACGTAGCGGGGAGAGATGCCGTCCATCCCTTCGCGGGCGGCTTCCTTGCGCAGCTCCTTGACGTTGTCCTCGGTGTAGCCGGGAAGCGTCTTGCCGTTGTAGAGCTTCAGCTTCTGCATGACCGAGAGGTTGTGCTTCTTGGGCTCCTCGAGCCGGGTCAGGACGGCCCACATCGAGGCCATCTCGATCGTGTGCGGGGCGATGTGCTTCCCGCGGATCTTCCCGGAGTTGTAGTCTTTCTTGTAGATCTTGATCTCCTCCGAGAGGCGGGTGATGTACGGGATGTCGACTTTCACCGTCCGGTCGCGCAGCGCCTCCATGTACTCGTTGTTCTGGAGCCGGCGGTATTCGGGCTCGTTGGTGTGGCCCAGGATGACCTCGTCGATGAACGTCTGGGGAAATTTCTTCGGCTTGATCAGGTGCTCTTGGGAAGCGCCCAACAGCTCGTACAGGAACGCCACGTCCAGCTTCAGGACCTCGATGAACTCGATCATCCCACGATTCGCGATGTTGAACTCGCCGTCGAAGTTGAACGCCCGCGGATCGGAATCCGAGCCGTATTCGGCGATCTTCCGGTAGTTGATATCGCCGGTGAGCTCCGTCGAGTCCTGGTTCTTCTCGTCCTTCGGCTGGAACGTGCCGATGCCCACCCGATCCTGGGCCGAAAGCAGCAGCCGCCGCACCTGGACGTGGTTCAGAACGCGCGTCCAATCGCCGCCGTATTTCGTCATCAGCTCGCGGAACTCCTGGCGGCAGAAGGGACAGAGATCGCCCTCGATCCCGACCCGATAGTCCCCGGTGCCCGCGTTGGCGTTCAGATCCTGGAGCACCGTCGAGCGCAGCTCCAACGGAACGAGATGGAGCGGCTCCTCGTGCATCGGGCACATGATCACTTCGTCGCGCCGGTCGAGGTCGCGCACCCAGCCGAATGTGTAGAGAGCGCCCGCATGCGTCCGCGAGTAGGCCTCGAGCCCCTTCTTGAGAAGCCGCGCGATCGTGCTCTTGGACGAGCCGACCGGGCCGTGCAGGAGGATCACCCGGCGCTCGGTGCCGTAGCGCTGCGCCGCACTCTTGAAGATGTTGACCAGCTTCATGAGCGGGATGTCGAGGCCGTAGATCGCGTCCTCGCCCGCGTTGGCGACGTCGTCGAAGAATTCGTAGTGGACGATCTTCTTCCGGTTGTCGACGTACTCGCGGACGCCGCGCTCGAGGATCATGTCGTAGATCCGCTCGAACGCCGTCCGCGTCACGCGCGGCTCTCGGCGCACGACGTCGAGATAGTGTGCGAAGCTTCCCGACCAGCTCTGCTCGCGGAACCCGGTGGTGTCGATCGTGGACTTGGCCCGAGCCAGGATGGATTCACCCGAGGACATGACCGATCTCCTTCCGACGCCGCGGTTCGGCTTCGAGCAAACCAGGACCCCGATCCATAACTTAGTCCAGTCGGTATCCCACGCAAACGATTCTCGCGGTCCGGCTGGAGAATTGAGCAATTCCGGGGCCAGCGCACCGGCCCTTGACACCCGGTCGAACTCGGTCGAGGCTGCGCCGGTGACGCGGGAAACGACGACACTTCTCTACGCCGCGCTGCTCGCGGCGGTGTTCTGGCTCGCTTGGCTCGTTCTCCGGCCCTTTCTCGCGGGGTTCGTCTGGGCGGGCGTTCTCGTTGCTGCATTCCGCCCGCTCCATTCGAAGCTTTCCGGATGGTTCAGAGGCCGGGCGTGGCTCGCCTCCGCGGCGGTGACGCTCCTCGTGGCAGCGTTCGTCGTCGTCCCGCTCGTCGTCGCCGGCACGCAGGTCATCCAGGGATCGGTCGAAGCGTACGAGTGGATTCAGACCCACTACGCCGCCGAGGGGCTCGATCTGGGCCTCGATCGGCGCTGGCCTTGGGTGGGTGATGCCATCGACCGCGGCAAGGAGCTGATCGGCCTCGCCAACGTGGACCTCAAGGCGGTGGCGATGACGACGGTCACGAAGCTCGGCAATGTCGTCGCCGCGCGGGCGCCTGCGATCTTGGGCGGGGTCGTCGGGTTCCTCTTCTCGTTCATCGTCATGATCTTCATGATGGTGTTCCTGTTCGCGAGCGGCGACAAGTTCACGTCCTACATCGCTGGCGTGCTGCCGATCCCGCGTGCCGCCGCGGAGCGGATGCTGGACGATCTCACCCTGATGACTCGAAGCGTCTTCATCAGCGTCGGCTTGACCGCGCTCGTCCAATCGCTCTTGGCCGGGGTGATGATGCTCATTCTCGGCGTCCCGCACGCCCTGCCGCTGACCGCCGCGACGTTTTTCGCCGCGTTGATTCCGGGCGGGACGGCGCTCGTTTGGATCCCGGTCGCCATCTGGCTCATATCCGATGGCCGCCCGTGGGCATCCGGGATCTTCGTCATCTGGTCCGCGGGCGTCGTCAGCACCATCGACAACTTCCTACGTCCGATCTTCGCGAAGAGGGGCGTCAAGATCCCCGGCGTCATGCTTTTCGTCGGCATGGCGGGAGGGATCATCGCGTTCGGCATCGTCGGACTCTTCCTCGGACCGATCATTCTTTACGTCTTGAAAGAGCTCACGGGAGCGGACGAGAAGCCCGCCTGAGCGGGGCGTTTACGTCTCGCTTACAACTTTGACCTTTCTTTACGTCGTATCGTGCGACATTTACCGGACCGCCCGGTAGTCTCCCTCGCGTAACACGCGGCCACGCACGGCGCGGGTCGCGAACACGAAAAGAAGGAGACCCCCATGCGCCCATCCGTACTGATCGTCGCTCCTCTCGCGATGTTCGCGCTCGCGAACGCCGCCCTGGCCGGCGGGCCGGACTGCGCAAAGACCGCGAAAAACGCCGCCTATGCCGCGGAACACAAGGGCTGCACCATGAGCAAGGAAGAGTGCCTCAAGCACATGGCGGAAGCCCGAAACCGTGGCTGGCTCGGCATCAAGTACGACGAGAGCGAGAACGGGGCGACCGTCGTCAAGGAAGTCATCAAGGGGAGCCCCGCCGAAAAGGCGGGATTCCGGACGGGCGACGTGTTGTTCGCCCTGAACGGGATCGAGATCAACGAGGCCAACGAGGAGCGGGTCAGCACGACCTGGAAGTCGCTCAAGCCCGGCTCGCTGGCCAACTACACCGTCAAGCGCGACGGGGTCAGCAAGGAGCTCAGCACCACCCTGGGCACGATGCCCGATGATGTCTACAACGCCATGGTGGCCGAGCATATGAAGGAGCACGTGGCCGTCGCCTCCAAGAATTGAACCCCCTCTCGACGACCACGGGCGGCCGTCCGGCGGCAGGTGCCGGGCGGCCGCTTTGTATTTTCTGCCTCGCCCTTTTCGCCGCCCCGTCGCGCGCCCCGATCACCCGCGTGGGGACGCTTCGCTCCACCCGATCCATGAGTGAAGCGCGCGCCGCGCACACGGCGACGAGCCTCCCGGACGGCACCGTCCTCGTGCTCGGCGGTTTCACGACCGCGGAGAATCACGTCGCGGGCGCCGAGATCTTCGATCCGGTGCACGAGCGATTTCGCTCGATCGCGCCACCCGGGGTGGCCCGGCAAAGTCACAGCGCCACCCTGCTCCCCTCGGGCCTCGTTCTCGTCGCCGGCGGCTACGACGCGGGCGGCGCGGCGCTCGCCAGCGCCGAGCTGTTCGATCCCAGGTCGGTGGCGTTCAGGTCGACGGGAGGTCTGGCGACGGCGCGGGGCGGCCACGAGGCGGTGCTGCTCAAGGACGGCCGCGTGCTGATCGTCGGAGGTATCGGCGCCGGCTGGACATTTCTCTCGAGCGCGGAGATCTACGACCCGAAGACGGGAACTTTCACGGCGACCGGGGGGATGAGCACCGCTCGCGAGAGCGATCCCGCGGTGTTGCTGGCGGATGGCCGCGTGCTCGTGATCGGAGGGCACCGAGGCCGCCACGAAAGCATCACTTTGTTCAGGTCCGCCGAACTGTATGAGCCGAGGCTAGGGCGGTTCGTTCCTGCGGGTGACATGACCGTCAGGCGTCACAAGCACGACGCGGTCCTGCTCGCCGACGGACGGGTGCTCGTCACCGGCGGTGCGGACGAACGCGACAACGACGGGGTGTACGCGTCCGCAGAGATCTACGATCCGAAAACGGGGCGTTTCACGGCAATCGGCGACATGCAGATCGGCCGCTACAAGCACCGAGGGACTTCGGTGCGACTTCCGGGCGGCAGCGTGCTCCTGGCGGGCGGCGCGAGGCAGGCCGAGATCTTCGACCCCCGAACCGGGCGATTTGCGACGGTCCCCGGCGATGCGCGCCTGCCCGGGCAATTCTCCGCTGCCGCGCTGCTGCCGGGCGGCCGCGTCCTCGTCACAGGTGGCTACGGCAAAGGAAGGGGCCCGCGCGCCGGTGCTTGGATCTACGAGCCGACGAACGACTAGATATCGCCCGTCGGAACGCAGTTCTTCGCATGGTGGCAGGCAGCGACGCACCCGTTCGGATAGGTGACGCCGTTCGAGCACTTCACCGGTGCGTAGATGTCCGGACAGATACAGTTGCCAAACGACGCCTGCGTGGGGGCCGAAAGGGCAGAGAGGCCGAGAACGACGACGACAGCGATCGCCGCCCCGAAGATCAGCCTGAGAGTGCGACGGTTCATGAGGTCCTCCTCGACAACAGGGCCGGATCGCTCCGGCGCAAATCGACGCGAGAGCTTACCTCCGGTTTGCTCCGTGGCATTCTGCTTTTTGAGGAAAAAGCAGAATGTCCCGGATTATCCGGTGAACTTGTAACCCATTCGATGCACCGTGATGATGAATTTGGGGTCGGCAGGATCCGTTTCGATCTTCTTGCGGAGCTTCGCGACGTGCATGTCGACGGTTCGCGTGAGCGGCACCTCATCGTACTCCCAGACTTGGTCGAGGAGTCGCTCGCGCGGGACGACCTCCCCGCGGTGCGCGATGAAGAACTGAAGCAATTTCAGCTCGCGCGCGGTCATCTCGACCGGCGCTCCCCGCTTTTTCACCTCGGCCCGGTTGAAGTCGACGACGACGTCGCCGAAACCGTACGAGTCGGCCCGTCTCACCCCTCCGGAAGTCCGCCGCAGGAGCGCCTCGACGCGCGCCATCAGCTCCATGAACCCGAACGGCTTCGTCACGTAGTCGTCGGCTCCGAGCTTCAGCCCCAACACCTTGTCGATCTCCTGCCCGCGTGCCGTCAGCATGATGATCGGGAGGACGCTCCCCTCGGAGCGAAGGCGCTTACAGACGTCGAGACCGCTCATTCTCGGCAGCATGACGTCGAGGATGACGACGTCGGGCGAGGCTTCCCGGGCGAGCTTCAAGCCCGACTCGCCGTCCTTCGCGACCGCGATCTCGTACCCCTCGTAAGCGAACCCATCGGTCAGCGCCGCCGCCATGGCGGGGTCGTCTTCCACGATGACCACCTTCGGCATCAGGCCGCGCCTCCGGGAATCGGGAGCCGGATGGTGAAGGTGCTTCCCTGGCCCGGCTCGCTCTCGACCGACACGTTTCCGCCGTGCGCGTCGACGATGTGATGCACGATCGAAAGCCCCAGCCCGCTCCCCTTGACGTCATGGACGAGCCCGGTCCCGACGCGGTGGAACCGCTCGAAGATCTTGCGCTGCTCGTCGTGCGGGATGCCGATGCCGCGATCGCGAACGGCCACGGCGACTCTCCCGTTCTCGGCGGAGATCGTCACCCGGACTTCCTTGGATCCTCCGGAGTACTTGACCGCGTTGTCGAGCAGGTTTTGGAACGCCTGCGCGATCGCATCGGTGTCCATGGTGATCCGCGGCAGCGGCGCGCCGTTGACGTCGACGGCGATCGAGATCCCCTGGGCCGCCAGACGCATCTCGTACGAGCGGATCACGGCATCGACGACCTCCGTGACGTCGCCCGACTCGAACCGGTATTCCTTGCGCCCCGATTCGATGCGCGAAAAATCGAGGATGTTGTCGATCAGCCGGGTCAGCCGCCGGCTTTCGCCCTCGATGTGCTCGCCGTACTCCCGGACCTTGTCGGGATCTTGCGCCCGGCCCATCCGCAACAGCTCGCCAAACACCCGGATCGAGGCCACCGGCGTGCGCAGCTCGTGAGAGACGTTCGAGACGAAATCCGATTTCATACGGGACAATTTCACCGCGCGATCCGCCGCGCGGAGAGCCAGCGACACGCCGCCTATCAGCGCCAGAGCCAGCAGAGCCGCGAGCGAGGCATTGAACACGAACCCCGCCCGGGCCCATTGACGAGGGGTGGCGCGAGGGTTGTAGAGCGCCATCTCCCAGTCGGTGAAGACGAACCCCAGGCGGGATTTCGCCGAGACGCCCCGCCCTTGTGCATCGCCGACCGCGACCGCGACGTTTCCCGTGCCGTCCTTCACCGTGACGGCCAGCTCGCCGTCGGGAGCGGCCGGCAGGTACTTCGAGAGGATCGTGCCGATCATCGACGGGAGGAGGGTTTTCCGGAAAAACTCCTCGTCGAGGATCATGCCGGCCAGTCCCACGATATGACCGCCGTCGTCCAGGATCGGATTCAGGATGATTCGATAATCCGGGTTCCGCTCGTCCACCGTCAGCGCCGCAGATTCCATGCCGCGCTGGCGCATGTTCAACATGTGGAGCGGGTTCGCCGCGAGCACCATCGCGAGCGACTCGTCGGAGGCGGCCGGGGTGTAGAGCTTGGCCGTCTCCGGATCGAACGCGAGAAAGTTGCCGAACTCGGCGTGAGTGAGATCGACGATGAAGAGCCGCTTCGCCCCTTTGACCGGCCGCTGCTTCCAGTAGTACGCGACCTTGTCGCTCTGCTTCTGCGTGAACAGCGTCGCCGGAAGGTTCAGGCTTCGCTCGGCAGCTTCACGGTAGAAGTACTCGACTTTCGTCGCCACAGCCCCCAGAAAGCTGTCGAGCGCCGCGGCATGGGCGATCGCTTGCGCCTTCTCCAAGCGCAGGAGCCACACGAACTGGACGACGAGCAGGATCGACAGCGGAACCACGACGGCGACGAGCCCCGCGATCAGCGAGTGCCGTTTGAGGAACGCGCCGATTCCCATCGCCCGAGATTACAGGGTGTTTCGCACTCTTTACAACGCGTTGACAAATCAGACATCTTTTTACCGGGCGGGAAGGGACAAGGAGGCTCTCCGGCCGTACGATGTCCCCGAACCTCTGAAGGAGATCCGGATGCTCGGTCGATGCCTTGGGGCTCTCCTCGTGTACGGCGCGTTGGCCGTCCCTCCCGTCGCGGCTGGCGAGAGCTACAAGAAATGCACGATGCCGGTGCAAGAGTGCATCGATCGGATGTCGAAGACCTTGAAGACCACGGGTTGGGTCGGCATCGAGTACGACGACTCCGTCGTCGCCAACGGCGGCTACAAGGTGAACAAGGTCATCGAGGGAAGCCCCGCGGAAAAGGCGGGCCTCCAACCGGGCGACTTGATCTACGCTCTGAACGGCGTTCGCATCGCCGAGCAGAACGAAGCCGCGCTCACGAAAGCGCGACAAGGATGGAAGCCCGGGCAGTCGGTCGTCTACATGATCAAGCGCGAGGGGGCCGACCGCGAGATCCGTCTCACGCTCGCCCCGATGCCCGCCGACGTGATGGCGCGCTGGATTGGCGAGCACATGAAGGAGCACGAAGCGGCGGAGCGGGCCGCGAACGGGAAGTAGCCCGCTAGAGCGCCTTCACGCCGGAGACCGTGATCCCCTTCATCGTCCCCTGGGTCGAGACCTCGCCCGTGACCTCGACCTTCTTGCCGGCGAGGTCTTTCGCCTTCTCGAACCCGGATGAATCCGTGTGGTCGGCCATCAGCAAGTAGACCGTGCCGTCCGTCCCGAGAAGCCCCATGGGCTGGCCGCTCTTCAGGCACTTCGCCGCGCATCCCGCGTGCCCCTCACCCTTCGCGCCGTGCCCCATGTAACAGGCCAGGTCGAGCACTTCGCCCTGCACGGCGGTCGCCTTCGCCGCCGGCTTCTCGGCGGCCTTGCCTTCCGCCGCGACCGCGATCGAGCACGCCAGTATTCCCACAGCCAGAACCGCCAACATCGCGCGCACCTTCATCGGAGCCTCCTTCGAGAGCTGAACGGGACGATACAAACACTATTCGGAGGAAGGCGCAAGCGAGCGCTCCTTGAGGAGCCCGTAAGCCGCCGGATAAACCAGGAGCTCGAGGAGAAACGACGTCGCCAAGCCGCCGATCATGGGGGCCGCCACGCGCTTCATCATGTCCGCCCCCGTGCCCTGCGAGAGCATGATCGGAAGAAGCCCCAAGAACGCCGCGGTCACGGTCATCAGCTTGGGACGCACGCGCTTGACGGCCCCGTGGACGATCGCCTCGACCGCGTCGGCCTTGGTCTTCATGGCCCCGGCCTTCACCTGCGCCTCCCACGCCAGATCGAGAAATAGCAGCATGAACACGCCGGTCTCGGCATCCAGTCCCATCAACGCGATCAGGCCGACCCAGGTGGCGATCGAGACGTTGTACCCCAAGGCGTAGAGCAGCCAGACCGCCCCGACCGCTGAGAACGGCACCGCCAGGAGTACGATCGCCGTCTTGGCGGCGGATTTCGTGTTCAAGTAGAGGAGCACGACGATCAGGAAGAACGTGACCGGAACGATCGTCCTCAATCGCTCCTTCACGCGGAGCATGTTCTCGTACTGCCCGCTCCACGAGAGGGCGTAACCCGAGGGGAGCGCCGTCCGCGCAGCCACGGCGCGCTTGGCCTCCTCGACCCACGACCCGATGTCGCGACCCGCGACGTCGATGAACACGTAGCCCGCCAGCAGCCCATTCTCGTCGCGAATCATCGACGCCCCTTCCCGCCGCTCGATCTTCGCGATTTGGGAGAGAGGCACCTGCGCGCCGGTCGACGTCGTGACCAGCACACGGGCGAGCTGGGCCGGATCGTCGCGCAGCTCGCGCGGATAGCGGACCGCCACGCCGTACCGCTCCCGTCCTTCGATCGTCGTCGTTTGCGGCTCGCCGCCGATCGCCGCCGCGACGACGCTCTCGGCCTGCTTCACCGAGATCCCGTAGCGGGCCAGCGCCATCCGGTCGAGATCGACGTCGAGGAAATAGCCGCCAGCCGTGCGCTCGGCGAAGACGCTTCGCGTGCCGCGGATGTCCCGTACCGCCAGCTCGATCTCCGCGCCGATTCGTTCGATGACCTTGAGGTCCGGGCCGAACACCTTGACGCCGACCGGCGTCCGGATCCCCGTCGCGAGCATGTCGATCCGGTTGCGAATCGGCATGACGAAGGCGTTCGTGACCCCTGGAAACTGGAGCTTGTCGTGGAGCTCGGCTTCGAGCTTTTCCCGGGTCATCCCTGGCCGCCATGCGGAGCGCGGCTTGAGGAGGACCGTCGTCTCGACCATGGAGAGCGGTGCCGGATCGGTCGACGTTTCGGCTCGCCCGGCCTTGCCGAACACACGGACGACCTCGGGTGTGTCCGCGAGGAGCGCGTCCATCGTCCGCAGGAGCTTGTCCATCTCGGTGACGGAGACCCCGGGAAGCGTGATCGGCATGTAGAGAAGCGTTCCCTCGTCGAGCGGCGGGATGAATTCGCGCCCCAGCCGGAGATAGACCGGCACGGTGCTCGCCACGACGAGGAAGGCGAGCGCGATCGTGGTCTTTTTCCTGCGCAGCACCGCGCGGCAGACGGGCTCGTAGACGGCGAACAAGAGACGGCTGACGGGGTGCTTCTCTTCACGGAAGTAGGTCCCGACCGTGACCGCGGTCCAGAGGCGGGCGAGCGGCCGCGGCCGGAACGTCCATGGATCCATGCGCGTGAACAGCATCCTCAGCGCGGGGTCGAGCGTCAGCGCGAGGAGCGCGGCGATCCCCATCGCGAGAGTCTTGGTGTAGGCCAGGGGTCGGAAGAGGCGCCCCTCCTGATCGACGAGCGTGAAGATAGGCAGGAACGCGACCGCGATGACCAAGAGCGAGAAGAACACGGCGGGGGCGACTTCCTGGAGCGCGGCGAGACGCACCTCGTGGAAATCACCGACGCGGCCGCCGTGGTGCCACAGCTCGAGCTTCTTGTAGGCGTTCTCGACCTCGACGATCGCGCCGTCGACCAGAACCCCGATCGAGATGGCGATCCCCGCGATCGACATGATGTTCGACGTGACGCCCAAGAGCGTCATCGGCACGAACGACAGCAAGACCGCGACCGGGATCGTCACGATCGGAACGATGGCCGAGGGGACGTGCCAGAGAAACAGAAGAATGACCAGGCTGACGATGACGAGAGCCGCGATCAGCTCGTCCCGCAGATTCGCGATCGACTCCCGGATGAGACCCGAGCGATCGTACGTGGGGACGATCTCGACCCCTCGGGGAAGCGAGCCCGCGACCTCCGCGAGCTTGGCCTTGATGCGATCGATCACCGCGAGCGCGTTCTCGCCGCTCCGCATCACGACGATGCCCCCGACCGCTCCGCCCGTGCCGTCGAGCTCGGCGATCCCGCGTCTCAGGGCCGGTCCCGTGGTCACTGTGCCGAGGTCCCGCAGCAGGACCGGCGTCCCGCCCGCGCTGGCTCCGACGACGATCGACTCGAGATCGGGGACCGAGCGAGCGTAGCCGCGGGCGCGCACCATGTACTCCGCGCCGCCGGCCTCCACGAGCCCTCCGCCGCTCTCCGAGTTTCCGTCACGGACGGCGGCCAGCACCCGCTCGAGGGGAATGCCGTAGGCGAGAAGGCGAAGCGGATCGACCTGAACCTGGTACTGCTTTTTAAATCCCCCGATCGATGCGACTTCGGCGACGCCGGGCACCGATTGGAGCCATGTGCGCAGATACCAGTCCTGGAACGACCGCAGCTCGGCGAGGTCGTGCGATCCCGTGCGGTCGACGAGGGCGTATTGATAGACCCAGCCGACGCCCGTCGCGTCGGGGCCGATCTCGGTCCGCACGCCTTCGGGAAGCTGCGACAGGATCTTGCTCAAATACTCGACGACGCGGCTGCGCGCCCAGTAAGGATCGGTGCCGTCCTCGAAGATCACGTAGACGAACGAGTAGCCGAAATCGGAGAATCCACGAATGGCCTTGACCTTCGGGGTTCCGAGGAGGGACGACGTGATCGGGTAGGTCACCTGGTCTTCGATGAGCTCCGGGGACCGATCCCACCGCGAGTAGACGATGACCTGCGTGTCCGACAGGTCGGGGATCGCATCGAGCGGCACGCGATAAAGCGCTTCGACCGCGATCGCGACGGTTGCGGCGGTGACGAGCAGGACGAACAGCCTGTTCCGCGCCGACCAGGCGATGAGCCGCTCGGTCACGGCCGGGCCTCCGCAAGAGCCGCCTTGAGCTTGGAATCCGCGTCGACGAAGAAGTTGGCGGACGCGAGCACCGCGTCGCCCGCGGAGAGGCCGCTCCGGACCTCCCATCGATCGGGAAGCTCCAGACCCAGCTCCACCTCGCGCGGCTCGAACACTCCCTCCGAGCGGTTCACGAACACGACGTTTCGCGCCCCGGAGCGCAGCACGGCGTCCTTGGGGACGGACAACCGCCGGCCGAGATCGGCGCGCAGATCGACGCCGGCGAACATGCCCGGCCGGAGCGCCAGATCGGGGTTCTCGAGCTCGATGCGGACCTTGACGGTGCGGGTCACCGGGTCAAGGAGCGGCGACACGAGCGATACGCGACCCGTGATGGCCCGCCCCGGAAGGTAGGCGAGCGCGATCGACGCCTCCTGACCCTCGCGGACGAAAGGCAGCTCCGACTCGTAGACGTCGGCGAGCACCCAGACGTGCTCGAGGTCGGCGATGTCCAGGAGGCTGGTCGCCGATTCGATCCGCTCGCCGTGGCTGACGTTTCGCGCCGTGATGGTGCCGGAGATCGGCGAGTACAGAGTGACCACCTTCTGGGCCTCGCGCGTGGCCGCGAGCCGAGCGATCTGCTCTTCCGTCATGTCTTGAAGGAGGAGTCTGCGGTGCGCCGCTTCGACGAGGCGCCCGGCGTCGGCCGCGATCTCCGCTCCCGATGCCGCGACGCGAGATTGCTGATCGAGCGCCACGAGGTACTCGCGTTGGCTGGCGAGCAGCTCGGGAGAGTAGATCGTCAACAGCGGATCGCCGCGGTGAACCGTCTCCCCGACCGCCCCGGCGTGCAGGTGTTCGATCCAACCCTGGATCTTCGTGTGAACGTGCTGCATGCGGCGCTCGTCGAGGGCGACGAGCCCGACCGCGTGCACCGTCCTCATGAACGGTGAGACCTCCGCGCGAACGGTGCGCGCGCCGACGAGCTGCCGCTTGCGCGCCGACAGGACGACCGTGGACAGACCCTCGACCGGCTCGGCCGCAGCCGCGGCCGGCGGCTCATCGAGGCTGAGCACGAGCGTCATCTGGCAGATCGGACACTTCCCCGGCTTGTCCGACACGATCTGCGGGTGCATGGGGCAGTGGTAGAGCGATCCGCGGCGGGCGGGGGAGGCCGCAGCCGCCGAGAGGGCTTGACCACGCGAGCGACCAGCCCGGTAGCCCAAGACGAGCCCGGCGGAAACCGCGATCACGATGGCGACCGCGGCGACGATCGATTTCTTCATGGCGTCCTCCCGTTGCCGGGCACAGCAAGAAGCGTCCTCCCGGTGATTTCCTCGAGCGAGGCAACCCTGCCGATGCGCTGCGCCCGCAGCGCCAACTCGTCCCTTCGAGCCTCGATCCAGCGATCGAGGTCGTCCAAGACGAGGGGAAGCTCGGCTCGGCCCGATGCGAATGCCGCGTTCGCCGAGGCGAAGGCCGCAGCCGCTTGCGGGACGAGCGCGTCGCGATACAAGGCCAAGCGTTCGTCGATCGAGCCCACCTCGGCCGCCAACGCGCGCGCCCGCGCACCCGCGAGAATCTCGAAGCGCGCGCGCTCCGAGGCGGCGGCCGCAACCGTCAGCTCGGCCCCGGCGACCGCACGCGCCTGCTTCCGGTCCTTCCAGACGGGAAGGCGGATGGAGAATCCTCCCGTGACCATGGGATCCAAGCCGCCGCGGTACTGGTAAGCAGCCAGCCAGGAGAATTCAGGCACAGTCTGAGCGCGCGCGTCGGCGAGCCGGGCCTCCGCCGTGCGCTCGCTCGACCGACTCTCGAGCACCTCGGGTGAGGCCGCCGTCGCTGCCGCGGCCATCGCCTCCTCGTCGATCGGCTCTGCGACGTCCGGAAGCACGTCGGCCGGGCCGAACTCGGAGGCCGCCGTGCGGCCCAGCGCCGCACCGAGCGTGATTTCGGCCTGGCGCCGGTCGGAGCGGAAAAGCGCGATCTCGAGATCAAGGCGACGGACCTCGGCTTGGCCGCGGATCAGCCCTTCCTGGATCCCCTCTCCAGATTCGTAGCGCGCCTGTGCCGCGGCGGCCCCCGACGCGAGGAGCGTGCGCCTTTCGTCGAGGAGCGTCCGGAGCCGATCGAGCCGCCACAGCTCCACGTACACGGCGATGACACGCGCCCGTAGCCGGGCGGCGGCCGCGGATCGAGAAGCCTCCGCCGTTTCCGCTTCGGCCTGCGCGACGGCCGCAGCCCGGGCGCGAACGCTGCGCTGCGGGACCTCCTGCTCCCATCCAAGCGTAAGATTGGTGAACTCCGAATCTCCGAGCGTGAAGCTCGTCACGCCGTCGTTGGTATAGGCCACCGACAGCTTCGGGTCCGGAAGCGCCTCACGCTGGAGCGGCACCGTAGCGGCCGATTCCGCGCGCGCATTGAGCTCGACAAGCTCCGGGCTCCCGCGCGCGGCCTCGTCGAGAAGGGCGGCGAGATCGAGCGGCGAGCGATCCCCGGCGCGTGCGCGCCCGGCGCTTCCGCAAAGGGCGGCGAGGGACAGGAACATGACGGCACGTCTCATCGTCGAACACTCCGGCGCGTGACCGGGCACGCGCGCACGAACGTCGAGTGGGCGCGCGAGCGCACCACGCCCCGCGCGTCACGAGCGAGATCGAGGAGTGTTCAGATCAGGAGGACGTGAAGGCGGTCGAGGAGGTCGGGCGGCGTGTCGTCGGGCGTCTCCGCGTGATGCGCGCGCCGAGCGATGCGGATCGCGGCCGAGGCGGGGAGAGTGCTGGAAGCGATCGCCGGACCGACGGGATCGATCGCGGGCGTCGCCAACGCGACCGGCGCACCGTCGCTCACTTTCGATTCCGGCTTGGGTGTCGCCGGCACCTTGCAGCACCCGTTCGGAGCGGACGGCATCGACGCTGCCATGGCGGCGCAGCACGCGCGGGCGGCCTGCTTGACCGCGAAGCAGCAGGCCGGACGTCCGGCGGAAAGAACCGGGACAAGCGCCAAGAGCGCAAGAAGAAAGGTGAGAGACCGCGGTGGTTTTCTCATGGAAAGTCGACGATCAACATACCGGCGGCCATCCGAAACAGCAAGTGAGCGCCCCTCCCGAGCCGTGGGAGAATCCCGTATGCCCGCCTCATGGGCTCTGACCCCTCCTTACTTTCTCGTCTTCGCGTTCTTGTGCGGAATCGCCGGATTTCGCGTCGGTTGGCGATTCGGAAGCAAGCCCGCGCTCCCGCTCGTTCAAGGGGTGCTGGGCTGGGTCGCGTTCCTCGTGACCCGGGCGATCGTCGGCGAGCCTTGGGCGGCCGCCTCGGTGGGGGCGTGGGCGCTCGGGACCACCCTGGCCTCGGTCTATGTTTTCACCGGACAGCCTTTGAAGACGGACGAGCGCGTCTTCCGCGCGGCCGCCTACCGCGAATCGATGCTGGCGTGGCTCGTGACCGGGCGGGGCCCGGAGATTCGACCGCTGGCGACCGCCGGACAACACCTTCGAGAGCTGATCTGGTATACCGCCGCGGCGGTCGCCACCGCGAACCTCGCCTCGATCGCCCTGGGGGCGGCGCTGCTCAACGAGATGAACGCCTACGTCGCGACGCTCCTGAGAGCCGCCAAGCGGACCGGAACCGTGCTCCTTCTTGCGTGGAACATCTGGAGCATCGTCCGCGTCGGCGCGTACGTGCTGATCGGCGCCGCGGCGGCGGAGCCGTTATTGCGGCTCTGGGGCTGGCGGGTCGATACGTCGACGTCGCTTCGTCTGGCCTCCGTGGGCGCGGCGGGCGCCTTCCTCGACCTGATCCTGAAGATCGCGCTCTCGCGACCGTGCGGCCGAGCGCTCGCGTCGGCGATCGAGCTCGACGCGGCGAGCGAGAACCGGTCCTCCGAAGTCCCACTCGCTCTTCGCCTCGACCGATGAGGACGCTCTTTCACCCGACGCGACTGCATCCGCCGACCGGCGACCCGGGGGCGTGGATCGATCTTCCTGACGAGGGATGCGCTCTGCTCCTCGATCTCCCGTCGATTGCGCATCTCCCGTCGCGAAGGCTGTTACGCGTCGCGCACGCGGTCGTCACCCACACGCACATGGACCACTTCGTGGGCTTCGATCAACTCCTCCGGGTCGCGCTCCGCCGCGAGGAACCCCTCGCCGTCACCGGGCCGCCGGGCTTTCTCGAGAGCGTTCGCGGGCGGATCGGGGCCTACGCGTGGAACTTGATCGAATCCTACCCGATCCACCTGCGCATCCAGGAGGCGGGTGGAGGCATTCTCCGATGCGAGGAGTACTCGGCGGCCTCCGGCATGCGACCGGTCGAGCTTCCGGACCGGCCGTTCGCGGGGACCGTCCACGCCGAGCGCTCCTTTCGCATCGACGTCGCCACCCTCGACCACGGGATACCGGTCCTGGGCGTCGCCGTTCGCGAGGCGCGACACCTCGCCGTCAACAAGGACCGCCTGCTTCGCCGCGGGCTCGTCCCGGGCGCATGGCTCATGGAGCTGAAGGATGCGATGCGCCGGGGAGCGGCGGGCGATGCCCCGATCGAGGTCGCGCGTGCGGACGGCACCCTGGCGACGGAGCGCTTGGGCGATCTCGCGCCCGACCTGATCGTGCAAGGTCCCGGGCAAAGCATCGCCTACCTCACCGACTTCGCCGCCACCGAGGCCAATCTCGCTCGTGCGGTCGAGCTCGCGCGCGAAGCCGATCTGCTGCTCTGCGAGGCCGCCTTTCTCGATGCCGATCGGGATCTCGCTGCGGAGAGGAACCATCTCACCGCGCGTCAGGCCGGCGAGCTCGCGCGCCGCGCGGGCGCCCGGCGGCTTGCCGTGTTTCACCTGTCCCCGCGCTACGAGGGACGCGAGCCGGAGATCTATCGAGAGGCGGGGGAGTCGTTCGGTGCCGCGGTGCTCGAAATGAGATAGCGGTCCTCCTATAATCCGCGCATGCATCCGCTGGTCGGCCTGATCATGGGCTCGCGCTCCGACTGGGAAACGCTCGAGTCCGCCGCGCAGACTCTGGACCAGCTCGGAATTCCCCACGAGATTCGCGTCGTCTCCGCGCATCGCACCCCCGATCTCCTGTTCGAGTACGCATCGACCGCCGAGTCGCGCGGCCTCGAGGTTCTCATCGCCGGTGCCGGTGGCTCCGCACACCTGCCGGGAATGACGGCCTCGAAGACCGCCCTTCCCGTGCTCGGAGTTCCGGTGGAGACCAAGGCGCTCAAGGGCATGGATTCGCTCCTGTCGATCGTTCAGATGCCTGCGGGCGTGCCGGTGGGAACGCTCGCGATCGGCAAAGCGGGCGCCACGAACGCGGCCCTCCTCGCGGCGGCGATCCTGGGCGTCAAGCACCCCGAGATCCGCGCGGCGCTGAAGAAGTACCGCGTCGCTCAAACCGAAGGGGTGCTGGGCTCGCCCGATCCGCGAACGAGCTCGGAAGCGATTCCGAAATCATGACGGTCATCGGTGTGTTGGGAGCGGGCCAGCTCGGACGGATGCTGGCCTTGGCGGGGTATCCGCTCGGGCTCCGCTTCGCGTTCCTCGATGAGAACGCCGATGCCCCCGCCGGGCACTTGGGCGATCTCACCGTCGCGCGCTGGACCGACGGCGCCGCCCTGGACGCGTTCGCCGATGCCGTCGATCTCGTGACGTACGAGTTCGAGAACGTCCCGGTCGCCGCCGCCGAGCGGCTCGCCGCTCACGTACCCGTCTTCCCGCCCCCGCGCGCGCTCGACGTCGCGCAGGACCGGATGAAGGAGAAGAACCTGTTCAAGGATCTCGGGATCGAAACCGCGCCGTTTGCTCCCGTCGACACGCGGGACGACCTCGACCGCGCGGTCGACGCCATCGGTCTCCCAGCCGTTCTCAAGACCCGCACCGAAGGGTACGACGGCAAGGGCCAGAAAACTCTCCGGCACCGCGACGACCTCGATCCGGCCTTCGCCGCGATCGGAGGCCGCCCGCTGGTGCTCGAAGGGTTCATCCCCTTCGAGCGCGAGCTGTCGATTCTGGCCGTGCGCAGCCGGACCGGCGAGACCGCATCCTGGCCGCTCGTCGAAAACGTCCACCGGGAAGGAATGCTGCGCCTCTCGACCGCCCCGGCGCTGCGCGCGGGCGGAGCGCTCGGCGAAGAGGCCGCCTCGATCGCCGCAAAGACGCTCGAGGCTCTCGACTACGTCGGCGTCCTCGCCATCGAGATGTTCCAGCATCAGGGACGGCTGCTCGCGAACGAGATGGCGCCGCGCGTGCACAACTCGGGGCACTGGACGATCGAAGGCGCGAAGACGAGCCAGTTCGAGAACCACCTGCGCGCGGTGCTGGGACTCCCGTTGGGCGGCACCGAAGCGATCGGCGTTTCCGCGATGGTCAATCTCATTGGCGAGACGCCCGACCCGGCGATGGTGCTCGGGATCGACGGCGCGCACCTCCATCTTTACGGAAAGCCGGTGAGGCCGGGGCGCAAGCTGGGGCACGTCACGCTCGTCGAAGCCGAGCGGCCGGCCCTGCACGCTGCGCTCGCCCGCATCGCGGCTCTCGTGGCCGAGCCTTCGCTGTCGAGATGAATTCGCTCCGATGGCTCGGACCGATCCTCGTGACGGCCCTGGCCTTCCTCGTGCCCTGGGCTTGCTACGTGGCGCGCCCAGCGCGGCGCATCGACGTCTGCGTGCTGGACAAGACCGTTCCGTTCCGCAATTGGCTCGAGCATCGCTCGCTGTACTGGCTCCTCGAGCACTTGAACGTCGTCAAGACCGACGGGACACATTACGCGCTCGAGCGCGACTACCTGGGCGCGTATCCGCCTCCTGTCCCGGGCGGTCCGCCGGAGCGGACACGCGATCTCACGGCCTCGGACGTCACGCACTCTGCGCTCGTGTATCTCGCCGACACCTACGGCGTCTATCGTGACGACTTGAAGAGCCGGGAACGGATGGAGGCGGCCCTCGAGCGGAGCCCCGGGATCTACGGCGGCCTGACCCTCGCCGAATCCGAAGCCGCCGCCGGCGCGCTCGCCTCCCGGAAGACGCTCGTCGCCGAATTCAACACGCTAGGAAGCCCCACCGGCGAGAGAGCCCGGTCGACGCTCGAAGCCGCGCTGGGCGTCCATTGGACGCACTGGATCGGCCGCTACTTCGCTCGCCTCGAGAACAACGCCGAAGTCCCTCAGTGGATGCGGACCGACTATGAGCGCGAGTGGAAGAGAACCTGGTCGTTCACGGGGCCGGGGTACGTGCTCATGCAGGAGGACGAACACTGCGAGGTCCTTCGCGTCGGATTCGAAGCCGAGGCGATCGGGCTGACCATCGAGCGCGAGCGGCCGGTCGATCGAGACCTCGAGGAGGCGTCCGACGGCGTCCCGTACCCCTACTGGTTCGATGTCGTGACGGCCACCCCCGCTGCGAAGCGCCTGGCATCCTTCGAATGGCACCTCACGGACGCCGGACGGGAGCGTTTGAAGACCCGAGGCCTGCCGGCGCGCTTTCCAGCGGTGACGCGCCGTACCCCGCCGTCCGGCGGCGCGGCGTGGTACTTCGCCGGCGATTTCGCCGACAATCCGATGGACACGCGTCCGGTGCCGTTGATCGGTTATCCCGGCTTTCGTCAGCTGGTCGAGAGGTTCAAGCTGGCGCCGTCGGAAACCGCGTTCTACTGGAGGTTCTACGTGCCCATGATCGCATCGATTCTCGACGACGTTGAGTCCCGGCGATGAGCCGACGAGATCGCTACGGACGGCGCTCCTCGGGCAGCGGCCCGATGCCCAAGGTCCTGCTCGTGGTCGTTCTCGCCGCCGCCCTCGTCTTCGGGCTTCGCGGCGCGCTCCGGACCGGCGGTGTGCCCGACGTCACGATCACGCCGCGGGCCAAGGCGATCGGCGCTCGCACGAAAATCGAGGTCATGGCCTCCGAGCCTCGGCGGGGCCTCGCCGGCGTCAAGATCGAGTTCGTCCAAGAGAGCCGCGTCGAAACGCTCATCTCGAAGTCGTACGCCCCGGCCGATGCCTGGTCGTTCTGGGGCCGGGGGACGAACAGCGACACGTTTCGCTTCGAAGTCGGCCGCGACGTCCAGAAAAACCTCAAGCAGGCTCCCGCGACGATCCGCGTCACGGCGACGCGGGCGTCGAGCTGGCTCCGGCATCCAGAGCCCATCGTCAAAGAGGTCACTCTTCCCGTCCGGTTGACTCCGCCGTCGCTCGCGGTTCTGTCGTCGTTCACCTACGTGACGCAAGGGGGATCCGAAGCGGTCGTCTATCGGGTCGGCGAATCTTCCGTGCGGGACGGGGTCAAGGCGGGTTTGTGGTTCTTCCCCGGTTTTCCGCTGACGGGCGGCGATCCTCACGACCGATTCGCGCTCTTCGCCGTCCCGTACGATCTGAGCGATGCCTCTCAGGTGAGGCTGATCGCCGAGGACGACGTCGGCAACGCTTCGTCGGCATCGATGATCGACAAGTTCACGCCGCGGCCGCTGCGCCGGGACACGATCCCGCTCGACGACAAGTTCCTCGCCAAGGTCGTGCCGCCCATCCTCTCGCAGACGCCGGAGCTGACCGACAAGGGCGATTTGCTCCAGAACTATCTCCAGATCAATCGCGATCTTCGAAAGAGCGACAACGCGCAGCTCGCCGCTCTGGCCGCGAGCTCGCAGCCTCGCTTCCTCTGGACGCGCACGTTCCAGCCGATGGGCTCGACGAAGGTCATGGCCAGCTTCGCCGACCGCCGGAGCTACACCTACCGCGGGCACGCGGTCGATCAGCAGGATCACCTCGGCCTCGACATGGCGGGGGTGGCGCGCGCGCCCGTCCCCGCGGCGAACGACGGGGTCGTCATCCTGGCCAAGTTCTTCGGGATCTACGGCAATGCGGTGGTCATCGATCATGGCTACGGCTTGATGTCCCTCTACGGCCATCTGTCGGCGATCGACGTCAAGGAAGGCCAGAGGGTGGAACGGGGCCAAATCCTCGGCCGCACCGGCGACACGGGCCTCGCGGGAGGGGACCACCTGCACTTCGCGATTCTCCTGCAGGGCCTTCCCGTGAGCCCGGTCGAGTGGTGGGACGCCCACTGGGTGACCGACCGGATCGCGCGGAAGCTCGGCCGCGCATTTCCCTACGTGAAGTAGCCGCCTCGCTACCGGAGAAGCGCGAGCATCTCCGTGCAGCCGCGCTTCTCGGCGGAACGCCGGGCGGCCGCTCCCGCCTCTCCCGTGAGCGCGAGGTCCGGGCTCGTGAGAAGGGCGCGCACCGTCTCCGTGTGCTCGGCGCAGCCCCTGTAGGTGAAGTCGATGTCGAAGGCGCCGGCGACGGCGTTCGAGAGAGCATTCGCGCCGTTGCCGAAGTCCTTCCGCGGGTTGGCGCCCTGCTTCAGGAGCGCCGCCACCAACCCGGCCTGGGCGTAGCCAGCGGCCATGTACAGACCGTCGTCCAGCTCCGTGGACGGGGCGGTGCACGTGGCCATCAGCCGCAGAGCGGCGGCAGATTGATTCTTGTGCAGCGCGTGGAGAAGCGGCGTCCAGCCGTTCACCCCGCTTCCCTTGTGGGGATCGGCGCCGTGAGCCAAGAGGAGCTCGATCGCCTCGAGGCGTCCCGTCCTCGCGGCGGTGGCGAGCGGCGTGATGCCGTGCGCGCCGGGGGCGTTGGGATCGGCGCCCTGGTCCAGAAGGGCGGTCATCGTGCCGGTGTCGCCCGCGCTGGCGGCGCGGCCGAGCGGAGTGTCGGGCCCTCCGAAAAAGCACGCGAAGCTCGCGAGGACGATCGAGGCGGAGAGGAGAACGTGCAGGGGGAAACGGCTGGCGATCATGGCGGGTCCTCCAGGAAGAAGCAGGCCTCCTGAGCATAGCACAAACTACTTTGCAATGCAAAGTAAGCTCCCCCGAGGCCCGGAGGCGCACCTTCGCGGCGGCGTTGAAGCGCATGGCGGTTTTTTCCGGATGTGGGGGACGTCGGCGGAGCCTTCCCGGCCTTGACGCCGATTTGATTCGCCGTACATCAAGAGAGTCGCGGGGAGAACGGTGCGGGACGCCATGAGATCGCGCAAGGTCACGCTCGAGGAGTCGATCGTGAAGCTCGCCGCGGAGACCGGCGCCTCGGCATCCTTCGTCGAGAAGGTGCGCGCGCTCTTCCTGGGCCGCGGCATCGACCTCGAGGACAGCTCCGAGCCGTACGCCGACGCCTTGAGCGAAGCGTTCCGCCGGCACGCGACGATCCGGGAGCGGATCGAAGAGGCGCGCGAGTCCCTGGTGCGGCTGCACGCGAACATCGCCGAGCTGGGAGAAGTCTTCCAGGAGCATCTCGCCCGCCTTCGGGGCCCGCGGGAGCGGACGTCCGCCTCGACCTCGGGCAAGCTACGCCTCGTCCGGGGAGAGCACGACCGGCCGGTCGTGCCGGGGCCCGAGGAGCCCCAGTAGGCGGCTAGGGACGCGCCTTCGCGGAGAAGGCGACGCCGGCGATCACCATCAATCCACCCAGCACGAATCGCGAGGTCAGCGGCTCGTGGAGGAAGATCACACCGGTCGCGACGGCGATGACGGGCGTTGCGTACGCCATCAGCGCGACGCGGCTGGCTCGGACATGGCGCAGGAGCCAGTAGTACAGGGTGAATGTGACCACGGATCCGAACAGCGCGAGGTAGACGAGCGACACGACGGCGATCCTCGACCACACGATCGTTCGACCCCGCTCGAAGATGCAGGCCGCGGCGCCCATCAACAGTGCGGCCACCCCCATCGGCATCGCGGCGAGCGAGACCGGATGGATGTTCGCCCCCCACTTCTTGACGAACACGGACGAGAGCGACGAGACCAGCGGTGACAGGAAGAAGATCGCCGCGGCGAGCTCGGTCTTCGGGCCGCCGATCTTCGTCAAGTCCTCCGAGAAGATGACGACGATCCCCGCGAACGCGAGGACAGCGCCCGCGACCGAGCGGAAAAAGAGGGGCTCGCCCGGGAGCAGGAAGTGCGCGAACAGCGTGACGAGGAGCGGAAACGTAGCGAACAGGATCGAAGCCAGCCCGGAGGGGACGTACTGCTCGCTCCAGTAGACGACCCCGTAGGAGACCGAGAAAAAAAGCGCGCCGTTGACGAGCCAGAGGGTCTTCTCGTGCGGCTGAGCTCCCAGCCGGACGTTCATGCCCTTTGCGACGCCGAGCAGGATGACGGTCGCGATGGCGAAGCGCAGAGCCACGCTCGTGAACGGCGGAAGGCCGGAAAGCCCGACGCGGATCATGGCCCACGTCGTGCCCCAGATGAGCGTGAGAAGGACAAAGACGGCCGCGAGCGTGGGGGCACGGGGCTTCAGACGGGATCCTCGTCCAGCACGCGGCGAAGGTACTCGGCGTAGCCGCTCTTCCCCATGCGATCCGCCAGCCGGGAGAGAGCGTCGCCGTCGATGAACTCCATCTTGAAAGCGATCTCTTCGAGGCAGGCGACGCGGAGCCCCTGCCGGTCCTGAAGGGTTTGGATGAAATTCGACGCCTGGAGGAGGGAATCGTGGGTTCCGGTGTCGAGCCACGCGAAACCGCGCGTGAGCACCTCGACGTGAAGCTCGCCCCCCTGCAGGTAGGCCGAGTTGACGTCGGTGATCTCGAGCTCGCCGCGAGGGGACGGCCTCATCGAGGCGGCGATGTCGAGCACCTTGTTGTCGTAGAAGTAGAGGCCGGTGACCGCGTAGTTGGAGCGGGGCGCCTTCGGCTTCTCTTCGATGTGAATCGCGCGGCCGGCGCCATCGAAGGTGACGACGCCGTAACGCTCGGGGTCGCGCACGCGATAGGCGAACACGGTCGCACCCGAGGCTCGTGCCGCGACGCGCTGCAGGATGCCGGCGAACCCCTGCCCGTAGAATATGTTGTCGCCCAGGGCCAACGCGACGTGGTCGCCGCCGACGAACTTGCGTCCGATCAGGAATGCCTGCGCCAAACCCTCGGGCCGCGGCTGCTCGGCGTACGCGATCCGGAGGCCGATCCACGATCCGTCCTCGAGGAGCCGCTCGAACGCGGGACGATCCTCAGGCGTCGTGATGATGAGAACGTCCCGGATGCCGGCGAGCATGAGCGCCGACAGGGGGTAGTAGACCATCGGCTTGTCGTAGATCGGCAGGAGCTGCTTGCTGACCGCGCGCGTCACCGGATGGAGGCGCGTCCCGGCGCCTCCGGCCAGGACGATCCCCTTCACGCCCGGCTCCGGCCGAGATCGAGGCCGAGCCGCTCGCGCTCGTAGCGCGCCTTCCGTTGGACGGCTTCGGCCCACGGGCGGTGCGCGAGGTACCAATGCACCGTCTCTCGCAGCCCCGTCGTCAAGTCCGTCGTAGGCTTCCAGCCCAGCTCCGACTTCGTCTTCGACGCATCGATGGCGTACCTCCGGTCATGTCCCGCGCGATCGGTGACATGGGCCTTGAGGTCGAGGTAGGCCGACTTGCCGGCCCGGCGCATCGCGTCGTTGGTCGCGGCGGGCATCAGCGCTTCGACCGCAGAGCAGATCCGATCGACGAGCGCGAGGTTCGTCATCTCGCCGTCGCCGCCGATGCAATACTTCTGGCCGGGACGACCGCGCGCCAGGACGGCGAGAATCGCGCGCCCGTGATCGTCCACGTGCAGCCAGTCCCGAACGTACAGGCCGTCGCCGTAGACCGGAATGGTCCGCCCCTCCACGGCGTTCAGTATCGTCAGGGGGATGAGCTTCTCGGGAAACTGGTAGGGCCCGTAATTGTTGCTGCAGTTGGTGAGCAACGTCGGCAGTCCGTAGGTGACGTGGTAGGCGCGCACCAGATGGTCCGCGGCGGCCTTGGACGCGGCGTACGGGGAGTTGGGGGCGTAGGTCGTCTCCTCCAAGAACGCTCCGGCCGGGCCCAGCGCCCCATAGACCTCGTCCGTGGACACCTGCAGGAAGCGGAACGCGCTCTTCGCCGATCCGTGGAGATCGGCGACGAAGCGGCGCGAGGCGTCGAGCAGCTCGAACGTCCCGACCGTGTTCGTGATGACGAAATTGCGCGGGCCGTCGATCGAGCGGTCGACGTGACTTTCCGCCGCGAAGTTCACGACGGCCTTCGGCGTGTGGTCCCGGAAGATCGTCTCGACGGTCTTGGGATCGGCGATGTCTCCTTCGATGAACGTCACGCGCGGGTCGCCGAGCACTCCGTTCAGGTTGTCGAGGCTCCCCGCATAGGTCAGCTTGTCGAGGATCACCACGCGCTCGGCGGTCTCGCTCAAGGCCAATCGGACGAAATTGCATCCGATGAATCCGGCGCCGCCTGTGATCAGCCAGGTCTCCACGTGAGCCTCTCCGATCGCGCCATTGTAGACTGCTCCCGCCAACCCGAGGTTCTCATGGGCCAGGGCTTCGATCTCGACAAGTTCCTCGTGGACGTCTTCGATCCTGAGGCGCGCGAGCGCGTCGCCGTGGTCGTGGACCGGCCGACGCCCGGCGTGCCCGATAACGATCTCTGGCGCGAGCGGAGGGCGATGGCGGCGAGCTGGCGGGAGGGCTTGGCCCGCCTCGGCAAGACTATCGGGTTCGAGACCATGCCTCTCGTGAGCTTCCCGTCGACGGGCCGGAGCGGGGCTGATTTTCCCGTCGAGGGAGAGGCCGACGCGAAGACGATTCCGCTCGCCTCCGTTCTCGACCGCTGCAGCCTCGTGCTCGCCATGACGGAGTTCTCGATGACGGCGGCGCTCTGCGACGTGTGCAAGCGCCGGCCGGGCGCCGAGGTCTTCCGCTCCGCGAGCATGCCCGGCGTGCAAAAGTGGATGGAGGAAACCTCCCTCGCGGCCGACTACCGCGAGGTGGCGCGCCGCTGCCGCCTGCTGAAGGAGGCGTTCCGCGACGCCGACCACGCGGAGGTGCTCTTCTCGACCGGCCATCGCTGCCTCTTCGATCTCCGGCACCGCATCGCGGAGGCCGACGACGGCTACCTCCACCGGGACAAAAACGACGATGTTCCCGTGATCAACCTGCCGAGCGGCGAGACGTTCGAGGTTCCATACGAGGGCGAGATCGTGGGCGACCCCTCGCGCACACGCGGGGAGCTCCCGCTCCATGAAGACGGCCAGACGGTCGTCTTCCGAGTCGAGAAGAATCGGATCGTCGAGGTCGAAGGGCACGGCGCCGTCGCGGAGCGCTACCGGCGCTTCTTCGGAGCGGATCCGGTCCGCGGAAACGTGGCCGAGATGGCGTTCGGCTGCAACGACGATGCGAGGGTCACCGGCAACGTCTTGGAAGACGAAAAGGCTGGATTCCACTGGGCGTACGGACGCAGCGACCATCTCGGCGGAAAGATCGGGCTCACGGATTTCCGGTCGCCCGAGAACGTCGTGCATCAGGACATCGTCTACGCCAAGGGGAGCCCCATCGCGGTCGAGAGCGCGGAGCTCGTCGAGCCTTCGGGTCGCAGGATCGCCGTGATTCGAGACGGCGCCTACGCCCTCTGGTAGGGGCGCTCTTGCTCAACTGGGTCGAGATCGACGCCGCCGCTCTCCGCAACAACGTCGCCGAATTCAAGAGACGTCTCGGCCGCGGGCCGCTCTTCGGTGCGGTCGTGAAGTCGAACGCCTACGGACACGGGATGATCGAGGTCGCGCAGATTGCTGCCAAGGCCTCCGCCGATTGGCTGTGCGTCAACAACGTCGAGGAGGGAGTCCGGTTACGCGAGGCGGGTCTCGAGCTTCCGGTCCTCGTCATGGGGTACGTGCCGCTCGACGAATTGAAGGACGTCGTCGCCAGGTCGCTGCAGCCGGTGGTCTACAACGTCGAGACACTCGACCGACTCCAGTCGATCGCCGCGGCGTCGGGCACGAAGGCCGACGTCCACGTCAAGATTGAAACCGGCACCCATCGACAGGGCGTGCTCGAGAAAGACGTTCCCGGGTTCATCGAGCGCATCGTCCGCTCGCCCGCGCTTCGGCTCGCCGGCGTCACCACCCATTTCGCGAACATCGAGGACACGACCAACCACGAATTCGCCGAATCGCAGATCGCCGCGTTCTCGCGAATCGTCGACGCCGTCGAAGCGCTCCGTCCCGGCCGTTTCCTGAGGCACAATGCCTGCTCCGCCGCGGTGCTGCTCTTCAACCGAACCCACCTCGATCTCACGCGCGTCGGCATCTCGCTGTACGGCCTGTGGCCTTCGAAGGAAACCTACGTGTCTTGCCTCGAACGTGGGAAACCCTCGCTTGAGCTGAAGCCGGTCATGACGTGGAAGACGCGCGTCGCGCAGGTCAAGCTAGTCCCCGAGGGAGGCTACGTGGGCTACGGCCTCTCCTGGCGCGCCACACGCGGGACGAAGATCGCCGTCCTCCCAGTCGGCTACTACGAAGGATACGATCGCGAGCTGTCGGGTTTGGCCCACGTTCTCGTTCGCGGCAAGCGCGCGCCCGTGCGCGGCCGCGTCTGCATGAACATGTGCATGGTCGACGTCACCGACATCCCCGGCGCTTCATTCGAAGACGAGGTCGTCCTTCTCGGCCGTCAGGGCGACGAGCGCATCACCGCGGAACAGCTTGCCGCTTGGCGTGGGACGATCGCCTACGAAATCGTATCCCGAATTCACCCGGACCTTCCCCGCGTGGTGGTGTAGGG
>CAZEII010000013.1:0-53731 GCA_964511835.1 uncultured Acidobacteriota bacterium | reverse complement strand
CCTACGAAATCGTATCCCGAATTCACCCGGACCTTCCCCGCGTGGTGGTGTAGGGAGAGGGGACACTCCCCGGTTTTCTTACAAAGCGGTATCCGGGGAGCTTTGTAAGAAAAAGGGGAGTGTCCCCTCTCCGTTCATCGACGCGCGGTGACGACGAGCGCACCCTCACGTTCGTAGAGCTCTCGAGCCAATGCGATGGCAGCGGGAGGCTGGCCCAAGAACGCTGCAGGGTTGAAAGGGCGGCGGTCGTAGAAGCGGTAGCGGCGTACGTCGTGGAAGCCGGCGCTCGACAGCAGCAGCTTCCACTGGACGCCGGATAGGAATTGCGGATACCCGTGCTCGCGCGTGACGTCGTCGATCAGGCTGTCGGCGACGCGACTCTCGCGGTAGAGGTGGGAGATCGAACAGAGCATCCCCTGAGGCTCCAGCGCGTCGAACAGCGTCGCCAAGGTCGCTTCGAGGTTCGGGACGAAGTACAACGCATCGAGCGCGAAGAGATGGGTGAACTTCGCACCGTGGAGCGCGTCGGTGAGCGACTGCCCCATCTGGATGCGATGGAACCGCGCTCTGGGCACGGACCCAAATCGTTTTTCTGCCTGAGCGATCCCTTCGGCCGAAGGGTCGACGCCGAGATACCGGGCACCGCTGGAGGTCAGGATCGACGCCGTCCATCCGGTGCCGCACCCGAAATCCAGGACGCGGGCGGTGGGGCCGAGTCCCATCAATTGCTCGACGACCTGGTGGACCACGTCCTCCTTGCCCGCCTGCCAGGTAACGGCGCCGCCCTGTCGGAACAAGTCATCGAAGCCGACCATGCGCTCCTCCCGCGGGGATTGTATCCGGCTTGATTCTCGTCATCGTACCGCGTTACATTTCCCGGGGCATGAAGCACAAGCCGCTCCAGATCGATTGGGACGAGCTCGAAAACGCCTTCGAGAACCGGAACGAGGATTTCTCCTACTACCTCGATCTCGTCACCGGCCAGGTCGTCCTCGAGGGAGAAGGCGAAGACGCTCACTTCGACGACGACACGGAGATGGATGAGGCCGTCGATGGGGACGCCGTTCCGCGCGGCGAGACCACGCGCCTCTACGTCGTCTCGTTCACGGACGACGACGAAGCCGACTGGATGGACGAGTTCATCGAGGGGGACGGGAAGATCCCCGCTGAACTGAAAGAGAAGCTCGCCGACCTCGTCTCCGAGGGCCTTCCCCAGAGCTTCAAGGACGAGCTGCGGCATCACGCGGACGTGCGCGATCGCTGGTTCCTGTTCCGGTCGGAGCGCTTGCACGAAGTGATGGACGCGTGGATGGAATCGAACAAGATCCACCCCGCGTGTCCGCCGCCCTGGAAGTAGCGACGCGGACCGTCAGGCCGGCGCACCCGCCTCCTGCTCGACCTGCTCGACGTAGCCGCATCCTTCTTGTTCGCATATCAGGCGGCGGCCGTCTTTCTTGGTGACCTTCTCGACGAGGTAGGGTGACTTGCACTCCGGGCAGGCTTTCGCGACGGGCTTGTTCCAAAGCACGAAGGCGCAATCGGGGTAGCGGTCGCAGCCGTAGAAGAGCTTGCCGCGCTTGCTCTTGCGCTCGACGATGTTCCCCTTGCCGCACTCGGGGCACGCCACGCCGGTTTCCTTCATTTTGATGTACCGGCACTTCGGGTAATTCGAGCAGGCTGTGAATTCGCCGAACCGGCCGTGCTTGATCGCCAGCTTGTTGCCGCACTTCGGGCAGGGCTCGTCGAGCAGAACCTCGGGCTTGGCTTCCGGCTTCCCTTCCTTGCCGACGACGATTTTCCGCGTCGTCTTGCATTCGGGATAGCCCGAGCAGGCGAGAAACGCGCCGAAGCGGCCGCGCTTCATGACCATCGGCCGGCCGCACTTCTGGCAGGGCTCGGCTTCCGCTTCGATCGGATCGGGGGCGGCCGCCTTCACCTTGACCTTGGCCGCCTTGGCCGCCGCGGGCACCGCGGCGTGCGAAGCGCCGGCCGGCTCGCCGTGCGAGACGCTTCCGATCTCCCGAGTGTTCTTGCACTCGGGGTAGCCGGAGCAGGCGAGGAACTGGCCGAACCGCCCCCACTTCAGGACCATCGGCTTGCCGCACTTGTCGCAAACCTGGTCGGTCGGAATCGCCTCACGCTTGACGTCACGCATTTCCTTCTTGGCGCGCTTCAGGTCGGACTCGAACTTGGTTTGGAACTCGCGCAGAGCGTCGATCCAGTTCAGGCGCCCTTCTTCGATCTCGTCCAGCTCTTCTTCCATCCGCGCCGTGTAGCCGACGTCGACGATGTCGCCGAAGGAGGCGACGATCAGGTCGTTGACGAGCGAGCCCAGCTCCGTCGGGAAGAACCGCCCCTTGTCCTTCTCGGCGTAGTTGCGGTCCATGATCGTCGCGATGATCGCGGCGTAGGTCGAAGGGCGGCCGATCCCGTTCTCTTCGAGCTCTTTGACGAGCGTCGCTTCCGAAAAGCGCGGCGGCGGCGAAGTGAAGTGCTGACGCGGAAGGAGCGATTTGAGGTCGAGCGCCTGCCCTTCCGCCAGGCGCGGCAGCCGACGATCTTCTTCGTCGTCGGATTCCGCGTCGGCTGGGCGCGCGTCGTCGGTCGGCGTGTCTTCGTCCTTGCCCTCGTGGTACACGGCGAGCCAGCCCGGGAACTTCAGGATCGAGCCGGTGGCGCGGAAGGTATGGGGGCCGGCTTCGATGTCGGCGCGCGTCGTGTCGAACAGCGCGACCTCCATTTGCGAGGCGACGAAGCGGTTCCAGATGAGCTGGTAGAGGCGGAACTCGTCGCGGCCCAGGAAGTCTCGGACACGCTCCGGGGTGAACTCGAGCAGCGTCGGCCGGATCGCTTCATGCGCTTCCTGGGCGGCCTTGCCGACCTTGAACCGGCGCACCTCCTTGGGAAGCGACGCCTCGCCGTAGGTGTCGGCGATGTAGGCGCGCACGGCTTCGAGCGCGTCGTCCGCAGTGCGGGTCGAGTCGGTTCGCATGTACGTGATCAACCCGACCGTGCCGGCATCGCCGATCTCGCGCCCTTCGTAGAGACCCTGGGCCAACCGCATCGTCTTCGCGACCGGGAAGCCGAGCTGACGTGCGGCATCCTGCTGCAGCTTCGACGTGATGAACGGCGGCGGCGGACTCTTTTTCTTCTCCTGCGACTGAAGCTTCGAAACCTTGAATGGGATCGCCGCGGGCCCGGCGGGCGCGACGTCGAGGACGAGCGACGTCGTGTCTTCTCCCGCGGGCCGCGCCCCGGAGATGCTCCAGCCGAGCTCGGCGAGCGCCTCCGTCATTTCGTCGCGGGAGACGACCTCGATCTTCTTCCCGTTCTTGGCGAACAGCTTCGCGCCGAACTGAGGGGCTTCACCTGCCCAGAGCTGCGCGGTCAGCGACCAATACTCTTTCGGGACGAAGGCTTTGATCGCGCGCTCGCGCTCGACGATGATCTTGAGGGCGACGCTCTGAACGCGTCCCGCGGAAAGTCCCCGTCGGACCTTGTCCCACAACAGCGGGCTGATCTTGTACCCGACCAGCCGGTCGAGGATACGCCGCGCCTGCTGCGCGTCGACCTTGTCGGCGTCGATCTCCTGAGGGTGCTCGAACGCGGCTACGACGGCTTTCTTCGTGATCTCGTTGAACATCACCCGCCGGAACACGGCGTCCGTGTCCTTGGACAACTCTTCCTTGAGGTGCCAGCAGATCGCCTCGCCCTCGCGATCGGGGTCGGCGGCGAGGAAGACCGATTCCGCATCCTGGGCGGCCTTGCGGAGCTCGTTCAGGGTTTTCTTCTTCTCGGGCAGGGCCACGTAAGTCGGCTTGAAGCTCTTTTCGTCGACCCCCAAGGTCTTCTTCGGGAGGTCCCGGACATGCCCCATCGAGGCCTTGACGAGGTACCCCCGACCCAAGAACTTGTTGATCGTCTTGGCCTTGGCAGGGGACTCGACGATGACCAGCGATCGCGCCATGACCTTCCTTCAGGTGGTTCTATAAGACCCGTGCGCCCCGGAGCGGGGCCGGGCAACATAGTACCCACCGTTCATGGGATCAATACAACCTCGTAACGCCAGCCCGAACAGCGCGGCCTGAAGCCGGGCTATTCCAAAAGTAGCCGACTCCGCAAGTCGGTCGATGTGAACCGGCCGAGGATCGTCGAAAAGTGAAAGAACGGCGCGCTCATCGGGGCTCAGCTCGGCCGCCGCTCGTTGATCCTCGGCGTGGTTCGCACGGCTCGGCTCGGGGGTCGTTCGCGGGAGGGCGTCCCGGTACATCGGGGAAAGCTCCGCCAGGACGTCCTCAACGGTCTGAACCAGCTTCGCCCCCTGCTGGATCAGGCGGTGGCAGCCCCGAGACTGCTCCGAAGTGATCGGCCCGGGGACTGCCATGACCTCCCGTCCCTGCTCCAGCGCGTGACCCGCGGTGATCAGTGAGCCCGACTTTTCCGTTGCTTCGACGACGATCGTCGCCGCCGAAAGAGCGCTGATCAGCCGGTTGCGGCGTGGGAAGTTCTCCGCCAGGGGAGCCATCTCCACTGGGAACTCGCTGACGACGGCCCCCGAGCGCGCGATCGCCCGAAAAACCTCGTCATTCTCAGGTGGGTACGTGTGAGCGAAACCGCAACCGAGCACGGCGCTCGTTCGGCCCCCCGCCTCGAGCGCGCCCCTGTGCGCCCAGGTGTCGATCCCTCGCGCGCCCCCCGAGACGATCTCGACCCCGAGCTGCGCGAGCTCGGCGGACAGCGTGCGTGCGGTCTGCCTACCGTATGCGGTCGCCGCCCTTGATCCCACGATCGCGAGGCGCACGAGCCCGTCGAGCAGCTCTCCCCTCACGTACAGAATCAGAGGGGCGTCGGGAAGGTCTGCGAGCATGGACGGGTAACCCGCATCGTCTCGCGTTACGATGCGTAGGTCCCGACGAACGGCCGCATCCCACTCCGCCTCGACGCGTCGCATCAGGCCCTGCCTCGCCGCGACGATGCCGTGCGCCGTCGCGGCGTCGACCCCCGGCAGCGCCCCCCAACCGGTCGCCGACAGGCGGAAAGCCACTTCGTGCGGGTCGCCGAAGAGCTCGATGGCCCGACGTGCGGTCAACGGTCCGACACCGGGGAGCAGGTGAATAGCGAGCCAAGGGATCAATCGCTCCGGGGGAACCAAGCGCGGCTCCGGAGGAGGCGTGAGGACTATCAGCCCGCCCCCGCCGTTCCGCCAGCGAAGCGGACGGCACGCCGGTTGCGTGTCGGATACATCACGGGGTTTGGACTGGTGTGCCTGATCGCCATCGATGGCTGGGTCTTGCGTCCGGCGGACGCGAGGGCCCCGGATCCCTGCGCTCAGGCCGAGTCCGCGCTCGCCGCCAGGCCGGACGATGGAGACGCCGTCGACCGGCTCGGGTGGTGTCGGTACCGGTCCGGAGCGTTCGGGGAGGCGGCTAAGCTCTTCGAGAGGGAGCTCCGCCTCCAGCCGAACGATGTCGACGCGCAGATCGGGCTCGGGTATGCGCGACTTCAGCAGGGGGATGTAAAAAAAGCTCGAGCGTATTTCCGCGCCGCTATGGTACGCCGGCCCGACAGCGCCGACGCCAAGCGCGGGCTTTCCCTCGCCGCCCTTCGGTCGCCTGGCGAGGAGCTGCGGTTCGCCCCCGATGCGGACCCCGCGCGTCCGATCGCCGTGCCGGCGCGCGCGCGCGCCGACTTCCTCGAAGTTCGCGAGGTCGACGGCAGCTACACGCCCATCTTCGTCAAGGGTATCAACCTGGGGGCGGCGCTTCCCGGTAAGTATCCGACGGAGTTTCCACGCGATTCGTTGGTCTATCAGAATTGGCTCGCCACGATGGCGGACCTGGGGGCGAACGCCGTGCGCGTTTACACGCTGCTTCCCCCCGAGTTCTATCGCGCGCTCGCCGCCCACAACGCGCAGCCCTCGGCGCGCAAGCTCTGGTTGCTCCAAGGGAGCTGGGCCGAGCTTCCCGACGACGACGAGTTCTCGGACTCGAGCTACGTGGAGGAATTCGAGCGCGAGATCTCCGGCGTGATCGACGCGATCCACGGCGATCTCGTTCTGCCGCCGCGACCCGGGCACGCCTCGGGGATTTACGACACCGACGCCTCGAGTTCGCTGCTCGCGCTGATCATCGGACGGGAGTGGGAACCCTACGCCGTCAAGGCCTTCGACGCTCGACACCTCGAGCGCAGCTCTTGGAGCGGCACTTACTTCAAGGTGGACGGCGCGCAGGCGATGGAGACCTGGATCGCCAGGATGTGCGACTTCGCGGCCGGGTACGAGGCCAAGCGCTATCGCACGCTTCACCCTTTGACCTTCGCGAATTGGCCCACACTCGACCCGCTCCGCCATGAGACGGAATCCAGCCGCGACGAAGAAGACGCCTGGCGGGCGAAGTACGGCCTCCCGTTCCCACAGAAGCTGCGCGAGCGCCCGTGGGAGAACGACGCGGTCTCACTCGATGCCACGAAGATCACCGCGACCGAGGCGATGCCGGCGGGATTCTTCGCCGCGTATCACGTTTACCCGAACTACCCGGACTTTCTGAATCAGGAGACCCGTTATGGCGCTTACCTCGCCGACCTGAAGCGCTATCACGGTCATCAACCAGTCCTGATCGCCGAGTTCGGGATCTCGACCAGCCGCGGCACCGCGCATGTGCAGCCCGACGGTTGGAGCCACGGCGGTCATGACGAGCGCCGCCAGGGCGAGCTGGTCGCGTCGATGCTGGGCGCGATTCACGATTCCGGGTACGCCGGCGGCGTCATCTTCGAGTTCATGGACGAGTGGTTCAAGAGCACCTGGTCGTCGGCCCCGCTCGAGATCCCCGCCGAGCGCCGCCGACTGTGGTTCGACGCCGAGAGCCCGGAGCAGTCGTACGGCTTGATCGCCAACCGCCCCGAGGCCCCCGTTCGCGTCGACGGCGACCCGTCCGACTGGGTCCACGTTCCAGGGACGCTGTTGCAGGCGAAACCCCACGGTTCGGGATGGTCCTCGTTACGCGGGCTGCGCGTGACGTCCGACGCCGGGTACGTCTACGTCCTGATCCGCACCGGCGGCGCCGGCTCGCTGCCGCGCTGGGAGACGGAATCATTTCGGCTCGCCATCGACACGTACGAACCGGCTCGCGGCGTCACGCGCCTTCCTCCGCCGGGCCGGGCGACCATCGCGACCGGAGCGGAGTTCCTCGTCGATCTCGACGGCCCCGGCTCGAGCTCCGTGAGGGTCGTGACGCCCTACGAGCCCTACGCGGCGATCGAGGACGGACCGGTCGTGTCGCCCCTGCTGCGCGAGCGTGAGACGCGATTCGTTCCACTGATGTTCGAAGCCAATCGGGAACGGATCGGACGGGACGGCACCCGCTACCCCGCGATCTCGGTGGAGCGCGGTGCGCTGCGCTACGGCTCGCTCGATCCGGACGCCCAGGATTTCGACACGCGCGCGGACGTCGCCGTCGGGGCTGCGACCGGAACCATCGAGCTCCGCCTCCCTTGGGCGCTGCTCAACGTCACCGACCCCTCGTCGCGCCGGGTGCTTCACCAGGAGACACGGCACGAGCCTCCGCTCGATACGATCACGACGGCGGGCCTGCGCGTCTATGCTTTCGCGATCGATCCGTCGCATCCGGACAACCCGCCGATGTCGCGCCTCCCCGCCGCCGGCCTGAGAGCGCCGCTGTACGCGTGGGCACCGTGGGAGGTGCCTCGCTATCGCACGGAGCCCAAAGCGGGACTCGCGCGGATTCGAGCCGCGCTCGACGCGATCGCCGATCGCGCGGGAGGCGTTCGTGCGCGCTGACCGTCTCCGCGCGGCCGGTCTCCTCGCGGTCGCCGTGATCGCGATCGCCCCCATCGTCTGCGCCGCTCCCGATCCCGAGGCCGCTGATGCCGCGTTCGACGCCGGCGAAACCGCCAAGGCTCTCGCGCTCTATGACGAGATCCTCGCGGAGAACCCCGGCGACATGAATGCGCTCCTCAAATCCGGGAAGCTGCTTTCCTGGGACCGCAGGTATGACGAAGCGCTCGCGCGCTACGACCGCGCGCTGACGCGGGAGCCGGACGACGCCGACGTGGAGCTCGAGCGCGCGAAGGTCCTGCTCTGGAGCGGCCGGTACGACCAAGCGCTTCCGGGATTCGACCGGGTTCTCAAGGTTCGGCCGCACGAGCCGTGGGCGCTCTGTGGAATGGGTCAGGCGTACGCATGGCAGGGGAGGGGAAGAGCGGCACGTCCTTATTACGAGCAAGCTCTGGCGGCCCAGCCCGGCATGAAAGAGGCGATCATCGGGCTCGCGGGCCTCGATCTTGCCGACGGCGATCCCGGGGCGGCCGACGCGCGGCTACGGCACGTGTCGGAAGCCGACGTCGCGGATCGGGACGTCGTCGAGCTGAAGAAGCAAATCCAGCACGCACGCGCGCCGTGGGTCCAGGCGGGATTCGAGCGGACGGAGGACTCCGACGACATCTCGATGAACGTCTACCGCGCCGAGGGCGGGCTCGGATTGCCGGCGCGGCTCGACCTCCGGCTGGGGTACGCGCACTACGATCTCGACGGGCCGACGCCGACCGATCCGAGCGCGGCTGCGAGAGCGGATGCGCTCTACGGCGTCGTGGGCTGGCAGCCTCGGACGGGGCACCGCGGCGAGCTCAGCGTGGGCGCGACGCGCGAGACCGACAGCGTGGGCTCGGAGCGGACGATCGCGACCGGCGGACTCTCCTACGCCTTTCCCATGGGCGGATGGACCGGTCGCGCCGCGATCTCGCACGATCCCTTCCTCTACTCTCCCCGCATCCTCGACAACGCAATCGACATCACGTCCTTTGCGCTCGGCGCCTTCGGCATGGTCGGGCCGCACGCGCGCATCGAGGCCCATGCCGGGTACGGTGATTTCTCCGACGGCAACGCGCGCACCTCGGCCGATGCCGGCGCCTGGTACGTCCACCGCTTCTCGGGGCATCGCTCGCTGATGGCGGGGGGCGTCGCGCGCTACTTCGACTTCTCCGAGAATCTCGACCACGGCTACTTCGATCCCTCGAATCTGGTGGCCGTCGTCGCCTCTCTGCGGTCCGACGGCGCGATCGGCGCTTCGAAGTGGGAGTACGAAGCCGCTCTCGAGGCCGGCGCCCAGTCGTACACCTTCGAGGGCGTCCACACGTCTCATAAGCCGCTCTGGAACGTCTTCGGCCTCGTCGCCCGTCCGATGGGCCGTGGGTTCTCGTTCCAGCTCTATGCGGGGGGCGGCAACTCGTCCACCGCTTCCGGCCCGGGCTTCACGACCCATACCTTCGGCGCGCGCATCCGCTATACCTTTGGAGGATGACGTGAGCGTCGCAAAGAGAATACTCGTCGCCGAAGACGATCCGGTCACGCGCCGGTTCGTCGCCTCGCTCCTCGAAGAGCGCGGCTACGAGGTCCTCGTCGCGGAAGACGGCGAACACGCCGTTCGAATCGCCGGGTCGGTGCTGCCCGACTTGATCGTCAGCGACCTCGTCATGCCCTATCGCGACGGGTACGAGGTCCTTCGGACGATCCGGAACGACGCTCGCCTGGCCAAGACGCCGGTCCTCATCCTCTCGATGCGCGATCGCGAGGAGGACATCGTCCGTGGCTTCGAGCAGGGAGCGGACGAGTACGTCGTCAAGCCGTTCAACGCCCGCGAGCTCGTGTCGCGAGTCCGGAAGCTCCTCGAGCCGAGGACCGCGTGATGCAGGGGGCCCTCGTCGCCGCCGTCCTCTCGATGGCTGCAATTTTCCTAGGGCTGACGCTCGCCATCGTCGCCGGAAAGGCCTGGCGCGAGATTCGAGACGGATGGCGCCGCCGGCGGCGGCGTGTGCTCGAACCGCTCGTCCTGTACTTCGCGCACGGCAACGACGAGTCGATTGTGGTCGCTCTCGGCGGGCCCGTCGCGCCGGCCGACCGTCCCGTGGTCGAGACGATCCTGCTCGATCACGTCGTGCGGGTGCGCGGGATCGAGCACGAGCGGCTCTGTCGCGCTTTGGACGAGCTGGGATTCGTCGACCGTTATCTCTTAGGGCTCACGAGCCCGCACTGGTGGAAGCGCGCCGAGGCCGCGGAGAATCTCGGATTGTCTGGCGCGAGGCGGGCGACCGCCAAGCTCGCGGCGGCGCTCGATGACGACGTTTCCGAGGTCCGCCTGCGCGCCGCCAAGGCGCTGGGCCTCGTCGGCGGGCGCGCGGCCGTGCTTCCGCTCGTCGGGGCGCTGACGGAGCCGAACCGCTGGTCGACGATCCGCATCGCCGACATCCTGACCGGCATGGGGAACGACGTCGTCGTCGAGCTGATGGATGCCTTCGATACGCTCAGGCCCCACGCCCGGCTCGCCTCGCTCGACATCCTGGGGAGGATCCACCCGCTCGACGCCGTCCCGTGGCTCCTGCTCCGCTTGGAGGATCACGATCCCGACGTCAGGTCGCGCACGGCCCATGCGCTGGGAACGATCGGCGCCGTCGACGCCGCGCCCGCGCTGAGGACGGCGCTCGCGGATCGTGATTGGCCCGTCCGGGCGATGGCCGCCAAGGCGCTGGGACGCATCCACGACGCCAAGGCGATTCCCGCGCTCTGTTCCGCTCTCAGGGACCGGGAGTGGTGGGTGCGGGCCAACGCCGCCGAAGCGCTGAGGCTGACCGGGCCTTTGGGGATCGAGGCGCTCGAAGGAATGCTGCTCGATGCCGACCCGTTCGCGAAGCACCAGGCGTGCCAGATGCTCGAGGAGGCCGGGATCCTCGACCAACGCGTCGCGCAGCTCGCCTCCGGGGGGGCGCTGCGCTTGGCGGCGCTGACCGTCGTGTCCGGCTTCGTGCAAGCGGAACGGGTCAGCCGCTTGCGCGAGCTCGCGGTGACCCACGCCGAGCCGGCGGTGCGTGCCGTCTTGATGCACCTTCTGTCCGCCGATGAGGCCGTGGGTGCGGCGCGATGATCGGCCCCGGATTCATCCAACAGCTGATCGTCGGGTTCAACGCCTTCGTCCTCATCTATTTCGTCGCGTTGAACTCGATCTACCTCATCCTCTTCTTGATCTCCCTCCTCGAGGTCTTGACGTTCGTCCGCCGGACGTTCTTCTCCGACTACGGCCAGATCATGCAGTCCGAAATGACGTGGCCGATCTCCGTGCTCATCCCGGCGCACGACGAAGAGAAGACGATCGTCGAGACCGTCCGCGCGATCCTGATGATCAACTACGGCGAATTCGAGATCGTCGTCGTCAACGACGGATCCAACGACGAGACGCTCCGCCGCCTGATCGACGCCTACGAGCTCCGCCAGACCGACCGCGCCTACAAGCGCGCGATCCCGACGGTGGAGGTCCGGGCGATCTACGGCTCGTTGGCGCACCCCAACCTGATCGTCGTCGACAAGGAGAAGAGCGGGAAGGCCGATTCGCTCAACGTCGGCATCAACCTCGCGCGCTACCCGCTGTTCTGCTCGATCGACGCCGATTCGATCATCGAGGACAACGCTCTCCTGCGCGTGGTGAAGCCGTTCATGGAGGATCCAGTGGCCACGATCGCCGCCGGCGGGATCGTCCGGATCGTCAACGGGTGTGAGGTCAAGGACGGCCGCGTGACCCGCATCGCGCTGTCCGACCGCGTGCTGCCGATCCTGCAAGTCGTCGAATACCTGCGCGCCTTCCTCACGGGGCGCGTCGGCTGGTCGAACCTCGAGTCGCTCTTGATCATCTCCGGTGCCTTCGGCCTTTACAAGAAACAGGAGGTCGTCGAGATCGGCGGCTACACGCACGACACCGACACCGAGGACCTCGAGCTGGTCGTGCGCCTGCACGAGCACATGCGGCGCAGGAAGCGGAAATACCGCGTCGTTTTCGTCCCCGATCCGGTCTGCTGGACCGAGGCGCCAGAGACGCTCGCGGTGCTCGCGCGACAACGAAACCGGTGGCATCGCGGCCTGCTTCAGACCCTCTGGCTTCACAAGAAGATGATCTTCAATCCCCGGTACGGCAGCGTCGGCCTGTTCGCCTTCCCGTACTTCGCCCTGTTCGAGCTCCTCGGCCCGTTCATCGAGATCACGGGGTACGTCGCCGTCGTCCTCTCCCTCCTCCTCGGTATCTTGGACGTCCAGTTCTTTCTCATGTTTCTGGCGGCCGCGATCCTCTACGGAATGTTCCTCTCGATCGCGGCGATCCTGCTCGAGGAGATCTCGTTCCGCCGCTACCCCGGCTGGCTCGACCTGACCAAGCTGCTCGCCTACAGCGTGCTCGAGAACTTCGGGTACCGGCAAGTGCTCTCCGCGATGAAGGTCAAGGCGTTCTGGGACGCGATCCGCCGGCGCCGAGCGTGGGGATACATGCAGCGGCGCGGCTTTCAGCAGAGAGCGTAGGGGCTGGATACCGCCTTGCGGCGAAAAAGGGGAGTGTCCCTTTTCTACGGCTCGGCGAAGAAGACCGGGCGGGGGTCGCCGAACGTGGTCTGCTGCGGAAACTCGCCGAACAAGGCGTAGCCCGCGGCATACGGGGCGGAGTGGAACAGCACCGCGCGATGCGTGGGGGATTCGGCGAGCCACGAGCGCACCGGGGCGGCGTCCGCGTCGCCTGCGACGCGCACGGCGATCGCGTCGACGCCGTTCGTTCGGGCGCGCTCCACGACGCGCGAGGACTGCCCGGCGTCGTCGACCGTCACGAACTCCAGGCGGAGCGATGGAATGAAGCCGGCGAGCGCGCGGAAATAACGCGCGGGAGCGTCGTAGTAGCGCAGCGGACCTCTCCCGGCGAAGTCTTCCACGACGAACCGCTCGTCCATCGCGAAGCCGAGCGGGTGGTCGCCGATGACCGCGTGGTCGCCTTCCCGGCGGACCGGCGCCGACCCGAGAAGCACTCCCGGTGCGTCGTACCCCAGCACCTGGTCGACGAAGCGATCGCAGGGGAACCAGACGCTGACGCCGGCCCGGGCGAGGTCGAACGCGGCCTTCATCTTGTCCTCGGTGTCGCCACAACCGACGACGATCGAGACCGCTTCGCGTCGCGCGGGCTCGACAAGTGACGAGATGCCGTGCGTGTCGATCAGCAGGGCGAGGTCGCCGAAGACCAAGGTAGTCGGATACTGAATCTTGTCGTCGAGCACCTCGTAGCGGAAGGCGCCATTCCCGTCGGCCGCGAGCCAGCGCTCATCGCTGCGCGCGGCGAGCGTCCCCTCGAGCGGGAGCAGCTTGACGTCCGCCGCTTCGAGTAGATCGCGGAGCCGGGCGCCTTCGTGCCACGGCAACAAATCGTCCTTCTCGAGCGGACGTGAGCGCCCATCCCAGGCCAGCTGGTACGAGAGCCAGTCGCGAACCGTGCGCTCGACCTGCGCGCCGACGCGCGTGCCGGAGGCGACGACGATCTGGCTCGCGCCCAACGTGAAGCCCGCGGCGTCGTCGGGGACCTCGAGCTTCCGCACGATGGCCGTCTCGACGAAGGATGGCGCGAATCTGTGCGCCGCGACGTCGTCGTAGACGCGGGCCTTCCACGAATCCGCCGCCCCTCGCGCCGCGGCCGCCGCCGCTCGAAACGCCCGGTCGGGATTCTCGCGGCACGGGGCCGCCGTGAAGGCGAGCGTCTCCGCGACGAGGAGCGCCCGCCCGGGATCGCGCGCGGACTCGCTGCCGCGCAACGCCGCGAAGGCTTCGCGAGCGGCGCAGAACGCCGACCGGTCTTCCGTCACCGTCGCGACGAGCAAGCGCCGTTCCGCGTCGACGAGCGGGTCGTCGAAGTGGCGGCTTCGATACGCCTCGACGAGCTGCCGCCGGAGGTCCTTCGGCTGGTACTCCCAGAAGCAGGATCGGCAGACGGTCGAGAGCTTCGCCGGCGCGCACGCGGCGAGCAGCAGACAGAAGGGAGGAAGCCAAGCCCGTCGAGCGTGCACGCTGGCCATTCGAGCATTGAAGCTCGCGAGCCTCAACCGGAAACCTCGGGTGTGAACTGACGTACCATCGCTCCCATGCGTGTCGACCGGATCGCGACTTTCCTCGAGTCCTGAGTGGCGACCGGGGTGCAGGCGAAGAGTCCGTGGGCCTCGGTTCTGCCGGGCGAGCGTCCCGCCGTGCTCTGGGCCTTTCTCTACTTCTTCGCGGTCCTCAGCGGCTATTACATCCTCCGGCCGCTGCGCGACGAGATGGGAATCATCGGGGGTGTGAAGAACCTTCCATGGCAATTCACCGGGACGTTCGTCGTCATGCTCCTCGTCGTCCCGTTCTACTCCGCCGTGGTCGCCCGATTCCCGCGCCGGAAGATCATCCCCATCGTCTATCGATTCTGCGCCCTCAACCTCATCGCGTTCCTGCTCCTGGATCGCGCGGGCCTCTCCGAGGTCGTGGTCGCGCGCGTCTTCTTCATCTGGGTCTCCGTGTTCAACCTGTTCGTCGTGTCCGTCTTCTGGAGCTTCATGGTCGACACGTTCCGCGCGGAACAGGGGAAGCGCCTGTTCGGCGCGATCGCGGCCGGTGGAAGTCTGGGCGCGATCGCCGGGCCGTCGATGGCGACGCTTCTCGTCAAGCCGTTCGGCCGCGTCGCACTCTACCTGGCGGCCGCGGTTCTCTTGGAAGGCGCCGTCTTCTGCGTGAAGCGGCTGATCGCCTGGGCCGCCGCGCACGAATCGGGAGGCGTCGGGCGCGCCCCCGATCGTGCGGTCGGAGGCGGCGTGATGGCGGGGTTCCGGTTGGCGCTCCGCTCCCCCTACCTCCTGGCCGTCGTCGGAATGATGTTGGCCTACACCATCACCTCCACCGTGATCTACGCCGACCAGGCGCGCGTCGTCTCGTCCGCGATCCAGGATTCGAACGCGCGCACCGCGCTGTTCGCACGGATCGACCTGTGGGTCAACGTCGTCGCGCTCGTCGCACAGAGCGTCGTGACCGGTTGGATTCTGACGGCGCTCGGGCTGGGCGTCGCGCTGTGCATCCTTCCCGTGCTCACCGCGGGCGGGTTCATCGGGCTGGCGTCGTCCCCGGGGCTGGCGACGATGGTCGCCGTTCAGATCGCGCGCCGGGGAATCCAGTACGGGCTGGAGCGCCCCTCGCGCGAGGTCCTGTTCACCGTCGTCACCTCTGAAGAGAAATACAAGGCCAAAGCCTTCATCGACACCGTCGTCTTCCGGGGCGGGGACGCCGCCGCGATCTGGGCCTACGACGCCGTCCGCTCGCTGGCCCCTCCCCCGGGGGCGGTCACCGCGGCTATGCTCGTCGTCTGCGCGGGCTGGATCGGGGTCGCTCTCTATTCGGCGCGGCGCCAGGCGGCGCTCGCGTCGGCCGCGGGCGACTCGTGAGATCGTGCGTCGCGCAGAGGGGTTCGAGATGAACCGAGATCGCCGTCAATTCGTCAAGGTCGCCGCGGCCGCGGGAGCCGGCGTCGCGCTGACGTCTCTGCTCCCGAGCCTCGCGAAGCCCAAGCCGGCCAAGATCCTGATCCTGGGCGGCACGGCGTTCCTCGGACCCCAGATCGTCGACGCGGCGCGCGCGCGCGGCCACGTGCTCACGCTCTTCAACCGCGGCAAGACCAACCCCGGCCTCTTCCCCGACATCGAAAAGCTCCGGGGCGACCGCGACGGCGATCTCAAGAGCCTCGAGGGGCGCAAGTGGGACGCCGTCATCGACACCTCGGGTTTCGTTCCGCGCCTCGTCACGATGTCGGCGAGCCTCCTCGCCCCGAACGTCAAGCAGTACGTCTTCATCTCGACGATTTCCGTGTTCGCCGAGGATCTCAAGCCCGGCACGGCCGAGGACGGCCCGCTCGCGAAGACGCCGGACGAGACGAGCGAGGACGTCGGCAAGTACTACGGCGCCCTGAAGGCGCTGTGCGAGACGGCGGCGGACAAGGCGATGTCGGGGCGGGCCTGGAACGTTCGCCCAGGATTGATCGTGGGCCCCGGCGACAAGTCCGACCGTTTCACGTACTGGCCGGTGCGCGTCGCGCGGGGGGGCGAGGTCCTGGCTCCGGGTGACGGAGGCGATCCGGTCCAGTACATCGACGTGCGAGATCTCGCGGCCTTCGTCGTGCTCGGCGTCGAGCGGAATCTGACCGGCACCTACAACGCGACCGGTCCGGCGAAGAAGCTGACGATGAAAGAGATGTTGGACGGCATCAAGACAGGAACCGGGGGGAAAGCGAACTTCACGTGGGTCTCGGCGGACTTCCTCGAGGCCAAACAGGTCGCGCCATGGAGCGAACTTCCGGTCTGGGTCCCTTCGCGCAACGGCGCGGAAGGGTTCACGCAGATCAGCGCGGCGAAGGCGATTGCCGCGGGGCTGACGTTCCGCTCCGTGAGTGTGACCGCCAAGGACACGCTCGCCTGGTACAAGACGCTGCCCGAAGACCGCCGGGGCAAGCTGCTCGCGGGGATCAGCGCGGACAAGGAGAGAGAGCTGCTCGCGGCGTGGCACGCGGAGAATCCGGCGAAGGCCGGTTGACCGGCGATGGATTGGGGTCTTTCGAACAGGCTTGCACGCATCCTGAAGCCGCCGCACGGCCGCACCGTGATGCTCGCCGTCGATCACGGCTACTTCCTGGGTCCCACGTCGGGACTCGAGGAGCCCGGGAAGGCGATCGCGCCGCTCCTGCCGTACGCTGACTCCTTGATGCTCACGCGGGGGGTGCTGCGCACGTCGGTTCCGCCGGACGCCGACGTCCCGATCGTGCTGCGCGTCTCGGGCGGCACATCGATCCTCCGCGAGCTGTCGCACGAAGGTCTGACCGTGGCGATCGAGGACGCGATCCGTCTCAACGTCTCCGCGGTGACGCTGTCGATCTTCGTCGGCTCGGAAGGGGAGCGCGCGACGCTCCTGAACCTCGCGAAGCTCGTCGATCTCGGCCAGAGGCACGGCATCCCGGTGCTCGCGGTCACCGCGGTCGGAAAAGAGATGACACGCGATGCCCGCTACCTCGGGCTCTGCTGCCGCATCGCCGCCGAGATCGGAGCGCACTTCGTCAAGACTTACCACTGCGAGGGGTTCGAAGAGATCGTGCGCGCGACGCCGGTCCCCGTGATCATCGCCGGTGGCAAGAAGACCGTCGAGGCGGAAGCCATCGAGCTGGCGGCGAAGGCGATGCGTGCCGGCGCCGCGGGCGTGGACATGGGCCGCAATATCTTCCAGTCGGACGCTCCCGTGGGGATGATTCGCGCGGTCCGCGCCGTCGTGCACGACGCGGCGACGGCCGACCAAGCGTTCGCCATCTACGAGCGGGAGAAATCCAAGGACTCGCGATGAAGGTTGCGGTCTACCGCGGCAACCGCGAGCTCCGCGTGGAGGAGCGCGAGCCGCCGTCCGCCGGTCCCGGCGAGCTGATCGTCCGCGTCATGGCCTCCGGCGTCTGCGGCAGCGACGTCATGGAATGGTACCGCCTGCCCAAGGCACCTTCGGTGCTCGGCCACGAGGTCGCGGGCTCGGTCGTCCAGGTTGGGGCGGGGCTCGCCGGGTTCGCTGAAGGCGACCGCGTCGTCACGACGCATCACGTTCCCTGCAACGAGTGCCGGTATTGCCTCGCCGGCCAGCACCCGGTCTGCGAGACGCTGCGCGCCACCCACTTCGACCCGGGGGGGTTCGCGGAGCTGTTGCGGCTGCCGGCGGCCAACGTCGCCCTGGGAACGTTCGCGATTCCCGATCACGTCAGCTACGAAGAAGCGTCGTTCGTCGAGCCGCTGGCCTGCGTCGTGCGAGCGCAGCGGGTAGCCGGCGGCGTCGTCGGGAAGACCGTCGCGGTGCTCGGGAGCGGCATCTCTGGGCTGCTTCACACCGCGTGGGCGAACGCCCACGGGGCGGCCAAGATCATCGCCACCGACATCCATCCGTTCCGATTGAAGGCGGCCAAGCGAGCCGGCGCCGACGCGACGATCGACGCGCGCACGGCCGACGTGCCAGCCGGCATCCGCGCCACGAACCAAGGTCGCGGCGCCGATCTCGTCATCGTCTGCGCAGCGGCGCCAGCGGTCGTCGATCAGGCCGTGCGCGCGGTCGATCGCGGCGGCATCGTCCTCGTGTTCGCGCTGTTTCCGCCGGGGGCAGCCGTCTCCGTTCCGCTTCACGAGCTCGGACGCGACGGAATCGCGATCGTCCCTTCCTACGCCGGCCCACCGGCGGACATGCGGACGGCGCTCGATGCCATTGCGGCGCGGAGAATCGACTTGGCCTCGCTCATCACCCACCGGTTCCCGCTCGCGCAAATCGGAGAAGCATTTCGGTTGGTCGAGGCAGCGCAGGACTCTCTGAAGGTGATCATCGAACCGCAGAGATAATTCGGGACATTCTGCTTTTAGTTACAAAGTCGAAGAGGGGAGACACCCCGTCGTCGTTGGACTCAGCGCGAGGAGTGCTCCCTACCTCATCCGACTTTGACGACGATCGCCGCTGCTGTGTCACCCGCTGCGCAGCCCACGAACAATCCGTACCCGCCGCCGAGCAGCTGGAGCTCCTCCATCAATTCGATCACGAGGCGCATGCCCGTCGGACCCTGGGGGTGGCCGAAGATGAGCGACGAGCCGTAGTTGTTGAACCCTTCGATCTTGAGGTCGAGAGTCTTCGCGAAGTAGACGTCGTTGACCGCGAACGGGTTGTGCGTCTTGATCGTCTTGACGTCCTTGAGTCCGACGCCTGCCGCATCGAGTGCGGCTTTCGCGGCGGGAACGGTCGCCATCGCCATGAACCCCTTCTGGGCTCTCCCCTGCCCGTACGAGCAGATCTGTACCTCAACGGACGGGTCCTTCGACAGGGTCTTCGCACGTTCGCGCGAGGTGATCACCATCCCGCAGTTCCCGTCGGCGGGATGAGTCTGGCTGCCGAACGTCACCGTGCCGTCCGGGCTCACCGGCTTCAGCTTCGCGAGGCCATCGGCCGTGGTTGCGAAGACGCCCTCGTCGGTCGTCAACGTCGCGAGGATCTTGCGCCCCGAAGGATCCTTCACCTCGAAAGGGAGAATCATGTAGCGCTTCTGGAACGCGCCGTCATCGGCGAGGGCGTCCTGGTATTGGCGGAACCTGACGAGCGTGCACTCATCCTGCTGCAGGCGGGTGATCCCGGCCTGAGCTGCGACGTTCTCGGCCGTTTGAATCATCGAGTTTCGGGCCCAAGGGTCGTGGCCGAACGAGTCCATGACGATGTCTTCGCTGTCGCCCATGCCACCCGGGCCCACCGGGCTCGGAAAGTAGACGTGAGCGCCGTTGCTGCAGCGGTCCGCCGTCACCGCGAGCACGGTGAGCGATCCCGAGGCGTCGACTTCCGCAGCGGACGCCGCGATGGTTCGCGCGCCCGTCGCGCACGCCTGGGAGATCGTCGGGCCCGTGACCGCCTCGGCGCCGATCATCGCGGCGAGCCAAGGTCCGGCATAGAGCTGGTGCTTCTGGAGGACCGTCATCCCCAGCGCAATGGAATCGATCGAGCCGGGGGCGATCCTCCGGTCGAGGAGGGCCTTCTTCGCCGTGTCGGCGGCGAGGGTGATCGCGCTCGAGTTCGACAGACTGCCCTGCCACTTGCAGAACGGCGTGCTCCAGTAGGCGCCGTAAGGGACGAAGCTCTTGACGAACCGCATGGGAACCTCCAAACGATCAGTCTAGCAGGGGCCTCCATCGCCGGGCGCTACAATCGCCGCGTGCTCCGTCACACGTACGTCCACGTTCCCGGCGTGGGTGAAAAGCGCGAGCGGGATCTATGGCGACGCGGCTTCACCGACTGGGATCGCTTTCGCCGCGACCACTCCGGAGGCGCCTGGCACGACCTGATCTTGACTCACCTCGACGAAGAGCGGGCCGCGCGCGAGCTCCCGCGGCGAGAGACCTGGCGCCTCGCGAGGGAGTTCCCCGGACGCACGCTCTATCTCGACATCGAGACGACGGGTCTCTCGTTCGACGGAGACTCCGTGACGTGCGTCGGCGTGTCGGACGGGTCGACGTCGCGCGCGTTCGTGCGCGGCCGCGACCTCGCGAGCTTTCCCGAGGCGCTCGATGGGATCGAGCTGCTCGTCACCTACAACGGCGCGTCGTTCGATCTCCCCGTTCTCCGGAGCGCGTTTCCCGAAGTCGATTTCGGACGCTTCCATCACATCGACTTGCGCTTCCCTCTCCACCGGCTCGGGATCAAGGGAGGTCTCAAAGGCGCGGAGCGCCAGCTCGGCATCGTCCGCTCGGGAGAGATCGAAGGGTTGGACGGATTCCTCGCCGTGATGCTGTGGCGCGAGCACGGCGCCGGGTCTCCGAGCGCTCTCGACACGCTGCTGCGCTACTGCCTCGAGGACGTCGTCAATCTGAAGCCGCTCTTGGCGCTGGCCTACAATCGGCTCACCGAGCGTTTGCCGATCGCCGTCCCGCGGATCGATGACGAGCTTCGCCCCCCGATCGCGTACACCGCCGATCCCGAGCTGGTGCGCCATCTGCTCGCGAGGCGCGCGTGGGCTTGAGCCGTCTCGTTCCCCTCGCCGCCCTCGCTCTCCTGTCCTCGTGCGGCCCGGGGCCGGCGCGGGAGCAGGCCCCGACGGGTGGCGCATTCTTGAACCTGGCTCCGGGGGTCGCGTACGTCGGAAGCGCAGCCTGCCGACCGTGCCACCTTGAGAAGTGGTCGACGTTCGCACACACGGGGATGGGACGGTCGTGGTACCCGCTGACCGCGGACGACGCTGTCGAGGACTGGTCGGCTCACAACACGGTCGTCGTGCCGTCGAGCGGGCTGCACTACCGGATGTTCCGCCGCAACGGGAAGTTCTTCATGAGGCAATCTCTGATCGGCGCGCGCGGGCAGGAGTCCGCCGTCGACGAGCGCGAGCTGACGCGCGTCGTGGGCTCCGGAAACCACAGCCGGACCTACCTGGTTTCGGTCGCCGATGGGCTGTTCCAGGCTCCCGTCTGCTGGTACACCCAGGACCAGGTCTGGGATCTCTGTCCGGGGTACGAGGAGAACAACGACTACTTCTCCCGCGAGATCGATCGAACCTGCGTCTTCTGCCACAACGCGCGGATGGAGCGGCTGCCCGCGCGGCGCAACGCCTACGTCGAGCCGATTCCCTCGGGCATCGACTGCGAGCGCTGTCACGGGCCAGGACGTCTCCACGTGGACCGCTGGGCGCGCGGGGAGACGCCGACGGGGGCGGGCGACAACGCGATCGTCAACCCCAAGCGCCTGACGGCGAAGCTCCGGATGCAGATCTGTTTTCAATGCCACCTCGGCGACTCGAAGTCGACTGAGCGAGTGGCGAGGGTGGATGCCGCGCTCGAAGACTGGCGCCCCGGCATGCCGATCACGTCGGCGATGGTTCCGTTCCGGTTCGAGGATGCAACGCCTCACGATTACGGACTGTCGGCGCAGGCCGATCGACTCCTCTTGTCCCGGTGCTACGCCGAAAGCGGCGGCCGGCTCGAGTGCGTCACCTGCCACGATCCGCACGTCACCGTCTACCGAAAGAACCGGCCCGCCGATTTCTTCACGTCGAAGTGCTTGGGCTGTCACACGAAGGAGGCGTGCCAGGGGCCGTCCGCGGCTCGCCGAGCGACCGCGCCGCCGGACGATTGCGTGCACTGCCATATGCGCCGAGGTGAGCCGTCCGACCATCGCCACGCGGAGTTCACCGACCATTGGATCCGCAGACGGACCGACGAGGCCCCGCGCGCACGCACCTCGCTCGCCGTCACGCCTTACCTTCCGGAAGAGTTCGCCGCACTCCCGCCGCCCGAGCGCGCGTTTTACATCGGGCGTGCGGCGTCACTCCGGGCGCATTCGATCCCGCCGGATCTGCAGCGTCCCTTGTGGATCGAGGCCGAGCGCGCATTTCGCGAGGCGATCGGACTCGGATTCGCCAAGCCCGAGGCCTGGTTCTTCCTCGGGAAGGCGCTGACAGCACAGGGAAAGCACCGCGACGCCGCGGCCGCCTATCGGACGGCGTTCGATATGGACGCATCATCCCACGACGCGGCCTTTGCGTACGGCCAGTCGCTCCTCTTGCAAAAGCGCGTGCCGGATGCGGAGGGCGTCTTCGAGGCGATGACCCGCGCGCACCCGGAATCCGCCGCGCCGTTCGCGGAGCTCGCGAGGTGTAAGACGGAGCGCGGAGATTACGCGGGCGCGCTCGAGCTGCTCCGGAGCGCGCTTCTTCGCGAGCCTTGGAATGCGACGCTGCACGAGAACACCGCGATGGTTCTCTCCGCCCTCGAGCGGCACCGGGAGGCGATCGCGGAGATCGGTGAGGCGCTTCGCTGCAATCCGGAGAGCCGGCGGGTGAGGGAGTCGTACGCGACGCTCGTGGCGCGCGCTAGCCGCGGGGCCGGCGGATGAACGACGTGCGGGCGAGCTGGTCGCGGATCTTGTAGGCCTCGGCCTCGATGCTTTTCAGCTTCGTCATCACCGGCTCGGAAACGTCGTCGCGGGCGAGCAGGATCTCGACATACCCCAAGATGGCCATCAACGAATTGTTCGCGTCGTGGCGGACATCGGAGATCAGGGTCGCCAGCTCATCGGAAGCGCCGCTCATGACGACCTCCCGGGACATTCTGCTTTTCCTACAGAGCCAACGAAGGACAGATCACGTTGGTTGATGCGGGTTCGCGGCCTCGCGCAAGCGCTCAGCGATTGGAGTCTCTCCCCTCTTTGATTCTATAAGAAAAAGCAGAATGTCCCGATTCCATCAAATGCCGCACGATCTCGCCGGCCATCGCTTCGCTCTCCCCTCGCTTTACGTTGAATAGCTTCGCGCGCCCGTCGGTCCTCACCCGCTTCACGAACCCGACACCCACCACGGCGACGGTCGCGAAGAGCGGCGTCTCGTCCTCCAAGAGCCGAGCGATGCGGTCCTTGAAGGATGCGGACAGGCATTCCATCTTGCCGATCTCGTCGACGATGACCAGCGTGCCCGGCAGCCGCGGCGTCATCGCGTCGAGGCCGACCGACTCGAGCCCCGCGAGGTCGATACCGTAAGGCCCCACGCGAAGCGGTCCGCCCGTACGTGCGTGAGCCAGCGGGAACGCGCGGCCATCGAGCGTGACGCCCCGGAACCCCACGCGCCGCCCCGACTCGCGCAACTCCTCCGTGAAGAAGCCGGTCATCGGAACGCGGCCGGCCAGGCGCTTCACCACGCTCTGCACCGCGCTCGTCTTCCCCGAGCCGGGCGGACCGGTGAGCAGGAGCTTGATCGGCGCTGGCCGTGTCTCAGCGTTGGCAGGAGAGACAGGAATCGAACCTGCAACCCCCGGTTTTGGAGACCGGTGCTCTGCCAATTGAGCTACTCTCCTACTTGGCTTGTTTTTAACGACTTAGCGCGCTTTCCCGGCCGATTAGTTTTCCTCCGTGGCACGCCCATGGCATGTTCGAGCCCGTCGCCAACCCGCGAATCGACCACAAGGTCGTCGTGGTAATAGAGCTGGGTGACATCGAGCGTCGCATGTCCCATCCATTGCATGAGCTTGAACGCGGAAACGCCGAGATTAGCACACCGGGACGCGAACCGATGCCTCAGGCGATGCACCTGGGCCGGGTTCCCGAGCGCAGCTTTCCAAGGTCGGGAAGCAAGCCTCCGAACGGCCCAGCGGTCCCGGCAATTGGCTACCACATGACCGATGTCTGTCCGCGGAAGCGCTGCGAGGGCCGTTCGGAGACGGGCCGTCAGTATGGGTACGTCACGGCTTCTTCCGCTCTTTGGTCTATCGTCTTCACCTCGCACCGCGACGTGGATGTAGCTCTCACGGATGTCCGACCAGCGGAGCCGGCAGATTTCGTCCGCGCGGAGCCCCGCATCGCCGGCAAGAAGGACCACGGCAAGCGGCGCCGGATCGACCAGTTCGGCAGCGGCGTTGATGAGCGCGGTCATCTCCGTCTCGGTCACGGCGTCGCGCTCCGATCGGCGCAGCAGCCGTGGCCGTTTAATCACCGCGGGCACGCGGGGCAGATAGCCCATGAGTACCGCGAACTTGTGGAACTTCGACAGGCAATCAAGGCGGTGCCGGATCGTCGAGGTGCTGTAACCCTGGCTCCGGAGCGCGAGCTTCCAGGATTCGATGTCGGCGTCTTGGGTCCGTGCGAGTCGACGGTCGTGCCAGTAAGAGAGGATCAATTTGACCTGCTGACGGTAGGACTCGAGCGTGCGCTTCGTGTGGACACGCTCCGAACCGGATGTCATCCACGCGACGAAATCCTCTGCGAGCCCTCCGTACGAGATCGTTTGGTCCGCCGGTCGGCGCTCGATCGCTCCCGACTCTTCCTCAACCTTTTGCATCCGCATTTCGCGAAGCCACCGCAGGGCCATTTCCCTGGTCGGATAGGTCTTGCGTGCCGGACGGCCGGCGACATAGATGACGGCCCGCCATGACCCTGACGGCAGCCGCGTAACCGATCCCAGGCCTCGCCCTTTGGCCATCTCAATCTTCCTTCGTGCCGGATGCGATCATCGTAGCGCTACCGCGAGCACGATGCAGGACACGGGACAGCGGCTGTGGGGCCACTTCGTGGGCGGTCTCGAACCGATCGATGTCTCGCGGACGGAAGAGGACTTGTTTCCCAATCTTGAGGAACGTGATCCTGCCTGCCCGCCGCCACCTGCGGACCGAGTGGATGGTGACGTGGTACCGGACGGCGACGTCGTGTTCCGTGATGAGATCCGGTCGTCCGGTGCGGGTGCCCCGATCCGATCCTCCCGTCGTGTTGCTGTCCACGTGCTAGCTCTTCCTGACGTGAGACGTCGTGCCAGCAGCGGCTGCGCCCACCTTGGCGTCGGCAGCTAGCAGCGGTCGGGTATTGGTCCCCTCGTTCAACAGAGAAGGGAACCGTGACAATTGCGACAAATGGCGGATCGACGCTCCAAAAGGCAAGACCTGAACAGAAATCGGTGACGGTTTGGACTTGGCGAGATGGCGCTTGATGACGGCGGCCTGGGCGGGCGTCGCGGTCACGATGACGAGCTCATCGACACCGAGCTCCTGGGCCTTCGCGAGGTCTGCCGCGATTCGCCTAGGTCCAAGTTCGATCTCCAGGGCTATCCGAAGAGCGGCGAATTCAACGTATAAATCGACGGCAGGCGAGCGGCTGCCTGACCGCACCGGATACTCCATCCAAACCTTGGCACCAAACCTATGAAGGACAGCCAGAAGGTCGCAGGCCATGGTTCTGGAGTGCAGCCATCCGCCTCTCACGAGCGAGGCTCCTCAGCGGCGGTCAATAGCCTCTGCGCGTCCGGCAGAGGCTGAAGAATCTTGGCAGGTTTGCCGCGAGCCGCGCGGGCCAGGAGATGCTCGCGGACGAACCCCTGTTCGACCAGCCTCGCCCGTACGCGGGCACCCCGGGACCCGTTGAGGCCCAAGAGCTTTCCGTACTCGCCACTCGGACGGCCGGGGTTTTCGGCCACGGCGGTCAAGAATCTGATCTCGGTCTCCGAGAGCCGACTCGGCGCGCGCGGCTCCGGCGCCACGTCGGTCATCACGGACGATGCGCCGTTCGCGGGATCGATGACCGGATCGATGAACTTTGCGCCGAACGTCGCCCAGGAGATTTCACGGACCTTATCGCCGACTTCGATCGACGGGGTTTTCACCGGCGGCGCCACTTCAAGCCTGAACGCTAGCGCCGCGGAGCCGAATTTTGCGACCGCATTCCCGACGGATTGGTGCACAAGAGCTGCAACTGGGACTGGGCGGATGGGTTCACCGTCGCCCGGCGAGTATAGGAGTTCCTTCTTCATGACCTCGGCATCCTTTGATCCCAAGCTGAAGGCAATTACGCTCGCGACATTCCCCAAAATCTCATCGCGTACCGCGGTCGGAAGCTGCGACGGGAATTGATTTGCCAACGTCATCGCAAGGCCATAACGCCTGCCGCGGGATAGGAGCTCCCTCCAGGAGCCTTCTGAAACCGAAGAAAAGGTCTGGAATTCATCGCAGTAGAGTGCGAATGTCGAGCGTTCAGCTTGGGGAATCGTCTCGCGCCTCAGAAGCTCGAGACCGACTTTGGCGATCACGATCTGCCCGATGAGAAGCACCGATTGCGGGTCGAGGCCGCCAAGATCGACCAGGACAATGCGTCCCTTGGAGAGCGCATCACGGATTGAAATCCCGGCGGGGCAGCAAAGCGCGTTTCTAAGGTGAGGCGAGCGGAATAGCTCGTCCAACCGATTCAGTGTCGAGACGTGGGCGTCCTTGGGGTAGCGCGCGAAGACTGAGATCCAGTAGTCCTTGACGTACGGATCGCTGATCCCGGCCACGATCTTGGATCGAAAGTGCGTGTCTTCGAGAAGCCGCTTGATGTCGAGGAGAGTCATTCCTGGCCGCTCGACCAATGCCGCAAGGCTGTTTCCGAGAATAGGTGACATGCGCGCGCCCAGTCCGTCTCCGCCTATGATCCTCTCCAGAATCGTGAAAACTTCTGCCGCGCAGCGAGCGACATCGTCTCCGGGCTCCGTCGCGAGAGAATTGAGACCGATCGGGCAGCCAAGGGCGCCCGGCGACCAGTAGATCGTCTCGTTTGCCCGCTTCTCGCAGAGTGGAAGGAGTGTTTCGACGAACAGTTCACGTTCAGGAGCTATGACGAGAAGCCCCATCCCTGCATCAATGTCGGCTTTGATCGCCCTGACAAGTGCCGTGGACTTACCGCTGCCAGTCCGACCTGTGACATAACCGGGCTTACGCCGTTCTTTGGTCGGCCACACGGCGGGTAGATGGACGCGCTTTCCTGCCAGCGTTACGGAAGCTTCCCCCAAGAGAACGCCGGGAACTGAAATGAGCGCCCGCCGTACCGCTTCCTCCGGATCCCCGCCACGATCAGGTTCGGCGAGAAGCGCTTCGCGTGCGTGCGGGAAGTAGCGCGCGATGTCGGAGACAATCTGAACGCGCTCGGCATCGTGCTTTCGGCGCACGTTTGCGGCGCGGGTCGACGTGCGCCTCCGCTCTTCCACCGCGCGCCTCCAGCCACTTATGAATCCGATCGCGAATGCGACGGAAAGACCGGCTAGAACCACCTGCCCCAGAACGTGCATCACTCGTCATCCAAGGGGTCGCGAAAGTCGCTCGGGTAAGTCGCCGGCCGTCGTCCGCTTGGGTTGGCACCAAATAGAGAATTGAGCGCATCGTCGAGTGCGAGACGTACGATGCTGATGAGCGTTGAAAGCCGCGTGGCGGCCCCGATTCCGAGCTCGCCGCCGACTTCTTCTGTCTTTGCGGCATCGCCTCGAGAGACGATTGCCCGCCTAAGGCTCCGGCCAAGGCGGACTTGCGCGACAACCAGGAGGCTTAGACCGACGGTCGTGCCAAAACTTTCGCAGCCTATGAGCGCTCGATGTTCGGGAAACCCATGGAACGTGATGACCAGATAGTCGCGCCCTCTACCGAGCAGCGACTTGATGATTCCCGCCGAGACGCGCTCGACCGCCCACATGATCTCTGGCGCGTCCATCTCGGCCAGGCGGTCGGCGACCGCTTCAAAGATCGCGGAGCGTCCTTCCGTGGCGCCGGGGAGGATCGTGTGCCACTCGGAGACGATGGAAACGCTAGAAAGGATCACGGGGCGCCCTGGTTCGGCTCGGTCGGTACACACCGGCTGATGGGAGGCGTCGCACTCGACGCGGTTTGCGCCGGAATGCAGCGCGCAAGAAGAGACCGAGAATGGAATCGACAGAGCGCCCTGCCCACTTTGCGGCCCGAAACGCCCCAGTTCGTCTGACAAGTGCTAAGGGCATTGCCAGGTACGAGACTGCAATCCCAAGCGCGAGCAAGAGCAGCGTCCCCGCGACGAGGAATTCCGCAAGGGTGGCCATCACCGAACTCCGAGAACGGGTTTCCAGAATCCTGGCCCGAGGTCGCCGACAGAAACGACCCTTAGCCGTGGTTCTGCCGCCCAGCGACGGGCGTATGCCAGTGCAAGTGTGTATCGGGCCGGCTCGGAGGGTCTCGTCAGGATCATCACGACGGCGAGCCCCTTCGGAACGCAGAGGTTGATCGGGCCGTCGGGGTTCTCGATGCCGTCCGTGACGGTGGCGATTAGCCGGAAGCGCTCGCTGTCAATGGCTCCCTGAATCGAGTCGCGAATTCTGCTCCACTCTTTGGTCGGGGCAATCGTGAGCGCTTCGCGAATCTCTCTCATGAAACCTCCGCGATCAACCTCCAATCGAGCCGCATCAGCCTCAAGGTGGTTACGGCAGTCGGCTCTAAGGCCGTCACTGACGTTGCGAAAGAAGCCAACGGCGCCGCGCTCCCCCTGCAGCGCGTCCTCTGCGAGGGTCTCGCAACGGTTCGGGGGAGGGGTGTCGGGGAGCGACAACCAGACTCGCGGCGCCGCTCGTCCGGAACTCCCGATTGTTCCAACCGCGATTGTTCGGCACCCGGCGAGTTCGGCTACCTCAAAAACCGTGCTGGCGAGAAACGTGGTGGCCGCGTCGCGATCGGCGGTAAAACCAGAGATAGTTGGGTCGATCAAGTAGAGGCATGCGTCGCCCGCTGCATCGGCTGCCTGGGTGGCTGGCGCCGCTGCGCAGGAAATTCCGACCGCCATGATCGCCATTGCGACAGCCCGCGACCCAGCGCTGACCGCTGGCGGCGGTTCGTCGTCATCGTCGGGATCGGGCCGCTGTGGAACAAAGCGCTGGAGGCGTCGAATCGCGTTTCGCCGCAGCTCGATTTCGTACTCCAAAGCGTCCCACAGCGCAGGCTTTTCAAGATAGTGACCCAACGAGCGCGCGACGGCGGCAAGGAGCGGGAGGCTCAGATTGCAGAGCAGGCTGGGAAGAGCAGCAAATAGCAAAACCCAATGCATCCATCGCGATGGCACGACGGCAAGTAGGAGGAATGACGCCACTCCGAGGCCCGTGACCAGCCCGATCTTCCAAAGCGCCTGCCGGTGATTCCGAAGGGTGCGCGGGACGCTCGTAACGTCCCGAAGTCGGGACTCGATCACAACCTGCCAGAGGTGCGACAGACCGAGGGATAGCACCAGAGCAACGACCATCAGGACGATGCGCCACCAACCGACAACCGTGAGGAGCGAGCACAACGACACGAACCACGTGAGTGCATCGAGAGCAACGAATCCCAGCGCTGCCGTTGTGTAGCGTCGTGCCAGATCGCAGAGTCCCGACTCGCGGATTCGCGCGACCATGGGCCGGTCGCCAATCCGACCCTGCGCAGATATCAGTTGGGCGACCGCATCGTTGTGTCTTGCGATCTTCTCTTCTGCGACGATCCCTTTATCTGCGACACGGTCAGTTTCCCGGACTTCCCGTTCGTCCTCGAGGAGTTCCTGGCTGAGCGGCGGGAGAGTTGCTGCCGAACCGCCATCGCGACCGTCTCTGATGTCGACTTCATCTGAGTTATCGGCACTGAGTTGGCCACCTCCATTGGAGGGCACGATCGATTGTGTCCGTTGTCCTCCGAGGTGGGGTGGGGTAGAAGTGTCATCGATCGCGTCCATCGGCTAGCCTCCTTGGGAAATAGGACGGGTCGTTGGGCTTGGTCAGCCGGGGGTGGTTGGGCCATCCCCGGCACTCAGAACTTCATCTTGAAGAAAGCCGTTCGCGCATTAGTCGTCGGCTCCTCAGGCGCGGCGCGTTCGGCAATCCGCCGTCCGTAGCGATCCCCTCGGAGCTCGATCGCGGCGATGACGTGGCAAAGTGTTTGGTGGTGGCGGCCCGGGGTTGCGAGTTTCTCGATCGCGGCGACTAGCCCATCGAGCTCACCGTGACAAGGACGGAATGTCCAGTTGTCGTCCACGACCAACCCTCCTTGTGAGTCATCCAGAAGTTGCGTTGGCGTCATTCATCCATGGAACCGCTCGCCACGCCGAAGCTACGGCATAGTTCTTCGGTTTGCAATATGTAACTTGTTACATCATTCTTATGGCAGTATGGTGATAGGGTCAGACAGCACCCGCGACGGAGGGATCGATGAACCGCCCAAATATGCGAGACGTCAGTCGTGAAGCCGGTGTTTCCGTGGCGACTGTCTCTCGTGTAATCAACAGCAGCGGCCACGTGACCCCAGCCACCCGAACCCGTGTGGTTGAAGCTGTTCGCCGCTTGGGCTATCGACCACCCGTTCAGACTCTTGTCGGCTTGATTGTTCCCGATAGTTCAAACCCCTTCTTTGCCCGTCTCGCGTTCGAGTTCGAGAAGGAGTTCAGCCGGAGAGGCTTCCATCTCCTCGTATCGAGCTCAGAAGGACGCGTCGACAAGGAGGTGGAACTCATCGACAGGTTCCTCCGCCTGCAGGTAAGAGGAATCGTCTACATCGCAAGCGGCAGCGAACCTGATGGAGTCATCAGGCTGGTCGCCGATCCGGATGTTCCTGTCGTCCTCTTCGATCGGGAGGTCGGGGGGGCCAACATGGATCTGGTTGCTATCGATAGCGGCAAAGGAACGCAGGCGGTTGTCGACTACCTTCTGACTCTCGGTCACGAGCGAATTGGATACATCCAAGGACCGCTCACGACGCCAACAGGCAAGAGCCGGTATCAGGCCTTTCTCGGAGCCCTCAAAGCACATGGGATTCGATTCGAGCAATCGCTTGCGTTCTCGGGAGATTTCGGACTTGAGAGTGGTCGGATCGCCGCAGGTCACATGCTGCGCGTGCCGCTGCGAGAGAGGCCCACCGCGATCGTTGCGGCCAATGACTTGATGGCAATTGGCGCCCTGCGGGCGATCCTCGATAAGGGACTCGCAATCCCGCGTGACATGTCGGTCGTCGGATTCGATGACATCGACATCGCCGCTTGGGTCCATCCTGGACTTACAACCGTAACCCAGCCGATTTCAAGACTAGTGGGCGAAGCAACGAGTCTGATGATGGAACGTATCGAGCACCCGGGAAGGGCACGCTCACCCAGATCGATCGTGATCGAGCCTCGACTCTTGGTCCGGGAGTCAAGCGGTGTGCCTAGCAGCAAGTAACAATCACAATCACGAAGCGAATCGCACTTGCGGATGAATCACTGATCGCGCGACTCACCAAGATTGAGTCAATCGGGGCGCGAGAGCGTCGCCATTATTCCCGGAATTACCCAGTCGCCCATAAATAAGGAGCCCAGAGCATTCCTGCTCTGGGCTCGTTCGTCGTTGATCGACGAATGGTTAGAAGGGTATCTCGTCTTCAGGAATCCCCGGCGCCTCCTGCGTCGGCGGTTCCTCCGAAGCCGGCGGCTCCGACACGGGATGCTCACGCTTCCCGAGCACCTGCACGAGGCGCGCGAGGATCTCGGTCGTGTGCCGCTTATTGCCCTCGCGGTCGGTCCACTCGCGGGTTTGCAGCGATCCTTCGACCAGGACGACTGCGCCTTTGACGGCGCGATCGCCAAAACTTTCGGCTTGTTCGCCGAAGAGAACGATACGGTGCCACCCGGTCGCTTCGCGGCGCTCGGCGGACGCGGCGTCTTTCCAGTACCGGGTGGTTGCTATGCGGAAGTTCGTCACCGCTAGACCCTTCTGAGTCCGGCGGACTTCTGGCTCATGGCCGAGGTGGCCTAACAGAATGACGCGGTTGAAGCTGGGCATGTATGCCTCCTTGTGTGTGTGGTTCATGGGTGGGTGTTTGCTTGGTTATTCGTGTTGCGCTCTCGCGGCGGAGAGCGGGCACGGGCTGAAATAGAGATCGCGCTCGACGGGAAGGCCGAGAGCGCCTCGCGCGCACGCGATGTCGGAGAGCGCGAAGTAGCCCAGCTCCACGTCGTAACCGGAGACGAGTCCGAAGCACAGGTCTTCGCCGTCCCACTCGATCACGTACCACGTCCAGCTCGAATCGGGCGTGAAGAGCTTGAGCCAGACGGTGGGATCCCGATCGCCTTCTGTCGCGTAAAGCTTCGGTACCTTCGCTCGCAGATCTTCCGGCACGTAGACGTACGCGGCATTGCGAACGGGGCTCATAGCGCACCCCGCTCACGCAGGCTCGTGAAGCCGGCAGGTGTAACGATAAGATGGTCGTAGAGCTCGATGCCGACGGTCTCGCCAGCACGTTGTACCGACCTGCTGAACGCGATGTCTTCGTCCGACGGCTCCAATGAGCCGCTAGGGTGGTTGTGGGCCAGGATGAACCCGAAGGCGAGATGAACGATTGCGGGGTAAAGAATCTCGCGGGGATGGGTGCGCGTGGTGTTGAGCGAGCCGACCGAAACGGTTTCCGTGTGGGTGAGTCCGTTTTGGGCGTCGAGGTAGAGGCCCAACAGGTGCTCTTTCTTCAACGCGCCGATGTGCCGCACTTGCTTGAACACGTCTAGCGGTCGCGTTAGCCGCGGCCGCGCGGCCTCTTCTGGCGTGCAGTACATTCGACGGCCCAGCTCGAACACTGCTGACAGTCGAACCGCGTTCGCCTTGCCGATGCCACGTTCTTTCACCCAGGCATTCGGCGTCAGTTCCGCGAGGGCCGTCAGGCCGCGACTCCGGACGAGCGATTCGGCAACGTTCGGCGAGCCGATGACCAGGCTCAGCAGATCAGTTCTCGAAAGCGACCGCACGCCGAGCCGCCGGAGGCGCTCGTGTGGGCCGAGGCGAGCGGACCTGCTTTCGAGGTAGGTGCCTCCCTCGGATGGGTTGATCTTCTCTTCGGACGCGGGAACCCCCCTGCGCGCTTTGGTGCGCGCTGATCGGCGGAACGATGAACGGTGAAGTGGGAAGCGAGCTACGAAAGGAGCTCGCGGATGCGATCGTCGCTCAGGCTGTCAGGCTGTTCCCCGGCATCGAGGTGAATCTCTCGGAGGTACGTGCGACGGCGAAGCCGCGCGTAGAACTCGCGGAGGCACTTCGTTCCGGCCTCGTCGCCGTCGAACATCAGCGCGAGCCGATCGAAGTGAGCGAGCAACAGGTGCTCCTGTGCCTCGGAGAGCGTCGAGCCCATGAGGGCCAGGGCATTCGGAAACCCGGCCTGGTGGATCTTGAACACGTCCACGAAGCCCTCGGCGACGATGCCGACGCGACCGCCGTGAGCGATCACGCGATGGAGATTGAAAAGAACGAGTGACTTCTTGAACCCGTCGGGAAGGCGGTACTTGCCCGCTTTCTCGGCGAGCGCGTGTTCCACGGCACGCCCAGCGTAGGCTACGAGGCGACCTTCCTCGTCGTGGATCGGTATCGCGATCCGACCACGCATCAGGCCTCGGTTGCAGTAGCCGATGCCGAACTCCCGAATGGTCGGAACCGTCAGGCCGCGCGCCACCAGGTACGGGTGATCCGGGTTGAGATCCCGGAGCAGCCGCTCCAGCGGCGGATTCGACGGGATCCCGTTCCCGGTCGAAACGGGCGGAGACTGTGTTGGTGCCGGTGCAACGGCTTTCGTCGGCGGAGTCTTGGTGGTGGCGGCGCGACGCGTTCGCTCGAACTTGAGCCCGAACCAGTCGGCCAACTTCTCGCCGGCAGCGCGGATCGAATTTGTTCGTTCGAGCTTCATCACGAGGTCGAGGACGTTTCCGCCCCCGCACTGGCTAAAGCAGTGGAAGACGTTCTTCTCCAGGTCGACGTTAAAGCTCGTCCCGTTCTTGCCTCCGTGGATCGGGCATGGCCCGACGAGTCGCCCCGGCTTCTTCTCCTGAAGCGCGTCGAGCAACCCGTAGCGCGCGAGGACGTCCCGGATTGACACCTGACGCTTGAGTGCAGAGAAATCGATCCAGCGAGTCGCCACGACAGTTCCTCCTGTGTGAATTGGAAAAAGACTGACCGCGGAAGTCGCGGCCCTCCTGCATTCACCCAATCACAGTGGTGAGGATTGTCAAGACGTCTCGATTCGGTATGCTGAGTCTACCGACGAGGCTCCTCTTCTAAGATCGATGTCTCGCGCCCACACGAGACGATGATCGAGCGGAAGAAAGTCCGCGAGGGGTCAACGGCGCTTCCGCCTGGCAGCTTTACCCCTACGAGTGCGCCCGCGAGAGGAACCACCTCGTCGGACACGAACCGCTAAGGGGGGTGTTCGGATTCCGAACACCGTCCCTCGGCGCGTCGCGCCCTTCACGAAATCGAAGGAAATTGATACACTTACGGCAACTTCAAATCCCATGTCACATGTTATCGCCGTGTGCACCCACAAGGGTGGCACCGGAAAAACTGTTACCGCCTTGACCCTCGCCGCTGGATTCGCCAGCGCCGGGCGTCGAGTGCTGTTGGTCGATCTTGATCCTCAGGCCCACTCCACAATAGGGATCGGGGTCGACGCCGTCGAGCCGACGCTGAGGGACTTCTTCGAGCGCCATCCCTCGATCTTGTTGGCCGATGTGATCCGTCATGCCCCGAGCCGTGATGGTCTTGATGTCGCGCCCAGCGATCTTCGCCTGGCCTGGACCGCCGAGGGGCTCGCAGGCAGACCCAAGAAGGAAGACCTGTTTCGGCGCGCGCTGAAACAGGTCAGCGCGAATTACGACGTCGTGGTCATCGACACGCCGCCGTCTCTCGGCGTGATGACTCAGAACGCCGTCACCGCGGCGGACTTCATCTTGATTCCCGCCGTTCCCGAGGCGCGGGCCGCGGACGCGATCGCCGATCTTCTCGAGCTTGTCCATCTGCTCAAGGGCGAAGCTTTCAGCGCCTTCCGGATCGTGCTGACGCGGTTCGACGGACGAAAGTCCAGAACGAACGCCGCCGTGCTCGCCGCGCTTCGGCCATGGGAAGGCCACCTACTCAGGTCGGTGATTCCTCAGAGCGAGCCCCTGAACCAAGCGCAGATGGCGCGTCAGGACGTGTTCCGCTTCGACCCGAGCAGCGTCGGCGCTCAAGCGTACCAGGATCTAATCAACGAACTCCAAAGCCTATGACGACCCATTCATCGAACGATCTGGCCGATTCGATCAAGGCCAGCCTCGACTCCCGACCCTCCGGCCGACTGAGAGACATGCGCGATGGCAGCGTGCCCAGCACGATCGCTGTGCCGTTGAATCAGGACGCCTACGAAGTCGCCATCGACCACGTCGAACCCGATCCCGACCAACCCCGAAAGACGTTCGATGAGGACGAGCTCCGGAATCTCGCAGCATCCATCCACGAGAACGGACTGCTTCAGCCCATTGTGGTCTACCGGGTCGATGGCTCCGATCGCTACCGGATCATCGCGGGCGAGCGCCGCTACCGGGCTGCCATCCTGGCCGGCAACAGTTCGGTTCCATGCCTTGAGATGGCCCCGGACTTCGATCGTGCCCTCATAGACCAGTTCCAACTCGTCGAGAACATCCAGCGCGCGGACCTGCATCCTGTGGAGGCCGCGGAAGCGATCGAGGCCTACATGTCCCGCCACGGGCTCTCGCAGCGAGAAGCCGCCCGGCGACTCGGTAAGCCGCTCGCGTTCGTCGCGGAACTTCTAGCTATCCGCAAAGTCAGCGCGACACTTCTCGCCCGTGAGGGCGTGAGTCGGCTTCCGAAGCACGTCTTGATCGAAATCGGGCGGGCTCCCGAAGAAGAACAAACGAGGCTCGTAGACGTCGCTCTCTCCGGCGCTCCAATCAGCGAAGTGCGCGATGGAAGGTCAAACCGTAGAACACGACCGCGAGTCGAGTACTTCCGAGAGCGTTTCGTGGTCGAAGGGCACGCTCCAATCGAAATCCGGATGAGGAAGCATCCCGCGGACGTTTCAGATGACGATCTCATGGCGGCGCTCGCGGCAGTAGCCCGGGTCGTAGCGAACCGGCGACGACGCTGAGTGTTCGGAATCCGAACACCCCACGCCCGCGTGGTGCACGAGAACGCACAGCAACTCGCACGGGAACGACCAGCGCCGCGCACGAGAACGCACAGCAATCTGGCGTCAATCACTGCTAGCCGCAGCGAATTCCGCCGCCACAACATCTAAGAAGACAAGAAGACACACCCTCGTGAGCTCGAATACAACCATTAACCAATCCCTGGACACCAATACCCCAGTCATCGAGCGAATCCGCGTCGAGATGCTCTCGACGGAGATGCCCGTCCATAGGCTCTCGAAATCGGGCATGGCCGAGATTCGGATAATGCGGCGGCCACCTGGAGGAGGGCAGATCAGTGTTTACTGGAAAGTCGAGCCCAATCCCGCGGTCGGCCACCCTGGCCCGCTTGCGTATCGGCTCGACACATGGGTGATAAAGCGCCGTCTCAACGAGATGCCTCGACCGATACCGCGCCTCGTGAGAATCGGTGACCTTCGGCAAATTGCACGAGATCTCGACTGCGGAGGCGACACGAACTCCGTGAAGCGCGCGTTCGAACAGAACGCGTCAGCCTTCATCCGCGCAAAGCTCGCCTACAAGAACGCTGCGGGCGGCGAGGAGTGGTTCGAAGGCTACTTCAACCGGTACAACGTGTTCTTTCGCGGACAGTCCCTTCCCGGTGGTGCGCGAGCCGAAACGGTCTACCTCAGCCTCAACGACCCGTACCACGCCTTGATGAACGGCTCGATCTGGCGCCCGCTCGACTACGCGTACTTGCGGATGCTCACCCCCTCGGCTCAGAGGTGGTACGAGCTGCTGAGCCCCAAGATGTTTGCAGTGATCAAGAACGGCCATCCGTCTGCCTGGATCCGCTACTCCGACTTCTGCGCGCTCGCCGCCGCGGCGCCGCAGAGGACGCGGCAGCGAATGCAGAGCCAAATGGCGGTGATCCACCGCGCGCACCTCGCCGCCGGATATCTTCGTTCGGTCTCATGGCGCACCGAAAGAACGCCAGACGGAACGCCCGACTGGACAATTTACTATGTCCCGGGGCCGAGAGCGAGGGCGGAATTCGCTGCGTTCAACGCTCCGGCGCAACGCACCATCCGTCCGCGTCGTCCAGTTGCAGTCGCGCCGCCTCCAGTTACTCGTCGTGACAGCACGCGATCTACACCGGCCGCCGAACAGTCCACGCCCGCCCACCGACTCGCCCGCCGATTCCAAGAGAAGCGGTACGGATCTAGTCAGAGCGCCGCCACGGCGCCGCAGCTCGCGCGCGCGAGCGAGCTGCTCAAGGCGTTCGACGACGACTTCGACGCGGCTGCGGCCGCGGTCGATCTCGCGGCCAGAGCTGCGTCCCGTGATGCGCGTGGGTATCCGAGACTTCTCGGCGGTGTGCTCAAAGGAGGATTCGTCGAACAAGCCCGCGCAGATCAGGCCCAGGTACAGGGGCGCGCTGATGCCGCGAAAGCCCACCGGCAGGTCGAGGAGCAACGCAGTCGTTATGAGGCGTGGTGCCGGCGGCGCGCAGACGCGCGCATCGCCGCGCTTTCGGTCGAGGAGCGGCGCGAACTCGTCCTGGATCGGCTGCCGAATCTCGTCGCCAACTTCCGTTTCTACCTTGATCAGCGGCACTGGGACGAGGACCGAGTCCGCGAATGGGCGACTCCTCGAATCCTCTCGCGGTATGGACACGAGGGCGAGCTCCCGTTCGACGAGTGGAAACACAGTCAACACGAGGAGCCGAACGATTCTGTCGGGCCCGCCGAGGCCCTACAGTAACCCCTACAGTCCAAGCACTGTAGGGTCTGCCGTGAGCGGAAGCTCAACGGCAGCAGCTACCAGCGCGAATTTGGGACGCACGCTTCGCGGCGCCACTCCGCTGCTCTTCCTCGGCCCGAACAAATTGTTACCCACTACTACGGGCCGAGGCTGCGCCCGGCTGCCGCCGGGCTTGGCCATTCCGCGCCTGCCGGTGCTCATGGCAAGTTCAGCGGAGTGGCGCCGCTGCCGCGGTACGCTCGCTCCGCTCGCTCGCCACAAATTCGCGCGGAATGGCCGTGGACGCTGACGCGTCCACCAACTAACACTTCACATCCTTCTCAATGCCGATCGCAGCCACGAGATCAAAGGGGCTTCGCAAGTTCATTCCCCAGTCCGACCGATACGCAGAGCGGTACGGGCGCTTCGCGCTGACCGCTCGCGACATGGAGATCCTCGAAACGGTCCATCGCTATCGCCATGTTGAAGCGCGCCACGTCCGCGCGCTCGTTCGAGGCTCCGGACAGCAGATCACGCGTCGACTCCAGGGCCTGTTTCACAACGGGTATCTCGGTCGCTACGCGCGCCGGGAACGGATGCGCCTAGAGCTCAATCCAGGTGCGCCACTCATTGCGTACGGCCTGGAGCGAATCGGCTCGCGAGTCGTGAAGCTGCGCATGATGGAAGCCGCAGCTGACGAAGATCACCATTGGAGGAAGGAGTACACGCGGCGCTCGGAGTGGTTTCTTGAGCATCAACTGATGATCTCGAACTTCCATTGTGCACTGGAACTTGAGGTGCGCCGCAGGCCCGACTGCCAACTAGTTCGATGGGAGCAGGGAATCACGACGCGCGTCCAAATTCCGACGGTCGCCAAGGAGCGGGGCAGCGGGTTCATCGCGCCAGACGCGTATTTCGTGCTGCACCAGGCAGGCGACGCACGCCACTTCTTCTTGGAGGCCGATCGGTCAACCGAGGAGCACCGTCGGATACGACAGAAACTTCTCGGGTACTGGAACTATCTCAGCGAATTTGGCTCGCGGGAAGGTGAGCCCAATCGGGTTCGGGCCGTGGTCCTCTTCCTCGCGCAAGGACAGCGTCGCCTCGACAACTTGATCGAGACTCTTCGGGCGTTGCCGAAGCCGCCGCGGCGGTCACGCGGTGGAATCGGAATGTTCTGGTTTGGCTTGGAGAGTGAAATCCGACTTCAAGCACGGCACCCGCTGGAAGATCAAGTGTGGCGCAGCCCCACGGGCGCAGTTTATCGGTTGCTCGACTGATGAGGAGCGCGTGCTCGTCGAATGCGCCACTAAGGAATCCACCCGCGGGACGCTAAAGTTCCGCCTCGGCAAAAATCGGAAAGTACCTGTATACCTCTTTGTACTTCCTCCGATCTTCTGCGGTGAGCCAGACCGGATGATCCATTTCGGCAGCGTCGTGTGGAAGGAATTGGTTGAGGTAACGAACTTCGCGGCCCGTCAGCATCGGCGGCTCGATCAGCATGGCGTCCTCTGCTGTCCGCGCGAAGCTCAGACCGTCGAATGCTTGCTCGCCTAGCCGGGCATTGTCGGTCGGATCGACCACGACGCCCCCGACTGTGAGCATTCGCTGGCCGTCGCGGTAGCGGAAGTGGAGAAATTGCCGGAACCGCCATTTTGCATCTTCGGCCTGCGGCGCGTTGAGATCGTTCATAGTCGCTTCGATTTCTCCTGTCACAATGCGATACGAAGCGGCCGCGAGTCCCCACTTCGCGAGTTGAGCGCCAGTCACTTCGCTGGGTACGGCCTGTCTCCCGACGTTGGCGACTAACTTCTGGAGACGCTGCTTGGCCAGGTCGGACGGATTGGACGCCGACTTCGGCCCGTCCTCTCCTGGTGCTCCGTTAGGTTCAACGTTTACCGTCACGATCAACACACTCCCGGACAGGACGGAGGCCAGCACCAGACGGATGTCGTCCAAGACGTCGGTGTTCAGCGCCGCAGTGTAGTCAAGCCAAACGATCGTACGTTTCTGCTTCCAAGCCAGTTGCGGTAGCACCGATTTCGATGAGCCGCCTCTTACGTCGACGCACTTGTATGGTCGGTTGAACTTGCAACGTTCGAGTTTCGCCTCGTCGCCTTCAATGCTGATCATGTCGTCGATTCCCAACGTCTGATGGTAAAGGGCAAAATCGTTAAAGAACTCCGACCCGAAACCGACATACCGATAGCGCGGTAGCGGCGTGATCGCCGACAGTCGCGCAAGTGCCTCACCCATCATTTTCCGCTGGATATTCTTTGCCGGACGAAGCGCGTAGTTGATCGAGCGTGAGACCTTCTTACTCATCGCCGCACTCCGCCGCAAAGTAGTAGTCGAAGGTTTTCTCACCGACTTCCCGCCACGATTTAGCGCCGATCGAATCCCTTACGGCTTCCGCCTGTTTGATGTCTGCGTCGAAGGCGATCTTCTGTTTCGTGGCTGCGGGAGTCTTCGGCGACGACTTCGCGATCTTGGGTACTACAAACGTCTGTCGAGTCGGGACGGACTCGATCGGCTTCGTCTTCGCTTTTTCGAACAATAACTGAAGTGGTCCCGGTCGCTCGTCGCCCACTACTGCGCGCGAGTCTCGTTCTTTCTTGACCCGATTGAAGAAATCGATCACCGGGCGCGCCATCGCCGTCATCTCCTGACGCACCTTCCGGTAGATCGGGTGGTCCGTATCGAGGGCGGTTTTCGTTGTGTTCCACGGGAGGTCAGCCGCGTCGTCCGCCTCCAAGTACACGAAGCCGCGAAAGTCGTTGAACTGCGGATGGAATCCCGGTATCGCTCCTGAGTCCGTCTCGCCCCATCCCGTCGCGCTTGTCTTGTCCGCCTCCAGGAGCATGCGCCCGTTACAAAACACATACCAGCCCGCCTCTCGGCGTGCCTCGTTCAGCGACTCGGACTTCCCAAGGCCGCACCAAATGTCCACGCTTACCTTTCCCTTGTGCCGACCCGGAAGTTTGAGCTTCCGCCTCGCCGGCCGCAGCAGCGTGTCGGCCACGAGCTGTCTCACGTGTGCCTTGAGTGATACGTGATTGACTCGAACGACCATACCCCTTCGGATGGAGTTTTCCAGTTTTACCGTGAGTTCGTGACGAAGCTGCTCTAGAAAGGGCGCCTCACCGAAATGCTCGCGGACCCCCGGATGCAGCTTAGTCACGGTGATCGACGTACCTCGCTCATTCTTGGGGAACGTTCGGTCGACCGTCGGTTCTTCGTCGAACTCGAATTGCCACGAGTTGAGTTTCGCCCAGAGCTCTACGTCGATTGTCACAGCGAATCGGGAAGTCGCGGTCGTCGATTGGATGACGAAGTGACGCCCTAGCTTGAATAACCCTCGCTTCATCCCGACCCCGAACCGTCCAACCTCACCCTTCGCCGACTCGGTTCCTGGCGGTCGTCCGAAGCGGAACGCGTACAGCCGTGCGGCCTCCACCGAGATTCCGCCGCAGTTGTCTTCGATCTTGAAGTGACCGTCTCGCGACAATTCGACGGTGATCTCGAACCCCTTCCAGGAGCCATCGGGTCTGACACGCCGCGCCCCGTCCGTGCAGTTGTCGGCCAAATCGACGATCGCCGGGACGAGAGCGACGTCGCGCGTGAGCATCTCGATGAAGAGCTCCTTTGTCGGCATCGCATCGATCGTCATTCCGTCTGCTTCGACCTCGCTCATCGACTCCTCGCAGAAAGCGGATCAGGATTTGTTGAGCGCCGCCATAACGGAACGCGCGACGGCCCGCGCTAACGAAGGAGGGACCGAGTTACCGATTTGCATGAAGCCATGCCACTTGGTGGGATCAAACCCGAACCAGTCTGGAAACGAATGCAACCTCGCAGCTTCACGTACTGTGATGCACCGAGGTTGTGCCGGGTGGATCGGTCGTACGGCGGTGAACTTTCCGTGCTCCAAATCGGTTCCCGCTCGGAGTGTCGGCGATTGTCCACCGTATGCGAGCCGGTACGACCGGCTGACCTGCTCTCGCGTTCCCGGTTTCGTCTCTTGGAATCGTCGCACTGACTCGGGTGTGTGATTCACGCGCAAGCACCCTGACAGAGTCACGTGCCGTCGGCGGGATCGACGGTCCCGACGACGCTGACCATCATGCCCGGCAAGAAGCCTTGAAGCGTACCCGCTGGGTTCTCCGATCGGACCGCAATAGCGATCGCCTTCGATACGGAATTCGTAATTGTCGATAAGGGCGAGGTCACCGATCGCATCCGAGACGGTCACGCGATCACGATCGGCTGGTGTCAAGGGAACCGGATAGCTCGGCAGTGTGAGGCCCGCCTTGCAACCTATGACGAAGATCCGCTCACGTCTCTGGGGTACGCCGTAGTCCGCGGCATTGAGGACGCGCACCGGCCAAATGATTTCGTAATCGGCGTCTTCGACCGTCTTGCGGAATCTCTCCAGGACAGTCGCCGACTCGCCGATCAACAAACCACGGACGTTTTCCAGTACAAAGAAGGAAGGCCGGAGTTCGCCGACAAGTTCTCCGAACCGGACGAGGAGCTTGTTGCGTGGGTCCGAGGGGTCGCGTTGGCCGGCGACGGAGAAGCCCCCGCACGGAGGTCCTCCGAACAGAACGTCGATCCTTCTCCTACCCAGTTGGGCGAGGGCGCGAAGCTCTTCCCCTGTCGAAGAGCCCAGGTCGATGCCTATCGATCTTGTTTTGGTGAAATTCTTCTTGTGCGCCGCGACGCAGCGTGGGTTGTAATCGAATGCCGCCGCGACCTCGAACCCAGCTTGGGCGAATCCCAGCGACATGCCGCCTACGCCACAAAATAGGTCGACAGCGATCGGTTTTCCCCCTCTAGACATACCGACTCCGCCTGGACCGTTCTGGCCCCGAGGAGGGGCGGATGGACGATCGGAAGCGGAAGATAAGTCAGTGCGGTGGGGCTCGCAAGACGTTTGTCAACGGCTGGAACCGGACGCCACGCCGCGCAGGGCACATAGCAACTCGTGAGTCAACTCGTCCAGATGCTTCGTCTTGCACTCCCAAATGACCACAACCCTCCATCCAAGCCGCCGAAGCGCAACACGCGTGTTGCGGTCCCGCAGTTGGTTACGCTGGCGCTTCCTTCTCCAGAAGAGGACGTTGGATCGCGGTTCCCGGCGGCCATGGCGACACCGATGGGCGTGCCAAAAACACCCGTTCACGAGTACCACGATGCGGTGCCGGGGAAGGACGATGTCAGGCGTTCCCGGTAGGTCGCGCCGATACAACCGAAAACGGTAACCCATGAGGTGTAGGAGTCGACGAACAGTTCGTTCCGGAGTGGTGTCCCTGCCGCGGACCGCGGCCATCAAGCGACTTCGTTCTGCGCGCGTTAGGCGATCCATGCGTCGAATTCCTGCGGTTCAACAATGCTCGCGAAGTTCGCGCGATTCTGGGCTCGCCGATCTCCGCATCCATGGTACCTGACCCTTCACACTCACGGCCCTGGCCGGATTCTCCGCAGCAAGATCTGCGGTGTCTGTCGGCGAGATTTGCGGAGTCAACCGGCGGTTGACCGCGCGAGGCTGCTTGCGTAAACTCCGGCACCTGCGAATGTTCCCGCGCCCTCCACGGAAGCCAAATCAGTGAACTCGATCCTGCAGCCGTCGGTCGTCTCGTTGTTCAGCGGTGCCGGGGGTCTCGATGTCGGACTTGAACGAGCCGGGTGGCAGACAATCGTGGCGACCGACATCGACCCCGTCGCCATCGACACGCTTCGGAGGAGCCAGGCCGCAAGGATTCGTATCCGCGGTCGGCGCTCCGGGACACACCTGTCCGGAACTAGAATCTTTCAAGCGGATATTCGCGACCTAACACGTGCCGACCTCACCCCAGCGGGTGCTCGCCGGTCTTGGCGCCCTGCTCTGCTCGCCGGCGGCCCACCATGCCAGCCGTGGAGTTCGGCAGGGCTCCAGCGAGGATTTCGAGATCCTAGAGGCCTCTTGATCGGTCAAATGCTGAGGCTGGCGGACGAACTGAAGCCGCGGTTCGTCTTGATGGAAAACGTTCGGGGACTCCTCACTGCTAGCGGCTCCCGCGGCAAGCATGGCGAGGCAATCTCCGTGATTCAACGGGAGTGGGAGAGCCTTGGCTATTCCGTGAGTTGGGCTCTCTTGAACGCCGCGGATTTTGGAGCTGCGCAGCGACGCGTCCGACTGGTCATGATCGGGACTTCCGACCACCGGCTCCCTCCTTTCCCCGCTCCGACCCACAGTCGCGACGGTCGATCGGGAACCAAACCGTGGGTTTCACTCGGCGCGTTCCTCGCCCGACTCGCGCCGCCACATTCCGAAGACGTTGTCGTGCCGACTGGCAGCCGCGCCAAAGAATTGTTCGCGCTCAAACCGGGAACCGGAATCCGTACGGGCGGAACCGTAGAGCATCAACGACCTGGGGGACATTGGGGCTACCGGCAGGATTCGTTTCTCGCAGATCTGACGCTCCCCAGCAGAACGATAAGAGCCGCTGCAACGCCAGATTGGATCAAGCCGACCGGGCAAGCGATGCGCAGGCTTACGTGGCGCGAGTGCGCGGCCTTGCAGGGGTTTCCGGATCGCTGGGTCTTCGAAAATCCTCGTGACGCGAATTTCAGGTTGATAGGGAATGCCGTCCAGACCGACGTCGCTTGCGCCGCGGGCGATTGCTTACGTGCCGCTCTCGCCCAGGGGAGCGTGCTCATGAAACCAGTCTCGCCGCCATGGCCGGAGTACTTCGCGCGCCGCATTCGAGGCGCCGCGGCCGACCACCGGGCCAACGCAGCCTCGCGCCGACGCCACTTGGTACTCGGCGCCCCGTAGGATGGCGAATGAACGTTTCGCGCCGCCGCCGCACTGGAGCCGAGACGAGCTGAAGGCGGCGAGAGACCAGCGCGAGCATTCGTTTCGGGAAGCGTGGCGGCGCGAGGGTCCCGAAGCCGTCGTCGCTGCGTGCGATGAATTCCGTCCGAAGGTCGTCGCCCTGCTCACCGCGACCGACAATCTTAGGCAGATAGATGGAACAGTTTTTCGAAACGACCCCGATGTATGGCAAATCCTTCGGTACGTCTGCGCTCCAATACTGTCCGAGGAGAACTTTTGGACGCTAGTCGGGAGTCCCAAGTCGAAGCGCGTCGCCGCAAAATATGCCGACGACGCCGCGACAGTCATCGGTCCTGTCGTAGATCCCGTCAGGTTTCCGTGGGTCTCGACAACGCGGGCACCCAGTCCGTCGGAGCTGCACGCGGCTATCCTGTCGACGACCGTGCTCCTCGCCGCGCAACGTGTCGGGACCGGCGCTCGCAGCGGTGCGTCGAAGCGTCAAGAATCGGCCGTAAGACAGGCGCTCCTCGACGCCGGGTACTCCCACGATCCGTCCGGGATGCGAATCGAGGTCATCGACGATCTCCCCCGGGGTTCGTTTAGCTCGGAACGGCGCGTGGCGGGAGCGAAGTGCGATGTGCCTGTTCGATTGCGCGACGGAAGACTTCTCACGATCGAGTGCAAGGTCTCTATTGGACCCAAGAACGGATGGAAACGCCTGAATCGCGAAACGGGAGGAAAGGCCGAGACCTGGCGCAAACACTTCGGTACGCAAGTGGTCACGGCAGTAGTACTTGACGGAGTCTTCGACCTTGGTTGCCTGGTCCAAGCTCAGGACAAGCAGGGTGTTACGATTTTCTGGGAACACAACCTGAGTCCATTACGTGATTTCCTGTCCGCTTCCGGCTGACCCCAATCGCTTTCGACGGCCGCCATCGGTCACCCTGAGAGTACGCTTGCATGAACGCCTCAGCAGCTTGATCGCAAAGCGGGCGTGGCGCGACCGAAGCTACGTCGCGGCGGGCAAGGAACACAATTCAGGTTGAGAGCGACCCATCAGCCTCGTCGGTTTGAAGATCAACAGCGAGTTTTGATGGCAGTCCGTCGATTAGCGACGGCCACTTGAGGCCCAATTCTCGCAGCCAGCGCTCAGCCACGACCGGCGCCGTTTCATTTGAATGCGAGTCGAGCAGTGCTTGGTAGAGCTGTCTCAATCGGTCCGCGAGTTCTTGGAATGCCTCAAGCTGGATCACTCGAAGGTCCTCGGGTGGATGACACTCATCTGACACCCGTAGGTAACGGCCGACGATGACCTTGCGAAAATCGTCACCGGGATGCTTAAGAGCAAGGTACTTCGTGTGGTCATGGAACTGTCCTATGTCGTCTGTCTTCTGATACTGCGCGGTCGACTTCTTGTTTGTCTTTGCCTCAAGGGCGACGCCGGATTTCTTCACTCCCAAACGCCACTTCACATCGGGACCCTTGCCTTCGTCATTGTCGGGGCGGCTCGACTCGGTGCCGAGGTATCTGCCTAGATCGCAAAGTGCCTGTTCGACCTGATTGGTCCGTTCTCCATAGGCCAAGTGTTCGATCACTTTTTCGATCCTCGAAATGGTTTTTGCTTTCTCCCCCTCGAAGATCTTCGCAATCGTATCGGCTTGACCGCTCGATTTCCCTATTGTTTGTGATCCGATGATGTAATCGCGATCGATCTTGGGGCGGCCCAGTTCGGAGCGAACGTTCGCGGCCGCCAAGTACGCCTTCCTTGCGGCTGGAGCATTGCCGAGTAAGTCGTAGGCAAACCCTTCCCAATGATGGAACCACGCGGCAAGGCGGCCATCATGCGCCTCTGCATCGCCTGCCAACGACGCATACTTGACTGCGGCACCCGCCGCATTTCCTTCCCAGATGTCTTGATACGCAAGTTGCTCGCGCGCAGCGAAGTCAACCAGCCAGTCTGGTGGTGCCTTTGACGCCGACACCTCGAACTCGTCGATTTCTTGCTTGTAGAACTGATCCCATCCATTGTCGCCGGAGAGGACGGCATCAATCATGTCGTTGTAGGTCGTCTCGCCCGAATGCACACTCTTGCTCAGGCTGATGCCGAGTTGAATCTGTTTTTGGAGCAGTGGTGGCAAGTAACGCAGGTTATCGTGACCCCGAGCCCAACCTTGGACTTCGATTCCGCAGAGCACGACGGCACCGTGGTCGGTGTTACTCCGAAAAATCCGGCCGATTGCCTGAACGATACGGATCGCCACATGGGATGCGCGTAAGGATGCGACCTGCAGCGCCTCGTCGAGGAACCGCGTCAGTAGGTGTGATCCTTTAGGTACGCCATCGAGAACGAGAATGCGACAAGCATCCCCCGGCAGGTCAATGCCGTCGTATCTCGCCGCAAGTATCAGCTTCTCGTCGCCCGTGGCGTCCACAAATTCTTGAATTCCAGCTTGACCCGTGTTCCCGTCGAACAACGTAGCTACATCGGTCCATGCGGATGATGCCCTGGTAGTAGGAACAACGATGCACGCCTTGTGAGAGGCGATCAATTCCTTCGTCACAACTCGCTGATCGCCGTCCTTGCTGCCTGCTGGAAGCACCACAAGCCGTTGGGCCTCCCCCGATTTTCCCTTCGGGGAAACGAGAGTCGAACTCAAATTCCCGAAGGTTCGAACGAAATCAGCCGACGACGGCAGCGTTGCGGTCAAGTATACGCGACGAGCTTCACCGGAGAGACAGCGAAGACGATGCAGCGGCAATGCCGGCGGTGTGATCTCGATTCGACTGCCGCTGATCAGGATAATGCAGCGGTCGAGATGATCCTTCAGATGCTCCCAGACGAAAAGCGTTCTTCTTTCTTCCGCGACTCCGTTGTTCAAGAGGACCGTCGAAATCACCGGTGCCAATCGGCGAACCTCGAACATCGGCGCAAAAAGCAGACACCGCGGATCGCCATCCTCGGCTGCATCCTTCAGGGTTTGGCCCTGTCGGTTCGCCTCAAAGTACGGCCTGAGCCGCTGAACGATCTCCTTGTAGACCTTTGACCCATTATCGAAGCTAAGCGCGAAAAGCGACCTGATCGTATTGCCAGCGACATGGGCGTCATCGAACACGATCCCGCCCAGACGTTCCCGCTCGAAGATGGACTTGCCGTTGAAGACAGCCGCGTAGTTCGTCAGGCAGGGTCCTCGCGATTCCTCAGCAATTTCACGCTGCCCCCAGACGCCATTCATGTAGGTTGCAACTTCAATTCCACACTCTGACGCCTTTAGTTCTGCCTGTTCGACCAGCTGATTTGTCGGGCAAACGTATAAGACTTTCCTCTGGATCTCGTTGACTAACGACTGCGCGATCAACAAGCCTACGAGTGTCTTCCCGCCCCCGGTATTCATCTCGATAACGACATCGGAGTCCGCTCGTTGACGGTGCCATCCCTTCAGCGCAGCCGCTTGCGGACTCCAGAGGTTTTCCACGGTGCCTCGAAGGGTGAGCGACTCGAATAGCTTCTCCGGATCGATCTCCCGAGATCGGCGGACCTTGCGAATGCTGATCTTCGATGGATCGAATGCCATCTGAATCTCCCGGGGAAGCGCGACGGCTACGTTACGCTGTCGCTGCCCCATACCCAGTCGTGATTGGGGACACGAAGCTGTGGCTGAAAGCCTGCTTTCTTTTGCCCCCCCATCTCCTCATGTTCCACCAAATCCACGACATAGAACAAGGCCGCACGCGCGACTTGAAGCTTTTCAATTACTTGTCGCTGCAGATCGGCCCGTGCCGAGGGGTGAAGGGGGTCGTTGGGTGCCATACCCGTATCCTTGACGACGTAGCAGCAAGAGTTGTTCCAGACAGGCAACAAAAAAACCTATTTATTGGCACTTGGAAAATGAAATTTTTTTCATATTGTCATGATCTGATATTTCTCCTACACTTCAGGCACACCACTTTCGAGGGAGGAGGGCACGGCAGATGACCAACGGCCTCGTTTACGAACCCACGGCGGAACTCGTCGCGCGCAACCTCGTCACGACCGGGGCGTATCTCGTTGCGCGCAACCCGGCCGACAGCGAAACCTGGTTCACTTGGAAAAGCGGTATCCGTGCGCCGGTGTATACCAATTGCCGACTCATTCCCGGGCACCCTGGTCCATCGGCAACGATCGTTCGCGCACTCGCTAGTTCGATACAGGTGAACTTCCCCGACGCCGAGTTGCTCGTCGGAATGGCGGAGGCGGGGATCGGGTGGGCTGCCCAGACCGCTGCCGAACTTGGTTTGCCGTGGGCCTTCATTAGGAAGGAAGCAAAGCTGCACGGACCCGAGGCCGGCAAGCACGTTGAGTGCTCCCCACCGGAACGAGCGCGTGCCGTCGTTCTCGACGATCTCCTGGCCAGCGGAGACACCATCGAGCAGAAGGCTATTCCCTACTTGCGCGATGAGAAGGCGATCACGACTATCGGTGTCCAGTCGATCGTTAACTGGGATTTCCGCGAGATGCGGGACCGCTTCGTGAAGCTCGGGATTTGCGTGCGTGCACTCGTCAGTTTTCCGCATTTGATCGATGAAGTCGTGCGCGCCGGTCAGCTGCCAACTGCTGCGGGAAGGGAACTCCGGTTGTTCTACGCCAACCCTCGTCAACATCAATGGAATATCAAGTCCTTTCGTCCCGATGCTGCCGACAACGTCATAAATGGATAGGGAGGCGATCTAATGTCGAACAAGCCTAGTCTTCAAGACGTCGCCGACCTCGCTGGTCTCTCTGTAGCTACAGTTTTTCGGGTAGTCCACAACAAGGCCAACGTATCGGAACCTACACGGAGGCGTGTGCTCGATGTGTATCAAGACGTATTCCGTCAACAACCTCACGCCAAGGGGAACCTGGTCGGCTTGATTGTCCCCGACGCTTCGAATCCTTTCTTTTCCCGACTGGGGTTCCAGTTCGAACAGGTCCTCGAAGACGAGGGGTTCCACCTACTGGTTTCCAGTTCCGACGAACGGCCTGATCGAGAGGTCGATCTAGTCCAGCGATTTCGGGCCCTCGGCGCTACAGGGATCATATACATTCCGTCCGGACCGTCAGGGCAGCGCTCGGACGCTCTCTTGTCTCTCATTGCCGAGGGCCGGACTCCCGTGGTGGTTTTTGATCGAAGCTGCGGCCCAAGTAATTTCGACTATGTTGCCGTGGACAGCCGTGTGGGAACGCTTTGTGCCGTCGACTATTTGGTCGCTCATCGCCACGCAAAGATCGGTTATCTTCGTGGGCTCGACGGGGCTGAGAGCGCGCGCGAGCGTTACGATTCGTTCCGAGAGGCGATGGCTAGGAATCGCCTGGAATCCCAGCAGGAATGGGTCTTCCAGGGTGATTTCACTTGCGCCTCTGGTCGGTCCTGCGCGGAACGACTCATTGCGATGGCACCGGAAAATAGGCCAACGGCTATTCTCGCGGCGAACGACCTCATGGCCATCGGACTCATGCAGCGCCTTCAGGAAAACGGCTGGTCGCTGCCCAGGCAGCTCAGCGTCATCGGGTTCGACGACGTGGACTGGGCTCAGTGGACGTTTCCAGCACTCACGACAATAGCCCAACCTGTACACAAGCTTGTCCGTGCAGCCGTTCGACTGCTGACGAATAGGTCGCGCGCAATCAACGGCGATGACGCGGCGCGGCCAGCACCTGAGACCGTCGTAATCGAGCCCACACTCGTCCCTCGTGCGTCAGTGACCGAGCCGTTCGATTCCGCCACGGCCCTTCATATCGTCAGGTCAACTAACAAGTAAGCGGAGAATAAAATGTCTAAAGTTATTGTCGCAGGTTCTATCAACATGGACCTCGTCGCGCGGGCCGAGCGACACCCGCTGCCGGGCGAGACGGTACCAGGGCACAGCGCCGCCACGTACCCTGGCGGTAAGGGCGCCAACCAAGCCGTCGCATCCGCCAGACTCGGCGCCGACACGGTCATGATTGGAAGACTCGGGACCGATGTCTTCGGCCCGCAGCTTAAGCAGTTCCTCGAAGATCAGGGGGTTCGTTTGGACTACGTCCGGGAAACCAGTCAAGCGCCGACCGGCGTCGCGCTGATCGTGGTCGCCGAATCCGGGGAAAACACCATCGTCGTCGTTCCAGGCGCCAACGGGCTCGTCTCCGTCGCCGACGTCGATGCCGTTCCAATCGAAAAAGGCGATGTAGTCCTGAGCCAATTCGAGATTCCGACGGAGACCATAGAGGCGTTGTTCCGGCGCTGTCGCCGCCTCGGCGCTACGACGCTCTTGAACGCCGCACCAGCGAAACGGTGCTCCAGGGCATTTCTCGAACTTGCGGACATCATACTGGTCAACGAGACCGAACTGGGATTCATGATCGGAGAATCGGTCGATGCGTCTTCTTCGGACTCCGTCGCTACGGCTGCCCGAGCCCTCCGGGCCCGGCCGGACCAAGTCATCGTCGCCACGCTAGGTGCGGACGGTGCGCTAGCGGTGTCCGGAGAACAGCAGACAGCGGTTCCAGGTCACAAGGTGAAGGCGGTGGATACGACAGCGGCGGGCGACACGTTCGCGGGTGCGCTTGCCGCGCGTCTCGCGGCTGGCGTGGCCGTCGAGAGCGCGCTCGTATACGCGAACGCCGCCGCAGCGATCTGCGTTCAGAGGCCCGGAGCGGGCCCTTCGATACCTTTTGCGACCGAAGTCGATGACATGGTGCTCCATGCCGAACCCCGCTGAAACGCCGAAGCGCTACAGGGCGGTGATTTTCGACTTCGACGGTGTCCTCTGCGACAGTCTGGCCATGGCAATGCAGGCGTTCAATGAGATACGAGATGACGAGTTTCCGCAGATCCCACGGGTCAGCTCTCGGGAAGACATGGCTATCGTGTACGCGGGATCGCTTCGGACCTGCCTCGATCAATGGATCAGTCCCGAGGGTACATCGAAGTTCTTCGATCGCCATTCGGCCGCAATGCAAGCGCAGGCGCAACAGCTCTCGGTATTTCCGGGCATTGGCGCACTCCTGAACTCCCTGCCAATCGGATCGGCCTCCATCGTCACGTCGGCGTACAGCGACGCGGTCCGCGCGATCCTTGGGAAAGACCAGGCCTTCGAAGGGAAGTCGCTCCATACCATTGCTGGCCGCGAGCTCAGGCAAAGCAAGACCACGAAGATCAACTCCATTCTCGCCGACCAGGGCATCGCTTGCGACGACGCTGTCTACGTCGGCGATCTTGAGAGCGATATCCTGTATTGTCGCGAGGTTCCAATCGATATTATCGCCGTCGGGTACGGCTACCACCCGCGGGAACACTTGTTGAACTGCAATCCAACTTATTTCGCTGGCAGCGTCGACGAGCTTCGCCGTCTGCTTCACCGCCTGCTTTCGATACGCAACTAACAAACTAATTTAGGCGACTACCACTATGCTCAAGAGCGCACTTCTACTTCTCGACTTTATCAACGAAATCGTCAACGAAGAGGGCAAGCTCGCGACGAAGGGCTATGCGGCATTCATCAAGGAGCATGGCACTCTCGAGAGAGTCAACGAGGCGATCGAGAAGGCTCGGACCCATAACGTACCCGTCATCTTCGTTCGGGTCGGGTTCTCCGATGACTATCGCGAATGGCCAAGTGATTCGCCACTGTTCGGGGCTGCCAAGAAATTTGGCGCCTTGAAACTTGACACGTGGGCTACCGAGGTTCACGCTCAGATCCGACGTGAGCCCCGTGATTTCCTCATCACGAAGCATCGGGTAAGCGCTTTCTATGGCACGTCCCTTGGCGTTGTGCTTCGAACGTTAGGGGTTGATAGGCTGGTGTTGGGCGGCGTCGCAACTGACGTGGTGGTGCAATCTACCGCTCGCGAAGCCCATGACCGTGATTACCGCGTCGTGATTCTTCGCGATCTCTGCGCTGCGGCGAATCAGGGGGACCACGACCACGCCCTCAACTCGCTTGCGAAGATTGCCACCGTTGCTGAGACAAGCGAAATCGAGTTTCCATGAGCATGGGTGACCGCGGTCACTGCCGGAAGACATCGGCAGGGATCATCGATCGATAGGCGTCAATAAACCACTCGCCGTCGTCATTCGTTAGGACGTAGGTAAAGAGCCCCTTCAGTTCGATCGCCCGTCCAACGACATCGATAGCGCCCACGACTTCAAAAGCGCCATCGACGATGGCGACGTCATTTCTGAGAAACCGAATCGATCGAATCTCTCGAATGGCCCTGCTCGATTGATACACGCTCCGATGCTCGCGTTCGAGTGTTCTCTCGATTTCAACACGCCCTCGGGAGACTTGGCCAGTAGAACCAACCAGGTCGGCATGCTGCCCAAAGAAGCTCGCCATTGCTCGTGCGTCGTGTCGATCGCGGGCCTCGGAGTACGCAATGAGCCTTCGGCGAACGGCCATCTCATCTCCAGTTGAATGGATGGATGTTGGTTCTTTCACGGCAGTCCTCCTTCAGCCTGCCCCGCACGGGTAAGGGCATTCATCTGGACCGGGGAGCTGACGCCACGTCGTGGTGAGAATCGAACCCGCCTGCAGGTCCAAAGGAAGGGAGCGGAAGCAGGTCATGAGGCGTCAAATTTCTTGCGTTCGCGACTCTCTGAGTCAGTCTCCGCCTCTTCCTCTGCATCCTCTTCTCCCGTGGCGAGCAGCGCCTCAAAAGATGCGACCTCCGTGTCGATTTCAACAAATTCTCGTAGGTAGCGAATGAAATGATCTTCTTCCACGACCTCAACATCAACTTCCATCGGAGTGTCGCCGATGGCATGCGCGTGATCGCCATACGCGCTCGCCTGCGCGTCCTGAACTAGCGCACGTAGCCCATCCAAGGTTGCAGTCGTGGGACGAGCCGACGCTGAGGGAAGAACGCTCGGCTGACCGGCAGACTTGCCACGTGGCGGGGTACCGCAATGCCTCGGGCAACGACGTCGTCGTGCTCGGTTCGTGTCAGGCGTATATCGACGACGCCGTTAGAGTGGACGTGTCCGAGCTCATCGCCGCGGTACTGAAATTCGCGTCCGCCAAACCGATGGCGAGAGAGTGAGACTTCGCGCCAACTCAGGAGCTCGCGCGTTAGAGCGCGGATTTCACGGAGAATCGTCGGAGCGGTGATCGCCGTCAACATTCGCAAGAAAACATCAAATCCGTACACCAGGCTCGGAAAACGACGGAAGTACCCAAGGCGGCGAATGATGAAGTGAAACAACGTGAGCCTTATTGGAGGCATTCATCGCATCTCAGCGGGACCTGATTCCACGCTCTCCTACGGCCTACCGTACCCCGCATCATAACGCGGCGCGCGCGCCGAGGTTGACGCGGTTGGCGCCAAAGCGCCAGGCGCGTCCAAACGCCTTAGGCCGTCCTCTAAGATCCCACCGGTCCCGCATGGCAATTCGCGACGAGTTCGGGAATGAAGGCGCGATTCGTGGCACGCCCATGGCACGGCACGAGCGCGCAGGAGTGCTTTCCATCGCCTCTCTCGAATTGAGACCTGGCAGCGAAAACAGCGCAAATGCTAGTGATTGCGCGCGAATGCTCTCGGATGCTCACTACTGCTCTGATGGCCCGTCCAGTTTTGGAGACCGGTGCTCTGCCAATTGAGCTACTCTCCTGTTCGATCGCAACGC
>CAZEII010000012.1:0-88589 GCA_964511835.1 uncultured Acidobacteriota bacterium | reverse complement strand
ATCCCGTCGCACTTTGTGAAGTGGGTCTCCGGCCGCACCACGACATCATAGATCGACGCCGCGGTCGAGAGTCGCGGCAGACCGGTTTCCCCCGCAATGGGTAAGGTATCCTCATCGCTTTGCGAGGAGGGACGATGAGCGTCGAGAAGCTTCGCGCCTGGTGGTGGCGCAAGCAGGGGCTGGACGGGTCACTCAGCGGAAAACGTCCCGCGGAGGTGCTGGAGAAAGCCGGGTGGGCGCGCTCGGTGGCTGGCATCGGGCCCTATCTCACCCTCTTCTCGCGCGCGGGGATCGGCCGCGAGGCGGCGGACCGCGCGGTCGCCAAGCTCGAGATCCACGAGCTGCCGGCCGCGCGCGGCTGCACCTACGTCGTGCCCGTATCGGAGTTCGCGCTGGCGCTGCGCGTGGGCCAGGGGTTCGGCGTCGAAGCGGAGATGAAGGTGGCCCGCAAGCTCGGCGTGAAGGACGCGGAGATCGACAAGCTGAAGGACAAGGTCGTGAGTGCGGTGGGACAGGCGCCGCTCCTGCCCGACGAGATCCGCGAGACCGTCGGCAGCACCGCTCGCAGCCTGGGCGCGGAGGGCAAGAAAAAGGGATTGACGACGACGCTGCCGCTCGCGCTCGGCGCGCTTCAGGCGGAAGGGGAGATCCGGCGCATTCCCGTCGACGGACGGCTCGATCAGCAGCGCTATCGGTACGCGCGCTGGACGCCGAACCCCTTGAAGAAGCTCGAGCTTTCGCCGGAGGAGGCGATGACCGAGCTGGCCCGAAAGTATTTCCGATGGATCGGCCCGGCGAGCGTCGATGAGTTCCGCTGGTTCTCGGGCCTTGGGGCGGCCGCGGCGAAGAAGGCGCTCGAGCCGCTCGGCCTCGTGGCGGTCGCCGACTCCGGCGACCGGATTGCGCTCCCGGAAGACGCGAAGGCGTTTCGCGACTTCTCGCCTCCGAAGAAGCCGAGCTACGCGCTCGTGAGCAGCCTCGATGGGCTGTTTCATCACCGGCGCGAGCTGGCCTCGCACCTCGAAGCGGCCGACGCGAAGCGAAAGACCTTGATCGGGACGGAGGGACGAGCCGGCGGCGCGCTCATGGATCTGCCGAGCCATGCGATCGTCGACCGCGGGAGGCTCGTCGGGCTCTGGGAATACGACATGGACCGTGCGTCGATCGTCTGGCAGAGCTTCGTCCCGGTCGACGCCGCGCTCGAGAAGGCGGTCAAGATGACCGAGGGGTTCGTGCGCGACGAGGTCGGAGATGCCCGCTCGTTCAGCCTCGACAGCCCGAAGAGCCGGATCCCGAGGATCGAGGCGCTGCGAAGGGCGGGGAAGCGCTAGATGTTCGAGTCCGCACCCGAAAGCGAGAGACCGTGTCGCTAGCTCCGGGAACTCGGCTCGGGTCGTACGAGATCGTCGGGCATCTCGGCGCCGGCGGGATGGGTGAGGTCTACCGCGCCCGCGACCAGAAGCTGAACCGTGACGTCGCGATCAAGGTGCTCCCGGAGCACCTCGGCGTCGATCCCGATGCGCTCGCGCGATTCGAGCGCGAGGCCCAAGCCGTCGGCGCGCTCTCGCACCCGAACATCCTCGCGATCCACGATTTCGGAATCGCGGACGTCCCGCTCGACGCGCAGACCACGAAGCGCGCCTACGCCGTCACCGAGCTGCTCGAGGGTGAGAGCCTGCGCTCGAAGCTGGCCCACGGCGCGCTTCCCCAGCGTAAGGCCCTCGAGTATGCGTCCCAGATCGTCCGCGGCATCGCCGCCGCACATCAAAAGGGGATCATCCATCGCGATCTGAAGCCGGAGAACCTCTTCATCACCGACGACGGACGAGCGAAGATCCTCGATTTCGGCTTGGCGAAGACCGCCGGCCCGGCGAGCGGGGGAAGCCTGCTCCAGACGCATAGCAACATGGGCACATCGCCTGGAACCGTGATGGGGACCGTCGGCTACATGTCGCCGGAGCAGGTGCGCGGGCTGGCGGTCGACCATCGGACCGACATCTTCTCCTTCGGAGTCGTGCTCTACGAGATGCTCTCCGGCGCACGGGCGTTTCGCGGAGATTCGAACGTCGAGACGATGAACGCGATCCTCAAGGAAGATCCGCCGGAGATCGGCGCTTCGGGGCGCAGCGTCCCGCCGGCGCTCGATCGGATCGTGCGCCGGTGCATCGAGAAGAACGCGGCCGAGCGGTTTCACTCGGCGCACGATCTCGGGCTCGCGATCGAGACGCTGTCGGCGTCGGGAGCCTCGGGAGAGAGCGCCGCATCGATCGGCTCGGGCCCACTCCCCGCGGCACGCGTCCGCCTAGCGCCGTGGATGCTCGGCGTGGTCGCGGTCGTCATCGCCGGCGCGGCCTATCTTGCTGGCCGGCAGCTCGCGCGCCCGGCCGCCGCCGCGTCACCCACGTTCCGCCGGATGACGTTTCGTCAGGGCGTGATTCACACAGCGCGCTTTGCCAGCGGCGCAAGAACCGTCGTCTACTCCGCGACTTGGGGGGACGAGCCGAAGCGTTTGTATTCCACGAGCGAAGGAACCCCCGACTCGCTCGCCCTGAGCTACCCCGACGCCGACATCGCCTCCGTGTCGTCCACGGGAGAGCTGGCTCTCATCTTGAATCGTCGCTTGATTCGCGGGAACGCGGCGGTCGGGACGTTGGCTCGGGCCTCCGCGACCGGGGGTGCGGCACGCGCCGTTCTCGAGGACGTCCAGGACGCCGACTGGCTGCCGGACGGATCGGGCTTCGTCGCCGCTCGTTACGTCGAGGGGCGCTATCGCCTCGAGTTCCCCGCGGGCAAGACCGTATACGAAACCGCCGGATACGTCAGCGACGTGCGGGTGTCTCCGGACGCATCCCTGGTCGCGTTCGTCGATCACCCGATCCAAGGCGACGATCGCGGCTCGATCGCCGTGGTCGACCGCGCAGGGAAGAAGCGCTCCATCCCCGGCGACTACTCCAGCGTTCAAGGCGTTGCGTGGGCCGGCGGGGGCCGCGAAATCTGGTTCACGGGAGCCGATCGAGGGAACGCGCGCGCGTTGTTCGCGGCGACCGTGGGCGGAGCTCCGCGTCTCGTCGCGCGTGTGCCTGGGATCCTGCATCTGGGGGACGTCGGCCTGGACGGCAGCGTTCTGCTCTGGCAGGAGAGCACGCGGAGCTCGATCGTGGGCCGCGCGCGAGGCGACACCGCCGATCGCGACCTCTCCTGGCTCGACTACTCCACCGTTCCCAGGCTCTCGGACGACGGCAAGCTGCTCGTGTTCACCGAGGAAGGGGACGGAGGCGGTGTGGACTACTCCGTTTACATACGCCCGACCGATGGGGGACCCGCCGTAAGGCTTGGAGACGGCGCCGGCTCCGACATCTCACCGGACGGCAAGTGGGTCTTGTCGTTGCGGCTCAATCCCGAGCCCTCCCAGATCGTGTTGCTTCCAACCGGCGCCGGGGAACCGAAATTGCTGACCCACGACGACCTGTCGCACGAGCTCTGTCGGTTCGCAGGCGGCGGTACGCGCGTCGTCTTCGAAGCGTTCGCCGCAGGTCACCCCAAGCGGCTCTATCTCCAAGAATTGTCGGGCGGTGCGCCGCAGCCGATCACCCCGGAGGGCGTCACAGGCCCGTTGTCTCCCGACGGCAGGCTCGTGGCGTTCGAGGGGAAGCTCTACGAGGCCGGCGGGAGCACGACGCGCCCGATCCTCGGCGCCGAGCCGGCCGACAAGATCGAGGGCTGGGGCTCCGATTCGAAGAGCCTATTCGTTCGTCAGATCCTCGTATCGGGCGGGCAGCGCGTCTTCCGGATCGACGTCACCTCAGGAAGACGCACGCTTGTCCACGACATCGCACCCATCCACGGCGCCGCGCCGAGAGCGTGGTTCACGATCACGCCGGACGGGTCGGCCTACTTCTGCACGTACGTTGCCGTGCTGGGGGATCTGTTCCGGGTGACCGGGTGGAAGTGAGGCGGGCGAAGCCGCCCGCCCCTCTCCTACCCCATCTTGGCCATCCGCTTTTTCATTTCTTCAGGCGAGACGTCTTCCTTGTGCGTCGAGAGCGACCAGCGATGGCCGAACGGATCCTGGAGCGACGCGTAGCGATCGCCCCAGAACATGTCGGCGGGCGGCATCTGGACCGTGCAGCCCGCTTTCTCGGCACGCGCGCACGAGGCGTCGACGTCCTTCACGTAGATCATCAACGTGGTCGAGGAGCCGCCGACTGCCTGAGGGGACAGCGAGCTCATCTGCGGGTTTTCCTCACCGAGCATGAAGACGGAGTCGCCGACGGTCAGCTCGGCGTGCATGACCTCGCCCTTCGGGCCGGGCATGCGCATGCGCTGCTCCGCGCCGAACGCCTTGGCGTAGAAGTCGATCGCTTTCGCCGCGTCGCGGACGACCAGGTGGGGGGTCACGGTGTGGTAGCCGTCGGGTTGGAATTTCACAGCGCTCATGGATTCTTGCCTCCTTTGCTCTAGGCGGTTGACGCCACCCTGCCACTGTAACGTGCGGTCGCATAGCCGACCAGGAGGCCGACGATCGCCCCGGGAATCATGATCTGCGCGTAGTAGTGCTGGCCGGTGGTCGGGTCGGGGGACATCGCCGCGAGGTAGCCCAAGGCCAACCCGACCCCCAGGCCGAAAATCGCGATGGCGAGGCGCTTGTCCACGAAGCGGGCGAACACGCCGATCAGAAGCCCCGCGATCACGCTCTTCAACGAGGACAGCATGACGATGGTGCCGACCTTGTCCCGGACGGCGGGCTCGAACCATGCCGTCAACCCGTCGAGGGCACCGAGAATCGCTCCCAGAACCATCGCGAAACCGATCTTCTTCATGACGTTGCTCTCCAGGGGACCTCGCCCCCATCGACACATCAACCGTCCGCCGCGATTCCTTTAGCGGCGCGAGACAAAAAGTATCGAGCCCCTCACGACCAGGTAAGTCGCGATCAGCCAGAAAGCGGCCTTGTGCCTGTCGTAGAGGCGTGCCGCTCTCTGGAAAACGTTCTCCGGGTACGCGGTCACGGGGCGGCCGTCGAGGTACCGCGCGACGTCGCCCCCGAGCGCGAGCGCGCTCGGATACCGGTCCCGCTTGTCCTGCGCCATCGCCTTGGCTGCAATCGCTAGAAGCGGCTTGGGCATGGGGGAGGTCTTCGCGGTCAGCGACCGCAGGATGGCCCCGAGAGCGTAGACATCCGTCCTCGCGTCGAGCTCGCTCACCTCTCCTCGCGCCTGCTCCGGAGCCATGAACCCCGGCGTTCCGAGCACCGCTCCGTGGCCGGTGTGCGGGCCCGCGGCGCCGCGGTTGGAGCCCGTCTCATCGTCGCCCCCTTCCGAGATCGCCTTGGCCAAGCCCCAGTCCATCACCAGGACCTCGCCGAACGGTCCGACCATCACGTTCTCGGGCTTGAGGTCGCGGTGCAGGATGCCGCGGTCGTGCGCGAACGCGACCGCTTCGACGATGCGCTGGAAAACGCGGAGACGCTCCGGGAGCGTCGCGCTCGCGGCGGCGAAGGCGTCGAGACGAGGCCCCTCGACGAGCTTCATCGCGTAGAACACCCGGCCGTCCGGCAGCGTCCCCACGTCGTGAACGGGGGCCACGCCGGGGTGCTCGAGATGGGCCAGGATTCTCGCTTCGCGCGTCAATCGCCCGGCAAGCTCGCCCGCGTCGTCGGGGACGTCGAGCACCTTGAGCGCGACCCGCCGCGAGAGAGCGACGTCCTCCGCGATGAACACGGTGCACATCCCGCCGCGGCCCGCCTCGCCGAGCAGACGGTACCGCGTGCCGGCGAGATCTGGAGCGCTCGCGGCGGACCGCAGACGGGACAGCGCGTCGTCGGACAGCCAAGTCATTGCGGCGTGTGCCCCAGAAGCGATCGGGCCTCGCGCCGAAATTCGTCCTCGGTCGCCGTCGTCTCGCGCAGCAGCTCCAGGCTGATCCTCCGGAAGTCGCGCCGCGCGGCCGCGAGGTAGTTCGTCACGTCGGTGATCGGGAGCGCGAACTCGCGCGCGAGGTCCGCGTACGTGGGGCGGCCGGGCTCGGCGTCGTCGAGGTCGTACCGCTCGAAGAGCGCAAAGGCGACCTCCCGGCCGCGCTCGCGATAACTCGTCCGGAGCCGATCGACCGCCGCCGCGAACAGGCTTCGCACCCACTCCCGCTCGAAGAACTCGTCGAGCCGCTCGGGGGAGGGGAGCCCGGAGCGCGCCAGCTCACCCTCGGCGATCTCGAACTCGAGCGAGACAGGGGACGCCCCGCCGCCGCGCTTCAGCCGTCGCGCATCCCGCTCGGCGGTGGCGACGAGAGCGTCCATGCAGCTCCGGAGAAACGTTCGCAGCCGCGCGCGGCGCGGATCGTACGCATCGAGCTTGCGCCGGTCGAGAAGGGAGGCGAAGAAGTCTTGCGTCAGATCCTGGGCGTCCTCGGGGGAGCAGCGGTGCCGTGCGCGGACGTACTTGTAGACCGGTTTCCAGTAGACCGAAACGATTCGATCGAGCGCGCGCCGCCGCTCCGCGGGGTCTGCGCTGCGCGCGGCCTCGATCGCCGACCAGCGCGTCACGGGGAAGTTGTCCGGCATGGCTCGGCGAGTCTATACGGGCGATTGCGTGGCTGGTTACCTCAGGCCTTCGACCAGGAACAGCTCCGAGATTCGCCGCCGGTAGTTGAAGGCGAAGCTCTTGGCGTCCGGCGACATCGTCACCGAGCTCATGCCGGTGATGCCGCCCGGGTCGGCGGGCATGAACTCCTTGACGAGGTCCTTCTTCCCGGTCGCGGGATCGTAGCGATAGATGCGGACCGGGAGCCCCTCGCGCCTGAACACGTAGATTCCGCGGCCGTCCGCGGTCCATCGAATCGGGACGTCGCGCGCCTCGTGGCCGGCGAAGGGCATCTCCTTGCCGTCGGCGAGCGAGACGACCTCGTTGACGTCCTCCCCGCCCAAGTCCTTGAGGACGAAGATCGACTTCCCGTCGGGGGAGACAGGGTTGGCGCCCTTCCAGACGAGCGTGCCTTCGACGGTCACCGGCTTCGGGGGCTCGCGCTTTCCGGGATCAACAAGGAACAAACGGATTTGCTTGCCCTCCGGCGCGCCCTGGAAGACGAATCGCCTGCCGTCGGGAAGGAACCGTCCGATTTGGTTCGAAGCGATGCCCGCGAGCTCGACGACGGAGGCCTGGCCGCTCCCCGTCGGAACGAGCGTGTAGCGATCCGGTCGGTCCGACGAGCCGACCAGCACCATCTTCCCATCGGGGGTCAGCGATTCGGCGCGCCCCTCCGCGAGCTTGACGGGAGGCGAGCCGTCGAGGGGCGTCAAGAAGACCGAGCCCTTGGGGCCGCCGCCGGCGCCGCGCTCGGTGACGAGCAGGGCTCGGCGATCGGGGGTGAAGTCAACGGCGACGGTCCCGTCGAAAATGGAAACGTCTCGCTCGCGTGCGGCCCCGTCCTCCACGACGACGACGCCGTCTTGAATCTGCCTGGTCTGGAAGAGAGCGCGTCCGTCCGCGGCGACGTCCTGGAGCGCGACGTTTCCCGGTCCACTCCAGATCTTCCGAACGTTTCCGGACAGCGAGACGGCGTTGAGGATCGTGCGCCGGCCGTCTTCCCACTCCGTGAACCAGACCTCGTCCCCGCGGGCCGACCACGCAAGACCCGTGCACTGCCGTTCGGTCACGAGCACGCGCGCCTTTCCTGAGGGATCGATGACGACGATCGACCCCGGCTGGGGCAGGAGAGGCCAGCCGAGTCCGAACCGGTTCTCGAAAAAGGCGAGGGAGCCGTCCCGTCGCGAGATTCGAACGTAGTCGATACCGGCCGACGTGCGCAGCGGCTTCCCCGGCGGCGATTCGAGGGTCCAGTCCGCGCGGCGAACCGTCACGACCGCGAGCTCCCCCGAAAGCGGGTTCCAGTCCGCGGCCAGGGCGTTGGCTTCGATCTCTCTCGCGCCTCCGCCGCTTCCGGGGACGCGAGCGAGGCTCCCCGGATAGAGGCCGTAAGTGAGAAGGGGCGACAGCACGACGGCGAGCTCGTTGTCCTTGGACACGGCGAGCAGCGTTGCGCTCGGCACGTTGAGCCGCTGCGCCTGGAGGCTTCCGGCGGGAATCGAGTAGAGGGTCGGCGGTCCGCCTTTCCAGCGCGCGCTGTAGACGACCGTCTTGCCGTCCGGTCCGAAGCGGGCGTTCTCGACCGTTCCCTGCTCGAACGTGAGCCGGTGGAACACCGGCTCGGCCAGCGGGCCGCCGCGCAGCATGAAGCCGCCGGCTCCGGCAGCCGCCGCGACGAGTGCGACGAGCGCCGCCGTCCCGTACGCTGTTCGTTTCCCTACGTTCGGGGCGGCTACCGCCGAGACCCCTGACGTATTCGAGACGTTCTCGAGAGCGAACGCGACGTCGTGTGCCGAGCGGAACCTCTGGCTCGGGTTCTTCTCGAGACAATGATGGATGATGCGCTCCAGGCCCAGCGGGATCGTGCGGCCGGTAGCCTCGAGCGCCGGAGGATCGTCGCGCAGGATTGCCGCGAGCGTCTCGCTCGAGCTGTTCCTCGCGAAAGCCTTGGCGCCCGTCAGCATCTCGTAGAGGACCGCGCCGAAGGAGAAGATGTCCGTGCGCGCGTCGACCACCTCCCCGCGCACCTGCTCGGGGCTCATGTAGCCGACAGTGCCGAGGATCATTCCCTGCTCGGTCGAGCCGGCCGCACCCGCGCCGAACCCCTCGGTCGCGAGCTGGGAGAGCATCGGGCCTTCCTTCTGGAAGACCTGCTTCGCGAGTCCGAAGTCGAGGATCTTCAATCGGCCATCGCTCATGATCCAGAGGTTGTCCGGCTTCAAGTCGCGGTGGACGATCCCTTTCTCGTGGGCGGCGGCCAGGCCGCGTGCGAGCTGGATCGCGAGCTCCACCGCCTTGCGCGGCGGGAGGGGCCCCTGCGAAAGTCGCTCTCGCAGGCTCTCGCCTTCGAGCAGCTCCATGACCGCATAAGCGACGTCCCCCTCTCTCGCGAAATCGTGCAGCGCCAGGATGCTCGGGTGGTTCAAAGCCGCGACGGCTTTCGCCTCGCGATCGAAGCGGGCGAGCAGATCCGGATCCCTGGCGAGCTGCCCCGGGAGCACCTTCACCGCGACGAACCGGTCGAGGCGCGTGTCTTTCGCCTTGTACACTTCGCCCATGCCGCCCGCCCCCAGCGGGGCGACGATCTCGTAGGGGCCGAGGCAATCACCCGGAGTCAGCGCCAACAAGCAGGTTCCTCGTCGAGTCGGACGCGGCCAGCGATTCTAGGACGAAACCGCAGGAGCGACTCGCGCCCCGGCGCACGCCGCAGGAATCGGTAGGATCACGCCGACGAGCCAGAACCACGCCGGCGGCGGCAACATGAGGTTGTTCGCGATCACTCCGAGTGTGACGAGGATGCCCACGGTGAGAGCGTGCCGGTAGGGCGGCCGCTTTCCGATCCACGTCGCGAGAAGGCCGCCGGCGAAGCTTCCCAAGGCCCACCCGAACAGCACCACGAGCAGCGACCCCGTCGGCGCGGTGGCGAAAATCCTCCGAATCTCCTCGCGGTCGGTCACACCCTGAGCCTGCTTGGCCAGGTCCGGATAGAGCACCGAGCCATTGATGGACTCGACGATCAGCATGATGGCGCTGGCGACGACGAAGCCGGCGAGGACGGCCAGAATCCCCCTCACGGTTGCGTTCATGAGCCCCCCTTGTGCGAAGACGGCACGGAGCTTACAGGAACGTTACGCTAAAGTGCGCGCATCCAGGAGGTCGACCATGCGCCTGCTCGTCCGACTGCTCGTCAACGCCGCCGCGCTCTGGGTGGCGGTGCGATTCATCCCCGGCATCTCGTTCCAGGGGAACCCGGTTCTCCTGCTCGCCGTGGCGCTGGTGTTCGGCGTCGTCAACACGATCGTCAAACCGATCGTGACGCTGCTCAGCCTCCCGGCGGTGCTGCTGACCCTCGGGATCTTTCTGCTCGTCATCAACGCGCTGATGCTCTGGTTCACCGGTTGGCTGTCGACCCGGCTCGGTCTCGGCTTCCAGGTCGAAGGATTCGGCGCGGCGTTCCTCGGTGCGATCGTCGTCTCACTCGTCGCATGGGCGCTGACGCTGTTTCTCGGCGAACGCAGGGCGAGCGACGAGCCGCGGGGCCGCTGACGGATCCTCAGGGCTTCGTCGACGGGAGGCGGCTCTTCGGGATCTTCACGGTCACCGTGTATTCCGGATCGACGATCTCGGTGATCGGCGCCTTCGCGTTCTGCGAGACGAACTCGTAGGCGTCCATCTCGCTCAAGCCCGTCTTCTCCTGGACCCAGCGCACCATCTCCTTGAAGGCGATTCGCGCTGCGTCCTCGAGCGGGCGCGCGGCGCCGACCGTCATGATCCACTCGGCATTCTCGATGCGGGGCCAGGCCGTGTCCTTGTGTTTGATCAGATCCACCGTCAGCTCGACGTTCATGGCGCCTTCGATCGCTGTCCCCATGATCTCGCCGTCTCCCATGGCGTAGTGGCCGTCGCCGAAGGAGAGGAGGCCGCCGGGAACGCGTACCCCGAGGTAGATGGTGTTGCCGGCGCGCACCTCGGGGCAGTCCATGTTGCCGCCGAACGAATCGGGAACGATCGTCGAGCGCGCCTCGCCGTACGCGGGAGAGACGCCGAGGCAGCCGAGGAACGGCGCCAAGGGAACCTCCCAGGCGAGCGTGCCGTCCTGCGAGCGGGTGCGCGCGACCCCCTTCGCGCGATCGACCGTGTAGAACCAGACGGTTTCCGGGAGGTCGGGCCCGAGCATCGCGGTTCGGTCGGTCCCCTTCAGCGCGCCGAAGCCCGGGAAGGCGACGGAGACGCCGTACTCGCGGGCGGGCTCGAGCTTTTCGATCCGCACCGCCAGCGTGTCGCCGGGCTCGGCACCGTCCACGTAGAACGGCCCGGTTTGCGGGTTGTCGTGGCCGGGCTTGAGCACCTCCCCCGGCTTCTGTCCCGGCTTGTTGAGGGCGCCGTCGAAGCAGTCCTCGGTCCATGAGACGATCCGGGTACCGGGCGGGATGTGGTGGGTGGGCGCCACCCCTCCGAAGGTGTACTTCAACTCTTCGTGCTTCGGTACGTAGCGGAGCACGCGAGGCTCGGCGGCGAGGACGGCGACGGCGGCGAGGACGGGAGCGATCATCGGCGGAGCGCCATTGTACGGCCTTGCGGTTGGCTCCCCGTTCGGAGTTGAATACAGCTCGGGACCCCTCATGACGGAGTTCGCGATCTCGAACCTCTCTGTCTGGGCCAACTTCTACGTCATCCTGGGCTCGTCTGCGGCGGCGCTCATCGGCATTCAATTCGTCGTGATCACGCTCGTCGCCACCCGCCGGAAGCGCCCTACGGCCGACGCCATCCACGCCTTCTCGACGCCGAACGTCGTCCAATTGGGCGCCGCACTGCTCGTCTCCGCTCTGATGACGGTTCCTTGGCCGTCGCTGGGTCCCCTCGCGACGTCGATTGCGGTGTCGGGCTTCGCGGGGCTTGGCTACGGCGTCGTCGTGATCCGCCGCACCCGGCGCCAGGGGGACTACAGACCGGTCTGGGAAGACTGGCTTTGGTACACGACGTTGCCGTGCGGTGCTTACGCGGGACTTGCGTTGGCCGGACTCCTTTTGAGCGTCGCCACGGGGCTTGCGGTTTTGATGATCGGCGCTGCGGCGCTCGCGTTGCTGCTCGTCGGGATCCACAATGCTTGGGACTCGGTGACCCACATCGTCATCTCCCTCGGCGACGACTGAGAGGTGGATATGAAGCCGCGCAAGCTCGGGGCGAGCGACCTGGAGGTCTCCTCGATCGGGCTCGGGTGCATGGCCATGAGCTTCGGGTACGGCCCGGCTGGAGATCGGCGAGAGATGACCTCGTTGCTTCGAACGGCGGTCGAGCGGGGCGTCACGTTCTTCGACACGGCGGAGGCCTACGGCCCGTACAGGAACGAAGAGCTCGTCGGCGAGGCGCTCTCCCCATTCCGTGGTCGCGTCGCGATCGCCACCAAGTTCGGCTTCAAGTTCGGGCCCGCGGGGGAGCAGATCGGTCTCGACAGCCGCCCGGCGCACATCAAAGCAGTGGCCGAGGCGTCGCTCAAACGGCTCAACGTCGATGCCATCGATCTCTTGTACCAACACCGTGTCGATGCGGAGGTACCGATCGAAGACGTGGCCGGAGCCGTGAAGGAGCTGATCCAGGCGGGCAAGGTCAAGCACTTCGGGCTCTCGGAGGCGGGAGCGCGAACCATTCGTCGCGCGCACGCCGTTCAGCCGGTGACGGCGGTGCAGAGCGAGTACTCGCTGTGGACTCGAGGCCCCGAAGCGGAGGTGCTCCCCACTCTCGAGGAGCTGGGGATCGGTTTCGTTCCGTTCAGCCCCCTGGGTCGAGGGTTCCTCACGGGAAAGATCGACGAGAACACGTCGTTCGACAGCGCCGATTTCCGGGTCGGGCTCCCGCGGTTCACCCCCGAGGCCCGGAAAGCGAACCAAGCGCTCGTCAACCTGCTGGCGGAGATCGGAAAACGGAAGAAGGCCGCGCCCGCGCAGATCGCGCTCGCCTGGCTGCTCGCCCAGAAGCCATGGATCGTTCCCATCCCCGGCACGCGGAGGCTCGAGCGCTTGGACGAGAACATCGGGGCCGCCGCCGTCGAGCTCTCGCGTGACGATCTCCGCGAGATCGACAACGCCCTCTCGAGCATCACGATCCAAGGCCCTCGCTATCCCGAGCACCTGGAAAACATCGCCGGTCGCTGAGTCGCGGGAGGATCAGGATGCGCGTCGGCATTCTCGGTTCGGGGCTGATGGGCGGCAAGCTCGGGACGCTCTTTGCGCGCGCGGGGCATGAGGTGGTCTTCAGCTACTCGCGCAGCCGGGAGACCTTGAAGCGGCTCGCGCGAGAGGCCGGCAAGAACGCGAGGGCCGGAACGCCCGCGGAAGCGGTGCAGGGCGCTGATGCGGTTCTCCTGGCCGTTCACTGGTCGCGACTGGAAGACGTCTTCAGCCAGGCCGGCGACCCGTCGGGCAAGGTCATCGTCACGTGCTCGCTACCGATGAACGACGACGATACCGAGCTGGTCGTCGCGCACTCGTCCTCGGGCGCCGAGGCGCTCGCAAGGAGAGTTCCCAAAGCTCGCGTCGTCTGCGCGTTCAACACGGTGCCCAGCGAAGTGCTCTTCGACGTGTTCGCGTCCCGGCGCAAGGCCCGGAGGCCCAGCTTGGTCTACTGCGGAGACGACGCGCGGAGCAAGAAGACGGTCGCCGAGCTGATCGCCGACGTCGGGTTCGAGCCCGTCGACGCCGGGCCGTTGCGGGTCGCACGCTATACGGAGCCGTTCGCGCTGCTCGTCGCCCGATTGGCGTACGAGGGGAAGGGCGGCCCGGAGCTGGCGTATCGGCTCGAGCGACTCGGGCGTTAGCACGGGATTGCAACGAGTTAGAACGCCTCCAGCGCGTGGACTGGGCGTTTGCCCTCGCGCGCCCATATTCATCCTGGGACCGTTGGGAGACGCGGGTGACGTGCCGACGACCGATCGGAAAATCGGGCGGTATCTGCTCCTGGAGCCGATCGGCCGGGGAGCGATGGGCGTCGTCTATCGCGCCGAGGATCCGCTCATCCACCGCGTCGTCGCCGTCAAGGTCCTCCATGCCGGCATGGGGCTCGAGCCCGAGCGGCTCTTCGTCGCGCGCGAGAGGTTCCGGCGCGAAGCGCAGGCCGCGGGCGGCATCGACCACCCGCACATCGTTCGCATCTTCGACGTCGGGGACGACAAGGAGAGCGGAGAGCTCTACATCGTCATGGAGTATCTCTCCGGTCCCAGCCTCGAGCGCATGATCGAAGAGGCGACCCTCACGATCGACAGGTCCGTCGAGATCATCGGCCAGATCGCTTCCGGCTTGGACGCCGCGCACGAGCGGCAGATCGTCCATCGGGACGTCAAGCCCTCGAACATCCTGTTCACGGAACGCGGCACGGCGAAGATCGTCGACTTCGGCATCACGCAGATCGCCTCATCGTCTTTGACCCAGGATCTGTCGAAGCTCGGGACCCCGGCCTACATGTCTCCCGAACAGGTCAACGGGCGGCCGCTCGACGCCAGAGCCGACTTGTTCTCTCTGGGCGTGCTGAGCTACGAAGTTCTCACCGGCAAGAAGCCGTTTGGAGGAACGGACCTGATGGCGATCGCCTACGCGATCTCTCATGAGGATCCGGTGCGGATCAGCGTCGCCAACACCCAGCTGCCCCCGTCGCTCGACCGCGTCTTCGCGCTGATGATGGCGAAGGATCCCGACGACCGCTTCCGGAGCGGAAGCGTGTTCCATGAGGCCGTCGTTCGATGCCTGAACGAAGCGGGACCGACCCGTCGTCCCGCGCGCGCCGTGTCCAGGCGCCGTTCGAACCGGACGCCGTGGACATTCGCTGGGGCTGTGCTGGTGATGGTCGCTGCGCTCGCGGCGTATTCGGGCCGCGAGCTGATCTCGTCGAAGACGCCTCCCGTCTCCGCCGCCGTCCACGCTCCGGTTCCGGCAATCAAGCCGAAGCCTCCCGTGAGCGCGGTGAAGGCTCCGGTGCCCACGGCCAAGCTCACGATCAGCCTGACCCATCGAGTTCGCAACGGGACGCTCGCCGTCACCCTCGACGGGCGCGCGATCTTCAACGAGCGTTTCTCCAAGGCGCGCCTCGCGATCGCACAGACGACGACATGGGATCCCGTCCAGGTGACCGCCGGAAGCCACAGGATCAGCGCCAAGCTGACCGCGGAAGACGGCTCGACGTACGTCTCCGGTGTCTCCGCCATCGAGCTTCCCCGCGCGGGTGAGACGACGCTCCGCATCAAGGTCAAGGGAGACAAGCTCGTCGTCGAAACCAGCTAGCGGTCTCGCTCACCGAGGAATTTCCGGGGTCAAGCCATGGCGGCGCATGATCTCCGCCATCTTCATCCGGTCCGGCGGACCGCCCGTGGCAGCGTTGATCACCTCGGCCGACTCGCGGAAATACTGCGGGCCGATGGCGGCGGGTGAGAGCACACAGAGCGCCTTGGCATCTTGGCCGGAATTGTTGCCGAACCGATGAACGGCGCCGCGCGGGATGCACAGCGCCTGACCCGGCCCGACGTCGACGGGCTTGCCGTCGACGGTCCACGTCAGCACGCCGGCGAGCCCGTAGATCGTCTCCTCGAACGCGTCGTGGCTGTGAGCCGGAGCCGCCAGGCTCTGCTCACAGGGGACCGTCAGCTCGAAGACGGCGACGCTGCCCGTCGAGTTTTCCCCGGTCAGCAAGAAGCGAACGACGAGGGGTCCGAGGCGGATGGCCTCGTCCGAAGGGTTGACGCGAAGGTCCATGGTTTTCTGCGACATTCAAGCCTCCTTGTGGTAAATTACATTTACTAATATGAATGTAAACGTAATTTACTAACTCGTCAAGGGGAAAATCATGGCGACCTTGCCGCTCAAGAGTGCCGACATGCTGATCGGGGCGCTCCTGCGAGTCCCGGCCCAGGCCATTCACCGCCGCATCATCAACGAGCTCAACGGGGCCGGGTTCGACGAGCTGCGCCTCCCGCACATGGCCGTGCTGCAGTTTCCGGGACCGGACGGGGTCCGCCCGGGGGTCCTCGCCGAGCGGGCGGGGATGAGCAAGCAGGCGATGAACCAGCTCCTCCGGAGCCTGGAGGATCTCGGCTTCCTGGTCAGGTCGGCCGCCCCCGACGAGGGCCGCGCCCGCATGGTCCGCTTCACCAAGCGCGGGCGCGCCGCCTACGCGAGGGTTCACGACATCCTGCGGCAGATCGAGCGTGAATGGCGCGAGGAGCTGGGGCCCAAGGATTTCGCGAAGCTGAAAGAGCTCCTCTCCCGAGTTTGGGAAAGCCGGTTGACTCGCGGGGAGTAGACTGGTGCCGAGCACGGAGGCCCCGCCATGAAACTCCGTCACCGGTTGTTGGCCGCCGGATGGGTGCTCGCCGCCGCGAGCCTTCCGGCATTCTCCCAAGTCCTCGACAAGCCCACCCTCTACCGGCTCGACAAGACCAGCACGTTCCAGCGCGGATGCTTCGCTCCCTGCATGTGCCCGATGCTGGAGTCGGCCGCGCTCGGGGGCACGTTCCGCCTCACCCTCGCCTCGGTGGGGAACGTGTTCGACTTCTACGACGTCACCGGCGTGCGCTTCAAGTATCAACGGTCGACCGGCGAGATCGTCGACGTCACGGGCTCCGGCACGTACGCTGTGAGCACGATCTCCGATGACCAGCGAATGGAGCTGACGCTCGTCGTGGGAACCGACCCGCCGACGCTCTACAAGAGCGGCGACGTTCCGGGCGGGGCGGCCTTTCCGAAGATCGACATCGCGATCTCGATCAACGGCGGATACTGCCACGACACCGTGATGACGCTCCACGCCCGGCCCGCTCGGCGCCTGTACACGGATCCTCTCGACCTTCGCTGGGACGTCGATCCGATGAACGTCGACAAGAGATCCGACGTCGTTTACGGCAGCCTCCGCACGCTTCGGGAGACCACGGGTGCGTTCGACGTCGCCACGTGGGGCTGCGCCACGGATGCGAACGCGACCGGCTCGGCTCCGTTCGCGGGCGCACCCGCCCCGAACGACGGTTTCTGGTTCTTGGAGCGCGCGATGACCGACGTCTACGCGGACGGAGACGCTTGGCAGGTCGGCTCGCCCGATCCGGGGATCGCGCTCTCCCCCGGAACTTGCCCCTGAGTCGGAGCCAGACACCGCTCGTCCGCCGACATCACTTCCCGTCGGCCGACGTGATCTTGCAATCTCGATAGGCTCTCTCGTGCTGCTGGATGTACACCGCCTCGCCGAACACCGTCAGAATCGTGGCTCCGTCGGAGTACTTCTTCCCGTACGACGCCTCGACGCGGTGAAGAACGAGCTCGCGCTCCGGTAGGCGGACGTGCGCCGTGTCGCCCGTGATGCGAACCTGAAAGCGGAGGCCTTCGCATCCGACCGTGAACGCGGTCGGCTCCGCGGCAGGTGCGGAGGGCTTCCCCGGTCGGCGTAGCGCGAGATCGGCCCTCTTCCCGTTGCCCTTCGTCACGACGCGAACCGGGACGCGCGTCTCCGCCAGCGTCTGGCCGAGAACGTCGGTGACGACCGCGGCCAGGCCATAAAGCCGGGTCGGGTCGATGAGGCTCTCGTTGTACGGCAGCTCGAAGGAGATCGGGAAGTTCCCCTTGAGCTCGATCCCCTTGGATTCCACGATCACCGCTCGGCGAGTTCCCTGGGCGAGGTCCTGAAGCATCAATCGCAGGATCGACCCGGGAGGAATCGAGATCGCGTCGACCAGGCTCGCCTTGCCGCGCACCGTCGACCATTTGCCGGGCTCCTTCGCGCCGACGGGGTTGCCCTGGGCCGAAGCCACGGCGGTCAGGCAGATGCCAAGGCCGAGTCGAGCCGTCAAGGAAACGCTGGGCCTGCTCACGCGAATCATTCTCGCACTCCTGGCCGGCCGAACCGCTCGAGCGACGGGTTCCGGCGGACACGCCCGTGTCTTGGACCCCACGTTCGCGCCGGCCCGCGCGGTGAAATCCGAACACGTGACGCGCAGCAGCCGTGGCACGCCTTTCGCCCGCTCGAGTGTGAACCCGGCCCTCGGCGCGAGGCTTCCCCGGGTCGAAAGAAGGCCCGCATGAAAAAGCACATGCTCTTGATCGCCGCCCTCCTCTCGATCGTCCACGCCCCGGCGGGCGCACAGCAGCCGCCCGAGGCCGACAGCCCCGGCACGGGAGCTCTCCTCGCGAAGATCAACGGCACGCTCGTCCCGCTGCCGGTCGACTCCATGGACGTCACGCTCTCGATCTCCGGGCCGGTCGTCCGCGGCCGGCTCGTTCAATCGTTCGACAACCCGACCGAGGACGCCCTCGACGCCGACTACGTGTTCCCACTGCCGGAAGGGGCCGCGGTCGACAGCCTCACGCTCGAGGTCGGCGACCGGCGCTTCGTCGGCAAGATCCAAGAGAAAGAGGAGGCCCAGCGGACCTATCAGATCGCCAAGGCGGAAGGCAAGGGCGCCGCTCTGCTCGAGCAGAGCCGACCGAACCTCTTCCGCACGCGGGTCGCGAACATCCCGCCGCACGCGACGGTCGTCGTCCGCCTCGAGATGCTGGACGAGGCCGAATGGAGCTCGGGGGAGTTCTCGACCGTCTTTCCGACGACGATCACGCCGCGCTACGCGCCCGCAGGCTCGGCGTGGTGCGAGGACAGTTCGATCGGAGTCGTCGCTCGAGGCACAAAGGTGTCGATGCGTGCCACGGTGGACGCGGGAATTCCCCTCGCCGGAATCGACTCGCCGTCTCACACCATCCGAAGCACCAAGCGCGGTTCGTCCTTCGACATCCGGACGGGCGACGCCTCGGTTTTCGCGGATCGCGACTTCGTGCTTCGGTGGCGGCCGGCCAACGCGAATGCGCCGCTCGCCGGCGGTTTGATCGAAGAGCGAGCGGACGGACGCTATGGTCTCGCGATGCTCGTTCCCCCGCAGATCGAGCGGCCCGGAGCCGATGGTTTTCCGACGCAGACCGTGTTCGTGATCGACGTGTCGGGCTCGATGGCCGGGCCCTCGCTCGCGCAAGCCAAGGCGGCGCTCGAAGTGGCCCTCGACCGCCTGCGCCCGGGAGACACCTTCACGCTGATCAAGTTCGACAGCAACAACGAGGCCTACTCGGACAGGTTCATCGCCGCGGATCCCGATGCGACAGCCGCCGCGAAGCGCTGGGTGTCCGGGCTCACGGCAGGGAGCGGCACGGAGATCCTGCCGGCTCTCGTCCGTGCGCTCGACATCTCGAGTCGCGGCGACCCGTCCGTCTTGCAGCGCGTGATCCTCATCACCGACGGCGCGGTCGAGAACGAAGACGAGGTCGTCGCCGAGGTGGGGCGGCGCCTCGGCGGCACGAGGCTCCATGTCGTCGGCATCGGGTTCGCTCCTAACCGCTGGCTCATGAAAGAGCTGGCCCGGGCCGGACGCGGCAGCTTCGAGGCGATCGGCAACATCGGCGACGTCCAGGCGAAGACCGTCGCGCTGCTCGAGCGGACCGAGCGGGCGGCGATCACCGACGTGACGCTCGAGTGGGACGGCGCGGCGCCGCTCGAAGTCGGCCCGGCTCCCGTTCCCGATCTCTACGCAGGCCGACCGCTCGTGGTGACCGCCCGCTTCGATCCCGCACGCCCTCTCCCCAAGCTTCGCGTTTGGGGGCGCGCGCCGGGCGGGCCGGTGACGATGGACGTCGATTTCGCGCAGGCGAGCCGGGATGCCGGAATCGGCACCCGATGGGCGCGCGCGCGGATCGCGAGCCTCGAGCAATCGCGGGTGCACGGGGCCGATCCGGCCGCCGTGCGCGCCGACGTCGTCGACCTCGCGAAGCGCTTCTCGTTGGTCACCACCTACACGAGCTTCGTCGTCGTGGCGGACGACTCCTACGCCGCGCCGAGCGAATCCCGGCGAGACGATGGGGACGTTCTCCCCCAGGGCGGGAGCGACGAACCCCTGCTGTTCGTGCTCGGTGTCGTCCTGTGCGCGATCGGGGGCTTCGTTCTCTTGCGCGCCAGCCGCGCTGTGTCGGCGTCGGCGTGAGACGCACGACGCTCGCGGCCGTCGTCGGAATCGCGCTGCTGCTCCCTGGGGCGTTGCTCGTGGCGCGAGCCGGATGGGTCGAGGCGAAAGGGGCGGTGGGTGAGGTGCTCATCCGCCGCGCCCTCGCCGCGACGCTCGAGGACGGCCGCGGGCACCGCCCCTGGGCCTGGGCCGACATGCACCCCATCGCGCGGCTCACCGTGCCGCGCCTCGGGATCGAGCGGCCCGTGCTGTCGAACGCGTCCGGCTCCGCTCTCGCATTCGGGATCGGCCACGTCGACGGAACGGCCGCCCCCACGGCATTCGGCAATTGCGTGCTCGCCGGCCACAGGGACAGTTGGGCTTCGTTCCTCGAGGAGCTGAAGTCCGACGATGAGATCGTGCTCGAAGCCCCGGGCCGGCGGGCGGTCTACCGCGTCGTCGCGACCGGCGTCGTGCGCTTCGACGACTCTCGAGTGCTGCAGGACGATGGCGATCGGCTGACGATCGTCACCTGCTGGCCCTTCCGTGGCTGGCTGCACTCGCCGTGGCGGTACGTGGCCTATTGCGCACACGAGCGCGCCCCGACATCACTGTCGAGTACCGCCATGACAAACGAACTCGTCGCGCCGGTCGCGGAGCGAGTTCCACACCGGATCGCCTGTGTCCGCGGGTGAGGCAAGCACCATCGCGGCCCGCTTGCCGGAGTCTTTGCAGTCCCACACCCAGACCTCGAGATTGAGGACGATCGGCTTGCCCGTCGTGAACGCGTCGTACGAGTCGACCGTTCCGGTGAACCGATGCGCCGGGTGCCCGAGTTTTTCGGGCGAGCCGGGCAGCGGCTGAATGGACACAACGAAACGCTGGGGGTCGATCGCGAAACCCTTCTCCTTCGCGACGCTGGTGCTCAACCCCGCGAAGTAGCGCTCGAGGGCGTTCTGGAGATCCGTTGCACCGAGGCGCGGATGGCCGTTGAGCCACCAGACGAACGCGTACGACCAGTATCCGCGCTCGCCGGGAGTGAACATGCCCGGCGCGAAGCGGATCTCCTCGACCCCGGAGTAGGGGAGATCCTTCGCGAAATCGAGCGGGAACGGGATCGTCTCCTTGCGCCATCCCGTGGGCACCGGCCACCGGAACGACGGCCTCGCCGGCGGCGGCGCCGGCTTGCTGCCCGCCGCGCCGAGCGCCGTGACGGCGGCGAGAACGCCGAATGCGGTCAGCCGGGCCCGTCGGATCATGGGCGACAGCTTAACCTCAGCCGGCTCGCTACGGACAGGTCCCCGAGTTGTTCCTCGCGCCCATGCCGCACTGGCCGGATACGATCGCCCCGCCGCGCTGCGCGCCTGTGCCGTCGGTGCCCCAGCTTCCCTCGGTCGACGCGTTGTCGTCGCCGACGACGACGAACCACAGGTTCCCCGCGGGAACGCCGGACCAGGACGCCGAGCCGGAGGTTCCGAGATTGCATGCGGCCCCGGTGACGAGAACCGACGCCACGCCGGCGAGATCGCCGTAGAGGAGATGGTGGTTCGTCGACGAGCAGGTTGCGACGTCCCACGTGACGTTGACGCTCGAGCCCGACGGGTTCGCGCGCGACGCCTTCATCGCGGTCCCGAAAGATCCGTCGGCGACCGGCCGCGCGCCGGTGGGAGCGCAGGACACGCTCGCCGTCGCCACGCGGGGGATGTTCGTCCCTCCTCCGCCATCGTTCGCGTCGACGTACGTCGCCGTGATGGTGTCGCCGCTCGTCACGGAGAGCAGTCCGTCCGAGGCCGGCGGATTCGACGTCGTCAGGATCATCCCCCGGTAGGTCGTCGATCCGGGAGCGATCTTCGTCAGCGCAACCGTCTCGGCCGTGGTCTCGGTCGTCGACTTGACCGCGGCCGACAGGGACGCGGCGCCGTTCCCGTCGGAGACCGTCACGGTGACCGAGGACAGGCAGCCGTAGATTCCGGAATCGAGGCTGATCGCCCCGGCGAACGGCTGAGGGGTCACCGCCTGGCAAGCGGAGACGGGGCCGTCGCACGCGGCGTTCGCCGTGCTCGCCTGAACCGTGTAATAGACCGGAATACCATTGGCGAGACCCAAGTCGACCAAGGCGTTCTCCGAGGTCGCCGCCACGCGCGTCATCGCCGTCTCGCACCCGGAGTCGTTCCGGAAGACCTTGTACGAGACCGCTCCCGGCGCGGTCGTCCAGGTCAGCTGCACGCTCGCGGAGGTCGAGCCGGGCACCGCCGTCAGGGTCGGTGCGGAAAAGGCCGGGCAGCTCGAGCTGTTCTGGTTCGACGCGTCGGAGACGAGGCCGCAGGCGATCTTGTGCCGGTCGAAGGCGGCGAAGATCGCGGCCGCGTGCGGCGTGCCGTTGGCCAGATTGCCGTCGTCATCGTCGATCGCGCGGATCTTCTCGAACCACGAGCTCGCCGAGCAGCCGTCGGAATCGGGGAGGGAGCAGTTGTAGGAGTTCCCTCCCGAGCCCAAGCGGGACGCGAACCACAACCGGTCGATCACGCTCCATGCGGTCGCTTGATCGAGCCCCGACCCCGGGAGGTCGCGCGCCGCCAGGTCCCAAAGGGTCTCGCCGTCGATCATCCCTTCGCAGTGCTGCTCCTTGCCGCAGGGACCGCCGTCCGTGGCGTCGGAGCAATGGGTCGCCGCGTAGCCCGCGGGCGTCGACGGAGTGTGGCCGGCGCGCTGGTCCCAATCGTCCTCGCGGGCGCCCGTGCAGACGAGGCACGCGTCGCCCACGCCGAATCCGGTGCAGAGCGAGCCTCCGCTCAGAAATCCGCGCGCGACGCACGAGGCGTGCAGCTCGAGGATGGACGTGACGTCGGCGTAGGCCTCGGTCGGCACGTCGTAGTCGCCGCCGTCGTTCTTGTCGAGGCCGTGCCCCCATTCGTGATAGAGGACCCCCGCGTTCTCGCCGGCGTTGTTGCAGCCGTTCCCGAACGTGCCCAAGTTGATGCCGACCCCATCCCAACCGCCGACGCAACCCTGGGCCGCGTTCGTGTGAATCGTGAGCTGCTGCGTCAGCCAGGCGACGCCCGGAAGCCACGCTCGTACGTGCTCCGCGATGCGATTCACATGATGGAAGCTGGTCCGCGCGGCGTGCGTGTTCCCCGCGCTGCCGCCAGTCGGGACGGTGCAATCGGTGCCGGTGCTCGTTCCCAGATTGAGGTCGCCGCTGCACGAGAGCGACTGCGAGATCGCCCCGCACGAGTCGAGGATCTTGACGTAAGGGCCCGCGAGATTCGTCCGCGCGATCGAGCCCGATGGCGTGCAATTGAAGTTCCCCATCGTGCTCGCGGTCTGCGGGATGCCGGTGTTCACGATCAGGACGTCCGCGAACGGCATGGAGTCATTCGCCTGCTCGCAGCCGGAAGGACAGATCGAATCGTCGCTGACCGGGAAGACGCCTCCCTTGACCCGCACGTACCGGCTCTCGTCGGCGAACGACCGGATTGCGCCGCTGTGGGCGTCGACGCGCGCGAGCCAGGTCCCGTCCACGCCCTCGACGCGCACTGCCATGCGCCAGACGAGCGCCGACGAGTAACCGGAGCCGACCGGTCCGGCGTAGCGCGGACCTGACGCACGAAGCGGGACGAACATCAGCTCCGGAGGTTCGACGACGCTGACTGCGTCCGCTGCGGTCAGATTCATATAACCCGCCAACCGCTCCTGCGCCTCGGCGGCCGTCAGGTCGGGAACCGGGCTTGCGTCGATGCGGCTCCATCGCGGCGCGCCGAACGAGACCAGGTGGCCGTGGCCGATCGTGAAAAGGTACCGCTCGCCTTCGACCGGAATCCCCGCGACGGCCCGGTCGAACACGATCTGCCAGACGTCGTCGCTCAGCTCCCCCGACGCCGCAGGCGCGAGGACGAGCTCCGAATCGTCGGCGAGCAGGAGCGACCGGCGCGCTGCGGCGAAGGGCCTCAACGATGCTGCGAGAGATGCGACCGTCGCTCCCTTCGTGCCAGGCCACGGAATTCCATTTCCTTCAGCCAGGAGCGGAGCGCCCGACCGCCGATCGAGGTAAATGCTCCAGTCTCGACCGTAGGTCGCTCGGAATCCATCCCAGCCGGCCCGCACGGTGTCGCCGGCGGGGAGCGAGCCGACAGGTGTCGCCGCGACGTCGATGAAGGCGGCCGGATCTTGGAACGCAAGAGCGTCGAATCGCCGACCCGGTTGCGGCCCGTGCACCGCGAAAGCGGTGCTCGTGAGCGCAACCGCGAGCGTCAAGGAAATCGGTCGGACCATGGCACCGTTGTTCATCGCTACCCTCACGGAGATGGCTTGAATCTACCGTGAACGGAGCCGGAAGGGAAAGCGGGGCTCTCGACGTCTTGACGGTGGCGTATACTCAACGAAAGGGACTCCGACATCGCGTTGCATCGATGCCGCAGTCGGATGGATTGCGGCACTCGAGAGGAGGTGCTCATGAAGAGAAACGCTCGCTTCTTCAAGGCCGCGGTGCCGCTCGCGCTCGCCGCAGCCGCTCTGGTCGCGACGATCGCCTATGCGGGGAAGAAACCGCCGCCTCCACCGCCGCCGCCGCCCGGCTGTCCGAAGGACATCGTCTGCTTGGATGTTTGGCAGCCCGTGACCTGCGCCGACGGAATTACATACAGCAACCAATGTTATGCGGACAGGGCGTGTGCGCCGGGGCCGTGCGTTCCCGGCGGACCTACGCAGTGAGCCCCTCGCGGTAAACGCCCTCGTCCAAGAATGCAGCGGATCGACGTCCTGTCTACAGAGGGAGGTCCGACATGAGACGTGTGCTCGTAACGACGGGTCTGCTGATGGTCGTGATCGTTGGCTGGGCGGTCTCGGCACCTACGATGGCCCAGCTCACGACGGTGGAGCTGCGCAGCGGAGAGATTCTCGCGGTCGACGGCAACATCGTCACTGCCCGAGGGCCTGCGGGCGTGAGGCAATTCGTGGTTCCCGAGGATTTCCGGTTCGACATGGACGGTCAGAAGCTGTCCGTTCACCAGCTGAAGCCCGGCATGAAGGTCACGGCGATGGTCACGACGACGGAAACGCCGATCGAAGTGACGACCAACGAGGTCCGCGACGCCGAGGTCGTCTACGTCAGCGCGGGCACGATCATCGTCAAGGACCTCAAGACGAACGAGAACAGACAGTTCACGACGGCCCAGTTGAGGGACCTGGATCTCGTCGTCTACAGGGCCGGCGAGAGGGTCGACGTGACGAAGCTGAAGAAAGGGGACCGGCTCTCGGCGACCATCGTGACGAAGCTGCCGCCCATGATCGTCACCGACACCGAGCTCAAGGCATTCGTCTCGAGCCCGCCTCCGCCACCGCGTCCGGTGGCGAAGCCCGCTCCGGCCGCGGAGTCCACGCCGCCGCCACCGCCACCGCCGGCCGCCGCGCCCAAGAAGCTGCCGAAGACGGGAAGCTCGCTTCCCTTGATCGGAATCGTCGGCGTCGCGCTGCTCGGGCTCGGGATCGCGTCGACCCTCGTTCGGCGGCTCCTCGCGCAGAGCTGACCCGTTCCATCTCATCGGCGTGACGAGCCCCCTAAGCAAGCTTCGCGTCGCCGAGCGTGTCTTCATCATCGCTGGGCTCGCGGCGATCGCGTTCTACCTGGCCGCGCGGGGCTACGGGGAGGCGATGCGGCGGGCGGAGATCGAACGCTTCGAGTCCGCAAGGAAGGAACATCTCGCCCAAGCCGCCGATCCCGCCGCGTCTCCTCCCGCGGTGACGCGTCGGACTCTCAACGTTGTCTCCGACGTCGACACCCGGCTCTGGTCGCCGCAGCGGGTCCGCCATTACAAGGACCAGCTCGGAGCGGACGTCGGGTCGCCGCTCGCAATCCTGCGCATTCCAAGAATCGGGCTCGAGGTTCCGGTCTTGAATGGAACGGACGAGCTCCGTCTGAATCGCGGCGTCGGATGGATCGAGGGGACGGCTCGCCCCGGTGAAGCAGGGAACTCCGGCATCGCGGGGCACCGGGACGGATTCTTCCGAGGACTGAAAGACGTTCGGCCGGGCGATGCCGTCACGCTCGAGACGCTCGACGCCAGCCTGACCTACGTGGTGGACGAGATTCGAATCGTCGATCCCGCCGCCGTCGATGTCCTCCGCCCCACCGCCGTCTCGGCGATCACCCTGGTGACCTGCTACCCGTTCTACTACGTCGGCGACGCCCCTCGGCGGTACGCGATCCGGGCGCGCAGGGCCGCCGGAGACGGGAACAGACGCGCTAGAGTGCACGGATGAGCGACAAGTCGCACTGGGAGGCGGTCTACAAGTCGAAGGCCGCGGACGCGGTGAGCTGGTACCAGGCTGCGCCGACGGTCTCGGCCCGGTTGCTCGCCAACGCCGGGTTGTCACCGGCGACGTGAGTGATCGACGTCGGGGGCGGGGATTCTCGTCTCGTCGATCACCTCATCGAACGTGGGCTGACGTGCGTCAGCGTGCTCGACATCTCGCCGATCGCCCTGGCACGGGCCAAGGAGCGGCTTGGTGCCCGGGCCTCCCTCGTGAGCTGGATCGAGGCGGACGTCACGGCGGAGTGGCCCGTACCCGCCGTCGATGTCTGGCACGATCGCGCCGTGTTTCATTTCTTGACCGACGCGACGGAACGTGACCGCTATCGAGCGCGCTTGAACGAAGCTCTTCGTCCCGGCGGCTCGCTGATCATCGCGACGTTCGCTCTCGAGGGACCGCCGGTGTGCAGCGACCTGCCGGTGGCGCGCTACTCTCCCGAAACATTGGCGCGGGAGCTCGGCCCGCGCTTTCACCTCGACGAAGCGGTAACGGAGCCCCACGTGACCCCCGCCGGTAAGACGCAAGAGTTCTGGTATACACGATTCACTCGAACCTGATCCTCGGATCGCAGGAGGGGGCGTGTCGTTCGGAGCAAAGCTGGGTCGCATCGCCACGCATACCATCATTGTCCTGGGCTCCTTGGCCCAGGGTTTCCTCTCCGCGAACGCGGTGGAGAACGAGCGCGCGCGACATTCCGAGGAGACCGGCGGCGTGCCTCCCGCGCCGTGGGTTCACCTCGGCCCGCTCCGCATCCGCGACCTCACGCCGTTCGGGCTTCTCAGGATGGACTTCCTGCCGGCCCATGCGGTCACGGCCCCTCCGCGCACGTGGGCGCTCGAGCTGAACCTGTCCTACCAGAATACCTACGTGCTCAGCAGAAACGTCGCGGACTACCTGAGGGCGAGGGGGGGCGGCAACCGCGTCCACCTCGGTCCGGAAGACGTGCCCGCAATCCTCGCGATCGGAGACGAGGCCTACATCGTCGACGGGGAGCTCGGCGTGTTCGACCTGACCGGGCACTATCGATTCAGTCCCCACTGGGGCGGATACTTCACCGTTCCCGCATTCATCTTCCGGAAGGGATTCCTCGACTCGACGATCGAGGGATTCCACAACCTCGTGGGGGTCGGCACCGGCGACCGGGAGCTGACGGACCGCAATCAATTCTTCGTCTTGCGAAAGACCAAAGGCGGGACCGTCACCTTCACGTCGCCCCCCGACGACGGCCTCGGCGATCCGGCGATCGGCGTCCGTTACTCGGTCGTCCCGGTGCCGAGACGGTGGAACGTGATCGTGGAGACCGCGGTGAAGCCGGCATTCCGCGATGCGCGGGCCTATGTCGCGAGCGGCGAGACCGACTACGGCCTCCAGGTCTCGCTGCAGGGCTTTTTCGAGAGGCAGGCTCTCTATCTCACCACGAGCCTGGTCTCGTACGGCGGAACGGATCTTCAAGGCATCTCAGACCAGCGTATGCGCGTCCCGACGGGGATCTTCGCGTGGGAATTCAAGATGAGCCGCCACGTCAACGGCATCCTGCAGTTCTACGCGAGCCCGAGCGTCATTCGCGACACGGACCTCGAAGAGCTGAAGGCGAACAAGTACCTGACGTCGCTCGGGATCCAGGCCGAATCCCACAACTGGGTCTATCGGTTCGCCCTGACGGAGAACCTGTTCACGTTCGAGAACACCGCCGACATCGCGGTCACCCTGAGCATCGCGAAGGTCTTCCCGCCGGCCCGACGCTGATCGGCGCGTCCCGAAGCGTCCCTTGACAAGATAAGCTTTGTGATGCAAAGTACATTGCATGACTTCACCACCGCACGTTTCCCCCCGGCCGAAGCGGACCAAGCGGCTCCCCGTGGACATGGTGCAGGCGCCTGCGCTCGACCCCGCGCGGGTCTCGCATGGGCTCGAGCGGCGCTACGCGCTCCTCGTCAATCCGTTCTACCGCAAGGACCCGAACGCTTCGTTCGGCAAGCACGTGCTGACGCCGACGCTCGCGCTCACGAGCTTTGCGGCGACGACACCGGCCCACTGGCGCCTCGCCTACTGGGACGAGAACCTGCTCGACGGGAGGCCGCCGTTCGACCCGCTTCCCGAGGTCATCGGCATCTCCGTCCACCTGACGTTCGCCGCGCGCGCGTACGAGCTGGCCCGTTGGTATCGTCGTCGCGGCAGCAAGGTCGTCCTCGGCGGCCTTCACGTGCTCTCGTGTCCGGACGAATGCGCTCCCCACGCCGATGCCCTGGCGCTCGGCGACGGCGTCCAGCTCTGGCCTCGCATCTTGAAGGACGTCGAAGCGGGCACGCTTCGCGCGCGATACGCCGCCGACTACGACAACGACTATCGCGACGATCCGGCGCCCCGCCGCGACCTCCTGCCGCGCCACGGCTTCCTCACGACGACGAGCCTCATCGCCACCCGCGGATGCCACAACCGCTGCGGCTTCTGCTATCTCGCGACCGACGGTCTCCGGATGCCGTACCGCATGCGCGATCCGAGGCAGATCGCGGCAGAATTCGAGGCCGACGGACAGCCCTACGCCGTCTTCGTCGATAACAACCTCGGCTCGCGTCCCGACTATCTCCGGGCGCTGTGCCGGGAGCTTCGCCCTCTGGACAAGATCTGGAGCGCGGCGGTGACCCTGGACGTCACCGACGATCCGGGGCTCATCCGGGAGATGGCGCTCGCCGGGTGCACGGGAGTCTTCATCGGCCTCGAATCGTTGAGCGACCAGAATCTGGCCGACGCGCACAAGAAGACTCCGAAGTCGGCCGACTACGCTCGGCGCGTGCGCATCCTTCATGACAACGGGATTCAGGTGAACGGGTCGTTCGTGCTCGGCTTCGACCACGACGGGAAGGACGTCTTTGCGCGCACGGCGGACTGGGTCGAATCGAATCGCCTGGAGTGCGCCACGTTCCACATCCTCACGCCGTACCCGGGCACGCCGCTGTTCCGCAGGATGGAAGCCGAGGGCCGCCTGCTGCACCGCGACTGGAGCCGCTACGACACGGCGCACTGCGTCTTCCGGCCGAAGCACATGACGCCGGAGGAGCTCGAGGAGGGGTATGCCTGGATCTACGAGCGCCTGTTCTCGCACGCCTCGATCTGGCGGCGCCGTCCGGAAGACTGGCGCGCGCTCGGCGCGTACCTTGCCATGTCCTACTTGTACAAGCGGTCGAATCGGTTGTGGCGCCTCTTGATCCGGCATCACCAGGTGCACAGGGTCTGGCGGCCGATCGTCGAGATGACGCGCCGGCGCCATCTCCGGTTTCGAGCCAGGCTCGCCGCGCGGGATGACGCCGGCATCGCCTCGAGCGTCGTGACCGCGGGGGTCTAGACACGCCGCTAAGGTCGACCGTCGACCGAATGATCGTGCAGGCTCCGAGTAGGTAGAAGCCTGCGGCTGAGGTACCTTCTCACGATGCCGTTAGCACCCGGCACTCGTCTGGGCCCTTACGAGATCGTCGCGCCCCTCGGGGTCGGCGGGATGGGAGAGGTCTACCGCGCACGGGATCCGCGGCTCGGTCGCGACGTGGCGATCAAGGCGCTCCCGGCCGCCGTCTCCCAGGATGCGGACCGGCTCGACCGGTTCCGCCGCGAGGCGCAGACGCTGGCCTCGCTGAATCACCCGAACATCGCGGCGATCTACGGGCTCGAGGACGGCGACGGCGCGCCGCACCTCGTGCTCGAGCTCGTGGAGGGGGAGTCGCTCGCCGCCCGCCTCGCGCGCGGGAGGCTCGACATGCGCGACGCGCTGCGCATCGGCGTTCAAATCGCCGCGGCCATCGAAGCCGCTCACGAGCGCGGCGTCGTGCATCGCGACCTCAAGCCCGGCAACGTCATGATCGGCACCTCAGGCGTCGTCAAGGTGCTCGATTTCGGGATCGCCAAATCCGAAGCGGCCGGTCGACCCGGCGTGGACTCCGCGGAGACGCCGACGCTGACGCACACGCCCGGAGCTACGGAGGTCGGGACGATCCTCGGGACGGCCGCTTACATGAGCCCGGAGCAGGCGCGCGGCCGGCCGGTCGACCGGCGCAGCGACGTCTGGTCGTTCGGGTGCGTGCTGTTCGAAGTCCTCGCCGGGCGGCCGCCCTTCGACGGCGAAACGGTCCCCGATCTGATCGCCAGGATTCTCGAGCGCGAGCCGGACTGGGGATTGCTCCCGGACGAGGTTCCCGCCGGAGTGCGCGCATTGCTGCGCCGCTGCCTGCGCAAGGACTCGAGCGAGCGGCCGCGCGACATCCGCGACGTTCGCCTGGAGCTCGCGGATGCCACCGCCGTCGGAACGAAGCGCGAGGCGGCACGCGAAAAATCGATCGCCGTGCTGCCCTTCGAGAATCAGAGCGGGGCGGGAGACGAGTACTTCGCCGACGGCATCACCGACGAGATCTTGAACGCCCTCACTCACCTCGACGGGCTGCGCGTCGCCGCTCGGACGTCGTGCTTCGCGTTCAAAGGGCGGCGCGAAGACTTGCGCTCGATCGGCGAGAAGCTGGAAGTGACCACCGTCCTCGAAGGAACCGTGCGTCGCGCCGGCGCACGGCTGCGCATCACGGCGCAGCTCGTGAACGCCGCCGACGGATACCAGCTCTGGTCGGAGCGCTACGACCGCGAGATGACCGACGTCTTCGAGGTGCAGGACGAGATCGCCAATGCGATCGCCGCGCGCTTGCGCGTCACGCTGGCGGGGGACGCCGACCGGGGAAGAGGCCGGCGGGGCACGGCGAGCCTCGAGGCCTACGAGCTTCTGCTCAAGGGTCGCGCGTTTCAATTCAAGCGCGGGCGGTTCCTGCAGAGAGCGATCGAATGCTTCGAGCGGGCGATCGCTCTCGACCCGAACTATGCAGAGCCCCTTGCGTGGCTCGCCGACTCCTACCGCTTGCTCGGCACGTTCAGCGTCGCAGCGACGTCGGAGGTGGGGCCCAAGGCGAAAGCCTTGGCCGAGCGAGCGCTCGCGATCGATCCGGATCTCGCGGAGGCGAATGCGACGCTCGCCGACGTCGAGGCGCAGTTCGAGCTCCGCTGGCCACCGGCGGCCGCTGCGTGGACTCGCGCCCTGACCTCCGATCCTCGCCACGTCCGCAGTCGGTGCGAGCGCGCGCTCTGGGGGTTCGGGTTCGACGCCTACACGGTCGACGAAGCGCTCGTGGAAATCGACAAAGCCTTGACGGACGATCCGCTGAACGCCTGGATCGGCGGGATGAAGAGCATGATGCTCGGGTTCGGAGGACGACACGCCGAATCGATCGCCGAGGCCGAGAGGGCGTTCGGCACCGATCCCGACTCGTTCTTTGCCCACTGGAATGTGATGAGGGCGCACTCCTGGGCGGGAGACCACGCCCGGGCGATCGAGGCCGCCCCCGCCTTGCTGGCGGCGTCGGGCCGCAACATCTGGCCTCTCGCAACGCTGGGCTGGAGCTACGGCAAGAGCGGCGACGCGTCGAGGTGCCGGGCGGTCTACGATGAGCTGATCGCACGCTCGCGCCACGAGTTCGTCGGACCGTTCTGGCTCGCAACGGTTGCCTCCGCGGCAGGGCTTCGGGACGAAGCGATGCGCCTGGCCTCGCGCGCGGTGGCCGAGAGAGATCCGTTCGTGATCTTCGCTCGAAAGATCCCGCTGTGGGATGGCGTGCGCGCCGATCCGCGATTTGAAGAGATCATGCGGGACGCCTCGCGATAACCGCGCTTTCAGGCCCGCAGGTGCCTCACCGATCGGGCAGCCACCGCGAAGTTGCCCAAGAATCTTTCTTGGCGGACTCCAACGAAGAGTATGGTTACGCGGTTGTACCGGTGCGCAACGTCTGCGCAGCCGTCGCGAGACACGGGGGGAACCAGGCATGAAGAAGCTCGGAGTGGCGTTCGTTCTTTCCATCGGCGTCTTGGTGGCCGTGCCGGTCCTGGCGGACGGCGGACCGAACCATCAAGTGAAGCAAACGCCACCGGTCAAGATGGGAACGTCGGGAGGGAGCGTATCCGACATCAGCAGGTTCTTCTGCTGCGGAGGGACGCTCGGATCGCTCGTCCGTTACGACGGCGTGCTGTCGATCCTGAGCAACAACCACATCCTCGCCCGGTCGGGAAGCGCGAGCGCGGGCGAGGACGACATCCAGCCGGGGCTCATCGACGTCGGATGCAACGGTGCGACGGCCAACATCGTCGGGGATTTCGCCGGCGACAAGGTGCCGCTCGGCACGGCCAACGTCGACACGGCGATTTCGACGGCCCGCGCGGGCATGGTGGACACCACGGGAGCGATCATCGACGTCGGCGTTCCGTGCAACACGACGCAGACACCGACCTTGGGACTCGCCGTGGAGAAGAGCGGACGGACCTCCGGCTTCACCACCGGGACGATCCAATCGACGAACACGAGCGTGTCGGTTCAATACCAGAAGGGCTGCGGCGTCGGGAAGAAGTTCGTCATCAACTACACCAATCAACTCGTGATCGTCGCGGGAAGCGGCAGCTTCAGCGCCGGGGGAGATTCCGGCTCGTTGATCGTGTCTAACGACGGAACGCCGAACCCCGTCGGCCTCCTCTTCGCCGGCAACAGCACGCAGACGATCGCGAACCCGATCCAGTCCGTCGTCAACGCGTATCAGACGGGCGGTCACACCTTCACCTTCGTCGGCAGCACCTGCGGCACGCTGGCGTCCGAGAAGGCCGGCTCCGCGCTCGGGAAGGGAGAGCAGGTCGGACCGGTCGAAGCGGACCTCGAGTTCGCGCGGACCGTCAAGGAGAGGTTCGAGCCGGACCTGTTCGCGCAACCAGGCGTGATCGGAGTCGGCGTGGGTGTCGACGAGACCGATGCCTCCCGCGCCGCGATCATCGTCTACTTCGACACGGCCGCCGGAATGCACTTGCAGCCGAGCAGCTTCCCGGCCGAGATGGACGGCGTGAAGCTTCGGGTGATTCCGACCGAGCCGTTCGTCGCTCAGTAGCCCGCTTTCAGGAACAGAGAGTTGATGGGGCGGCCTTCGGGCCGCCCCTTATCGTCCGAACCACCGAGCGCGACGCGTGGCGCCGAACTGCTGCTTGTCGGCGCGCAGCGCCTCCGACGGCTCGTGGTAGCTCCCGGTCGGCCGGGGACCCGAGAAGAAATCGACGTCGACGCGCGCGACGCGGCCGCCGCCGAACTCGATGAAGCAAGATCCTGCGCCGGGATACTTCGCCGTCTGCGCCTGCCCGCGCAGCTTCGCAATGAGATTCGCCGCGACGGTGCGCGCCGTGCCCTCGGCGAAGACCCCCGCTTTGGGCGCGCCCGTGTTGGCGAGATCGCCGACGGCGTAGACGCCGGGGTATTTCGTCTCGAGCGTGTGCGGATCGACCGTCACCCACCCGTCCTCCGTCATTCCCGTCGCCACGACCACTGGGGGCGCCGTGTTCCTCGGCACACCGAGGAACAGGTCGCAGGGGATCTCGGTCCCCTCATTGAGAACGACGAGTCGGCGGTCGCGATCCACCCGAACGACCCGCTTGCTCGGGAGATACTCGATCCCGCGCTCGGCGAACGCCGCGATCAGCGCTTTCGAGGTGTCGGGGGACGGCGGCACGGGGCTCGGGAGCGGATTGACGAGCGTGATCGTGCAGTCCCCGCGCACGCCGCGGCCGACGAGATAATCGTGGAGCATCAACGCGCACTCGCTCGGCGCGGGGGGGCATTTGTAGGGCGCCCCACAGACTCCGACGACGGCGTGCCCCTTGCGAAAGCCGGGCAGCGCCTCGCGCATGCGGGCCGCGCCCTGGACCGAGTAGAACTCGTTCTCGCCGAGCACCACGCCGGGCGTGCTCGCGACGTCGTAGTCGGCGCCGAGAGCGATCACGAGAACGTCGCCCTCGTGCGTGCCGGCGTCGGTCGTGACGCGGCGTGACGCCAGGTCAATCGACGTGATCGTCTCCCGCCTGAGCGTCACCCCCGGCTTGCCGACGCACCGATAGGGCAGCTCGACATCGGCGAGCGTCCTGTGGCCGAACATGACGTCCAGCTTCGCGTAGCCGAAGACGAAGCTCTCGGCCTTGTCGATCAGCGTGACGGAGATGCCGTCGCCGAAGGCCTCCGACAAGGCGGTCGAGAGCTCGAGCCCCGCGAACCCGGCGCCGAGGATGAGAATCCGCTGGTTCATCATCCGCGGAGTCTACCTTGAGACCGACCCCCCGATCACCCCCGCACGGCGGAATGGACGGAACGTTCGAGGATCTCGACGCCGCGGATCACGGTGATCGTCCTCGACGCTGACGGAGCCTCGTCGGTCAGCAGGCGCTGAAGGTCATCCATCCCGCGGACCCGGTGTCCGTCGATCCGGACCACGACGTCCCCCTCGCGCAGACCGGCTTTCTGTGCGGGTCCACCCGGTTCCGTCGACAGCACCGAAACTCCGGTCTCTCCCTCCAGGCCGTGAAGCCGAGCGACTCGCCGGTCGAGCGAGGTGTTCTGCCCCGCGATCCCCAGGTAGCTCCGGCGCACGCGACCGTCTCGGAGGAGCCTCCCGATCACCCACTTCGCCGTGTTGATCGCGATCGCGAAGCAGAGCCCGTGCGCCGGCAGGATCATCGCGGTGTTGACGCCGACGACCTCGCCGCGGGAGTTGACGAGCGGGCCGCCCGAGCTCCCGGCGTTCAAAGCGGCGTCGGTCTGGATCACGTCGTCGATGAGCCGCCCCGAGCGCGCGCGGAGCGACCGGCCCAAGGCGCTGACGACTCCAGCCGTCACCGTGCACCGGAATCCGTAAGGATTGCCGATGGCGACGACGAGCTGTCCGACTCTTAGAGCTGCGGAGTCCCCGAGCTTCGCTGCGGCCAGCTCATCCCCCTCGACGCGCAGAACGGCGAGATCCGTGTCGGGGTCGCGGCCCACGACGGCCCCGGATGCCGTCCGACCGTCGGCGAGCGTAATCTCGAGCTTGTTCGCGCGCTCGACGACGTGATCGTTCGTCACGACGAACCCGTCTGCGGCGACGATCAATCCGGAGCCCGACGCGCCTCGCGCGTCGATCTTCACGACGACCGGACTGACCGCCTCCGCGACGGCGACGACCGACGTCGAGTACGCGTCGAGAAGCTCGGCATCGGACGACGGCATGGGAGCCAAGCTCACAGAACGATCTGCCCCGCGCGGATCAAGTAGGCGAAACGCTCGCGCTGCTCGGGCGTCAAGAGCGCATGAATCCGCTCGAGCGCCGCGGCGACGGACCCCGCCAGTTTCTCCGCGCTCTTGCTTCTAAGGGCCGCTCCGGAGCCGGCCTTCGTGGCGTCGAACGATTCGGCCGAGATCGCGTCCGCGAACGCCGCCAGCGTCCGACGGTCGTCGACGGCCGCCTGCGCGCGCTCGGTCTTCAGCTCGCTCAGGATATGAGCGAGCTTCGCGCGCTGCGCCTCGTCGAGCTGCAGCTTGAACGCCAGGAAGCGCAGCGGGCGCCGGACGCCGAAACCTCCGCCGGCGCCGAAATCCTCGGCATCGGCCGGCGAGCACGACCAGCTCGCGCCACTTTCGTAGGCGGCCGGGCCGCAGCCGGCATGGCTCGCGCGGCACGCTTCGCCCTGTCGATTCCAGACGATAACGGCGGGATGAACTCTGGGGATCATCGAAGCCTCCTCTCGCCAGGGCCATCGCGCCCGGCGGGTCGAGCGCGCGGGCAACATGCCTCGCGCGGTGAATCGAGTCTAGGACCGCCCTTCGCCGTCGTCAAGCCAGCGAGACGGTTCCGTCATCGATCTTTCCGCCGCTCGAGCGCCACGAGCACCCACTCCGAGTCGACCTTGACCTCGTACGTACCGATCGGACCCGTCCGGATGTGCTGCATCAGCGCCCCCGAAGTCTGCAGGAGCGCGGCGATCCGCGGCGGCGGCACTTCGTCCACGTACGGCATGACCGGAGGTCCCAGCACCTCGCCCGTCGCGACGTCGAACTGGGCGCTGTGAAAGGCGCACGTGACGATGGTCCCGTCCAGAGTCCCCTTTTCGAGCGGCGCGCTCATGTGTCCGCAGCGCCGATCGATCGCGTAGTACGTTCCGTCGACGTTGCACACCACGATCTCGCGGCCATTGAGCTCGATCGCCTTCATGCCTCCCGGAGCGACCTCGTCGGCGCGGATGCCGCGGACGAACTCGTCACTCAATGCCCAGCTCCTTCGCAGGCACCTGCGGCAGGCTGTCCGGGTCGGTGACGTCCTCGTGGACGAAAAGCCCGCACCAGCATCGCTTCATGGCATCGAAGTGCGCGCGGTGAAAGGGGATGCTGGGGCAGACGATCTGCATGTCGCGGGCTCTGTCCCGACGGATGGGCCGGCACGGACAAAACGGCACACCATGCTTCTCTTCGAGCTTGACCTCTTGATCGAGGAGGAATTCGGAGAGATCGGAGTCCGGAGTGAACTTGAACCCCAGAGGCTTGACGACCTTCCCGTAGAACTGCCGCAGCGCCCGTTTTCTCGATTCAGCGTCCATCGCTCTTCTCTAGAGGCCGAGGAGCTCGGCATAACGTGCCGGCTGGTACCCCTCGACGCCGGTCTCTCCGATGCGCACGTACGGAAAGCCGCTGACTCCCTCTTTGTCGAGCTCTCGCATGATCCGGTCCTGCGTGGCCTGGTCGGCCAAGTCGTAGTCGATGAACTCGAACGGGACGTTGTGCTCTTTGAAGTAATTCTTCGCCTTTCGGCACCAAGGACAGGTGGAAAGCGTGTACATCGATACCTTCTTCATGATGATCTCCAGTCATCCCATGCCGACGTAGAGGTTCCCCGACTCGGACTTGGTCGGGTAGACCGCAATGCCCAGCTCCGGAGCGTCGACGAACCGCCCCGTCCTGACATCGAACCGCCAGTCGTGGCAGCCACACTTGAGGATGTAGCCATCGAGGGTCCCCCCGGACAGGGGACACGCCATGTGAGCGCACTTCCCCGCTACGGCAAAGACGGCACCGCCCACACGGGCGAGAACAAGGTGGATTCCGAGGGGATACACCGGCGTCATGCTCCCTTCCGGAAGCTCTCGATCGTCCAAGACGCGGATCCAAGTCACGTTCGTGCCCTGCTTGAGGTTACCCCAAACTCTCCCGGATGCCGTGACACAATCGTCGCCCGACTCGCGGGAGGAGAAAGATGCGCACTCCGGTCCAGCTCATCGCCGCCCACGGGGTTTCGTTCGTCGCCCTGAACGTCTTCGTCGACCAGCTGGGGCTGCCGATTCCGGCCGTCCCGACGCTCGTCGTCGCCGGCGCCGTCGCCCGCGACGGCGGGATGCCGGCGGGACTCACCGCGCTCGTCGCCATGCTGGCGGCGGTCGGCGCGGACGCCATCTGGTTTGCGGTCGGACGCCGGCATGGGGACGTGGCGCTTCGCCTCGTTTGCAAGGTCTCCCTCTCGCCCGACGCGTGCGTCAGGCAGACGGAGTCGCTCTTCACGCGGTTCGGCGCGCGCGCGCTCCTCATCGCGAAGTTCGTCCCGGGGCTGTCCGCCGTCTCGACGTCGCTGGCGGGGGCATCGGGCATGCGGGTTCGGACGTTCCTCCTGTTCGACGCGATCGGCGCCCTTCTATGGTCCGCGAGCGCGATGCTGGCGGGGGCCCTTCTGTCGAGGCAGATCGAGGACGCGCTCGCGGTGCTGGAATCGATGGGTAAGGGCGCGGCGACGGTCGTGCTCGCCATGCTCGTTCTCTACGTCGCCTGGCGCATCTGGGAGCGCCTACGGTTCACGCGCGCCTTCGCGATGAGAAGGATCGCTCCCGACGAGCTCGCAGCACGACTGGCGACGGACGACCCGCCCGGAGTCTTCGACGTTCGCTCGGAGGCGGCACGTCTCCGTGACGGACGGGCGATTCCGGGCTCGCGGCTCCTCAGTCTGGACCCGCTCGACGCGGAGCTCGAGGGCGTCTCCTTCGAGCGCGAGATCGTCCTGTATTGCACGTGACCCAACGAAGCCTCGGCGGCCCGTGCGGCACGCCTGCTCATCGCCAGGGGGTTCACGAGAGTCCGGCCTCTCGCCGGAGGCCTCGATGCTTGGGCCGCCGCGGGGCATCCGGTGGAGCGCAGCGGTGAGGCTTGAGGCGAGAGGACCGCATGCTCATACGAGCGTATGCCGCGGCGAAACGAAGCCTCACTGCCCTGGGGCTTTCATTTTGCGCATTCGCTTACCCGTGTCACATCGGATCAGAGCTGCGATGCCCGATCTATGAGACGATGGTATCGGCACGGAGGCAAGTCGAAACCGATACCAAGAGGTACCGGAGTTGGCCCAGGAGTTCGACGTCGTCTGTCTCGGCGGTGGTGTCGCCGGAGAAGCGATCGCGGTCGGCCTTCAGGACAGCGGCCTGACCCTGGCGGTCGTCGAGCGAGATCTCGTCGGCGGGGAATGCCCGTACTGGGGCTGCGTCCCGTCCAAGACCTTGCTTCGCTCGGGGGAGACGTTGACCGAGGCCGATCGTGCCCGTCGCGTCGCCGCCTCGCGCGTGGAATGGACCGTCGATTTTCCCAAGGTCGCGAAGCGCGTGCTATGGATGGCCCGCGACCTGGACGACAGCCGGCCTGCCGCCGCCATGGTGGCGACCGGCGCCAAGCTCTTTCGAGGCGAAGGCAAGCTGACGGACCTGCGCACCATCGAGGTCGCAGGCGAGCGACTCACAGCCCGCCGCGCCGTGGTGATCGCGAACGGCAGCACCGCCGTGATTCCGGCGATCCCGGGCCTGGATACCGTCGAGTTCTGGACCAACCGCCAGGCGGCGATTCCGAGGGAGCTGCCGGCGTCGCTCGCCATACTCGGCGGCGGCGCCATCGGCGTCGAGCTGGGTCAGGCATTCGCCCGCCTCGGCTCCAAGGTCACGGTGATCGAAGCCGGATCGAAGTTCCTCGGCCTCGAGGAGCCGGAAGCCGGAGCCGCGCTCCGGCCGCACCTCGAAGCGGATGGCATCACGCTGATCATCGGCGACCCGTGCGTCGCCGTCGAGAACCGATCCGTGGAGGCTTCGCCTAGGCGCTCCGCGGTTGCCGCTCATCTGAAGTCGGGAGCCGTGGTCTCGGCCGACCGGCTGCTCGTGGCCACGGGCCGCCACGCCAACGTCGAGGCTTGGGGCGGACTCGGGATCGCACAAACGGAGCGCGGCTGGCTGAAGGTGAACCCCGCGACGCTCGAGGCGCAGCCCGGCATCTTCGGAGCAGGCGACGTCACCGGGCTCGGCGGCTTCACCCACCTCGCCTACTACCACGGACAGGTCGTGGCGCGCCGGCTGCGAGGCGAGGATGCGACGGCCGATCACTCGGCGGTCCCTCGCGTGACGTTCACCGATCCCGAAATCGCATCCGTCGGCCTGTCCGAGGCTGCCGCGCGCTCGCGAGGCATCGACGTCGTCGTCGCCGGCGCCGATCCGGCCGAGACCGCGCGAGGGTACATCCACGACTTTCACGGCGGCGCGCTCAAGCTGGTCGCCGACCGCGAGCGCGGGGTGCTGATCGGAGCGACGCTGGTCACCCCGCGGGCGGGTGAGATCCTGGGCGAGCTCGTCCTGGCGATCAAGCTGGGCACGCCGCTCACGACGCTCGCCGACGTCATCCACCCTTTCCCAGCTTTCAACCGGGTGCTGGGGGCAAGCCTAGAGGAGCTCGCCAGCCACCCACGGAGGCCGCGATGAGCAAAGTCGAAATGAAGCTCGAGGTCGTCGTGATTCCCGTGTCCGATGTCGATCGTGCCAAACGCTTCTACGAGGGGCTGGGGTGGCGGCTGGACGCCGACTTCCCAGGAGAGAACGATTTTCGGGTGATCCAGTTCACGCCTCCCGGTTCGTCATGCTCCATTCACTTCGGGAAGCGAGTCACGGCGGCGGCGCCGGGCTCGGTCCAGAACCTGTACCTCGTGGTGAACGACATCGAGGCGGCGCGTGCCGATCTCAAACGCCGCGGCGCCGACGTGAGCGACACGTTCCATTTCACCGGCTTCGGAGGATCACCGGTACCGGGCCCCGATCCGGAGGGTCGCTCCTACAGTACGCTCGCTACGTTCAAAGATCCGGACGGCAACGGCTGGTTGCTCCAGGAAATCAAGACGCGGCTCCCCGGACGCGTGTGAGCGAACCGGCGGACGGGGGACGAGCCATGAACCTGGCGACTCTGACGGAGCTGCTGCGAGAGGCGGAGATCCATCACGGCCAATACGAACCGACCGCCCCGAAGCACCACTGGTCCGGGTGGTACGCCGCCTACGTCCTCGCGCGCGACGGCGGCAGAAGTCCCGACGAGGCCGTGAAGGATGCCACGCGTCATATCGAAGGGGACCGGCGTTGAGGGCCGACATCGTTCCCGGCGCGGTCTTTCCGGACTACGAGCTATCCGACCACCGAGGCAGGCATCGCAAACTTTCGGAGCTGCAGGAACGCGATCCGCTGGTGCTGGTGCTCGCCCGCGGGGGCTACTGTCCGAAGGACCGGAGACAACACGAAGGGCTTTTGCAGCTCTATCGCGAGATGCAGGTCGGCTACTGCCGGCTCGTGACTCTTTCGACCGACAACCTGGTGGAGACGAACGAGTTCCGCAACGGCGTCGGCGCACCCTGGACGTTCCTCGCGGACCCCGGGCGCAAGGTACAAAAGGACCTCGACATCGCGGAGTACACCGACCCACAGCACAATCCGATGATCCCGCACACGCTGGTGCTCGAGCCCGGGCTGCGCATCCACAGGGTCTACAACGGGTACTGGTTCTTCGGCCGACCGACGGTCGAGGAGCTTCGCCTCGACCTCCGCGCCATGCTGTCGCGCTGCCGCCCCGATTGGGACATCGGCAGCGCGGAGCAGCGAGCAGCCTGGGAAAAGGGCGACAAGGCCGGTTTCTATCCGTACGGGAAGACACGAGCTCAGGAGCTCGCGGAGCAGGACTGATCCGATCGTAGGAGCCAACATGAGCGGGTTGCTCGGACAAACCGTGGTCGTGATCGGCGGCAGCGCCGGGATCGGGCTCGAAACGGCCCGCCGAGCGCGCGCCGAGGGAGCCGGCGTGATCCTCACCGCCCGGAACCCCGACCGTTTGAGGCGGGCCGCGAGCGAGCTCGGCGCGACGAGCTCGGCGGCCTTCGACGCCACGGACGCTGCTGCTCTCGATCGGTTTTTCGAAGGCCTACCGAACCCGATCGACCACGTGATGGTCACGGCCGGCGGGCCGTACTACGCCCGACTCATCGACATGGACTTGGCGCAGGCGCGCAGCGCCCTTGACGAGCACCTCTTGCTGGCGATCCGGGTGGCCCGGCATGCGAGCGGCAAAGTGAGACCGGGAGGGACGCTTCTCTTCATGGGTGGAACCGGAGGCCGACGCCCGGGCGTCGGCCTCTCGATCCTCGCGGCGGTCACCGCCGCGCTCCCCGCTCTGGTCGCCAGCCTGGCGGTGGAGCTGGCGCCCGTGCGCGTCAACCTCATCGCCGCAGGCTTCGTCGACACGCCGCTCTCGGCATCGCTCCTCGGCGATGCGCTCGAAGACCGACGCAGTCAACTCCGCGCCACGCTCCCGATCCGTCGCGTCGTCGGACCCGCCGACGTGGCCGCGCTCGCCGTGCACATCATGAGCAACACGGCCCTCACGGGGGCGACGTACGATATCGACGGCGGGCAGCAGCTCCTCTAGTGCGCCAGGTACCAGTGGATGCAGGTCACCCCGAGAGCGCCGTCCCCGACCGCGAAGGCGCAGCGCTTGGTCGTCCCACTGCGCACGTCGCCGGCCGCGAACACCCCCGGCCGCGAGGTCTCGAGCTCGCACGGCTCGCGCCCTGCGTCCCAGCGAGCGTCCGCGGCGACGGCCCTGCCCGTCTGCACGAAGCCGTGCTCGTCCCGCAGGAAGCTCTCGTCGAGCCACTCGGTGTGGGGGCGCGCGCCGACGAAGCTGAAGAGCCCGGCGCACTCGAGGCGCCGCCTTTCGCCGGTGACGGTGTCGTGCAGCTCGACCTCCGACAGGTGCCGCGCGCCGTGCATCGCAACCACCAGGGTATTGCGTAGAACTTCGACGTTGGGCGTCAGCTCGATGCGGCGGCAGAGGTAGTGGGACATGCTCTTCGCGAGGTCGTCGCCGCGCAGCACAAGCTTCACCTGCGCGGCCTGTCGCGAGAGATACATCGCGGCCTGGCCGGCAGAGTTGCCGCCGCCGACGACGATCGCAGTCGCTCCGCGGCACGCCCGCGCCTCGACCGAGGTCGCCGCGTAGTAGAGCCCGGCGCCCTCGAACCGCCCGCAATCCGGGACCGGGAGCCGTCGGTAGGAGGCGCCCGTGGCGATCAGGACCGTGCGCGAGCGCACGGTCTGGCCGCTGCACAAGTCGAGGCCTTGAACGCCCGACTCCCGACGCTCGATCCCGAGCACGGAGACCGGCGCGCGGAACTCGACCCCGAACTTGAGTGCCTGTAGGTAGCCTCGATTTCCGAGCTCGGCGCCGGAGAGCCCCGCCGGAAACCCCAAGTAGTTCTCGATCTTGGAGCTCTGCCCGGTCTGGCCGCCCGGCCCCACGCGGTCGAGCAGCAAGGTCTTGAGCCCCTCCGAGCCGGCGTAGACCGCAGCCGCCAGGCCGGCGGGTCCGGCGCCGACGATGACGGCGTCGTAGAGCTCGTCCGGGATCTCGCGCGAGATGCCCAGAGCTTCCGCGAACCGGATCAGCGACGGGCGCGAGACGACGTGCTTGCTGCACGCGATGATCGGGGCATCCGCGGAGCTGAGGCCCAGCTCGTCGAGCGCGGCGCGGCCGCGGTCTTCTTCGATGTCGAGGAACGTGTGCGGGACTTTGTTCTTGTAGCAGAACTCGCGCAGCTCCAGGGTCTCCCTGGAATCGCTCTCGCCGAGCACGCGGATTCCGATCAAATCGCCGCGCTCGAGCAGCTCGCGCCGCGCTTGGAAGGCTTCCAGCAGCTTGTTGCTCAGGTCGGGAACCTCGTTCAAGAGCTGGCGGATGCGCGCCGCCTCGACCTCGAGGACCTCGCAATCTCCTCGTGCGACGGCCGAGGTCAGCGAGGGGCGGCGGGTCAGCAAGTCCACATCGCCGGTGAACTTTCCAGGCCCGTGGACGACGACCTCCTGGGGCTCGCCGGAACGGCTCGCGAGAATCGCAATCGACCCCGAGCGCACGACGAACATCGGGTAATCTCGAGCGCCGAGTGCGATGAGCACCTCCCCGTCGTGGAAGCGGCGCGGTGCGCCGATCGTGGCTGCGCAGCTCAGCTCCTGCTCGCTCAGCGTGGGGAAGGCAACGTCGGTCGTCGATCCGCTCATGCTCGCCTCCTTCGCCTGCAACTTTCAGTACTCGGCAAAAGCATCGTCGGGATAGCAGTAGAGCCAGCGCTCTCCGGGCTCAGCCGAAGCGATCACGGCGTGGCCGCTCGTGTGCGCGTGCTTGCTGGCGTGCCGGTTGGGGGAGTCGTCGCAGCAGCGCGTTCCCCCGCAGTCCTGGCAGGTCCGCAGGTGGACCCAGCGTGCCCCGATCTTGACGCACTCCTCGCACTCGCGGCGCTTCGGGTGGAGGGGCTCGGCGATCGCTTCGATGTGGGCGCAGGTTCGTTCGGACATCGCCGTTCTCCCTTTCTCACGCTCGACCGTCGGGGCGTCCGGCGAGCCAGAGCGAGTCCGCGAAGGGCCACGTCTCGTCGACCCAGCGGGCGGCCTCCACGAATCCGGCGGACGCGGCAAGCTCAGGGAGTTGCGCCGGCTCGAACTTGTGGGAGGACTCGGTCCAGATCGTCTCGCCTTCGGCGAGGCTGACGCGGCACCCGGCACCGGGAACGTGCACCGTCTGGGCGCGCAGCGCGCGCAGGTGCATCTCGATCCGTTTCTCGGGCTCGAACCATCGCGCTTCGTGACGGAAGGCGCCGAGATCGAAGTCGGCCGAGAGCTCGCGGTTGATCCGCGACAATAGGTTGAGATTGAAGGCCGCCGTGACTCCGAGGGAATCGTCATAGGCGGCCAGAACACGCGCGACGGGCTTCACGAGATCGAATCCGATGAAGCACATGTCCCCCGGACTCAAGAGCGCGCGCACGCCCGCCAGGAACGCATGCTGCTCGCGGGCGTCGAAGTTGCCGATCGAGCTGCCGAGGAAGATCACGAGCAGGGGAGCGCGCTGCGGACGGAGGACGTCGAAGCGCGCGAGGCCCTCGAGATACGGGGCCTCGATGGCGCGGAAGCGGACCCCTGGCCGCCCGCCGATTTCGCGGGCACAGCGCTCTTGCGCGGCGGCCGAGACGTCGATCGTCGTGTACGAGACCCCCGGCTGGCACGCGAGGATCGCATGGAGCACGGGGATCGTCTTGCGCCCGCTCCCGGCCCCGAGCTCCGCGACCGCGACGCCGTGCGGAAGCCGACGGGCGATGTCGTGCGCGTGCCGGCCGAGGATGCGCTCCTCGGCCCGCGTCAGACCGTACTCCGGTAGCTCCGTGATCGCATCGAAAAGCGCCGCTCCCAGGGGGTCGTAGAGGTACTTCGATGGGAGCGACTTTTGCGCGCGGCCGAGCCCCGAGCGCACGTCGGCGGCGAAATCCAGCGTCGCCTCGCGCGGCACCACGCTCGCGCGCGGCGGCCGCACGGCGCGAAGGATCGTTTCGGGACGAGGCGCACGCACCTCAACCCTCGACCACGCGGAAGGTGGTGTACGCGTGGCGATAGTGCGGGCGGAACCAGTTGCGGAACGAGCGCCGAACGAGCGCGCGACCGGTCGCGCACGACGCGCCCTTCAGAACGAAGTGCCGCGCGTCGAAGAAACTCGCGGAGTAGCCGGGGTACGAAGGGTCCGACGCAAACCCCGGGAACGGCGCGAACGGCGTCCGCGTCCACTCCCATCCGTTCCCCACCGCCTGCGCGACGCCGAACGCGCTGTTGCCCGCACCGTCTGCGCCGACCGCGACCGTGTCGCGCTCGACGAAGTCGAAGTTACCGCGCTCGCGCGAGAGCGGCGCGCCACCCCAAGGAAAAGCGCGCTCGCGCCCCGCCGGCGTGCCGTAGGCGTAGCGGTGGAACTGCGCTTCGGTCGGAAGCGTACCGCCCGCCCACCGGGCAAACGCGTCGGCCTGTTCCCAGGTCGCGTACACCGGATGATCGAGAGGCAGCGGGACCGAGGCGTCGAACCCGCGCCAGCGCCACTCGTCCTTGTCGCGCATCCAGAACGGGGAAGGCTCCCCGCCGCCGCGCTCGACGAACTCGAGGTAGCGCGCGTTGGTGACCTTGTGCGCGTCGACGGCGAACGGCTCGACCCAGACTTGGTGCTCATCGAATTCGTTGTCCCAGCCGAATCTCGCGCCGCGCGTCATCCCCAGAGTCGCGGTCCCCGCGGGGATCTCGACCCGCGATCGCTCGGGCACGCGGCGCTGGGGAGCCGGTCGGACGGGCGCCACGATGCGCCGTTCATAAGGGAGCGCGTGCAGCAGGTAGGTCAGGGTCTCGACGTGCATGAGGCGGTGCTCGACCGCCATGTCGGTCGCCGCGTCGGCCGCGTGCTCGAGGATTCCGTCCAGGCGGGCCCGAGCGGAGCGCACGTAGTCGCGCACCTGAGTCGGCGAGGGCCAATCGCTTGGCTCGTCCTGCGGCAGCTCCCCCGGGGGAGGATCGATTCCGAACGCGAACAGCGGATCGAGTGCTTCGTCGACGGCCCGTCCCGTGACGGCGCTCCCGATCAGGTTCCAGTCGAACGCCTCGAGGTGGCCGAGATAGAAGATAAGACGATTGCGTTCGGGGATGGGGCGGTCGAGCCAGGCCTCGGGACGCACCTGCGCGAACAGTCGATCGGACAGCCCGCGCGCGCGCTCCATGCGCGCCCGGGCGGCGCTCGGTTCGGCCGAGATCGATTCGAGGTCGTGCATCGTGCTAACCCGTGCCTGATTGGAAACCACGGGCATCATACAAAGTTTCGTGCCGGACGGCCGACTCGCCCCGGACCCCTACTCCAGCGTGCCGTCCGGGGCCCAGCAACCGGCCCGCTCTTCGACGGCGCGCACGGCTGCGGCTGCCGATCGCCGGTCGTGCGGCGCGATGAAGTGCCGGGTCGTGGTCGTGGCACCGCGTTGTGTCAGATCCCACACCCTCTGCTCCAGGGCCTTGTGCGCGACCGAAACGCGCTCGTGATTCCGCAGGTGATCCGCCCACGTCTCCTCGATCCAGGTCTCGACGAAGCGCGACGCGTCCGACGTGTCCTGGAACAGCCACCATTCAATCGCGCCATCGCGCCGGCGGCTGCGGCCGAGATCGGCCATGGCGATCCTGAAAGAATCCACGCACGTTGGATCGACGCCGTACTCCACCTGCACCATGATCGGTCCCGCTTCGAGCGAAGGCTCCCCCGTCACCACCGGGTCGGCCCAATGTCGTGCGGGGGAGTGATCGACGGCTTCGGCTGCCACCGCCCTCAGCCGTACGGCCATCGCCGCCCCGAGCAGCAGCCCGAGACCGATGCCGAAGTACGCGGCGTTCAGTCCGCCGCGTGTCGCGACCCAGCCCCACAGCGCGCTTCCTCCGGCGATCCCGGCCTGAAAAACGATCAAGTAGACGGCGAGCGCGCGCGCTCGCACCCACGGCGGGCTCGCCTGTTGGGCCCCGAGGGTCAGGGTCGAGAGCACGGAGATCCAGGCGACGCCGCCGAGAAGCATGATCGGACAGAGGATGGCGAGCTCGCGCGACATCGCGGCGCCCGTCGCGACGCCCGCGAACACCAGGGAGCCGGCAGCGATCAGCGCGTCGGGCCTGACACGAGAGCGGACGCGCGGCAAGAGCGCGGCCCCGGTGACGGCACCGAGACCGAGCGACCCGAGGAGCAGTCCGAAAGCGATCGCGCCGTGCCCGGTCTCTCGCCCCAGAACCGGCATCAGCCCCATGATCCCCCCGCCGCAGACCATGAAGAGGAACGTTCCGAGGAGCACACGGCGCAGCGCGTCCGAGTATCGAGCGAAGCGCAAGCCCGCGCGTATGGCGCCGAAAATGCGCTCGGCGGGAAGAACGGAGATCGATCGCTCTCGCCGCCACGTCAGGAGAACCGCGACGACTCCGAGAAACGACAGGGCGTCGAGCACGAACACGGCGCCCGGCCCCGCCGCCGCGACCACGAATCCACCGAGAGCGGGGCCCAGAGCTCGGGCGATGTTGACGCCGACGCCGCTCAGAGTGACGCCCGCCGCGAGCTCGTCGCTCGGCAGGAGCTCCGGCACGATCGCGAACCAGGCCGGGTCGTTGAGGGCGGTTGCGATCCCGAGCGCGAACGCCAGCACGAGAAGCATCCACGGCGTCACGACCCCCGTGAGCGTCACGATCGCAAGGGTGCCCACCGCAACGGCCATGGCGAGCTGCGTGACGACCAAGAGCCTGCGACGATCGACGATGTCCGCGAGTGCGCCCGCGGGGAGTCCGAGCAAGAAGAACGGCAGGCTCTCAGCCGTCAGCAACAAAGACACGATGAGCGGGGACGGCGTGAGCGACGACATGAGCCAGCCTTGCGCCACGTCCGCCATGAAGGAGCCGAGGTACGAGGCCGCCGACGCGATCCAGAGGGCTCGGAACACAGAGTGCGCCAGCGGACTCCAAGTGGATCGGCCCTCGCCCGTCATCACGTGCCACTATCCTAGGGCCGATCCCGAGTTGCAACGCCGCGCTCTGCTAGGCTTTTCGCCGCATGGCGCACCAGGAGCTCCCACGACTCGGCGTCTAGCGATTCCCCTTGATCCTGGCGGGCGGCGACCGTCCGGGATGACAATCCTTCTCGAACTTGTTCGGGAGGTGTCCGTTCGGAAGCCCTCCAAACGTTCATGAGCTGAACGTCCCAGAAAAGGAGGCTTGCCGTGAGCGAATACATTTTCCTGTACCGCAACACTCCGGAGCAGCACAAGGCGGCCATGGGGTCGCCCGAACAGGCGCAGCAATCCATGAAGAAGTGGCGGGCCTGGTTCGACGATTTGGCCCAGAAGGGCCATCTCAAGAGTCTCGGTCAGCCGCTCGAGCGCGTCGGGAAGGTCGTCAAGGGTCGGGAGAAGACGGTCACCGACGGGCCCTACGCCGAAACCAAGGACGTCGTCGGCGGCTTCTCGATCGTCGAGGCCAAGGATTCGGACCAGGCGGCGAAGCTCGCTTCCGGGTGCCCGATCCTCGAAGGCGGAGGATCGGTCGAAGTGCGGCCCGTGATGCAGATGAACCTCTAGTGGATCTCGAAGACCACCTGTTCCGCAGAGAGTCGAGCCGCTTGGTCGCGATCCTCACCGGCCTGTTCGGCATGCACAATCTGGCCCTGGCGGAAGACGTCGTTCAGGACGCCTTCTGCCAGGCGCTGGAGACGTGGAAGTTCCACGGTCCCCCCCAAGACCCCGCCGCGTGGCTGATGACGACCGCGAAGAATCGAGCCCTCGACGTGATGCGGCGGGAGGCGACGGCCCGCAAGTTCTCACCCGAGGTCGCGCGGCACCTCGAATCCGAGTGGACGCTCGCGCCGGCCGTCGACGATGCGTTCGACGCCGGCGGCATCAACGACCGGCAGCTTCGGATGATGTTCTCGTGCGTCCATCCTCGCCTGCCGGAGGAGACGCAGCTCGCACTGATACTTCACCTGCTGTGCGGCTTCGGCATGGACGAGACGGCCGCGGCCTTCCTGAAGAATCCGGCGGCGACGGAGAAGCGGCTCGTTCGTGCCAAGAAGACGCTCGCGGAGTCGAAGGAGCTGTTCAGCCTGAGCGGCTCGGCCGACATCGCGGCGCGCCTCCCCGCGGTCCAGCGCGCGTTGTACCTGTTGTTCAACGAGGGATACCACGGCGCATCGCCGGAGAACGCCGTGCGCGGGGAGTTGTGCGACGAGGCGCGGCGCCTGGTCTCGCTCCTCCTCGAGAACGCGCTGACCGCAACCCCCTCGACGTACGCCTTGGCCGCTCTCCTGAGCTTCGACGCCGCGCGGCTGCCCGCGCGGCTCGACGGGGTAGGGGACCTCGTCCTTCTCGCCGACCAAGATCGCTGCCTCTGGGACAGCACCTTGATCGCCGAAGGCCACCGGTTAATGGATCTCTCGGCGGCCGGCGGGGAGCTGTCCGCGTACCACGTGGAGGCGGCGATCGCGAGCCTCCACGCGGACGCGCGAACCGTCGAGGAGACGAATTGGGACGCCATCGTCTCTCTCTACGACACTCTGTTGCGCATTCAACCGTCGCCTGTTGCGTCGCTCGGTCGCGCGGTCGCGATCGCGGAACGCGACGGACCGGCCCGCGGCCTCGAAGAGCTGGCTCGGATCGAGAACCGAGATCGGCTCGACGGATACCCGTTCTATTTCATGGCGATCGCGGAATTCAATCGCCGGCTCGGAGCGCTCGACAAAGCCCGCGGGGCTTACGAGAGCGCGCTCGCTCTCGCGCGAAATCCCACGGAAGAGCGTTTCCTCCGGCATCGCATCGAGGCGTGCAAACTTTCACACCAGCCCACGGCCGGTGGCAATCCGTCTCAGCCACCTGGTGCAGGGATCCTCTGACCGAGACCGCACGGCGATCAAAAGCGCCGGATAACTTGTGACGATCAGCATGATCGACCATCCCAGGAGCTTGAGCCCGCCGCGCTCACCAGCAAGAAGCATGTAGACTGCTGCCCCGGCAACGGACGTGAGAAGCGCTGCTCCCGCGACGACGATGTGGAAACGTGCGTCTTTCATGACGACCTCCGTGAGTCCAGGTGACCGTCATTATGCAACGTAAGCCGGACGCGTGATGTCCCAGACCGAGGAAGCAACGACGCACGTCTTCGTCGCCGTGGCCTTCGTCGACGATCTTGCCTTGGATTGGCTGACGCCTCTCCTGCCGAGCCCCCGCGTCACCGCTCACGAGCTCCACGCCGTCCTTCCGGACGGAGGGGAAGTCTTTGCGTTCCCATTCGGCGCGGTCGTGTTCCACGACGTCCTGCCAGGGGCGCGGGAGATCGTGCTGAACAAGCTGCGCGAGCAGCATCCGCGCCTCGTTCCCGACGTCGTTCGCGAAGAGTTCACGGTCCTCGAATCGCTCGGATCCCGCGTCGGCATGACCCAGGGCCGGCTGGTCGTCGACCGGCTCGGAACGACGCGGGCGGCTGTCGTCGCGCTGATCGTCGCGCAGAGCGCGGCGATGGAGACCTACGAGCGCATCGTGGAGGGTCTGTTCGGGAGGACGCGTCGGCTCCTCGATCAACTCGAGCAGCGCGGGATCGTTCCGTTGCGGACGCGGCCGCTCCATCGATTCATCGGAGAGGCCGTGGGACGACGCAGCGAGGTGCTCTCGACGCTTCACCTGCTCGACAAGCCCGATGCCACATGGGACGACCCCGCCATGGATCGCATCTATGACGACCTGCGCGCGGAGTTCGATCTGGGCGACCGGTTCAGCGCGCTCGAGAGCAAGCTGCGCGCCGTTCAGGACGCCTTGGAGCTCTTGCTGGGTGTCGCGCGCGACCGCCGCCTCGTGCTGCTCGAGGCGGCCATCGTCGCGCTGATCTGCCTCGAGGTCGTGCTGACGTTCGTGCGATGAGCGACGGTTCCAGAGGGTCCGGCTGGATTCGAGCGCTCCGGGACGCAGCTCACCGCGCGGATTCAGAACGGCTCGGGGAGTTGCCCGTAAGCTCAACCTTTCGTGAAGTGCTTCCGAAGCAGGGGCGCGACGCGCTCCCCGAGCATCGTGATGGCCTCCATGAGCTTGGCGTGAGGCAGGGACGCCGCGTTCATCTGAAAGGTGATGCGCGAGAGTCCGCCGAGCGCGTCGCTGTGCCGGAGGATCTTCTCGACCACTTCGTCGGGCTCGCCCACGAGCAGGGCGCCCAGCGGCCCGCGCTGTGCGTCGAAGCTGGCCCGTGTCATGGGCGGCCAGCCTCGCTCCTTCCCGACATCGGTGAAGGCGCGCGCGTAGCCCGGATAGAAATCGTCGGCGGCCTCCTGGGTCGTCGCGGCGACGTATCCGAGCGCGTGCATGCCGACCTTCAACCGGCCGTCGGCGTATCCTGACGCAGCGCCGGTCTCGCGATAGAGATCGACGAGCGGCCGGAAGCGCCGCGGCTCGCCGCCGATGATCGCGACCATCAAGGGAAGCCCGAGCGCCCCGGCGCGCGCGAACGATTGCGGGGTGCCCCCGACTCCGAGCCAGACCGGCAGGGGATTCTGCACCGGCCTCGGGTAGACGCCTTGGCCGGTCAGCGCCGGCCTGTGCTTGCCCGACCAGCGAACGATCTCGTTCTCGCGGATCTTGAGGAGCAAGTCGAGCTTCTCGGCGAACAGAGCATCGTAGTCTTCGAGCCGGTGCCCGAAGAGCGGAAACGCGTCGATGAACGAGCCGCGGCCGACGACCAGCTCCGCCCGCCCCTCGGACAGCAGGTCGAGCGTCGCGAACTGCTGGAACACCCGCACCGGGTCGTCCGCGCTGAGCACGGTCACGGCGCTCGTGAGACGTATCCGGTCCGTCCGTGAGGCCGCCGCTCCGAGAATCACCGAGGGAGCCGAATCGAGGAAGTCGCGGCGATGGTGCTCTCCGATACCGAAGACGTCCAAGCCCGCCTGGTCGGCGCGCTCGATCTGCTCCACGACGTTCCGCAGACGCTCCGACGTGTTGACCGCGCGGCTCGACTCGTCGAATGCCGCCGCGAAGCTGTCGATGCCGATCTCCATCATGGCGTCACCCTTTCCGTCGACATTCTCCGCCTCATCGGTGCGGCGGCGCGAACCGGGTCGAAGTATTTACACGGTCTCGGTCAGCGGAGTTGCTCGCCGGTTGAGCGTAGGAGGCGTAAGATCCCTCCCACGCACGGAAGGAGACATCCGATATGACCAGATCCACCCATGAGCGGACGGACGACGACCGCGCTCGTCCGATCGACCACCAGAAGGGGCGCGAGTTCCAGGGCTACGGCCGCATGACGCGGCGGCCGATCGCGCTCTCCGAGACCGCGGCGCAGCAGAGCGTCGAGAATCTCAATCAAGTCCTCGCGGACACGATCACGCTGCGCGACCTCTACAAGAAGCATCACTGGCAGACGGGAGGCCCGACGTTCTACCAGCTGCATTTGCTCTTCGACAAGCACTTCGAAGGTCAGAGCGAGCTGGTCGACGTGATCGCGGAGAGGATTCAGATGCTCGGCGGGGTCAGCCTCGCGATGGCGGCGGACATCGCAGAGACCACGATCATCCCGCGGCCGCCCAAGGGGCGCGAGGAGCCGCCGGTCCAGATCTCGAGGCTGTTGCACGCGCACGAGATCCTCATCGAGGAGGCGCGCTCGATGGCGCGGCTGGCCGCGGAGTCGGGGGACGACGGCACGAACGACCTTCTCGTCTCGGATGTCATCCGCGGAAACGAGAAGCAGGTCTGGTTTCTTTCCGAGCACGTCGTGGACGTGCCTCTGGTCAAGGCGGACTGAACATGGCGGACGACAAACTGGATCAGCCGATCCGGAAGCACATCGAAGACCTCGTGGGCGAGGAGCACGGACTGCGCAAACAGAAGGCGCTGTCGGGCGCGGACCACGAACGCCTGCAAGCCATCCAGGTCGAGCTCGACCAATGCTGGGATCTGCTGCGCCAGCGCCGTGCCCTCCGGGAGTTCGGGGAGGACCCCGAGCACGCCCGCGTGCGTCCCCCCGAGATCGTCGAGAAGTACGAGCAGTAAGACGAGCGCAAGGCAGCGGGGATCGAAAACCGATTGAACAGGAGGCTCCCATGGGACAAGTGTCGGTGAAGACGGAGATCGAAGGGACCTTCAAGAGCGCCGGTGATCTCAACATCTACTTCAGAGCGTGGCGGCCGGATGCGAAGCCTCGCGGATTGGTCGTCATCGTCCCGGGATTCAACTCGCACAGCGGGTATTACGGCTGGGTGGCGGAGCATCTGGTGTCCGCCGGATGCGCCGTCTACGCGCTCGATCTTCGCGGCCGAGGCAAGTCGGATGGCGAGCGCTTCTACGTGCAGACCTTCGAAGACTACGTCAGCGACGTCGCGGCGTGCGTCGCCATGGCCAAATCGCGCGAGCCCGGTGTTCCAGCGTTCGTGTTGGGTCACAGCGCCGGCGGCGTCGTCTCCTGCGTCTACGCGATCGACCATGCGTCGGAGATCGCGGGGCTGATCTGCGAGAGCTTCGCCTACCAGGTGCCCGCCCCCGATTTCGCCCTCGCCGTGCTCAAGGGGCTCAGTCACGTGGCGCCTCACGCCCACGTGCTCAAGCTCAAGAACGAGGACTTCTCGCGAGATCCCAACGTCGTCGCGGCGATGAACGCCGACCCGCTGATCGCCCACGAGACGCAGTCGACGCAGACGGTCGCCGCGATGGTTCGCGCCGACGAAAGGCTCAAGAAGGACTTCCCGCGCATCACGTTGCCGGTGCTCATCCTCCACGGCACCGCCGACAAAGCGACCAAGCCGAGCGGGAGCAAGTACTTCTTCGAGACGGCCGGCTCGGTCGACAAGAATTTGAAGCTTTACGAGGGGTACTATCACGATCCGTTGAACGATATCGGCCGAGAGGCAGTGGTCGCCGACGTGACGAAGTGGCTCGTGGCGCACCTGCCGGCTGCCTGACCGTTCGAGTGATCGGGGCCGCGAGTACGTAGCTAGGCGGGGCGCGCTCCCGCGGCGAAGGGTCCGAGGACGGCCGCGATGAAGCCGTGGATCGGAGTCGCGACGCCGCCCTCGCGCCCCATGCGAACGATGGCGCCGGACAGCCACGGCAGCTCCAGGCGCCGGCCGCGCTCGAGATCTTCCAGCATCGAGGATTTCGCGTCGTGCGGGAAACGATGCACCAGAGCATCGGTCTCCGCCGCGATGTCCGGAGAGAGCGCTACGCCGCGAGCGCGGCCCACGGCGACCGCCTCGTCGAGGGCGGCGCGCATCATCGCGGCCAGCGCCGGGTCGTCTCGGATGACGCCGACGGTCGATCGCGCGACCGAGGTCAGGCCCGCCCACGTCGCGAGGCGGACGAACTTGGTCCACAGGTCGACCTCGATCGACGTGCTCAAGGTGGTCTTGAAACCCGCCCGCGTTCCGGCAGCGTCGAAGGCGGCGAGGCGAGGGGAGCGCGAGCCGTCCCGCTCCCCGAACACCAGGTGGTCCGCGCCCATGTGGCGAATGCGCCCGGGTGATTCCATCGCCGCCATGATGTAGGCCGCTCCGCCGGCGACGCGCTCGGCGCCGACCTTGCGCGAGACGAGGTCGACGACCTCGACCCCGTTCTGAATCGTGACGACGACCGAGCCGGGGCCGAGGAGCGGCGCGAGCCGCCCCGCCGCTTGCTCCGCGTCGTAGAGCTTGACGCAGAAGAGGACGACGTCGACCGGGCCGATCTCCTCGGGCCGATCGGTTGCGGCGAGACCGCTCAGGTGGAGATCGCCATTCGGGCTCTGGATGAAGAGGCCGTCGTGCCGCAGCGTCTCGAGGAGCCGCCCCCGCGCGATGAACGAGACGTTCTCGCCCGCGGCCAGGAGTCTGCCCCCGAAGTACCCTCCGACGGCGCCGGTGCCGAACACCGCGATCTTCATGAGCCACGATTGTAGTCGTGGGATGACGACGGCGCGCGTTCGTTTTCAACCCATCAACGGCGGATGTCGAATGCGATCAGATCGCCCTCGGGCTGCAATCGATCGACGACGACGCGCTCCACCAAGGCGTGGCGCGGCCCTCGCTCGGCCCAAGCCGTCATGCGCGCGACCGCGGTCACCGAGCCCTGCGCCACGATCTCGACGGAGCCGTCCGCGAGATTGCGCACCCAGCCGTCGACGCCGCAATCGAGCGCTGCGTCGCGCGCCGCGTAACGGAACCCCACTCCTTGCACGAGCCCGAAGACGACGAGACGGACGCGGGTCACCATCGGCATCTCCCATGGATAAGCCTATCGGAGTCCCGCCATCCGGGTACAATTCGCGTAAGACGAGACGTCCGCGTGCTCCCGTCGTGTCGTCGGCTCCGTCCGCGCCGACGCGCTCATGCGGGCGGTGGCCGACCGGATAACCCCGTAGCTCGCGGGGCCGTATAAGGACGAGGGAGGCTCGATGTCCGACATCCTCGAGCGTCTCGCGCAGGCGTTGGGGCTCGACCTGCCCGCTTACGGGATGGCGGGCGTGCTCTTGCTCCTGCTCTACGCGATTCAGGCCGAGATCCGGTTCGGCGCCAGAGCGCGGACGCACAGCGCCGGGGCCGCGGACCGAGGAAGCACGATCGCGGTTTCGCTGTCCTCGATCGTGCCGATCTTCGGGTTCGTCGCCGCAATGCTCCGGTCGCGTCCCGGATACGCAGGGCCGTTGCCCGGCTGGCTGGGCGCCGCCGGCGCCTTTCCCGGAATGCCGGCCGTTGCGTGGGTCGGCGCTGGGCTAGGCCTCGTGGGGATCGCCCTCCGCATGTGGGCGCTCCTCACCTTGCGCGAGCGGTACACCCGAACGCTCCTCGTTCACGAAAACCACACCGTCGAGAGGAGCGGCCCGTTCCGGTTCGTCCGTCATCCGGGTTACCTGGGATCGCTCCTCTGCCTGAACGGGATCGCCCTCACGTCAGGGAACCTCTTCGTGTTCCTTGGCTCGATCATCGCGACGTCCGCCGCCTACGCCTACCGGATCCGCGTCGAGGACGCCATGCTCGTCGCCGCATTTGGCGAAGCCTACGAGAGCTATCGCCGCGAGGTGGGAGCCTTGATCCCGTTCGTTCGATGACCTAGACCCGGGCGATTCGTCTCGCGAGCGCAACCGAGGCGAGCGTCAGCACGATCGCGAGCAGCACCCAGTGCAGTCCCACGCTCGTCGCCGGCCGAACCAAGGCTTCGAGCGCGGCGGTCGCGTCGGGCGCAGAGAGCCGCGGCGAGGGCGTGGGGCGCGGCTGGACGACGAGCAGGGCCATGCCTCCGACCAGCGCGAGCGACGCGACGACGATCGCCAGCCGGACGCGCCTCCACGGGAATGGAATCGGAGGGGGCGTCGCGGCGTCGCGACGCACGGCGTCCATGACCGACTCCCGGAAACCCGAGGACGGCAGGAGATCGTCGTCTCCGGAGAGGATCCGATCGATGTCGTCATGATTCATCGGGCCTCCTCGACGCGCGGCGCGGACAACAGCACGGACAGCTTCTTCCGCAGAAGCTCGCGGCCACGAAACAGCCGGGCCTTCAACGTACCCTCCGCGACGCCGAGGGATCGCGCCGCCGCCGGCACGTCCATCCCGTGGAAGTAGAAGACGATCATCGCATCGCGGTAGTTCGGCGGCAAGGCATGGACCGAGGCGCGGACGGCGCGATCGCGGTCCTCGACGTCGACGCCGCCGAGTGGCGGGCGCTGGTCGCGAAGCTCGCCGATGTCCTCGATCGAGATGGACCGCGGGGGGATGCGTCGCAGCTCGGAGCGATAGACGTTCAGCGCGAGCGCGAAGAGCCACGTCGAGAACGCGGAGTCCTCGCGCCACGTGTCGAGCTTTCGGTACGCTCGCAGGAAGGCGTCCTGCGCCAGGTCTTCGGCCCTCCCGCGGTCCCGGCAGAACCGGTAGGCGAGATTCACGAGCGGCCCCTGCCACCGGCGAACGATGCCGTCGAACGCGGCAGGGTCGCCCGCCAGCACGGCTCGGACGTCGTCGCGGTTTTCGTCACGGCTCACCTTGCAATACCGCCTGCATCCGTGGGACGCCCGGGTCTCGCCGCCGGTTGCATTTTCTTCGTGTCCGCTCGGCTCTCACAAATAATGCAACCGGGAGGGGTCCGTCGGGGTCTCACCTCGTGCGATCGAACGTCGCAACGGAGGATACGATGTCGGATTACACCGTCGCCGTCGCCGCAATGTTCATGTGCATGGTCGGGTCGTTTGCCCTCTTCGGGTTCCTGGCGGTGGTGTCCTGGGCGGACGCTCGCCGCCGCGAGCGCGAGGCGTTCTACCGCGGGGAGGTTCTCAAGAAAATCGCGGAGACGCCGCAGCCCGGAGCCAACGCCGCGATCGAGCTGTTTCGCGAGCACGAGCGAGCGGCCGCCAGGCGCCAGCGCGAAGGCCTGAAGCTCGGCGGCCTGATCACCCTCGGCGTGGGGGTCGGCCTCTGGGTGTTCCTCATGAACGTCGAGGGGCACAACCAAGCCCACTTCGTCGCGCTGATTCCGATGCTCGTCGGCCTTGCCCTTCTCGTCTACGTGTTCGTCATGGCGCCGAAGGAGAAGGCGTGAGGGCGTGCGGTTACTGCTGCTTGACCTCGCTCTTGAACACGGACGTGAGGATGTTGAAGCCGATGATGGCCTGCGTGCCGCTGAAGCCCGAGATCGGATTGTCGGCGCTGAAGTGGCTGATCCGGATGAACGGTTGAGCGGAGTTGAGGCGTGCGAAGAAGGTCAGCTCGTAGCCGAGGTAGGAGTGATCCGCTGAGCCGAGCACGGTGGGATCCGAGAGGAACGCGTCCGACTGCGCGAGATCGCCGCCCAGAAGGCGCAGGCTCGGGCCGACCTCCAAACCGAACTGGTATTCGTTGCGGTCGCCGGTCGTCGTGCTGTAGGTTCCCGACGTCAGAAGGAACGTCGGGGAGAAATAGCCTACGAATCCTCCGACCGACTGCGCGCCGGCCGCCGTCGTGGCCTCCCAGGTGCTCCGGGTGACGCCGATTCTTCCCGAAGGTCCCATCCACAGAGGAGCGTGTCCGGCTTGCCAAACTCGGTTACCTGCGAGATAGAACGAGTTGCCGTTCGTCGCCGGGTTCAGGAGGAAGGAGCCGAATTCGCTCTGGCTCCCGCTGATCGTCTGCGCCCCCGAGAAGCTGAAGAAGACGGCGAGGAAGCCTACATCCTTCTTCCACAGCTGAAATCCGAGCACCGCACCGACGTCCGAATCGTGCTCGGCGAGACCCGCGGTGGCGCCGATCGGAACGGCCATCTGAAGCGCGGGCTCGAACCCGTCGGCACGCGCCTGTTCCCTATAGACCTCATTCCTCGTGGAGGAGAGAAGATTGATGCTCTGCGCGCTCGCAACCGTTGACGTTGCAATCACCAAGACGATGCCGATCAGTCGACGATGCATGACAGTCCTCCTGGGTCGAGCAGCTATTTCGGATTCGCTTGCTGCGGCGCAGCCTCCGTCCGCCGGCGAGCCTCGTCGCCCCAAACGGGATCGTCGCGCAGCATCTCCCACTGGGCTCTCGATTCCTTGTCCTTGCCTTGGCGTTCGAGCGCACGCGCGAGGTTCGCTCGCGCGCCGCTCCAGCCTGGGCGCGCCTGGAGCGCCTGCTCGTAGTGCGCGGCCGCGGCCGCCCACGCCCCGTCGAGGTAGTCGGCGTTGCCGAGGAGCAGCGTGACCTCGGGCCCGAGCTGGGGATCGTTCGCGACGGGGCGCAGGTAGCCTCGAGCCTCGGCGATCTGACCCTCGCGGATCAGAAGAAGCGCGAACCCGGCGCGGGCCGGCACCGAGCCCGGATCGAGCCGCAGCGCCGCCTCGAAGTGCGAGCGCGCGTTGCGCGCGTCGGCGTCCGCGAGCCCGGACCGAACGGAGACCCCAGGATCGGACAGGATGGGAAGCTCCTCCGCCAGCCCCTCGGTCGGGCCGTGGCCGGCGCGCCAGCGCGACAGATACGCCGCTCCGAGATCGATCCGTCCGGCGAGACTGTTGGGAAAGTCCGCGACGAAGAGCGAGAAGTACTCGACCGCGTCGGTCAGCCTCGCATCCTTGAGCGCGGCGCATCCCCGATCGAACGCCGTGAGCGTGCGGCGCAGCTCCGCCTCGAAGCCCGCGAGAGCTTGGATCCGATCGGCGTAGTCGGGATGTTTGGCGTCCTGATCCAAGCCTCCGCTCTCCTGGAGCTTGCGCAGCGCACCGACCGCCGCGCTGAAACGGAACCCGGCTCGCACGGCGTAGAGGGCTCCGAAGCGGTCGGCCTCCAGCTCGGCGTGGCGGTCGTGCACCGACAGCGCCGCACTCGCCGCCGAGGTCGCTCCGGCCGCCTCCCGGACCACGTCCTCGGCGACCACGCGCCCCGGCTGATGACGAAGGTCGATGTGCGCCATCTCGTGGCCGACTGCGAAAGCGATCTCGTCATCGTCGAGCGCGCGTCCCAGACCCTCGGTGACGGCAACCGTCCCGCCCAAGAAGGGCACCGCTTGCATCTCGTCTCCGGCGACCACGATCGCTCGGTGAGATGCTTCGGGCCGGTCCGTGAAAGGGGAGAGCCGCCTGCCGATCGCGTCGACACGATCGGCAAGCTCCGCATCCGCCGTCTCCGGATGCTTCGCCAGATACTGCTGCAAGGCCTTCTCGCCGAGCACCAGCTCTTGCGTTGGGGAGATCACCGGAGAGGTCGCCCGAGCGTCGGCGACGAGGATCGCGAGTGCGACAGCAAGCGGCGGCAGCATGATCGTCAAGGGGTTGGTGTCGGCGTCGGCGTGGGGGTTGGGCAAACGGGCCCGCAACTGACAGGGTCTGCGGCGGCGACAGCGCAGTGGGCGTCTAGAAAAACGCCGCCAGGTTGTTTTCCGTCACTGGATGTCACTGGCTTGCCGACTCGCTTCAGGATTTCTCTCACGCCTTCTGGATCTAGACCGGTATTCTTTTGGAGCATCAGCGCGACGACTCCAGCGACCTTGGCGGCCGCGCCGGAGGTGCCTCCGAAGCACTCGCTGTACGTCGTACCTGACGGCTCGCCAAGGCACTTCCGCCCACCCGTCGTAAGAGTCAGGTCGTGGTCCATGTCCCCCGGCGCCGAAACCAGGATACGCGCACCGAAATTGCTGTCCGCCGAGAGGCGATAATCGTCGACATAATCGGTGGAGCCGACGACGATTGCGCCGCTCTCTGGGATAAGAGTACCGACATCGTCGTACGTGGCGTCCTTGTAACCGTTCCCGGCGGCGACCACCACGACGACTTTTTTTGCGATCGCGGCTGTGATCGTCGTGTTGACCGCAATGCTTGCTTCATAGTTGCCGTAGCAACATGTCTGGTTCTCGAGAACCACGACCTTTCTGCAACTATCGCAGAGATCGGTGGCAGCCTTCGCAATGGCATCCGCCCAAGGGTTCCCACTCTCCCATTTGGCCTCGCAGGGGAGATAGGTGTTTGTCGAGCAGGACGCCGTGATCGGCCAGATCGTCGACTGGTACGCGATCCCTTGAATTCCATTCCCGTCTTGTCGGGCGGCGATCAATCCGGCGACCCCGGTTCCGTGGTAGGCCCACCCGGGAGCACTTGCCCCGTTGCACATGTCGTAGGTGTGGTTCGGGTCCCAAGCGCCGGAAAGCTCAGAATGCGTCAGGTCAAACCCCCAATCGACATCGGCGACGACGACCGACGCCCCCGTCGCTGAGCAATTCCAGGCGAAATCGACTCCCGTGTCGAACAGGTACCACTGAGTCCCGCAAGGAGTCTGGGCAGGATAGGTCACCGGGCGCCCCGCACCGACGTAGGGATCGTTGCTCGGAGGTCGCGCGCTCGGGACCGGCGCAGCGCGCGCAATCACCGTTGGACCGAGTTGAATCAATCCCTGTGTCAGATCGAGCAATTCCTGAGGCGTCTTGTGGACGCCGGGCTTGAATCTGACGGTGTAACTACGAAGCAGATGAAGTTTGACCGCTCGTTCGGGCGCGATGCTCGGCTCGATCCACGCGGCATGTTGCACGAGAAACTGGAACAGCGGGCCAAGTGCTTGGACATCCTTCAATTGCTTCATCGGGGCCTGGGAGGGTTTGAGATCGACGGCCAACAGGATTTCCAGTCGGTCGTCGACGTTCTTGAAGCACACCCCCTTGGGAACGCGATCGGCCATCGCGATTTCGGTCGTCGCCCAGGCGGAAAACACGATCGCCGCGACAGTCCTCGCCGCCCCCCTAATCATGGGAGGTCCGGGTCCGGCGGGTAAAACACGCCTGGAGCGCAACGCGATGGATACGGCGTCGGCGGACCGCCGTGGACGGGGTCGTAGCCCGATTTATCGGGATAACGAAGCGTGTAATAGTGACGAAAGTGAGTCAAATCGTTGCCGGGTTTCGGTATCTTCGTCGGGTAGTCGCTGATGAAAATCGTCGCGCCGCCTTTCACTACAATCGTTTCGTCAACTTTCTTCGTTGGATCCTTTGGGTCTATCCGCGTGATCAGGATTCCGAACGGTCTTCCCGGATCGCTGAGCTGAAGACGTAGGCGGACGCCGTCGGCGACCGGTGTGTTGCGGCGATTGCCGATGGTCCACGGATCGGTCCGGTGCGTGAGCTCGTCAAATACGGGGGTCATCCAGCCCTTGGGCCACTTTCCCCGCGCTGGCGCCGAGTCGATCTCCTTCTGATCCACTTTTTGGAGCGAACCGAATATGTCGTCCATGCTGGGCACCCAACGGAGCAGCGTGTAGTCCGGGTTGTTCAAGTCCAGTGCGGTCATGTCTTTTCTCAGAGATTTGTCTGAGAAATCGGCTTGGTCGATCGTCGCCTCGGTGAATTTCCAGACCGCGAAGCCTGCGTCCCCGTCTCCCGACGCGATGAGATCGGGATCACTCGCATTCAGCTTGTCGATATCCGTGGTATTGACCGCTATCAGAGGTATGTGGGGTTCGGCGTCCGGGCTCAAGAAGACGCTCTCGACGGTATCGTCCTTCTTGAAGACGAACGCTATCAGCCCGTGGAAAAGTATGTCCGCCTGGTCCCGCGCCGGCGCGTCCGCCTGCGATGCCGCGGTGCTGACGGTCGTCACGGGAGCGTTGTGCACGCATCCCGGCAGAATCAGTACCAAGAGAACCGTCAACGACAACCATCGATATCTCATCTTCGACCTCCCCCCGGTTCGTTCACGATCAATTGCAACCCGCCGCAGGCGCGTGGATCTGGATTCGGAGCTGACCAACACTCGAGCTGAGCTCGGCGCAGAGCATCAATCGGATCGGCGCCATCACGCAGGGCGCGGTGCAACGCCACCATGACCGACGCACCCGCCTCGTCGGGCAAATCCCAAAGTGAGACCACGACGTTGCGAGCGCCGTCTTCCAGGAGCGGTCGCGCGAGGCTAAGCGGTCCCTCGATGCGAGAGAGTGGACCATCTCCCGAGCGACAGGCCGCGAGCACGGCCAGTCGCACTCTACGCAGATCGTGGCCGCGAATCTCACCCGCAGTCAGCCCCCCGTCCGACGCGATCGTGCCGCCGGGAGCGAGGACGACCGTCGATCGGTCGGGGTCAACGCCGCTGGGTATCGCGTGGGCGGCTACGTGGAGGACTTCCGCGCTGGCAATCTCGGCGAGGAAGCGATCGGGTATCGCGTCGGAGCCGACGAGCACAGACGATCTCGCATAGAGCGCGCCGATCTCCCGAGCCTCGTTCGCCGCCGCCGGAAGATCGGGCAGGCCGGGGAAGGCCAGGCGGTCGAAGGCCGGGTTGCCGACGGCAACGACGCGGAAATCGGCCGGCTCGCCGGCTCCGACGCGACGCCCGATGAGACACCGAAGTGACGGAGCCACCGCCACCGACGCGTCCTCGATCCATCTGCGGCCGCTTGGCGCCTGCTGAAGCGCTCCCCACGGGATCGAGTGAAGACGTCCGTCCGGGACGATGATGATCCGCTGTGCACCTTCGAGGCGGCCACGCAGCGGGCCGACGACCTGCTCGAACAGCTTCCGACCCCCGCCCTCGTCCGCTCCGGAGTCGCCGGGCGTCATTTCGCGACGGATCGCGTCGACGAAAAGATCGATCGCGCGCTCCTCGATGGGAAGAACGGCCGACTGAACTCTGCCCGCGCGCAGGACCCACGCGATCGTCCGGTGCTCCAAGATCTCATAGAAAATGACCGCATCATCGGGGCCCAATTGGTGGACCAAAGCATCGACCGGGTCGCGCGCTTCTTCGGGCGACAGCTTCATCGGCGGTGCAACCGAGGTCGCCCGAAGTCGGTCGGCCATTGCGAGCGCACCACGAGGGTCGCCGCGATCGATCTCGAACCGAACGACATCGCGTCCAAGCTCCCACGCCGTGTCGACGAACGAGGTGCGCAGCGAAACGTCTCTGAGACGATCGCGCTGGTGCTCCACCGTCTGAAGCGCCGAGAGGTAGTCCTTCGCGGCGCTGTCGAGGTCCCCCGACTTCTCCTTCGCCTTTGCCCGGAGCTCGTAGGCTTCCGCGAGCAGATTCTCCTTGTCGACGGATTCGAGCCACGCCACCGAGCGATCCGCTGCTCGGAGCGCGTCGTCAGGATTCACGTCGAGGCTCAGGCGAGCCTCGGCAAGGCCGAGCAGGCCATCGAGCCGTGCGTGAGTGCTTGGATCGGAAACCTGGGGAAGCAGGCCACGAGCTTCATGCACCGCGTCCCCCGCTGCGGCGGTTCGGCCCGCCCGCGCGGCGGCACTCGCAAACCACGCGAGGCCATCGCATCGGTCGAAAGCGGAATTGTGGCGTTTGGACATCGCTAGTGCGGCTTGCCCGATCGACAGCGCTGCGAGCTGCTGGCCGTCCAGCTCCGCTTCTTTGGCGGTCGCCCCGATGAGCGCCTGGACGAGACGCGCGTCGGTCACAGCGTCGAGCTGCCGGAAGACATCGCGATGCAGCGTCCACGCGCGACCCGACCGACCGAGCATCCACCAGGTGTTCGCCTCGATTGAGCGCACAAAAACGGCGTCGGCCGTGAAGCCCAGCGCGCGCAGCCCCTCGCCGGCTTCCGCGAGCGATGTCAACGCCTGGGACGTCCGGCCGGATACGCCGAGCGCGAGCCCCATCAACCACCTCGCCCTCGCTCCCACGATCCGCTTCTCGCCGGCGGGATAGCGCTCGATCAGCGCCTCGAGCCGGGGGGTGAAAGCTCCCGCCGGATCGATGTAGTACTCGCTCGACAGCTCGTAGAGCAAAGCGAGGTCGCGATACGAGCTCTTCAGCTTCGCGAATCGGTCGGACGCGTCCGTCAGCAGGCGCTTCCCGTCGTTCGCCTGCATCGCGTCCTCGGCGGCGCGGCCGAGGCGGAGCTGGCGGTGCGCCGCCGCGAGCAGGCTCAACCGCTCGCGGTCGGCGGCCGATCTCCGGATCTCGGCGACCGCGTCCTTGACGATCGGATCTCCGACGACCCGGGCCATGACCGCCGAGCCGCTCTCGACGGCACGGAGGGTAGCCCCCGCGCTGGGCTGGCCCGTCAGCGCGAGATCGGCCCAGCGCCCCAAATCCGTCATCAGCGCTTCGGAGGATTGCTGCGGGTGCGCCCGCACGATCTCCTCGATGCGCCGCGCATCACCCGCCGAGCAGGCGGATTGGAAGGCCTGGGCGCTGTCCTCCCACCTCTCGAGCCGCGATGCGCTCCGCAATTTCGCCAATCGGCTCCGCGCCTCGTTCGACCAGGGCGATGACGGGTCCGCCTTGACGTAGCTCTCCCAGGCCTCGATCGCCGCGTCCCGGAGGCCGAGCGCTTCGAGGGCCAGCGCCTTGTTGAACCGCGCCTCGACGAAGGCGGGCGCGCGCGCGATCGCCTTCTCCGAGAGGTCGAGCGCGCGAACCAGCTGCTGGGCCTGATCGGGAGCCTTTCCCTTCTCGATGCACGCGGCTGCCAAGTCCGAGAGCACAGCGGCATCGTCCGGTGACGCCTTCGCCGCCGCATCGAGCGCCGTGACCGCCTCGTCCACGTTTCCGAGCACGAGGTAAGCGACGCCCAGCGAGTGCATGTCTCCTGTCGGGTCGTTCCACATCTTGCCGCCGCGGATCCGGGCGGCCGCCCCCGCGATCTCCGATCGCGCCGGATCCAGAGCCCCTGTGCCGGCGGGGCCCCCCTCGCCTCGAACTTCGGTCACGGGCGCCCACGCGAACCCGCCCGATAGGCGCGCCTCGACCAGACGTCGCTGTCCGACCGCCCGCACGAGGTCGGCGATGCCCGTCGAGGTGCGGCCGCGCGACAGCCGCCACACGCCCCCGGAAGCGGCGAGGACCGCGAGCAGGAGCCCCGCCGCGATCGCGGCGCGCCGCGGGAAAGCGACCCGAGACGAGGCCGCAAGAGACTCGGCGTGTCGATAGGCCAGCGAGCCGATCACGTCCTGGCACTCCGCGCAGTGCAGAACGTGGCGAGCGACCTCTTCCGGGCGAGGCGGACCGAGCTTGCCCTCCGAGAAAGCGGCCAACTCGGCGTCCGTGGGGCACGGGTCGAAGGGGTCCCTCCCCGCGGGGCCGAACCGGCTGGGTGATCGCTCGCTCACGATTCTGCCTCTCCAGTAGACGGACGCCGCGGCGGGTTGTCCCATTCGGGCTCCGCGATCGCTTCCAGCCAACCCTGTTCGTCGTCCCCGGACTTCTCCAAAAGCAGCAGCGCGGCGTGCCGGTCCACGCCGGCGGTCTCCATGGCGGCCCGCAGCCTGACGAGCGTTCGATCGAGGCGGCGCCCGACGCGCTGGTGATCCATCCCGACGGAGCGGGCTACGGCGCGGACGCTGAGTCCCTCTCGAAAAACGAGGAGGAGGATGAGGCGATCCAAGGGCGGGAGCTCGCGCAGGGTCTCTTGGAGGAGCGGCGCCAGCCGACGCACGGCATCGGCTCGCTCGCGGGCGTCGAGGGCCTCGTTCGGGGACGTCGTCGTGGTCGCCCGGGTTTCCAGCTCCTCGGCGGGGACTTGCCGCCACCGGACCCGCTCGGGCAGGTGCCGCCGGATCGTCTCGAGCTCCTCACGGCCGGCGCGCGGGCCGAAGCGGGAGCCCAACTCGGCCGCTGCGCTCTCGAACGATTCACCGCGGTGACCGATTCGCCACTCGAGCTCGATCGCGACGGTGCCCAGCCGCAGCGCCGCGGTGCTCGGCCGCCAATGTCCCCAGACCGAACGTCGCCAGTCGCCGAACGCCCGCGCGATGACGACGAGCAAGTACGTCTCGATGCTGCTTCGCCCGTCGTACGCAGCCACGATCCGCTCGCCGCGCTCGGCGAAGCGCAGCCGGATGAAGGAGCGAAATTCCTCGGCGTCCTCCGGTCGAAGAGCACGGCGGCGGCACTCGGTGGCCGCAAGCTGGTCGGCGAGCACAAACCAGCGCTCCTCGAGCAACGAGGTCCCTCCGGTGGCTTGCTCTGGTCCGACTGAAAGCGGCCCAGCGGGCGACCAGAAAATGCCCGGATGCTACCACGTTGTCGCGCGAGAAATGGTGGGAGGCGCCGGTGGGTCGTGGGCCGCAGCGGAGCCGCGATTCAGCTCACTCCGAGCGCGCCCTTCGCTTCGTCGACCGTCTCGACCACCGGGAAGAGAGCGTTCAAAGAGACCTTGTCCAGGATCTCCTTGACGAGCCCGGACGCCACGACCGCGAATCCGAGGTCGTGGCCCTTCATGGCGTGACCGATCCCGACCAGCATCCCGATCCCGATCGACCCGATCAGGTTGACCGCCGTGACGTCGACGATCGCGGGCTTCCGGCGCGCGACCGTCTCGCTCGTCAGCCTCAGCTCGATCAGACCGACTCCGGCAGGGTCGAGCCGTCCGCGCACCGCAACGAGCGTGTACGCGTCGGTGGCCTTGATCAGCTCGAACTCGGTCATGCACGCCCCCTCCCTGCGGCGTCTCCCAGATGATAGCCGCCCGTCTCTCGAAAGGGGAGTGCGTGCCCGGTCAGGCCGATTGGGGGCGTTAGCTCGCGGCCGCCACCGCGGCGACCGCTCCGTCGTCCGCCATCAGCACGAGCAGGTACCAGCCCAGGGTGACGAGGAAGGGGAGATCCGAGTGGTTCCGCAGCTCGGGGGACACCTGCACGCGCGCACCTTGTCCGAAGCACTCGGGCTCGAAACGGACGACGGGACGGCCCGATTCGTCCGCGAAGATCCACGGGGAGCGCCAGAAGCTCGGCTTGAGCCATTCGTAGCGTCTCGAAGCGGGACCGTGGACAATGCCGCCCCCTCCCCAGCGCGAGGTCATCGACGCCAGCTCGCTCGTCGACCCCTCGCGGACGAGGGTGACTCTCCGCGTGAACACCCCGTTCCGCCTCAGGATCCAACGGCCGTCCACGCTCTCCGCCAGGGCGCTCGAGCACAACGCCTTTTCCCATCGGAGAACCACCACGAGGTCCGTTTCGGAGCGGAGCTCGTAGAGTCTTCGAAACAAGTCGGGCTTGGACCACCGAAGGTCGGTCGATGCCACGTCTCGCAGCGCTTTCATGTCCGCCTCCTCCGCGACCTTGCCTGAATACGGAGAATAGGATCAGGGAGATGCGGAGGCTCGCCGGACACGCAACAGGCCGGTGACGGTTCTGTGACGTCAGAAGCCGACCGACACTCCGACCGAATAGCGCACGGGGGAGTCGTACGGGTAGTGCAGATCGCTGCTACTGTAGGTGAAGTCGTAGAGCGCGGAAGCGTAGAACGCCACGTGCTGCGCGACGGGAAACGCGTACCCGGCTCCCGCGAGGAACGCATTGTTGGTGTCCCGAGTGCTGCCGCCCCCGGCGTTCTGATACTCGTAGCTCGTGTACTGGTAATCCCCCTCGCCGAACAACCCCTGCCAGATGCGGACCCTCCCAAAGATGGTCGCGCCGTAGTCCGTCGTCGAGAAGCTCGGGGAGTAGCGGTGGTCGTCCGTCCAACGGTAGAAAGGTTGAACGCCCATCTCGAATCGGGGCGCGATTCGGAATCCGACCATCGGCGCCAGCTCGACGTAATCGACGGTTCCGAACGCCGCACCGACCGCGCCGCCGAAGAACACTCGCTGGTTGAACGCCGCTGGTTTCTCGTCGTCGGTCGGAGGAGGCGACGGTTCCGGGGTTTGCGCCAGCGCCGGCAGGGCGGCGACGATCAGAACGAGGGCGAGGGGGAACCTTCTCATTCGGGCCCTCCAAGGGGTCAGGTGCGCCGACGGCGGGAGTCTACTTCTTTTTGTAACAAGGCAGCGCCTCGGGCGGCTTCCTCACGACCCACCTCCCGGGGAATCGAGATACTTGACGAACACCACTTCGTTCCGTGCCTCGTTGTAGAGCAGCTCGTCCACCTGCGCCTTGACCAGGAGCAGGCCGAAGCCGCCGGGGCGGAGGCCTTTCTCCTCGCGGGCCTTCATGTGCTCCATCGGATCGCCTTCGTAGGAGATGGCGGCGTGCGTCAGGTCCTCCAGCCGGAACCCCGGCCCGGGATCGGCGATGCGGTAGAGCAGCATGCGCCGGGCGCGAAGGCAGGCGATCCGCACCTTTCGGTTCGGGTCGAGTCGGCCGCCCCACTCGACGGCATTGAGCAGGAGCTCGCGGAACGCGTAGCCGACCGACTCGCGCACCTCCGGCGTGAGGTCCGCGTCGAGGTGGGTGAGGAACCCCTCGATGCGCGACGCCGCCTCGCGCGTGCACGGGACGATCAGCTCGACCCACTCGGGGCGGGCCGAGACGACCTCGATATCGGGACCGGCGTCGGCGGCCAACGCGCTCTCGACGAGCTCGACGAGCGCCGCGGCGTCGATCGGCTTCGCCACGAAATGCAGAGCCTGGGATCGGAGCGCCTGGAGCAGCGTCTCCGGCGTGTCGTCCCCGGTCATGACGATGACCTTCGAATCGACCCCGTCGGCCCTCAGGCGCGCCAAAACGTCGAGCCCCGACATTCCCGGCATCCACACGTCGAGCAGGATCAGATCCGGAGCGCGCAGGTCGGTTCGCCGCGCTTGGTCGAGGGCCTCCTGTCCGTCGCTCGCCGTCGTCACCGCGTATCCGGCCTTCTCGATCACCGACTGCAGCAGATGCCTCGTGACGCGAACGTCGTCGACGACGAGGACGAGCTCCTTCCTTTTCATGGTGGCCCCTCCGCCGACGCCTCCCGCCGGAACTCGTCGAGAGCGATCTGCAGCGCGTTGAGTGCGGCGGCAGCGCCCGCCAAGTCGCGGTCGATGCCGAGCTTCTCGAGCGTTCTCGCCGCCTCGACCGGCCGGGACGCTCCGAAGTTTGCGACCGACCCCTTGAGCGCGTGGGCCGCGCGGCGGAGCGCCTCGGCATCCCGTGCCTCGATCGCCCGGCGAATCTCCGACATCATGCCGGGGCACTCGGCGAGAAAGAGGTCGAGCATCTCCCGGAGAAGACGGCGGTCGCCGCCGAGCCGCGCCGCGGCGACGGTGGGGTCGAATCGGCCGGCGGAGGATTCGACGGCCTCGAAGAGCCGGTCGGCCTCGACGGGTTTGGTGACGTACCCGTCCATACCCGCCTGGAGGCAGCGTTCGCGGTCCCCCTCCATGGCGTGAGCGGTCATCGCCACGATCGGCACGCGCGTGGCCGTGCCCTTTTCGCGCGCGCGGATGGCGACGGTCGCATCCAAGCCGTCCATCTCCGGCATCTGCACGTCCATCAGAACGACGTCGAACCGGCCCGCCGCTTCCGGCGCGAGCGCTGCGACCGCCTCGCGGCCGTTCCCGACGACGGTCACCCGATGGCCGCGCTTCTCCAGGATGCGCTTGGCCACGTGCTGGTTCACCGGGTTGTCCTCCGCGAGCAGGATCCTGAGCGAGCGCGCCGGCTTGTGCGCCGCCGCGCCGGTGGCACCGGCCGTGCCTGCGTCGGACGGTATCCCCGCGATCGCGATCGCCATGGCGTCGAGCAGCTCCGACTGCTTCACCGGCTTGGTGAGGAACGCGGCGATGCCGAGGCGCCGGGACCTCGCACCGTCCTCGGGGCGCCCGGCCGAAGTCAGGATGATCATCGGCACCGCTCGCAGCGCGGGATCGCGCTTGACGGCCTCGGCGAGCATGAATCCGTCCATCTCCGGCATCTGTCCGTCGGAAAGCAGCAGCCCGAACGGCTGCCCGGCGGCGTGCGCCTCCTTCATCTTCTGCAGCGCCTCCGCGCCACCCGAGGTCGCGACCGGCCGCATTCTCCAGTTCGTGAGCATCTCGGTGAGGATCCGGCGGTTGGTCGTGTTGTCGTCGACCACGAGGACCGAGAGGCCGGCGAGGTCGACCCGCCCAGCGGGAGGCGCCGCCCGGGCGGGCTCGTGCCGCTCGCGCTCGAACCGCGCGGTGAACGAGAACGTGCTGCCGCGTCCGACCTCGCTCTCGACGGCGAGTCGTCCTCCCATCATCTCGACGAGCTGGGTCGCGATAGCGAGGCCGAGTCCGCTTCCGCCGAATCGCCGCGTCGTCGACGTGTCGGCCTGCGTGAACGGGGCGAAGATCTGCTCGCGCTTTTCCAGGGGGACGCCGATTCCCGTGTCCCTGACCGAGAAATGAATCCAGACGTCATCATCGTCCACGAGCTCCACGTCGGCGTCGAGCACGACCTCGCCGTGCTCGGTGAACTTGATCGCGTTCCCGACCAGATTGACGACGACCTGGCGGAGCCGCCCAGGATCCCCGCGGACGATCTGGGGTACCGCGGGGGAGATGCGGCAGGCTAGCTCGAGTCCTTTCTGGCTCGCGCGCACCGCGAGCACCTTGATCGCATCCCCGACGGTCTCGCGAACGTCCAGCTCGACGCGGTCCAGCTCGAGCTTCCCCGCCTCGATCTTGGAAAGGTCGAGGATGTCGTCGACCAGATCGAGCAGCGCCCGCGCGGAGACCTTGACCGTCGCCAGGTAGCTCCGCTGCTCGGCGCTCAGCTCCGTGGCCAGAGCGAGATCCGTCATCCCCATCACCGCGTTCATCGGCGTCCGGATCTCGTGGCTCATGTTGGCCAAGAAGTCCGACTTGACGCGCACCGCGTCCTCCGCGCGGTGCCGCGCCAGCTCCAGCTCCTTGACGAGCTGGACCAATCGCGCGGCGTTCTCCTCCTGCGCCTCCCGAGCCCGGCGCTGCTCCGTCACGTCCCGCGCGATCGCGTAGATCCGCTGCTCCTCGGCGTCGAGCGCGGCCTTCCAGAACAGCCAGCGATAGGAGCCGTCCTTGCACGCGTACCGGTTCTCGAACGAGACGAGGTCCTCGCCCGTCGCGATGTGGCTCCTCGCCCGCTCGATCGTGGCCGCGCGATCGTCGGGGTGCACGAAGTGGAGGTACGAGCGCTCGAGCAGCTCGGCGCTCGTCCAGCCGAGCGTCTTCTCCCACGCCGCGTTCACGCGCTTGAAGTACCCGTCGACACCGGCGATGCACAGCATGTCGAGCGACATGGCGAAGAACTTGTCCAGCTCCTCCTGCGCGCGCCTCCGCTGGATGAACTGGCCGATCTGGCTTCCCACCGTTCCCAGGAGCTCGAGCAGGGGCTCGTCGGGCTCGACGATCTCCTGGCTGAAGAACTCCATCACCCCGAGCACCTGCTCTCCGAGCACGATCGGGAAGCCGAGGGCGCCGTGAAGGCCCTCGGCGTCGGCGATCGACGAACGAGGGAAATTCGCATCCTGGACGACGTCGGGAATCCACGCAGGGCGCCGGCTCTCCCAAACGCGCCCCGGAAGCCCGATTCCCGGAGCGAATCTCGAAGCCTTGCTCGCCGCCTCGAATTTCTCGAGCGTCAGGCTCGGTTCGTGCCAGGTCTCCACGCACCGGATGCCGTCGTCCGCCACCTGCCAGAGCGCGCCGTGGGCCCAGCCGAGGCTCTGACAGATCGCCCGAAGGATGCGCGGCGTCGCGTCGGCAAGAGACGCGGATTCGGCCAACGCGAGAGCGGTGGCGTATTGGGTGGCCAGGCGGCGCTCCGCCGAGGTTCGCGTTGTCATCTCGCCCACTCCAAGGTGGTGCGCGTGCGGTCTTGCCCGGGTCCAGAGTCGACGATTCACTTTAAGCGATTGCCGGCAAGGGTGTTAGCGGAAAGAGCAAACCCCGTCGCCCGGGCTGCGTTGACGCCCACGGCGCTCAGTCGCGGGAGACCCTTAGAACGGCGCAGCTTCCCATCCGGCGGAGCGGCGGGACGAGAGAGCAGATTGCGTCGTCGGCGCGCGTGATCGCCCACACCGCCCTCTGCGTCATCCCGATGCCGAGCTTGAGAAGGCCGACGAGCGGGTAGCGGCTGATGGCGCCGTGATGGACGATCGAGGCGTCCCGGAACGTGTCGAACATCGGCGCCGCCCGGCTCTTCGTCATCGGATGCGCGTTCACCGCTTCTCGCTTCCCCAGGAGCCTCGTTCCGAGAGCGTAGAGCGGTGCAGCCCACGGCTCGACGCACGAGAGGCGTCCGCCCGGCCGAAGGATGCGGAAGACCTCCGGAAACGAGATCGAAGTCACGGAGAGGTGGAGAGAGCTTCCGGAGTAGGCGCCGTCGAAGAGCCCGTCCGAGAACGGCATCTCTTCGGCGACTCCGGCGACACAGCGGAGCCGATCGGCCACGCCGTGGGAGCGAGCAAGCGCCAGCGCGTAGGCCAGCTCGCTCATCACCGGGCTGACGACCCACGCTTCTTCGGCGCCAGCGAGGAGGAATTTCACCGCATGCGTTCCCATCCCGCCGATCTGCAGGACGCGCTTGCCGGAGAGCGGGGCGAGATAGCCGTACGCCTCGGATTGAGAGATCGCGTCGTAGACGGAGTCGATCCAGATCTCCCGAGGCTCCGGAAAGGTAGCGCGCTCTTCGTCGCGTGACGGAACGGCGGGAAGGCGGGCATCGACGATCGCCCGCTCGGCCACGGCGCCGTAGTAGGCCATGACCTCGTAGGCTTCGGCGTACCTCGCATCCGCAGGATCGGGGTGCTCCTCTCCGGACGGGAGCAGCATCTCGGGCGCCAGCAGCACGGGGATGCCGTCGACGATGGGAAATGCGGCGCGATCGTCGGCGCGCAGCAGCACGCTTCGTGTGGGACCGATCGACGCCCGCGTTCCAGCCTGGCGTGCCTCGAGCGGAAACCCTTTGCCTGCCCGAGCGACAGCCTCATCCCACGAGCACTCGCGAAGCGAAAGTCCGGTCCGCGGACAAGCGAGAACCCTCGCGTCCGCCTGGAGAGACGTCATTCGGCGGCGGGTTCGGTGAACTCTTTCTTTCGTGCCCAGGGGCGATGCTCGAACCGTGAGAGCGACCCGAACAAACCGATCATCGTCCCGCGCATCAGAAGCTTGAGCTCGTAGACCGGGCCGGCGCGGCGAACATAGTCGGAGTCCACCTCGAGCTTCCTCGGAAGGATGTGCGCCCGGTAGTGCTGTTCGAGGCCGTCCAGTCCGCTCGGGTAGAGGTCCGATTCGGTGCGGCAGAGGATCTGATTCATCCCGAAGATCCCGGGGCGGACCGAGAGAACCGTACGCCAGCGGGGGTCCTCGAGGTCGACGAATTCCGGCACCTCGGGGCGGGGTCCCATCAGGCTCATCTCGCCGCGCAGGACGTTGATGAACTGAGGGAGCTCGTCGAATTTCAGCCAGACCAGCCAGGCACCAACGCGCGTAAGGCGGGGATCGTGGCGCGCGGTCAGCATCGGCCCCTGCGCGGGAAGGTCGTCGGGCATCTTACGGAATTTTAGGATCGTGAACGGGCGGCCGTGGCGCCCGACGCGCGTTTGCCGGAAGAGCACCGGGCCACTCGTGTCGAGTTTGATCGCCGCCGCGATGATCGCGAAAAGCGGCGCACCGGCGGCCAAGACGACGGCGGCGCACGCGACGTCAGCGGCCCGCCTGAGCGGACCGTCGAGATAGCGCGAAGAGCCGGCCGAGACTCCCGGTTGTCGAATCGCCCCCGTGCCAGCTTCCGCGCAGTCCGAAGGCTGCGCTTGAAGCATTGGCGGAGTATACGGTGAGACCGTCGCTCAGGGGAGCGAAATTGCCGGAAGCCTCGAGCCCGGTCGCCCCTGCTGCGTTGACGCGCACGGGTGAGGGGCGTATAGCAGGTTCGGGGCCCTCGGCTCAGGGGGAGCACATGAAAACTCTAATTGTAGCGACGGGCACCATTGTCCTCGCGGCGGTCGTGCTCTGCCCCGACGCTGGGGCTAGACAATTGACAATCGAAGACCGCGTCGCCGCCCAGACCGCGATCGAGCGGGTCTACTGGGCGCACCGGATCTGGCCGACGGAGAATCCCGGCCCCAAGCCATCACTGGAAGCCGTCATGCCCGAGAGCGCGATCCGGGCGAAGGTCGAGGACTATCTCAGAAAGTCGAACGCGCTCGAAGAGTACTGGCAGCGACCGATCACCGCCGATCAGCTCCAGGCCGAAATGCAGCGAATGGCACGCGAGACGAGGGACGGCGTCATGCTCCGGGACATCTTCGACGCCCTGGGAAACGACCTCGCGGTCATCGCGGAGTGCTTGGCGCGGCCGATCCTCGCGGATCGCCTCCTCCGGAGTTGGTCTGCCCATGACGAGCGATTCCAAAGCGACGTGTCGGAGTGGTGGGAGAAACAGCGAGCCGGCATCTCGGCCGACTTGATCGCACCGGAGCAAGCGTATTCCGTGACCGCGCCGCTGACGACCGGCTGCACGAACGATACGTGGGCCCAAACTCGCGATGACGTCCCGGACTCCGCGCAGAACCATGCGGCGGTATGGACCGGAAGCGAGATGATCGTCTGGGGGAACAACGGTTGGGGTGGGCGATACAACCCCGCGACCGATACCTGGACGGAGACGAACCGCCTCAATTCCCCGGGGCCGCGCGAGTATCACACCGCGGTCTGGACCGGAACAGTGATGATCGTGTGGGGCGGCGCGCCCGGCCTCAACACCGGTGGCCGATACAATCCCGCCACGGACACGTGGACGCCGACCAGCACCGGAGCCAACGTTCCGGCAGCGCGACAGATTCATACCGCCGTCTGGACCGGCACCGAGATGATCGTCTGGGGCGGGCGTCAGCTCAGCGGCTCGCCGATCAACACCGGCGGACGCTACAACCCATCGACCGACACCTGGCTCCCCACGAGCACGGGCGCCAACGTGCCGCCACCGAGGGAGTTTGCAACGAGCGTCTGGACGGGGAGCGTGATGATCGTCTGGGGCGGCGGGAACTCCTTCACATCCACTCAAACCAACACCGGCGGCCAATACAACCCGGCGACCGACACGTGGCTCTTTCCAACGAGCCAAGGAGCGAACGTGCCTTCCCCGCGCTGGTATCACAGCGCGGTCTGGACAGGCAGCGAGATGATCGTCTGGGGCGGGCAACAAGGGCCTCCTGGCGGAATCGTCAACACCGGCGGGCGCTACAACCCCATCAGCGATACATGGCTCCCGACGACGACGACGGGGGCACCCGCCGGTCGAGAGCTTCACACTGCGGTATGGACGGGGAGCGCGATGATCGTGTGGGGTGGGTCCAATGGCGTCTTTCCAATGGATGGGGGGCGCTACAACCCGGCGCTCGACAGTTGGACCCCGACGAGCACGGGCCCCAACATGCCCGTGGCGCGGTGGAGGCACTCCGCGGTTTGGACCGGGAGCGAGATGATCGTTTGGGGCGGCTACCCGCAGTCCGGACAGATCCGCCCAACCAACTCCGGAGGCCGCTACGACCCCTCGAGCAACACGTGGGTGCCGACGAGCGCCGGCGTGAGCACGCCCGGGCTTCGCGAGGATCACGCGGCTGTTTGGACGGGAAGCGAGATGATCGTTTGGGGCGGCAGCGTCGGCAGCACGTCGACGACGATCACGTTTCTCAACACCGGCGGTCGTTACAACCCGGCGATCAATGCGTGGAGCTCGACGAGCACAGGCGCCGGTGTCCCGAGCGCGCGCAGCAAACCCGCCGCGCACTGGACGGGGACGGAGATGATCATCTGGGGGGACAACCAGTCGGGCGTCAACACGGGCGCCCGCTACAACCCGCAGTCCGACTCGTGGGCGCCCACCAGCACCGGCGCTAACGTTCCCTCTGTGCGCACGGAGTTTTCCTCTGTGTGGACAGGGACCGAGATGATCATCTGGGGCGGCAGCGGCCTCAACACGGGTGGCAAGTACAACCCGTTGAGCGACTCTTGGACCTCGACGAGCACCGTGAGCGCGCCGGTGGGTCGCGTGGAGCACGCGGCCGTCTGGACCGGGACGAAGATGATCGTCTGGGGAGGCTACAGCAGCGGAAGCATCAATACCGGTGGACTCTACGACCCATCCACCAATTCATGGATGGCGACGAGCACGGGGGCCAACGTTCCCGCGGGCCGGTCGCTTCCCACGGCGGTGTGGAGCGGCTCGCGCATGATCGTGTGGGGCGGCATCGACGCGTTGGGAACGGTGAACACCGGCGCCCGATACGATCCAACCACGGACACATGGGCCGCTACCAGCCTCGGCGCCAACGTGCCCGCGCCCCGCTGGCGGCACACGGCGACGTGGACCGGCACGAAGATGATCGTCTGGGGCGGTGAGTTTGACAACTCCGGCGCAACTCCTCCCAACGTCACGAATGGAGGGGCTGCCTACGACCCCTTGGCCGACTCGTGGACGCCGACGAGCACCGCGGGGGTACCTCCCGCCCGGATGCGGCACACGGCGGTCCGGACGAACACCGACATGATCATCTGGGGAGGCGAGGGGTTCACTTCGACGGGCGGCCTGTATTGCTCGCTACCCTGCACGCCGACCACCTGGTACCAGGATCTCGACGGCGACGGATACGGGAGCTCGAGCGTCACGCAGTCGTCGTGCACGAAGCCCGCCGGGTACGTCTCCTCGAACGGCGACTGCAACGACGGAAATCCCGCGATCAATCCCGGCGCTGCGGAGATCTGCAACGGTATTGACGACAACTGCAACGGCCGAATCGACGAAGGGTTCGACCACGACGGCGACGGGTTCACCACGTGCGGTGGCGACTGCAACGACAACGATGCGACCGTCTATCCGGGCGCCCCGCAGCTCTGCGACGGGAAGAACAACAACTGTAGCGATCCAAGCTGGCCCGCGGTGCCCGCCAACGAGCGGGACAACGACGGCGACGGCTTCCGTATCTGCCAAGGGGATTGCGACGACACCAAGGCGAACGTGTATCCCGGAGCGCCGCAGCTCTGCGACGGGATCAACAACAATTGCAGCGATCCGTCGTGGCCGACGGTTCCCGCCAACGAAGCCGACGCCGACGCCGACGGCTACCGGATCTGCGCCGGCGACTGCAACGACGGAAACTCCGCCGTCCATCCGGGCGCCGCCGAGGTTTGCAACGGTATCGACGACAACTGCAACGGCCAGATCGACGAGGACGCCGCGGGCGTCGACTCCGACGGCGACGGTGTGCCCAACGCCTGCGACAACTGCCGGTTCGTGGCGAACCCGACGCAGCTCGACTCCGACGGGGACCACGTCGGCAACGCCTGCGACAACTGCCTCTCGGTGCCGAACCCGAACCAGGCCGACACCGACGGCGACGGCCGGGGTGACGCTTGCGACAACTGCCCGACGATCCCGAACGCAACGCAGGACGACCAGGACGCCGACCGCGTCGGTGACGTCTGCGACAACTGTCCCTTTGACTACAACCCGTCGCAGTCGGATTTCGACCACGACGGCGAGGGGGACGCCTGCGACCTGAACGACGGCCTCATCTATGAATGGCGGGACGATAAGACGAGCGTCACTTGGCAACAGGAGCAGGGGCCGAGTTCGTGGAACCTCTACATCGGCGACCTCTCGGTGTTGAGGGCGACGGGGGTGTACACCCAGGTCCCAGGATCGAACGCGCTGGCGTCTCGCGATTGCGGCGAGGCGTCGACGTTTGCCGCCGATCCGAGCGCGCCCGCGGTGGGACAGACCTCGTATTCGCTCGTCACGGGAGTGACGAGTGGGGTCGAAGGGACGCTCGGCTCGAGCAGCTCTGGGACGAGGCCGAACGCGAATCCGTGTCCGTGAGCTGAACGTTCGTCCATTCGGCGGTTCGCGCGTATAACTTTGCATGAGCGCTCGACGCGCCGTTCAGCTCGCTGTCGTTCTGACCGCCTGGTCCATGTCCGTCGCCGGAAGGCCCAGTCCGCAACCGCTTCCGCCGATGACGCCCGAGGCGTGGCGGGCGGACGTCGAATATCTCGCCAAGGAGCTTCCCGCAAAGCACGCCAACGCTTTCCACGCGATCGCGCGGGAGAAGTTCGACGAGGCGATCGCGGAGCTTCGGGCGAGGGCCGCCACCGCGAACGACGACGAAATGATGGTCGGCCTCCTGCACATCGCCGCGATCGTCGGCGACGGCCACACGGGCGTCGCCCTGCCGTCGACCATCCACCGCCTTCCGGTGGCGATCCTCCTCGTCGGCGACGAGTACAGGATCGCGCGGGCCGCTCCCGCGGCGAAGGACGTGCTCGGCGGCGCCGTCGTCCGCATCAACGACACGCCGATCGGCGAGGTGGACGCCCGGCTGCGCAGCGTCATTTCGCAGGACGAGAGCGACGGGCTCGTTCGTGCGGTGCTCCCGGCACGGATCATCATCGGCGAGGTCCTCCATGGCTTGAAGATCACTCCGGATGCGACACACGCGCGCATCACCGCGACCGTCGGGGGCGAGGAGAAGACGGTCGATTGCGAGCTCGTGCCGGGCGGGACCAACCCCAACGAGTGGCCGCTGGCCTCCACCGCGCCGCCGCCGCTCTTTCGGCGCCACGGAGACGACGCGCTCTACTTCACGTACATCGAATCGGCGAACACCGTGTACGTCAACTTCCGCCGCTACGACGACCTCGCCTCGCGCTCGAAGGATCTTTGGGCCCTTGTCGACTCGAAGCCGGCGGAGAAGATCGTCTTCGATCTCCGCCAGAACGGCGGCGGCGACTACAAGGTCGGCCACAAATACCTGGTCAAGGAGCTCATCGCCCGTCCCAAGCTCCGGCCGTACGTGCTCGTCGGGAACCGTACGTTCTCCGCCGCGATGAACAACGCCGTGCAGTTCCGCACCGAGGCCCACGCCACGCTCGTCGGCGAGCCGATCGGGGAGAAGCCGAACAGCTATCAGGAGAGCGACGAGATGACGCTCCCGAAGTCCAAGCTCGTCGTCTCGTATTCGACCCGGTTCTACAAGTTCGTCCCGGACGACGCGCCGCCGATCGTCGCCCCCGACAAGACGATCGTTCCGACCTGGGACGACTTCGTCGCGGGGCGCGATCCCGTGCTCGACTGGGTGATATCCAAGGAGACCCGCTGAGCCCCGCGTGTTAGCCTCCGCGGGATGGCCGCCGCCACGTGCTCGAGTTGCGCCACGCCGCTCCCCGCGGGGAGCCGCTTCTGCGGCTCGTGCGGGCAGGCGGTCTCGCCCTCCTCGGCGCTCCCGACGATGAACCTTCCTCCCTCGCGCGCGAGAGCCGGGGAGGCTCGCTTCCTCCCGGGCGCCATCCTCGCCGACCGGTATCGGATCGTCGGTCTGCTCGGCCGAGGCGGAATGGGGGAGGTCTACCGAGCCGACGATCTCAAGCTCGGCCAGCCCGTCGCCCTCAAGTTCCTTCCCACGGAGTTCGAGGCGGATGCGGACCGCCTCCAGCGGTTCCTCGACGAGGTCCGGACGGCGCGCCAGATCTCGCACACCAACGTCTGCCGGATCTACGACGCTGGGGAGGCCGACGGGCACCACTTCCTGTCGATGGAATACGTCGACGGCGAGGACCTGGCTTCCTTGCTGCGGCGGATCGGGCACATCCCGAAAGACAAGGCGATCCAGATCGCGCGCCAGCTCTGCGCTGGGCTGGCAGCCTCCCACGAGATCGGCGTGCTGCATCGCGACCTGAAGCCGTCGAACATCATGATCGATGGCAAAGGTCGGGCTCGGATCACCGACTTCGGCCTCGCGGCCTTCGCCGAGCGGATCGATGGCGCGGAGATCCGCTCCGGCACGCCGGCCTACATGGCGCCCGAGCAGCTCGCAGGCCGCGAAGTCACGGTCCGGAGCGACCTCTACGCGCTGGGTCTGGTGCTCTACGAGCTGTTCACCGGAAAGCCCGCGTTCCGCGCCACTTCGGTCGAGGAGCGGCGGAAGGAATGCGAGACGGAGCCGTCGACGCCTTCCTCCGTGATGGACGGATTCGACCCCGCGGTCGAGCGGGTGATCGTGCGCTGCCTCGATCCCGAGCCCGCGCGAAGACCGTCGTCCGCTCTGGCCGTCGCCGCCTCGCTTCCGGGAGGCGATCCGATCGCCGCCGCTCTCGCCGCAGGGGAGACGCCGTCGCCGGAGATGGTTGCGGAGGCGGGGGAGAACGTCGCCGTCCCGCCGGCGCTCTCTTGGGGCGCGCTCGCGGTCTTCGTCCTTTGCGTCCTCACGGTGACCGCCCTCTCGTCGCGAACGTCGCTGATCGGGCTGGTTCCGCTCGAAAAGCCTCCCGAGGTCCTGCGCGAGCGCGCGCGGGAGATCCTGAAGGCCGCCGGGCACGACGCGAAGGCGGTCGACAGCTTGTACGCGTTCGACGCGAATCGTCCCTACCTCGACGACGTGCTCCAGCACGGAAAGGCGGGGCCGTCCCGGTGGGACGTCCTGCAATCGGCGCCTCCGGCTGGAGTCAACTTCTGGTATCGGGAAAGCCCGACGGCGATCGCGCGCGTGTCAGCCGGCAGCCTCGGCGAGTGGATGGACGATCCTCCCGAGACCACGCCCGGCATGGCGCGCGTCGGGCTCGATCCCGAAGGCCGCCTCGTCTCTCTGCTGATCGTTCCCGGGGAGCGCGCCGCCGAAACATCAGCGTCGCCCGAACCCGAATGGGATCCGCTGTTGCGCGCGACCGGAATCGACGAGAAATCGCTGGCGCCGGTGCCGCCCGAATGGGCTCCGCCGGTCTGGGCCGATCGCCGCGCCGCCTGGACCGGCTCGTGGCCGGGAAAGCCGGAGCTGCCCGTCCGGATCGAAGCCGCGGCGGCGCGCGGGCGGCCGGTGTCGCTCAGAATCGTCGAGCCTTGGGCGCGTCCATCGGAGACGACAGTGTCGACGCGGCGGTTCTTGAACCAGGCGTCGCAGCTGCTCGGCGGAGTCATCTACGTCGGCGTCATCGTCGCCGCAGGCTTCGTGGCGCTGCGCAACGTGCGGCGAGGGCGAGGAGACCGGCGCGGAGCCCTCCGCCTCGCGCTGTATCTGGGAACGATCAGGATGCTCTGGTTCCTCGGCGCCCACCACGTCGCGACGGCGCAGGAGACCGATCTGTTTGCCGCCCACCTCGCGTTCTCCATGCTGCGGGTCGGCGTGGCGTACGTCTTCTATCTTGCGATCGAGCCGTACGCCCGGAGACTCTGGCCGCACATGTTGGTCTCGTGGGTCCGGATCCTCGATGGACGATTCCGAGATCCGCTGGTCGGCCGCGACATACTCCTGGGCTCCGCCTGCGGCGCGCTCGTGGCGCTCCTTCAGTCCCTGGAGTGGTGGCTTCCCCCGATGCTCGGCGGGGCGTCGGCGCCTCCGAGGTGGGACTCTTGGGCGTTCGAGGCGCTCCGCGGGACCGTGCCGGCTTTCGTCGCTATCGTGGCCATTCACACGCAACAACTGTTCGAGGTCATCTTTCCGATCACGCTGCTGCTCGTCTTCCGGCTGCTGCTTCGCGGCGATCGCTGGGCAGTTATCGCGGTGTCGATCGTGGCGACAGGTCTCTTTTATCCCGATTCGGGGAGCCTCGTGGCGTACCTCGTGGTCACGACCCTCGCTCTCTTCATCAGCTGGCAGCTCTTGTTCCGCGCCGGATTGCTCGCCTTCGCCATGAGCACCACCGTCTCGACCCTGATCGGCGCCCTGCCTTTGACGTTCGGCGCGGCGGGCTGGTTCGCGGGAGCGACGCTGCTTTCCCTCGGATTCATCGCGGCCCCCGGCGTTTGGGGATTTTGGTCGTCGCGCGCCGGAAGGCCGCTCTTCCGGGACCAGGTGCTCGAGCCGGCACGGGGACGCTGATTCTCCTGACACATCCTGCCCGGCCCGTTCGTCTCCATCACGGTTACCGACGCACGACACAGGGGGCGAGTACGTCCGTCGACGGGTGAGGCTGTCGATGATGAAAAGCTCTTGGTTCTGGGTCGCCGCCGCCGCCCTTGTCGTGGCGGGGGCGTTCGGGTGGGCCCGCGTCCAAAAGGCACGGGACGACGACAAGATCAGGTTCGACACGACGGCGGCCGTCCGCGGCAGGATCGTGGCGAAAGTGACCGCGAGCGGCACGCTGTCCGCCATCGTCACCGTCCAGGTGGGAACCCAAGTCTCCGGAACGATCGCCGCCCTGCACGCGGATTTCAACTCCACGGTGAAGAAGGGGCAGCTCGTCGCGAAGATCGACCCCAGCCTCTTCGAGGCGGCCATGCAGCAGGCGCGCGCCAATCTCGTGGCGGCCCAGGGGAACCTGGCCAAGGCGAAAGCGCAGGCGGCCGATGCCGACCGGCAAGCCAAGCGCAACAAGGAGCTGCTGGATCAAAAGCTGGTCGCCCAGGCCGACTACGACACCGCGCAAGCGACCGCCGACGCCGATCGGGCGGGGGTCGACGCCGCGGCGGGAGCCGTCGAGCAATCGAAGGCGCAGCTCCACCAAGCCGAGGTCAACCTCGCCTACACCGACATCAAGTCGCCGACCGACGGAACGGTGATCTCCCGCAACGTCGACGTCGGACAGACCGTCGCCGCTTCGCTCCAGGCGCCGGTCCTCTTCGCGATCGCGCAGGACCTTTCGAAGATGCAGGTCGACACCAGCGTCGCCGAGGCGGACATCGGAAAGATCCGTCCGGGCATGCAGGCATCTTTCACGGTCGATGCCTATCCGACGGAGCGCTTCAGCGGAACCGTCCGGCAGGTGCGTAACGCCCCTCAAACCGTGCAGAACGTGGTGACCTACGACGCCGTGATCGACGTCAAGAACCCCGACCTGAAGCTCAAGCCCGGGATGACCGCGAACTGCACGTTCGTTTACGCCGAGAAGGACGATGCTCTCCGCGTTCCGAACGCCGCGCTGCGGTTCGTGCCTCCTCCCGAGCTCTTGGCCAAGCTCGATCCAGGCGCCAAGCCCGCGGCGTCCGGCCGAGGAGGTCTCCGCGCCGCGGAGGCCGACGGCGATCCGCACGGCGGCGGCCCCGGCCGCCGTGGACCGCGCGGCGGGGGAGTGGCGTCGACTCGCAAGACCGTCTGGGTGCTCCGGGACGGCAATCCGACGCCGGTCGGCATCCGGGTCGGCATCACCGACGGCTCGCAGACCGAGGTCGCCGACGGCGAGCTGAAGGACGGAGACCTGGTGATCACCGATCTCGCCGCCGGAAGCGCGGCGCGCGCGGTACCGGCGAACCCGCAACAGTCGAACTTCCCGCGGCGCGTCTTCTGAGGCGCATATGAGCTCCGCCTCGAAGACCGCGGCGCCCCTCATTTCCCTCGAGGACGTGACGAAGGTGTACCGCATGGGAGACGTCGAGGTGCACGCCCTTCGCGGCGTGTCGCTCGACGTCGCCGACGGGGAGTTCGTCGCGATCATGGGGTCGTCCGGCTCGGGGAAATCCACGCTGATGAACGTCGTCGGCTGCTTGGACCGGCCGACGAGCGGCCGATACCGGATCGCCGGCGAGGTGGTGTCGAGCCTCGACCGGACGGCGCTCGCGAGGAAGCGCAACCGGATGCTCGGGTTCGTCTTCCAGAGCTTCAATCTTCTTTCGCGAACCTCCGCCCTCGAGAACGTCGAGCTGCCTCTCCTCTACTCGGGAACGCCTACGCGCGAGCGCCGCGCGCGCGCCCGCGAGGCGCTCGAACTCGTCGGCCTCGGCGACCGGATGGACCACCACCCGAACCAGATGTCGGGCGGGCAGCAGCAGCGCGTCGCGATCGCGCGTGCGCTCGTGACTCGTCCCAGGGTGGTGCTGGCGGACGAGCCGACGGGAAACCTCGACTCGGCGACGAGCGCGGAGGTGATGGCGATCCTCCAGCAGCTCAGCCGGAGCGGAATCACGATCGTGCTCGTGACGCACGAGCCGGACGTCGCGCTCTATGCCGCGCGGGTCGTCGTCATGAAGGACGGCCGCGTCCAATCCGACCGCCAGCAAACTCCACTCGTGCCGGCGGTGGCGGAGGAGGCCGTCTCATGAACCCGCTCCAGACGCTGCGCGTGGCCGTGCGCGCTCTCCTGCGCAACAAGCTCCGCTCGTTTCTGACGACGCTCGGGATCATTATCGGGGTCTCTGCGGTCATCGCCATGGTGGCGATCGGCGAGGGGGCGAAGGCCCGCGTCGAGGAATCCTTCGCCTCGATGGGATCGAACCTTCTCGTCGTCCTTCCGGGAAGCACGACCGCGGGAGGGCAGCGCGGCGGCTTCGGCAGCATGCCCACCCTGACGTGGGACGACCTGGCGGCGATCCGCACCGAGGTGCCGACCGTCAAGTACGCCGCGGCCCAGCTTCGCGCCAACGCCCAGCTCCTCTCGGAAGATCAGAACTGGAACACGAGCGTCTACGGCACCACGACCGAGTACTTCCTGATCCGCAACTGGCCGGCGGCTCGCGGCTCCGAGATGACCGAATCCGACGTCGAGACCGGAGCCAAGGTTCTCTTCCTCGGTCAGACCGTGGTGGAGAAGCTCTTCGGCGCGAACGCCGATCCGATCGGCCAGCTCGTGCGGATCAAGAACGTGCCGTTCGAGGTGAAGGGCGTTCTCGCGAAGAAGGGCCAATCGCCGACGGGGCAGGACTACGACGATGCCGCGTTCGTTCCGCTCAAGGCGTATCAGACGAGGATCCAGGGCGGGCTGTCGCAGTTCGTCAACGGGGTCATCTACGTCGGCGCCGTCTCCTCGGAGGCGACGTCCAAGGCCGAGCAGCAGGTGACGAATCTTCTGCGCGACCGGCACCGCATCCGCCAAGGGTCGGACGACGACTTCTCCATCCGCAATCTGACCGAGCTGGCGAGCGCGCAGGAGCAGGGGACGAAGACGCTCACGACGCTTCTCGCGTCGATCGCCGCGGTCTCCCTGCTGGTCGGCGGGATCGGGATCATGAACATCATGCTGGTCTCGGTGACCGAGCGGACGCGCGAGATCGGCATCCGAATGGCGGTCGGCGCAAGCCCGGCGAACATCCTCGCCCAATTCCTGGTCGAGGCCCTGACGCTCGCCATCGCGGGCGGCGTCATCGGCATCGCCCTCGGCCTGCTTACGGCTCGAAGGCTCGCGGACCAGTTCGGCTGGCCGGTGCTCGTCCGGCCGGACATCATCGCCGTCGCGGTTGCCTTCTCCGCTCTGGTCGGCGTCGTCTTCGGGCTCTACCCGGCGCGCAAGGCGTCGCGCCTCGACCCGATCGACGCCCTACGGTTCGAGTGACGATTTCCCGGCCCAGTGTTCGGGGGGCAGACCACCATTCAGTTCGAAGCGCGGGAAAACTAACTTAACCAGGTGTCTTCAATATCGGGGCAGTTCCAGAACGCTACGGGCATGCGACAGGCGACGCCGCTATGCGGACGTCACGTCCCGGTTGCTCGGCGCCGGTCCATTGACTGTAGCTTCCGTTCTTGCAAACGCGCTGGGCGCGCACTAGGTAGTAGAAACCCTGGTCCACCGCAGGCGAGGAATCGTCACTCGTTGCAGTGTCAGCCGAGTCGTTCTCGAGACACCCCAATAACGAAGTTGCGAAGTCGCCGTTTCCAGCCCGAAGCGTTGTAAGGTCACCGCGTACGACGTCGTATCTGTCCGCGCCGACAACAGCCGCCCAGTTGAACTGGTTCTTCGGCGGCCCCGCAACGAAATTTATGATGTTCGCTGGTGTGGTGATTCCGTTGTCGACTGTTCCATCGCAGTCGTTGTCGAACCCGTCGCAGATGTCGACGGCACCAGGGTGAATCGCCGGGTTTCCATCGTTGCAATCCCCCCCACATTCGGTGAAGCCGTCACCATCGTCGTCACGCTGATCGCCAGCCACCCACCGTCCGCCGCTCGATACGGCCTGATTGTCGTCCCTGCCTCCCCAAATGATGGCCTGCGAGCCGGTCCACACTATTGTGTGCCACTCTCGCGGAGAGGCGGCGCCCGTCGTCGACATCGGGCTCCACGTGTCGGATGCCGGAAAGTACTGAGCGCCTGTGCTGAGCACGCCAGTAGAAGCACAATTGGCCACGCCTCCCCAGATCAACATTCTGTCGCCGGCCCATGTCGCAGCGCTTAAGCATCGGGCGCTCGGCACTCCGGCGTTCGACATTGAACTCCACTGGTCGGCAAGCGGATCGTAGCGTCCCCCATCGACGACGGTCCCCGAATTGGCGAGTCCGCCCCACACGAGCATTTTGTCGCCGGACCAGACACTGAGAGCGCCCTCGCGTCCCACCGGGGCCCCGCTTTGCGACATCGGTGACCATGTGTTGCCGATCGGATCGTATCGGCTACCCGACTGGAGCCGAGTGAATGATGAATCCCTGCCGCCCCATATCAGCATTCGGCTCCCGGTCCATTCCGCGACGTGCTTCTTACGTCCGCTCGGCGCGCTCGCGGTCTGCGTTGTCGTCCATGAATCAGCGATCGGGTCGTACTGACCACCTGTGCCAATAATCTGCGACGGGCAACAAGTTTCTCCTCCCCAGACGATCATGCGCGTCCCCGTCCACACGGCGGTGTGCGAGCCGCGCGCTGTTGGCGCACCCACAGTCGATGTCGGTGACCACGCGTCGGTCTCGGGATCGTAACGACCGCCGCTGTTGACAGTCTGGTTGCTCGCGTGTTGCCCGCCCCAGACGATCATCCGATCACCGGTCCAGAGCATACTGAACAGGTGCCGCCCTTCGGGCACACCTGTCATCGAAGTGGGGCTCCACGAATCTATGACCGGATCGTACCGACCGCCGGTCTGTGATTCCAAGTCCGATCCCCAGACAATCATGTAGTTTCCCGTCCACACCGAGCGATGGCCGTACCGTGCGTCAGGCCGGCCGCCGGGAGCTGCCGGGGTCCAGGTGTCCGTCACGGGATCGTACCGACCGCCGTCCTCCTGGAAACCTGAGGGACCGGACCCACCCCAGACAATCATCCGATTTCCGCTCCAGACAGCACTCGCGTCGAGGCGATTGGTGGGGGCACCGAGCGTCGTCGTTCGGTGCCATGTATCCGTCGAAGGGGTATATCTCGCACCACTGTTGAGGTATTGCTCACGGTCGGGGTCATAGCCGCCCCAAACGATCATCTCACTTCCGTTCCAGACACTCATGTGATCGTGGCGTGGCGTGGGCGCGCCCGTAGGAGACAGCGGCTTCCACGTATCGGAGACTGGATCGTAGCGGCTGCCGTCTCCGCTCGCCTGGCCACCAGACGTTGCGCCGCCCCAGACAATCATCTCGCTCCCCGTCCAGATCGCGGTGTGGACCCACCGGGCCGTGGGGGCCCCCAGGAGGTTAGTCGGCAGCCACGAATCGGACGCGGGGTCGTACTGACCGCCCGTGCCGAGCAATTCGCCCAAATCGCCTTCACCTCCCCACACGATCATTCGCGTGCTCGCCCAGACGGCGGTGTGAGAAACGCGTCCCACCGGTGCGCCTAGAGTCGAGGTGTTCGTCCATGAATCCGATACCGGGTCGTACTGACCTCCGGAGTTTAGGACGTGGTCGGAACTGCCGCCCCAGACCACCATCGTCGTTCCGGTCCAGACCGCAGTGTGCCCTCCCCGCGCCTCGGGGGCGCCCACCATCGAAGTCGGCGTCCAAGTGTCAGTGACCGGATCATAGCGGCCGCCGCTGATGCCGCCACCCGAGCCACCCCAAACCACCATCAAGCTTCCGGTCCAAACCGCAGTGTGGCCATTGCGTGCCGATGGTGCCCCCGCGGTCGCAGTTGGGGTCCACGTGTCAGTTGCCGGATCGTATCGCCCACCGCTGTTTACGGAAACGGAGGAACTCAGACTCCCGCCCCAGACAATCATTTCGCTTCCAGTCCAGACAGTGGACCGGAGGGAGCCACCCTCCGGGGTGCTGTCGAGCGAGCGATTGTCCCAGGTATTGTCCGCTCCGCAAAACGCGGCGCCTGAATCAGGTTTCTTGGAGATTGTCGTCCGCGGCAGCGGCGCATCCAGCGCCACAGTTCTTACCGATGACGGATTGAGGCCGTCCTGCACCTCACGCCACCAGCTATCCCACGTCCGCTTCGCGACGCGCCACGCGGCAACGTCAATGGCCGACGCACTCCCGTCGAGAGGCGTTTCGAACACGAATGCATCGTCGTCCTCGATCAGGGGCGTGGGGCCGCCGTGAGCGGAGCGCAGCCTCCCGACGATTCGTCGGAATTCTTCGTCGCCGACGAAGCGCAATTGAACCTGTGATTGCGAGACCGGCTCCGAACTCCGGCGATCGTAGCGCACCAAACGCCGGCGCGGATCGCGTGGGTCTGCTGTCCCCGACGACACCGCGTCTCGCAAGACGACCGCCGCGTTGCGCGCGGCCGCGTGGATTCTCCCGTCTCTCGAAAAGAAACTCCTTGCAAGCCGCTCGGCGAGCACCGGGCGGACGAGGCACTCTTGGATGAGGACCGAATCGTCGTCGAGCGCTGCTTCGAGTTCCACGAGCCTTTCGGTCATCCGCGAGAGGGAAGTCATCCGTCGGAGTTCTCGTTGCAACGCAGCCGCTGTGATCGGAGTCGACCAATAGCGATCGACCGCCGCTGAAAGTCGCAGCGAGCGGAGCACCTTCTCGCGAATCACACGCGCTGGTACGGCGAGTTCGAAGGGACGCGTCGCGCCGAGCTGGTGTCGATAATAGACACGTTCAATCGCCTCCTGAGCCTTGACACGTTCTTCGAAGCTCAGGTCGCGCGCTATCGCGTGTGAAGCCGTGACGTTCACAGCGATCACGGTCAAAAGGCAGACGAATGAGTTCCTCATGATCCCCCTGGTTCTGCTCATGTACGCCGGCCGCAAGCGCGCGTCAAGTTCTGAGTCCCACCGCAGCCCCTCGAACCGGACAGAGTTGGTTGTACGTGCTGATCGGGAATCGCACCTATTCGGCGGCGATGAACAACGCAGTCCAATTCCGGGGCGAAGCGCAAGCGATGCTCGTCGGCGAGCCGATCGGAGAGAAGCCGAACAGCTATCAGGAGCGGGACGAGATGACCCTTCCCCACTCGAAGCTCGTTTTGGGGTATTCGACCAAGTTCTACAAATTTCAGGCGGACGACGCGCCGCCGCTCGTCACGCCCGACAAGACGATCGTTCCAACCTGGGACGATTTCCTCGCGGGTCGCGACCCCGTGCTCGACTGGGTGCTGGCGCAGT
>CAZEII010000011.1:0-95255 GCA_964511835.1 uncultured Acidobacteriota bacterium | reverse complement strand
CTGCTCGAGGGGAAGAATCAGAAGGAATACGTGCTCGACAAGGCGCGCGAGATCTTCGCGGTCCTGATGGACGACTACATCGGCAGCAAGAAAGACGTCAGCGAGTGGGAGGTCGAGCCGTTCCGGCAACAGCTCCAGTACTTCTTCGGGTACGACTCGGAGAAAGACGGCATCCGCGTTCCGGGCCTGAGCGTGGAAGGGGTCAGCGAAGCGATCTGGCCGCGGCTCGAGACGCGGTACGACGCCAAGGAATCGAAAGTGGGCGCCGATCTCATGCGGCAATACGAGCGCCACATCCTCCTTCAGATCATCGACCAATCATGGAAGGACCATCTGCTTGCGATGGACCACCTGAAGGACGGGATCGGGCTGCGCGCCTACGGTCAGAAGGATCCCCTCGTCGAATACAAACGCGAGTCGTTCGACATGTTCGGAATGATGCGGGAGCGGATCGAGAACGACGCCGTTCGATTCCTGTTCCTGCTCGACCCGATGACCGACGCGGACCGGGAGCGCGAGGAGGAAAAGCGGCGCCGGGAGCAGGAGCAGGTCTTCCGGGCCGCCTCCCAATCGGCGGCCGGGGTCACCGCCAAGGGGGGGATCACGACGATCGCGCGAAAAGAGGCGAAGATCGGCCGGAACGACCTGTGCCCATGCGGCTCCGGCAAGAAATACAAGAAATGTCACGGGGAGAACGCGGCGTAGACGGCGCGCGTATCACAGGTCCGAGCCGGAAGGGCCGAGAAGGGGACCGCCATGAAGATGCCGGTGTCCGAAAAGAACTTCCTCGAGAAGATCGCCAGCTACGTGCCCGGACTCGCCGGATACCGCGAACGTGAGAGCCGGCGCGAGACCGACCGCCGGATCCGCGAGTTCCTCGCGGGACGGCTCGACGAGGGGCGTCGCGGCCTCGTCGCCCTCCGCAATCAAGCGACCGACTCCGGCGAGCTCAAGACGCTCGACGCGATCGGGCGGCTGGATCGCACGCTTCAAAAGTCGGTCTCGTCGCTCCGCTACGCCGACTACGGCTTCAGCGGCCTGTTCGACCAGCTCAAGATCGGCGAGTCGGAGCTCGATCAGATCTACGCCTACGATGCCGGGCTCGTCGCCGACGTGGTGGCCCTCGCGGACGCTCTTCGCGCGGCCGCTCCGGACGCGGCCGAGCTCGCGACGCTGAGCGCGAAGGTGGAGCAGCTCGACGTCAAGATCGTGCAGCGGCGCGAGGTCTTTGAGAAGCCCACGGCCTGAATCGGCCCTCGGGAGGACAACGTCCATGGCGATCGAAGTCATTGAGTGGAAAGACGACTCCGGGCGGGAAATCGTGTGGCGGTTCACGGCGGGCGGCGAGCTCAAGCTCGGCGCGCAGCTCGTCGTATCGGAAAACCAGTGGGCCGTCTTCTTCCGCGACGGCAAGGCGCTCGACACGTTCAACGCCGGCCGGCACACCCTGACGACCGCCAACATCCCGCTGCTGGCGCGCCTGATCGGGCTTCCGTTCGGCGGCTCGTCGCCGTTCCGCGCCGATGTCTACTATGTCGCCAAGAAGGTCTTCACCGGAATGAAGTGGGGGACGCGCGAGCCGGTGGTGTTCCGCGACGCGGAGCTGGCGATGGTCCGGCTGCGCGCGAACGGAAACTTTGCCGTGCGGGTGACCGATCCACAGCTGTTCGTCAATCAGATCGTCGGCAGCCAGGGCCGCTACACGATCGAGGCGATCGAAGGGTACCTTCGCGACGTAATCGTCGCTCGATTGAACGACGTCCTCGGCTCGACGCTCAAGACGATCTTCGATCTACCGCAGCACTACGACGAGCTCGGCGAGGCGCTCAAAGGGCGCGCCGGCGGCGACTTCGCGAAGTACGGCCTCGAGATGACCGATTTCTTCGTCGGCGCGATCACGCCGCCCGACGACGTCCAGAAGGTGATCGACGAGCGCACCGGCATGGCCGCCGTCGGCGATCAGAACACCTACCTCAAGTTCAAGGCGGCGCAAGCGATGGGCGATGCCGCGAGGAACCCGTCGGGTGACGGCGGCGCAACCGCCGGAGTGGGATTGGGCGTCGGCGCGGGAATCGGCATGACCGTCGCGGGGATGATGCGCGACGCGATGGCGGGCGGATCGAGCGGAGCGGCGTCCGGTTCCGCCGCGTCGGCGGGCGGCGGCGCGTTCTGCGCGAGCTGCGGCACGAAATTCCCCGACGGCGCAAAGTTCTGTCCGGGCTGCGGAGCGAAGCGCGCCTGAGCCCGGGCGGCTTGGACCGCCCTGCTAGAATGTCCCGGGAACGCGGAGGCCCCATGCTGGAGTTCCCGGTTCCCGAAGCCCTCACCTTCGACGACGTCCTTCTCGTACCAGCGCACTCCCGCGTTCTTCCGAGCCACGTCGACACCAAGACGCTGCTGACGCGCAAGATCGCGCTCAACGTGCCGCTCGTCTCCTCGGCGATGGACACGGTGACGGAATCCCGCCTGGCGGTCGCGCTCGCCCAAGAGGGCGGCATCGGGATCATCCACAAGAACCTGTCGATCGACGACCAGTCCTCGGAGATCGACAAGGTCAAGCGTTCGGAGTCGGGGATGATCGTCGATCCGGTGACGATGACCCCGGATCAACGGGTCTACGAGGCGCTCGAGGCGATGGGGCGCTACCGGATCTCCGGTCTTCCGGTCGTGGACAAGAGCGGCAAGCTCGTCGGAATCCTCACCAATCGCGACCTCAGGTTCTGCACGCAGCAGGATCTCCCCATTCGCGAGCTGATGACCTCGGAGAACCTGGTGACGGTGCCGAAGGGGACGACGCTCGATCAAGCCAAGGAGCTGCTCCACAAGCACCGGATCGAGAAGCTCCCCGTCGTCGACGCGCAGTTCCGCGTCGTCGGTTTGATCACCGTCAAGGACATCCAAAAGCAGATCAAATACCCGTCGGCCTGCAAGGACGAACTGGGGCGGCTCCGGGTCGGCGCGGCGCTGGGGATCGCGAAGGACACGCTCGCGCGGGCCGCGGCCCTCATCGACGCCCGCGTCGACGTGCTGGTGGTCGACACGGCGCACGGCCACAGCGAAGGCGTGCTCCAGATGGTGGCGACGCTTCGCGAGAAATACCCCGACATGCAAATCATCGGGGGCAACGTCGCGACCGAGTCGGGAGCGAAGGCGCTGATCGAGCGAGGCGTGGACGCGGTCAAGGTCGGGGTCGGCCCGGGGAGCATCTGCACGACGCGCGTCGTCACCGGTGCCGGCGTCCCGCAGATCACGGCGATCGGAACCGCGGCGACGGTGTGCGGGTCGGCGCAGGTGCCGCTCATCGCCGACGGCGGCATCAAATTCTCGGGCGACATCGTCAAGGCGCTCGCCGCCGGAGCCCATTCGGTGATGATCGGCAGCCTCTTCGCCGGGACCGAGGAGTCGCCCGGGGAGACGGTGCTCTTCCAGGGCCGCACGTTCAAGGAATACCGCGGCATGGGAAGCTTGGGCGCGATGAAGCGGGGCTCGTCGGACCGCTACTTCCAGGACGAGTTCGACGAGCGGAAGTACGTCCCCGAGGGGATCGAAGGGCGCGTGCCTCACAAGGGGCCTCTCTCCGCGCTGATCGCACAACTCGTCGGGGGCCTGCGGGCCGGAATGGGCTACACGGGATGCCGCGATGTGGACTCGCTGAGACGCGATTCCCGATTCGTTCGGATCACGGCGGCGGGACTGCGCGAATCCCACGCACACGACGTCATCATCACCAAGGAAGCGCCGAACTACCGCCTCGATTGAGCGTCGAGGTCAGCGTCCGTCTACGCGTCGCCTCGGGGGCGCGCTGGTGCCGTCGCCTCGGCCAGAATCTCGATCCGTCTCGAGCCCTCGCCGACGTCGTGGAATCGAACCGTCGTCCCGCCGCGGCGGAGGAACGGCGGCAGCTTCTCACCCCATTCGACGAGGACGACCCCGCCGGCGGCGAGGATCTCCTCGATGCCCAAGGCGCCCACGTCCTCGTCGGGGGTGTCGAGCCGGTACAGATCGATGTGGAACAGCGGGAGTCGCCCGCCTCGGTATTCATGAACCAGTGTGAACGACGGAGACGAAACTTCCTCCGGGGGAACGCCCAACGCCTGCGCCACGCCCCGGGCGAACACGGTCTTTCCGTACCCCAGGTCGCCCTCGAGGAGGATGAGCTCGCCCCCCTTCAGCACGCGCCCCAAGCCGCGGCCCAAGTCGAGCGTCTCATCCTCGCTCAACGAGAAGATAGTGCGGGGGCCCGCGGACGGTACCGCTGCCGGGGCGGTCGATTCCTTCGATCCGGTCTTTATGCGCCTCGTATCCACCCGTCCCCCTCTCGACGCCACCTCGTGAGAGCGCCCCACACTTGCGGAAGAGCCTCGATCAGGTCGCCGGCGATCAGGCCGTCCTCACCGAGGCACTCCGCCGCGAGGTCCCCTGCGGCGCCGTGAACGTACGTTCCCAAACGGGCCGCGTCGAATCCGTCCAGCCCGCGGGCGAGGAGCGCTCCGACGACGCCGGTCAGCGCGTCGCCGGTCCCGCCGGTCGCCATCCCGGGATTCCCCGTCGCATTGATCGCGGCCCGGCCCCCGGGGTGTGCGATCACGGTCCGGCGTCCCTTCAGGACGATCACCGCACCGGTCGAGACTGCGAGGCGCCGAGCGCAGCCGAGCCGGTCGGCCTGAATCGTGGCCGCAGTCGCCCCGAGAAGCCGTGCGGCCTCTCCGGGGTGGGGGGTCAGGACGAGACCGTGACGACCCGCTCGCAGCTTCGCGCGTCGGGCCCGAGTCGACGCGAAGGCGTTCAACCCGTCCGCATCGAGAACCGCGGGCGCCTTCCGGCCGGCGAGGATTGCGGCGACCGCATCGCACGTACCGGCCTCCGTCCCGAGCCCCGGACCGATCGCCAGCGCCGAGCGCGTCGCAAGAAGTCGAAGCGCGGCGCCCGCACCGGCGCGGGTCAAGCTGCCGGAGCGTGATTCCGCGAGCGTCTCGGTCATCACCTCGGGCTGAGCTGCCGCAACCACCGGCTGAATCGCGCGCGGCGTCGCGACGGTGACGAGCCCCACACCCGAACGAAGCGCGGCTCTCGCGAGAAGCGCGGCGGCTCCCGACTTGCCGCGGGAGCCGGCCACGGCGAGAAGATGCCCCATCGTCCCCTTATGGGCGTCGAGCGGCCGCCCCGGCACGAGACGCCCAGCAGCGTCGCCATCCAGCCATTCGAGCTCGGCGCGCTCGATTGCGACGGCCTCGTCCGGGATGCCGATGTCGATCACCCGCCAGGGACCGGCGTGGGAGCTTGCGGGCTCCAGCACGAGGCACGGCTTGGGGCGGCACAGGGTGTAGGTGCGATGCGCGCGCACGGTGGGCCCGAGGATCTCGCCGCGGTCGGCGTCCGCCCCCGACGGTAGATCGATGGCGACGACCGTCGCGGCGAAGTCGTTGATCGTTTCGATCGCTCGCGCGATCGTTCCTCGTGCTCCGCCCGTCGTCCCGGTTCCCAGGAGCGCGTCCACGATGATCGCGTCGCGATCGGACTCGAACGGCGGCGAAAGGAAGGTCTCGCCGATCTCGTCGATCGAAACCCCCTCGTCCCGAGCGCGAGCGAGATTCGCCGCGGCGTCGCCGCTCAGATCCGCCCCACGCGCGAACAACAGCACCCGCGCCACGACTCCCGTCCGCCTCAGGTAGCGCGCGGCCACGAGGCCGTCCCCGCCGTTGTTTCCTTTCCCGCAGCAGACGAAGACGCGGCGGGACGCCAGGTCGGGGACGTCCTGCGCCAGCGCCTCCGCGACCCCGCGCCCCGCGGATTCCATCAGCGTGAGACCCGGGATGCCGTGCTCCCCGATGGCGCGGGCGTCGACCCGCTTCATGCTCGCCGCGGTCAGGATCTCCATGACGCGGGGACGATAGGACGCCTTCCTCTCTTCTGCTACCTTCGAGAGCCTATGGCACTCCGATTTCTCACCGCCGGTGAGTCGCACGGGCCCGCACTGACGGTGATCGTCGAAGGTCTCCCCGCGGGCGTGCCGGTCGTCAAGGCCGCGATCGACCGCCAGCTTCGCCGTCGCATGGGCGGGCACGGCCGCGGTGGCCGCATGAAGATCGAAGCGGACCAGGTCGAGATCCTCGGGGGGAGCCGGCACGGCCGAACGCTGGGCTCACCGGTTGCCTTGTTGATCCGCAACCTCGACTTCGACAGCTGGAAGGAAGCGATGGACCCGCTGGTCCCGCCTCATCGCGAAGGGGCCGTGCGCTCGATCACGCGTCCGCGACCCGGTCACGCCGATCTCGCCGGAGCTCTCAAGTTCGGGACGCACGACGCGCGAGACATCCTCGAGCGCGCCAGCGCACGCGAGACCGCAGCGCGCACGGCGGCAGGGGCCCTTGCCGGGTCGTTTCTCGCTGAGCTCGGGGTTGTCGTCACCAGCCGCACCGTCGCCGTCGGTGCGGTCACGGCGCCTCCCGAAGAGGGGGAGGACATCGAGGCGCTGCTCGCGCTTCCGGACGACGCCGCGATGCGCGCGCGGTCCCCGGAGACCGTCGAGGCGATGATCGCCGCTGTCGACGAAGCGCGGCGGCTCGGCGATTCGATCGGGGGCTGTTTCGAGGTCATCGCCGCCGGTCTGCCCCCCGGGCTCGGAAGCCACGTGCACTGGGACCGGCGCCTCGACACGCGCCTGGGCGCCGCGCTGCTCTCGATCCAGGCCGTCAAGGGGGTCTCCATGGGTGAGGGGATCCGGATGTCTTCCGGCCGCGGCCGGGAGTCTCACGATCCCATCGAGTACGACCGTGACCAGCGCCGCTTTCGAAGGCCGTCCAATCGCGCCGGTGGCATCGAGGGGGGGATGACCAACGGCGAGCCCGTTCGCCTGCTCGGCTACCTGAAGCCCCTCGCCACCCTGCCTCGGGCGCTGCCGTCGATCGACCTCGTCACGAAAGAGCCGTTTGTCGCCGACGTCGAGCGAACCGACACGATTCCGATCGTCGCCGCCGGCGTGGTCGGTGAGGCGATGGTGGCCCTCGTCCTCGCGGACGCGATGATCGAGAAATTCGGAGGTGACTCGCTCACCGAAGCGCGCAGGAACCTCGGCGCCTACATGCGCAGCCTCGGCGAATTCTGATGGGACCCCTGTGTATCGTAGAGCGGAGCCGCGCGATGCCTGCGATTACCCCCCGGTTCGCACGGCATCCCGCGGCTCCAAGAGGTCACCTGGCCTCCCCCTAGAACCCAGGGACCGGCGATTATGTACGGTGAGTCGCGAGGATCGTAAAGGACCTGTCACATGGTCAGGGCTAGTTTTCGTGCGCGGAAGCCCGGCGCAGCGGGTGTAGACTTCGTCGGACGCTGTTCGCTCTCCCCGGTATCGGGATTCCCAGGCACGGGTCGAGATACCAGGGTGGGTACACATTGACCGACCCCGGGCTCCGGAGAGACTCCAGACCCCAGGGTGGAATTTGGCGGGCCGAGTCGATTCGGGATGACCCTCCGCCGGGGAGAGCGAACAGCGCCCGAAGACGCCTTCATCGACCGCTCCACTCAAGACAGCCGTGCCGATCGCAGAGCCACCCTACCCTGGTGTCGTACGACATGTCAACAGGAAAGTACAAGATCTCGGGGAACCGCACCAGAAGACCCCAACCTGAAGGGGTAACCCCTGTCGAGATAGAGAGATGGGTGGCCGGCGGCAGAGGCCTCGGGCATGTGGAAGGACGCGTCTGGATGGTCGCCGGCGCGGTCCCGGGGGACCGGATCCTCGCCACGCCGCTGGTCGATCGCGGGAGATACGTGGAGGCGGTGGTTCATTCGATCACGGCGGCTTCCGCCGCCCGGCGAGTGCCACCTTGCCCGATTCAGGCCACGTGCGGCGGCTGCCCTCTCATGGCGGTGGCCGAGGCCGCCCAGCGGACCGCCAAGCACAGGTTTCTCGTGGACGCCCTGGCGAGGATCGCCAGGCTCCCGGCTCAGCCCCCGGTCGACGACGTGCTGGCCGCGCCCCCCGGTCTTGCTTACCGCAACCGGATCGAGCTCGCGTTCGGAAGAGACGGCGCGGGGCGCCGGGTCCTCGGTTATCACCGCGCCGACCGCCCGGGGGAGTTGGTCGACGTTCCGGGCTGCGCCATCGCCGACGAGCGTCTTCGAGTCGTACTTCACGTCGCCCGCGAGTTCTTCTTGAGAGGGCCCGGCTCCTCCGACCCGGCTCTCGACGACCCGCGCGAGACATTGAGGCTCGTGCTTCGAGCGTCGAAAGCCCGGGGAGAAGTCCTCGTGGCGCTGCGCGGAGCGCCGGGTCCATTCCGATCGGCGGCGGAGTTCGCCCGGACCGCGATCGCCGCCGAGCCACGGATGGTCGGACTGGTTCGGCTGGTCGGCATTCCCGGACGGCGCGGCGGCGCCGCGGTCGAAGCGGTCTGGGGCCGCGACTGGATCGCGCACGAGATCCAGGGGATCGAGTTCCGAGTTCCCGCCGGGACGTTCCTCCAAGTTCACGACTCCGCGGCCGAGCTCCTGTGCCGGCATGTGCTCGAAGGCGCTGGCACGCCTGGGAGCGTCCTCGAGCTTTACGGGGGGATCGGCACTCACGGACTGGCGTTGGCTCGCCGAGGGGCCCGCGCGATGATCGTCGACGCCGATCCTGCCGCGATCGCCTGCGGCGCGGAGGCCGCGCGCAGGCACGGAATCCACTCGGCGATGTTCGAGCGCGCCGACGTGCTCTCGTTCCTCCGGCGTCGAGGAGGCGTCCGGGCAGCGCCCGACCTGGTCATCGCGGATCCTCCTCGCACGGGACTCGGCCGGGGCGTCGCGGCGCCATTGGCTTCGCTTGGCGCACCGGCGATCGCGATGGTGTCGTGCGATCCGGCGACGCTTGCCCGCGATCTCTCCGACCTCGCCGACCGCGGTTACGCGATCCGCCGAGTCACCCCGTTCGATTTGTTCCCCCAGACCGCCCACGTGGAAGCGGTGGCCTGGCTATCACGCGAGGGAGCCGGCCCGGGCTAGGCGAACGACGGAAGCGGGGCTCCGGCCACGGCCGCCAAGAGCGCTTCGCAAACCAGCGCCCTGTTGAGATTGAGCCTGAGCTCACCGCGCAGCCGGTCGGCGAGGGCGACGACGTCCGCGGCGCGTCCGGCGCCGAGAGTGCGACCGAGCCTCGCGATGCGCGGGGCCAAATCGAAGTGGAGGATCGAGCGCCCGCCCGAGGCGGTGCGCGCGGCGTCGCGCAGGAGGGCCGTCGCGAGTTCGAGACCTTCGAGAAGATCGGCCTCCCCGTCGCCCCCGAGCCGCTCGGCATGGACGCTGAGCTCCGCGGCAGCGCGCGGCGAGGCCGCCAGCGCCTCGAGCGAAGCAAGAATCGCCTCCCGCCTCGAGGTCAGCGCGGCGAGGTCGAGCGCCAGCGCCCGGCCTGGCCGACCCTCGGCAAGGGCCGCCCGGGCGGACGCCTCGACCGGCGCGATGCCCCGCGCACGCAGCGCCGTCGCGAGATGGTCGGGGGGCATCGCGCCGAAGCCGATCTGGAAGCAGCGCGACCGGACGGTGGGGAAGAGCACGTGAGGCCGCGAGGAGACGAGGACGATCACCGCCTGGCCGGGCGGCTCTTCGAGGGTTTTCAAGAGAGCATTCTGCGATTCGGCGTTCATCCTGTCGGCGGGGTCGACGAGGAACACGCGACGACGCGCCTCGCGGGGCGCGAAGGTCGCGTGATGGCTCAGCTCGCGAACCTGCTGAACGAGGATGTGCGCGCGCAGCTCGGAAGCCTTGCCGCCCGGAGCGTCGCCGGCTTCGTCCTCGTCGCCCTCGTCTTCGCCGGCATCGGCGCGCTTGTCCTTTCTGGGAAGCCGGGTGATCAGAAAAACGTCCGGGTGGTTCCCGTGCCCTGCCCTCAGGCAGGCAGGGCATGCGCCGCAGCCCGCACCGCTTGGCAACGGGCGCTCGCACATGAGCGCGCCGACGAAGAGACGGGCGACCAGAGCCTTGCCGACGCCTTCCGGACCGTGAAACAAGAAGGCGTGGGGGAGACGGTTGGAGGCGAGAAGCCGAGCGAGTGCCGCCTTGGCCCGCTCGTGACCCAGCACATCCGGAAAGATCACGACGCGTCCTCGCCGTCGAGGCCGGGGAACAGGTCCGAGAGGAGGTCGGCGACCCGCATCTCGACTTCGTCCGCGGTCCCCTCCGCGGCGACGATGCGGAACCGAAACGGCTCCGCCTCGGCCAGCGCAAGGTAGCCGTCGCGCACGCGCCGGTGAAAGCTCAGGGTCTCGCGCTCGAAGCGGCCCTCCTCTTGGTCGAGCCCGAGCTCGCCGTTGCGGCGCCGGGCCCGGTCGAGCCCGAGCTCGGGATCCAAGTCCAGCAGAATCGTGCGGTGCGGCGTCCGATCGAGCGGCGGTTTTCGGTGCAGCATGCGGATGAACTCGAGATCGAGCCCGCGGGCGAACCCCTGGTAGGCGAGCGTGGCGTCCACGTATCGGTCGCACAGAACGTGGACGCCGTTCGCGAGCGTCGGCTCGACGAGCTCTCTCAGGTGCTCCACGCGGTCCGCGACGTAGAGCAGGAGCTCGGCCATCGGATCCATCCGCACAATCTCACCGCCGAGCAGGAGGGACCGAAGCCGTCGCCCGAGAGGAGAGCCCCCCGGCTCGCGCGTGACGATCGCGGGCTCGCCCGCGTTCTCCAACCTTGCGGCCAGGCGCCCGATCTGGGTGGTCTTCCCCGAGCCTTCGATCCCTTCGAACGTCACGAAGCAGCCGTGTCGACGCGACGGAGCCAGGAGCCTCGGATCGACCTGGGCCGAGGCGCGGAATGCGGGCTCCGCGGGCTCGCCGCCCAAGACCGAGCCGGCGTCGTCACCATCCTGGGGCGGAAGGATCTCGTCGCGGGCGCTCATCGCGAGCGTCTCACCGGCGCGTGAGCGTCAGACCCGAGAAGTACGAGTTCGCCGCGGCTTGGTCGCGCGCGATCTGATCCGCCAGCTCGGCGGGTCCGGCGAACTTCCGCTCGTCCCTGAGCCTGGCCAGGAATCGAACCTCGACGCGCTGTCCGTAGAGATCCTCCTCGACGTCGATCAGGTGCGTTTCGACCGACAGCGTCGTTCCACCGAACGTTGGGCGAACGCCGACGTTGGTCATCGACGGGTAGCGCGCGCCGAGCGCCGAGAGCTCCGTGACGTAAACCCCGCGGCGCGGGACGATCTCGTTGTCGACGGCGATGTTGGCCGTGGGGAAACCGATGGTCCGGCCGCGTCCGTCCCCGCGCACCACTTCTCCGGTCAGCGCGAAGGGGCGCCCCAACATCAGCCGCGCCTTGTCGACCGTCCCGTCCTCGACGGCCGTCCGGATGGCGGACGACGAGACGATCTCGCCTTCGACGTGCACCGGTGGAACGACGACCACCGAGAACCCGAGCTCGACTCCCAGGACCTCCAGCAGGCGCGTGTCGCCGCTCCGGGCCCGACCGAAACGAAAGTTGTTGCCGACGTGAATCGAGGCGAACCGGATGCGCTCGGCGAGATAGCCCCCGAAGAACTCTTCTCCCGTCAGCGCGGCCAGCTCGCGATCGAAGGGAATCAAGAGGAGACCGTCGAGCCCGGAATCCTCCAAGCAGTCGAGCTTCTGTCGCTTCGTTTGGAGCAGCTTAGGCCGCCTCGACGGCGCGACCACGGCCAGGGGATGAGGGTCGAAGGTGATCAGGAGCGATCGCGCGGAGCGTGACCTCGCGGCGTCGGTCACGCTCTTGAGGATGGCCTGGTGTCCGAGGTGCACCCCGTCGAAGTTTCCGATGGTCGCGACGATCGGCTCGCGGCCGGTCGGGAACGCGTCGAGAGAATTCCAGACGTTCATGCCAAGCCCAGCCATGCGGGGCGCCACAGCGCGAGTCCGCGCAGGATCAGGTTCGCGTACACGCCGACCATGAGGTCATCGGCCATGATACCCGAGCCACCCGGCAGCTCTTCGAGGCGGCGCGCTGGCCAGGGCTTCGCCACGTCGAGCATCCGAAACAGGAGGAAGCCCAAAAGCAGCACGCGGGAGGACATCGGAAGGAACAGCAAGGTGACCATCTGTCCGGCGATCTCATCGACCACGACGCGACCGGGGTCCTTCACGCCGAGGAGTGCTTCGGCGCGCCCGGCAGCCCAACTGCCGAGCGCAGCGACGACCAGAGCGCCGCACGCGACCGCCCACCGGCCGGCCCAGCGGTCGAGTCCCCAAGCGAGCGCGAGCCCCGGGATCGAACCCCACGTGCCGGGAACGAGCGGTCCGTAGCCGCTCCCGAAACCCGTCGCCACGATCATGGCCCATCGATCGGCCCAGGACGTCGGCGTCGGCGCTTCAGGCGGCACCGACGATCCGTCCCACGAGGTCGTACCCCGCCGTCTCCGTCATGACCACGCGCGCAAAAGTCCCGGGCTCGGCCTGGCCGTCGTTGATCAGAATCTGTCCGTCGACCTCCGGCGCCTGAGTCGACGTGCGCCCGACGAGAAGGTCTTCGGTGTCGGCATGGGTTCCCTCGACGAGCACGTCCGCCACCGAGCCGATCCGGGCCTCGTTCTTGGCGAAGGCGATCTGCTGCTGGGCGGCCATCAGTCGATCGCGGCGCTCTTCCTTCACCTCCGGGGGGACGTCGTCGTCGTGCTGGGTCGCGGAGGTGCCCTCTTCGTGCGAGTACGTGAAGACCCCGAGATGATCGAATCGGGCCGTCCGGACGAACGCGAGGAGGGTCTCGAACTCCTCTTCGCTCTCGCCCGGAAAGCCGACGATGAGCGTGGTGCGCAGGGCCGCGTCCGGCATCGCGTCGCGAAACCGCTCGAGAAGATCGAGGTGGCTTCGCGTCGAGCCGCCGCGGCGCATGCGCTTCAGCACGGCCGGATGGGCGTGCTGCAGCGGCATGTCGACGTACTTCACGACGCGTTCGCAATCCGCGAGCGCCGCGATGATTCGGTCCGTCACCGTGTTCGGATAGAGGTAGTGAACCCGGATCCAGCGCAGTCCGGGGACCGCGTCGAGGCGACGTAGCAGCCCGGCCAGCCCCGCGGAATCACCCAGGTCGCGCCCGAAATGGCTCGAATCCTGCGCGATGAGATTGATCTCGCGAACGCCGCAGCGCGCGAGCGCCTCCACCTCAGCGACGATGTCGTCGGCGCGCCGCGAGCGGAAGGCCCCGCGGAATGACGGGATCGCGCAGAACGAGCAAGTGTGGTCGCACCCCTCGGCGATCTTGACGAAGGCCGTCCACGGCGGGGTCGCGAGCCGGCGGGGCGTGCTCGCTCCGTACAGATACTTCGAGAGCCGGGGGCGCGCGGGCGGCGGATCGCCAAAAAGCGGAAGGTCGCTTCGAGGCGCGGGAGCCGGCGCAGGCGGCCCGCCGCGGATTGCGCCCACGACGGCGTCCAGCTCGTCCAAGCCGATGAAGGCGTCGACGTCCTCGGAGAGCTCCCGGGCCAGCTCGGCCCGGTAGCGCTGAACCATGCAGCCCGCGACGACGAGCCGCTTGAGCCGCCCGTCGTTTTTCAGCCTCGCCGCATCCAGAATCGTCCGCACCGATTCTTCGCGCGCCGCCTCGATGAACCCGCAGGTGTTGACGATGAGGACGTCCGCGTCGTCGGGATCCTGGACGAAGGCGCACCCGGCTCGGTCGAGGTGTCCGAGCATCACCTCGGTGTCGACGAGATTCTTCGAGCACCCGAGGCTGACGACGCCGACCTTCGTGCGGGTCACGGGTAGAGGCGATTGATCTGCCGCGGGTAAGGGACGGCCTCGCGGAGATGCGGAAGCCCGGTGATCCAAGTGACGCAGCGCTCGATGCCCATGCCGAATCCCGCGTGGGGAACGGTTCCGTACCTGCGGATATCGAGGTACCACTGGAACGCCGAGACCGGAAGCTGGTGCTCCTGGATGCGGGCGAGCAAGAGGTCGTGGTCGTGAATGCGCTGTGAGCCCCCGATGATCTCCCCGTACCCTTCGGGCGCCAGGACGTCGACGCACAGCGCCTTGCCGGGATCCTGGGGATCGGGCTGCATGTAAAACGCTTTGATCGCCGCCGGCCAGTGCGTGACCATCACGGGGCGGTCGAACTGCTGCGTCAGCAGGGTTTCGTCGAACCCGCCGAAGTCGCTGCCGTGCGTGAAGAGGGGCGCCCCGGCCTCCGCCATCTTCTTCTGCGCCTCGGGTCCCGTGAGGAACTTGGCCGCTTCGCCGTAGGTGAGTCGCGGGAACGGCGGAACGACGTTCTCGAGGAGCCGCGTGTCGCGCTCGAGGACCTTGAGATCCTCCCGGCAGCGTTCGAGAGCCCGCCCGACGACGTAAGAGACGAACTCCTCCGCCAGCTCGAGCAGGCCGGAAAGCTCGAGAAATGCGACCTCCGGCTCGATCATCCAGAACTCGGTCAGATGCCGTCGCGTCTTCGATTTCTCGGCCCGGAAGGTCGGCCCGAAGCAATACACGCGGCCAAACGCCATGCAGGCGGGCTCGAGGTAGAGCTGCCCGGACTGTGTCAGGTAGGCGGTCTGGTCGAAATAGGGCGTTTCGAAGAGCGTGGAAGTCCCCTCGCATGCGTTCGGGGTCAAGATCGGGGAGTCGATCAGAACGAAGTCCCGCTCATAGAAAAAGTCGCGGCAGGCCTGGATGACCTCGTTGCGGACCGAGAGCGCGGCGTGCGGGGTCCTCGATCGCAGATACAGGTGCCGGTGATCGAAGAGAAACTCGACGCCGTGGTCCTTTGGCTGGATCGGATACTCCGCCGCGAGATGGATCACGCTGAACTCGGAGATCCCCAGCTCGAAGCCTCCGGGCGCGCGGTCGTCCTTGCGAACCGTCCCGCGGACGGCGACGGAGGATTCCGCGGTCACCTTGTCCAACGCCTCGAACGCCTCGGGGGTGACGTCCCTCGCACCGGCGACGCACTGGAGGAACCCGGTGCCGTCGCGGAGCACCAGGAAGCGGATCTTTCCGGAGGAGCGCTTCTGATAGACCCAACCCTTGAGCAGGACGGTCTCGCCGACATGTTCGCCGAGCTCGCGGATGTACACCCAATCCCGAGTCACTCCCGGCCTACTTCTCCGCCTCTTGCTGCTTGTGGCGGGCGTACTCGGCGACGATCTTCTCCTGCACGTGCGCCGGGAGCTCGTCGTAGTGGTCGAACTCCATGTGGTAGGTGCCGCGGTCCGAGGTGATCGACTTCAGAGTCGAGGCGTACGTCAAGATCTCGGCGAGCGGCACGATCGCCTTGATGATCTGGAAATGTCCCTTGGTTTCCATTCCCTGCGGCTTCCCGCGCCGCGAGGAGAGATCGCCCATGATGTCGCCCATGCACTCCTCGGGAGCGGTGATTTCGATCGAGTAGATCGGCTCGAGGATGGTCGGGCGCGCCTGCTCCATCGCGGCCTTGAACGCCAGCGACCCAGCGATCTTGAACGCCATTTCCGAGGAGTCTACGTCGTGGTACGAGCCGTCGGTCAGGGTGACACGGAAATCGACGACGGGATTCCCGGAGAGCCAGCCGCGCTCGGCCGACTCGCGGATCCCCTTCTCGACCGCCGGCCTGAAGTTCTGGGGGATCGACCCGCCGAAGATCTTGTCGACGAACTCGAAGCCGGCCCCGCGAGGAAGGGGCTCCATCTCGATCCAGCAATCGCCGAACTGCCCCCGCCCTCCCGTCTGCTTCTTGTGGCGCCCCTGGGTGGCCGGAACCCTTCGTTTGATCGTCTCGAGGTAGGGGACCTTCGGCTGTTTGAGAAGCGCGTCGACACCGAACTTCCGGCGCATCTTCGCGATCGCCACCTCGACGTGCACCTGCCCGTTGCCGCTGACCAGCATCTCGTGGGTCCGCGCATCGCGGTTGACGCGGAGCACCGGATCTTCCTCCATGAGCCGCGCCAGCGCCGTCGAGATCTTGTCCTCGTCCCCCTTCGATTTCGGCTCGATGGCGAACGAGATCGCCGGCTCGGGGAAGGTGATGGCGGGGTATTGGATCGGGTGCGCCGGGTCGGCGAGCGTATCCGAGGTTCGCGTCTCCTTGAGCTTCGCGACGACGCCGAGGTCGCCCGCGCGCAATTCGGAGATCGGAACGAGCTGCTTGCCCTGAAGAAGGTTCACGGTGCCGAGCCGCTCCGCCGCTCCGCGCGCGACATTGTGGACCGGCGTATCTCCTCTGAGCGCACCCGACATCACACGGAAGATCGAAAGCCTGCCCGCGTACGGGTCGGCGATCGTCTTGAAGACGAACGCCGAAACCGGCGCTCCGGAGTCCGGCCGGCGCGAGTCGGTGGCTCCTGTGGCCGGAGTGATGCCGCTTCGCGGGGGGCGCTCGGACGGTGCCGGCATCAGATCGAAGGCAACGTCCAGGATGTTACGGGTTCCGACCGCCTTCGTGGCGGACGCGAGGACGACCGGGAAGATCTTCCGCTCGAGAAATGCCTTGTGGAGGCCGGAAACCATCTTGTCGTGGGGGACATCGCCGCTCTCGAAGAAGATCTCCATGAGCGCGTCGTCGCTCTCGGCGACCATCTCGACGAGCTTTCCGTGGTATTCCTTCGCCATTTCGGCGATCTCCGGCGGAACGTCGCCGATCGTCGCCGCCCCCGAGCCGTCCTTGGCGTAACGGTGGGCCTTCATCCCGATCAGATCGACGACGCCTTCGAAGCTTCCCTCGGCTCCGATCGGGATCTGGATCGGGACGGTCCGGCGGTCGAAGCGTTCGAGGATCGACTCCAGAGCCCGCTCGAAGGACGCGTTCTCGCGATCGAGCTTGTTGATGACGAAGACGCGAGGGACCTGGTATTCCTGGCAGTACTGGAAGACGCGCTCCGTGATGACCTGGACTCCCGCCACCGCCTCGACGACGAGCAAGGCCGCGTCGGCGACCGAGAGACCGGCCTTGGCATCGGCCGCGAACGCGGCGTAGCCCGGGGTGTCGATCAGATTGATCTTGCTGCCCCGCCATTCGAGGTGGGCGAGAGAGGTCTGCAGCGAGATCTTGCGCTCGATCTCCTCCTCGTCGAAGTCCGTCGTAGCGGTTCCGTCGTCGACGCGGCCGAGGCGATTCACCGCCCCCGCGACGTAGAGCAACGCGGAGACGAGCGACGTCTTGCCGCAATCGCCATGGCCGATGACGGCGACGTTGCGAATCTCCGGCGCATCGTAGACCTTCATGGAGAACCCCCGCGGCGAAAGGCGTCAGGATAGCACGCTGAGCCGAAAACGTTGCGATTCCAGGCCTTGTTCCGGCTCACTCCTTGACCCCAAAACCAGCGGGACCTACGTTTTCGAACGGCCCGACATCGTCAGCGGGGAGACCTCGTCGTGATCGCCAGTTGCCCGTCCTGCGGCACGCACTACAAACACGAGATCCCGAGCGTCCTCGTTCACGCCCGCTGCGGCCGCTGCCATACGTCGTTCGACCTCGTGCGGCTTGCTCCGTACAGGATCGTCTCGGCCGGCAACGCCTCCCGCGGCCCCGGTGCGCGCGCGGCTGGCCGCCTCCCCGCGATCGCAGCGCGCCCCGCCGTGCCGCCCGATGTCTGGCAAGAGGACGAGCCGCTGCCGCCGATACCCGAGATGGCCCTGACGGGGGCCTTTGCGTCGGCCGTGCCATCGCTCTCAACCGAGGATAGGATCGCGGCGAGAACCGACGACGGGCCCGCGGGCGACTCCGGCGGCGACGAGGGACACGAAGACGTTTCCCCGGCCGGGTCCGGAGCGACGACGTTCGCGCTCTGGATGGCGACGGGGGCCATCGCCGGCACGGGGGCCAGTTGGACGCTCGGCGGGACGACCGTGACGGGCATCGCGGCGGGAGCAACGCTGGGCGCGGTCGCGGGCCTGGGGTGGAGGCGATGGACCACGCAGAAGTAGTCCTCGAGCGAGCCAAGCCGGCCCCCGAAGGCACCGACGCCTGTCTTCGCTGCGGTGAGCCATGGTCGAGGGGCCCGGCCGTCACCGCGCCGTCGTTCGGAGGCCGCTCTCTTCGCCGCTGCAGCCGGTGCGGGACGCGCGTCGCCAACGGCTCACCCGCGCCGCGGATCGTGCTGACCTGCGAAACGTGCGGACTTCCGTTCCTCGCGGATTCGATCCTGCCGCACGGCAATCACCGCTGCCGGTCGTGCGTGTCGGGGCACGTGCCGCCCGAGCTCCCCGACAAGGCCGTCTCCTCCGCCGCCGAGAACGAAGTGCGCGCGGCGCTCGCGACGCGATGGCGCTTCGTCACCTCGCCCACGGCGCAGAGCTATCTCGATCGCATCGCGCGGCAGATCGCGGCCCGCATCGCCGGGGCTCCGGCCGCACCTCGTGTCGTGCTGGTCGACACGCGGGAGCACAGAACTCTGGCGTTGCCCTCAGGGACGCTGCTCGTCAGCACAGGACTCCTCGCGTTTCTCGAGGACGAAGCCGAGCTCGCCTTCGTTCTCGGCCATGAGATCGCCCACGCCGCATCGGGCGAAGCCGCGGTCCGGCTCGTCCGGCTCGGCTTCCAGGCCACGGCGCGCGAGCGCGGCGCGTCGGACGGGCTGTGCTGGAGCGATGCCGCCGTCGACCTCGCCCGCCTCGGCTACGGGCGGCGGCGCGAGCGCGATGCCGACGACTGCGCTCTTCATGCCATGCTCGATCTCGAATACGAGCCCGCCTCCGCCTGCCGCTACCTGCAGCGGCTTCACGTCGCCATCGTGCAAGGGGACGAAGCCGTCGCGGAGACCGACGTCGCGCACCCGACGCCGCTCGAACGCATCCGTCGGGTCGAGAGAGCGCTCTCCGCGAGAGTCGGTCGGACCGCCGAAGTTCCGCGCGTCAACCGTGAGGTGTTCCGGCGGGCCCTTCCCGCCGCCGCGCTGGCGGCCACGCTCGTCCGGACCGATCTGGACGCACCGCAGCCGGTGCCATGGGCGATGACCTCGCTGCTCGAGGACAAGCCCGGAGTGCTGAGCGCGCGCATGATCACCGCGGCCGTCGTGGTCGCGGTCGCCGCGCTCACGGCGCTCGTGGCTTGGCTGGCGCGCTGAACGGCGCCCCGTTGGTATCCTTGCGGCGTGGCGCGCCCCGCTTCGACTCCGATGGCCCTGAAGCAGGCTCTCGAGGAGCTCTGCCTCCGGTACGACCGCCGGTTCCTCGATAGCGATCCCGTCGGGATCGTCCGTCGGTTCGACGATCCCGAGGATCGTGAGATCGTGGGGCTCATCGCCGCGGGCCTGGCGTACGGCCGCGTCGCGTCGATCCGCGGAAGCCTCGACGACCTCCTCGCGCGGATCGGCCGGCACCCGGCGCGCTTCGTCGCCGCGTTCGATCCGGCACGACATGCAAGCCGGCTCGACGGGTTCGTCCATCGCTTCACGAGCGGTTGCGACGTGGCGCTGCTGATCCATCTCGTCCGTCAAGCGAAGGAGCGCGCGGGCTCGCTCGAGGCGTTCTTCCTCGAGGGGGACGAGGAACCGAGCGCACCGACCCTGGAGGCCGCGCTCAATGCGTTCGGCGCGCGCCTGTTCTCGCTGGATGCGCGCCCGTTCGTCGGCAACGGTGGCGTGCCCCGACGCCACGGCGCCCGCTGGCTTCTGCCGCTCCCGGCCGACGGTTCGGCCTGCAAGAGATCCTGCTTGTTCCTGCGGTGGATGATCAGGCCGGATGACGGCGTCGACTGCGGCGTGTGGCGCCGCGTATCGCGCTCGCGCCTCGTGCTTCCCCTCGACACGCACCTCATCCGGGTCGTGCGGGCGCTGGGTTGGACCCGCCGCAGGTCGCCCGGCTGGGCGATGGCGAAAGAGGTCACCTCGCGGCTGCGAGCGCTCGACCCCGACGATCCAACCCGGTTCGACTTCGCGCTCTCCCGCCTGGGGATCCTGGGCCGTCTCGATGCGCGCGGCGGACGCCTCTCGGCCCGAACGGTCCGGCGCGCGATGGCCGAGGCATGAACGCGGCTCCGAGACTCGGTGCCCACATGTCGATCGCGGGCGGAATGCCGTCCGCGATCGAGCGGGCGCGCTCGGTGGAGGCCACGGCGCTCCAGGTGTTCGTCAAGTCGTCGAATCAGTGGGCCGCACGGCCATTCGCCGACGGCGAGGTGGCGGCCTATCGGGAAGCGGCGAGGACTGCCGGACTGGAGAGGTACACGCTCGCCCACGCGTCCTACCTGATCAACCTCGCTTCGCCCGATCCCGCGCTCTGGGAGAAGTCGGTCACCGCCTTTGCCGTCGAGCTCGAACGATGCACCGAGCTGGGCATTCCCTGGCTCGTCGTCCATCCCGGCGCGCACGTGGGGTCCGGGGTCGCGGCCGGCATCGCTCGCGTGGCGAAAGCGATGGATCGCGCGCTCACCCGAGGGAAGACGCCGGGCGCCGGCGTGCTCCTCGAGAATACGGCGGGCCAGGGCTCGACGCTGGGTGCTCGGTTCGAGGAGCTCGGCCAGATGATCCGGGCGACGAAGCACGGCGACCGCATCGGGATCTGCTTCGACACCTGTCACGCGCTGGCCGCGGGGTACGACCTCCGCACCTCACCGGCGTATCGCGAGACGATGGCCGCCCTCGAGGACGCGGTCGGGCTCGACAAGATTCGCGCTTTCCACCTCAACGACTCGAAGGGTGACCTGGGATCCCGGCGCGATCGCCACGAGCACATCGGGAAGGGGAAGCTGGGGCTCGACGCGTTCCGGCTGATTCTCAACGACGAGCGGTTCCGCGAGCTGCCGATGGTCCTCGAGACGGACAAAGGAGAGGACCTGGCCGAGGACCGGATGAACCTCGGGGTCTTGCGCTCGGTCGTCGGGCGATGAAGGTCGCGGAGTTCGACTTCGAGCTCCCCCGCGATCTCATCGCGCAGGAGCCCGAGGGGAAGCGCGACGCCTCGCGCCTGATGGTGGTCGACCGGCGAATCGGCGCGTTGTCCCATCGGCGCTTCTGCGAATTGGCGTTGGAGCTCGATGCGGGCGACCTGGTCGTCCTGAACGACGCCAAGGTCATCCCGGCCCGACTGCGCGGCGTCAAGCCGACAGGAGGGCAGATCGAGGCACTTCTGCTGGAGCCGGTCGACGACTCGAAAGGAGCCTCGGTCTGGCGCGCCCTCTTGTCCGGATCGAAGTCGGTCCGACCGGGGACGGGGATCGCCGTCTCCGGTGGACTCCGGATCGTTCCCCTCGCGCGGGAGGGGGATCTTTGGCGCGTCGAGCTCGTCGCGCCCGGCGGCGACATCTGGAGCGCGCTCGAAACCTCGGGGGAGATCCCTCTCCCGTCCTACATCCGCAGGGGCGACGACGACCCGCGGGCTGAGTTCGATCGCGAGCGCTACCAGACCGTCTATGCGCGGGCTCGAGGGGCCGTCGCGGCGCCCACCGCGGGGCTCCATTTCACCAAGGAGCTGCTTTCGGGTCTCGAGGCCCGCGGGATCGAGGTCGCCTTCATCACGTTGCAGGTCGGGCTGGGTACGTTCGCGCCGGTTCGTGTCGCCGACGTCGAAGCCCACGAGATGCACGACGAAGCGTTCGCGCTTCCCGTGGCGACGGCGGAGGCCGTTCGTCGCGCGCGCTCGCGAGGCCGACGCGTGGTTGCCGTTGGAACGACCGTCGTGCGCACTCTCGAGGAGCGAGCGGACGAGCGCGGGGACGTGAGGCCGGGGACCGGACGGTCGGCGCTCTTCATCTATCCTGGCTTTCGATTTCGTGTCGTGGATGCCCTGGTGACGAATTTCCACCTTCCGCGATCGACCCTTCTCATGTTGGTGTGCGCCTTCGCGGGCACGAGCGCCGTGCTCTCGGCATACCGCGTCGCCGTGCAGGAGCGATATCGTTTCTACTCTTACGGCGACGCCATGCTCGTGAGGTCCGGGTGAGCTCGTTCGGGTTCGAGGTGACGGCTCGGGACGGCGTGGCGCGGCGCGGAGTCATGACGACGGCGCACGGCCGCGTCGAGACGCCGGCCTTCATGCCGGTGGGCACCCAGGGCGCCGTGAAGGCGGTGACGACGGATGAGCTCCACGCCTGCGGCGCGCAGATCGTGCTCGCCAACACCTACCATCTCTTTCTGCGGCCCGGGCACGGGCTGATCCGTGGGCTCGGCGGCCTCCATCGCTTCATGAACTGGCCAGGTCCACTCCTGACGGACTCCGGCGGCTTTCAAGTGTTCTCCATGAAAGGGCTGCGAACCCTCGACGAGGATGGCGTGACGTTCCGGTCGCACCTCGACGGGTCGACCCACCGGCTGACGCCGGAGACGAGCATGGAGATCCAGGCGGCGCTCGGATCCGACGTCGCGATGGTCCTCGACGAGTGCCCTTCGCTCCCCGCGACGACCGCCGCCGTCGAGGCCGCAGTCGCGCGGACGACGCGCTGGGCGCGCCGGAGCCGGGCCGCCTACCGAGGTCCCGGCGTCCCGTTCGGCATCGTGCAGGGCGGCATGGACGAGGGGCTCCGCGAGCGAAGCGCCGGCGAGATCACGGCGCTCGATTTTCCCGGCTATGCGATCGGCGGTGTCTCCGTCGGAGAGCCGCCGGATGCCATCGCGGGGATCTCTCGGTTCACGGCCGGGTGTCTTCCCGCCGACCGTCCGCGCTACCTGATGGGCGTGGGACGGCCCGAGGACCTCGTCGAGGCCGTCGCCGCAGGGATCGACCTGTTCGATTGCGTCCTGCCGACACGCAATGCGCGGAACGGCACGCTGTTCACCTCGGAAGGGAAAATCAACATCAAGCGCGAAGAGTTTCGCGGCGACCCGCGCCCCCTCGATCCGGCGTGCGCGTGCGAGGCGTGCGCCCGCTATTCGAGGGCCTATCTCCGCCACCTCTACGTCTCGAACGAGATCCTCGCCTCGCGTCTCAACACGATCCACAATCTCGCTTACTACTTCGGCCTCATGGCGACGATGCGCGAGGCGATCGTCGCAGGCAGGCTGGCGCCGTTCCGGGAGTCGTTCCTTGCGCTCCGGTAGCGATCTCGTCTTCGTCGGCGACGTTCACCTCGACCGCGCCGATCCCGACCTGCCCGCGTTCCTGGCCTATCTCCGCGGACTGGCGCCTCGTGCCGGCCGCATCGTCCTGATGGGCGACCTGTTCAATCTCTGGCTCGGCGCCCCCGAGCTCCAGCAGGACCATCACCGCGCGGTCGTCGGCTGCCTCCGTGAGATGAGGTCGTCGGGAACGGAGATCCACTATCTCGAGGGGAATCGCGACTACCGAGTCGCCGCGCAGCACCTGGGGAGCGCGTTCGACGCCGTCAGCGATACCGGGCTAAGCGAGGATTGGGGCGGGCGCGGGCTCTGGGCCTCCCACGGGGACCTCGTCAATCGGGAGGATCTCCAGTACCGGATCTGGCGCAGCCTGTCCCGCTCCGCCCCTGTTTGGTGGCTCTTTTCGGCGGTTCCCAGGGCCAGACGCTTTGCGATCGCCGAGCGCATCGAAGGTGGCATGCGCGGGAGCAACGCGGACATGAAGCGAGCCTTCCCCGTGGACGCCGTCCAAGCCTACGCGGCCCCGCACCTCCGCAACCCTTCGGACGCCGTCGTGTTGGGGCACTTTCACGTCGAGAAGGAGCTCGTCGCGGGCCCACCCTCGGAGGGGCGCGTTTACGTCCTTCCGGAGTGGAAGGGGAGCCGACGGCATCTTCGCGTCTCGGCGGCCGGCAGGATTCAGTTCGAGGATTCCTGAACCGCCGCCGAGCGCTCGACCTCCGCCGCCGATGGCGGCGCGTCCGCCCGGATCATCGCCTTTCGATCGAGGGGGTGGAACCGGTCCGCCGCCTCGAGGAGGGATTTCGCCGTATTGCGTGGAAAAGCCACGACCTCGACCTTCGGCCCCATGGTCTTGACGCGCCGGACCAGCGAGGTGAAGTCGCCGTCGCCGGACACGAGCACGACGACGTCGAGCTTCGGCGCCATGTCGAGGATGTCCAGCGCCATCTCCATGTCCCAGTCGCCCTTCATCGAGCCGTCGGCTCGCACCTTGAGGGTCTTGCGCCGCACCTCGATCGCGCGCTGCTGGAGCATCGCGATGAACCCCGACTGATCGATTTCTTTCGATTCGACCACGTACGCCGATGCTTGGATCAAGCGCCGATCGAGGACGCATGCCTGGAGGAGGGCGTCGAAATCGAGCTTCCCTTTCAGCTGGCGCGCGGAGTAGTACATGTTCTGAACGTCGATGAAGACCCCCACGCGCTCCGGCTCCCCTTTCTTGCGAGCGGCCGCCCGGGACGCCTTGGGCGACGCCTCGACGGCGTTCCGCGCCGCCTCCACGGCGGCCGCCATGTCGTCGAGCCGTCGGGCCTGCTCCTGGATGTCCTTCTTCCGCTCGCGCCGCAGCGAGGCGACATCCTTTTGAATCTCCTGAAGCCCGTCGACCAGGGGCGCGATCGACTCGGTCGAGGCCGCGGGCTGCGGGGGCGGCGTCTCGGCGATCTTCTCGATGCGATGGGTCAAGCGCCTCTGCTCGGTGGCCAGCCGCTTGACGGAGCGGTCCAGCTCCTCGAGGCCGGGCAGGGTCGCCGCCGGTTTCGCGGGCGTGCCCGCTTCCGCCGCCCCACCTCTCTTCTCGTCGAGCTCCTTTCGAAGCCTCTCGACGAGCATGCGCGCCTCCGCAAGCTCACCCTTGCGCTGGAGCAGGTCGCGCTTGTTGGCCTTCTCGACGTCCTTGGTTTTCGCAATCTGGCCTTCGAGATAGCGGACTTTTTTTTGGAGCTCGGCGCATTTCTTGCGCAGTCTTTGGGCCTCCTTCGTCAGCGTCTCCTTGCCCGTCGCGTGAGCCGCCACGGCGCTCGTGGACTCGCGTGCTTCGACGCGCGCGAGCATGCCGTTCAACGCGTCTTCGACGGGGGGTTCGGGGGCCGCGGAGGCGGCGACGAACAGGTAGGCGCCGAGGCGGCCGTTGGCGGAGGCCGCTCCCGATTCGGCGAGCCGGGCGGTCCGACCTTCGACGGTCAGCGCGGCCCATTCGCGGGCGAGCGCCGTCGTCTCCTTCCGAAGCGATCGCACGACGGCGAGGCTCGCCGTGTCGTCCCGGCCGGCCTTCTCCACCAGATCGGCGATCAGCCGGGATCGCTTTTGCGACTGAGTGCGCATGCCGGGATAGGAGAGACCGACGGCGTTCGCGAGACGGATCACGCGGGCCTGGTCCAGGACGTCGTTGACCGCGCGGGTCAACCCCACCGTCCCGAGCCGCGTCACGACCTCTCGTTCCGACCGCGCCATGGAGCTCCCTCGCTCGGACCCGTCCACCCCGGGATCCGGGACGTCGTCATAAGCTATTGTGAGTAAACTGTTTCCGAGACGAGCCCGGGCCGTCGTGGGACGGTGAGTATACCACCGGAAGCTCGGCTGGTCGGCCGGGGCGGGGAGGAGGGATCCGGGTGGTCGTCGGGCTCGGGATCGACGTCGTCGAGGTCGACCGGATCGCTCAGGCGCTCAAACGCCACGAGGATCGGTTTCTCGAGCGCGTATTCACGGGCGCCGAGCGAGCCGCGTGCGATGGACGGCCGGATCGTTTGCTCGCCTACGCGGCTCGATTCGCCGCGAAAGAGGCCTGCCTCAAGGCCCTGGGGACGGGTTGGGCTGACGGCCTCGGCTTCCGGGACGTCGAAATCTCGCGACCCGCGGACCAACCACCGCAGCTGGTGCTCCACGGCGGGGCGGCACGGCGCGCGGCCGCGCTGGGCGTCACCCGGTCCTACGTGAGCCTGACGCATCAACCCCGCGTGGCCGCCGCGGTCGTCATTCTGGAGCGCTAGGCGGAGGCGGCGACAGGGTCGTGGAGGTCGATCAGACCTTTCTCGCGCATCCGTTTCAATGTGCGCAGGACGTCGACCTCGCGAAGCGGAGTGATCTGGATGATCGACTTGACGTCCCACGTGCCGTCGATCCGGCTGAGGAGGAAGAATTCCGTGGGCGAGAGCCGCTCCGCCGTCAGGGATTCGACTTCTCGGGCCAGCGCGACGATCTTCGACGGCGGGAGATAGTGCCGGTAGGCCTTCTCGACGAACGACGCCTCGGCTTCCGCGAGGATGCGCCGCAACGCCTCATCCCCGGGGTTCGCCTTGTACGCGCGGTCGAGGATCTCGAGGGCGGAGTCGAATTCGCCGCGGTCGAGCAACCGACGCGCGAATTCGAGGTCGTCTTGATCAACCGAGGACTCGGGCGGCGCAGCGGCCGGAATCGCCTTGAGTTTCTGAGCTGGCGCGACGGGGGCCGTCGCGACGGGCTTCGTCGCTGCAGGTCGAGGCACGGGAGCCGGCGGGGGAGGGAGCAGTTCCTCGGCCTCCGCGGGTGGCGGGCCAGGCTCGGGCTCTCGCTCGATTTGTTTGACGCCGACGACCTCGGCGACGCCGGCGCGGTGGAGCTCGTAGAGGAACTTGGTGACGAGGTACTCGGACCCGTGGGCGTGCAGGAGGATCTCCGCAACGGTCCGCTCGCCGTTGATCGATTCGAAGATGCGCTTCGCCATGCGGTTCCGGAAGACCTCAGCGGGCGGCACGCGCGAGGTTCGCGCGAGGACGATGCCGGGATCGTTGAACACCGCCCGGAAGCGCTGCATCTCGTCCCAGCGCTGCGCCCCGCGCAGGAGAATGTCCTCGACTCGCATGTTCACGGCGAAGATGTTCGGATCGGCGGTCTCGCCGTCCGCGAACCGGAACTCCGCGTCGTCCCAGTCGAAAAGCCCGAAGATCGTCTCCTGGGCTTTGTCCTCCAGGACGACCCTCAGCTCGTCCTCCCGGAGGGCGCCCGTCGACACGAGGATTCGCCCCAGGTGGGCGCGCTGGGTCTCCTGGATGGCGAGCGCCTTTCTCAGCGTCTCCTCGGTGATCTTGCCGCGCGAGACGAGGAAGTGGCCGAGCATGTCGGCCGGCTCCTGCGAGGCACAGGCGATGACCCGCCCGGCGCGGACGAGAATCCGCTTCACGACCTTGTTCCTCTCGATGGACAGGGTTCCGGTCTTGCCGGCGTTTCCCAGCCATTGGAGGATCTCGGTCAGGGACATCGTGGCCAGATTCCCTTGGACCGGCATCGGGCTCCTCGGTGGAAAAATCTAGGCCGGATGCGAGCCGGGGCAAGCCTTCGCGCCCCCCCTCTGGCGAACCGACGCCCCGGGGCCTAGATTCCCTCGAACCATGGAGATGTACCGCGTTCCCCGCCGGGAGGTGCCGGTCCGGATCCTCGTCGACGACGGACGCACCTTGGACGGGACCCTGTTCACCGCCGAGGGGAGCGCCGGAGGTCAACCCGAGGACGTTCTGCACCTCCTCAACGCTACGGATGAGGACTTCATCCCGCTGGTGTCCGGCAAGGACAGCTTTCTCCTCAACAAAGCCGGGATCATCTGGGTGCAAGTGACGGGCGAGCCCGCGCGCGAGCTCGCGCGCGAGAGTGCGACGGGGAACGCGGTCCCGGTCCGTATGTCGCTCGCGGGCGGAATCAGCGTCGTGGGCACGATGATCATCGTCATGCCGCAGGAGAGGAGCCGCGTGAAGGACTACCTGAACGCCTCCGGACGCTTCCTCCCTCTGTTCGGCGATGGGGCGGTCACCCTCGTCCAGCGACGATTCGTCGTGACGGTGAGGAGCGGCGAGCGCGACGGGTCGGCGCGCGGTTAGAGTCCCGCGAGGATCGTACGGGCTTGATAAGGTAGCGGCCACGCCATGCGCCGCCTTCTACGGAACGCCGCATCCATTCGGCACACGCGCCCCGCGCAGCTCGCGTGGCGCGCGAGGCGCATGGTGGCGCGGCTCGTCGCCGAGCGACGGGCGGAGACGCTTCTCAACGCCCTTCGCGCGCGGGCGGAGTCGTTGATGGGAGGGCTCGTCCTGGCCGACGCCCCGCAACCGCTGCCGCCGCGCTCCGGGATGATCCGGCGCTCCGGAGACACGATTCTGGTTCGACTTCTGGGGCACGAAGTCACGTTCGATCGGACCATCGACTGGCGCCTCGCGTCGTCCGGACGCGTCTCACAGCTGTGGGGATTTCACCTCCACTATCACGAATTCCTGGAGGAGGTGGGCGCCGTCGAGCTCGAGCGCATCGTCGCGGACTGGATCGCGTCCAATCCGCCCTACGCGCCGCGCTTCTGGTACGACTCATGGAGCAGCTACGCGCTGTCTCTTCGCGTGGTGGTCTGGATGCAGCAGATCGATCGCCGGCGCGGCGAGCTCACCCCAGAGTTCGTGGCCGCGGCGGCTCGCTCACTCCTGGAGCAGCTGCTCTTTCTCGAGTCCAACTTGGAGCTCGACGTCCGTGGCAACCATCTGATCAAGAACCTCAAAGCGCTTCTTTTCGGCGCGCGATTCTTGCGGTGCAACGCCGGCCGCCGCTGGCAGGAGCGCGCGATCTCCCTGCTCGCGCCCGAGCTGAGCGAGCAGATTCTTCCCGACGGCTTGCACTTCGAGAGGTCGCCGGCCTACCACGCTCAGGTGTTCGCCGATCTCCTCGAATGTCACGAAGTGCTCGGCGGCGGTCCCCTGAAGGAGCGGCTCGCGTCACGCTTGGCCGCGATGGCACAAGCGCTGGCGGACACGACGCACCCGGACGGACTGCCGAGCCTGTTCAACGATGGTGGTCTACACATGGCCTACGGCGCCAACGACCTTCTGGCGGCCTGGGCGGCGATTTCGGGACAGCGGCCGGTCCAGCGGCCCGAGTTCGAATTCGAAGCCGCCGGATACTTCGGCCTAAGAAACGGCGGCGACCTGCTCCTCGTCGACGCCGGGCGCATCGCACCTGACTTCCTCCCGGGCCACGGCCACGGCGACATCCTTGCGTTCGAGTGGACCGTCGCGGGCCGGCGACTTCTGGTCGACACAGGCGTCTTCGAATACGCGGCGGGTCCGAAGCGCGACCGGTCGAAGGCGACCGCCTCGCATAACACCGTCACCGTCGATGGTGCCGATCAATGCGATTTCTTCGGGTCGTTTCGCGTCGGACGGCGCGCGAACGTCGCCGTCGAGCGCGTCGCTCTCGAGACTGGCGACCTCGATCTCACGGCAAGCCACGACGGCTTCCGACGGCTCTCCGGCGTGGGAACGCACCGTCGGACGGTCCGCGGTCGCGTTTCGGAGTTCGTCGTCGATGACACCGTGGAGGGGACCCGGGGAATCTCGGAAGCCTGGCTGATCCTGCACCCCGAGGCTCGCGTTTCCGTCGACGGCGTTCGCGCCACGATCACGTCGGACCGTGTCATCGCAGAGATCGTCGCCTCCGCGCCGATCAACCCCGGGCCGTGGGAGTGGTGGCCCGATTTCGGGGTGGCGATCCCGACGACCCGACTGAGGATTGCCTACGGGCCGCTGCCCGCGAAGGGACGACTCCAATTCAAGGTCGTCGCGCGCCCGTAGCGCCGTCGGTTCACTGGTCTATTCGAACGCCGCGACCCCGGTCAGCTCTTGGCCGACGATCAGCGTGTGGATGTCATCGGTCCCTTCGTAGGTGTAGACGGCCTCGATGTTGCAGAAGTGGCGGCCGGTCTGGTATTCGTCCGCCACACCGTTCGCTCCCAGGATCTCGCGCGCGTAGTGCGTGCACTCGCGAGCGACGCGGCATCCGTTCATCTTACCCATCGAGACCTGCTGCGGCGTGATCTTTCCCGCCTCCTTCAACCGGCCGAGCTGCAGGTTCAGGAGCTGACTCTTCGTGATCTCCGTCGCCATCCAGGCGAGTTTGCGCTGCGTCAGCTGGAAGGCGGCCACCGGTTTTCCGAACATGATCCGCTGCTGGCTGTATCTCAGCGCCTCGTCGAACACGCACTGCGCCAACCCGATGACCCCCCAAGCGATGCCGTACCGCGCTTGCGTGAGGCACATCAGAGGCGACTTGAGTCCGTTCGACCCGGGGAGGAGCGCATCCGCCTTGACCTCGACGTCCTGCAGGATCAGCTCGGAGGTCACCGACGCGCGCAGCGAGAACTTCCCCGTGTGATCGGGAGCGGTGAACCCCGGAGTCCCTTTCTCCACGAGGAACCCCCGAATGCCGTCCTCGGTCTTCGCCCAGACGACCGAGACGTCCGCGACGGATCCGTTCGTGATCCACGCTTTCGCGCCGTTCAGGATCCAGCGGTCGCCCTTCTGGACAGCACGCGTCTTCATGCTTCCCGGATCGGAGCCGTGATCCGGCTCGGTGAGACCGAACGCCCCGATCGCCTCGCCCTTCGCGAGCGCCGGCAGCCATTTCTGCTTCTGCTCCTCGCTGCCGAACTCGTGGATCGGATACATCACGAGACCACCCTGCACCGAGACGAACGAACGGAGCCCCGAATCGCCCCGCTCGAGCTCCTGCATGATCAGCCCGTAGGCCACCGCCCCGAGCCCCGCGCAGCCGTAGCCGTGAAGGTTGGCCCCCAGGAGACCCATCTCGGCGACCGCCGGGATGAGGTGGTTCGGGAATGTTCCCTCGCGGAAGTGATGCTCGATCACCGGGAGCACCTCGGCGGTCACCCACTCCCGAACGGTGTCGCGGATCATCTTCTCTTCATCGCTCAGGAGCGATTCGATATTCGCGTAGTCCAGACCCTGGAAGTACGAGCCGAGCCCCATGATCTCTCCCCGACGCCGCTAGCGCTGTTTCCAGACCGCCGGGCGCTTCTCGACGAACGCGCTCAGGCCTTCGTGCGCGTCCGCCGTCGCCATCAATTCGTTCGTATAGATGTCGTGCAGTCGCGCGTGCGCGTCGCGCACCGAGAGCCGCGACGCCTCGTTGAGCGCGCGCTTGGCGAGGCGCAGAGCCGCCCCCGAGAGCCCCAAGAGCCTGTCGATCCACGCCGAAGAGAGCGCGTCGAACTCGTCGGATGGAAACACCGCATCGACGAGCCCGAGCTGCCTGGCTTCGGACGCGGCGACCGTCTCACCGGTCAGGAGCAGTCGCGTCGCGGGGCCCAGGCCGATCCGCCGGGGCAGAAGCACCGTCGCCGGCGGCGCGAAGACACCGAGCTTGATCTCCGGCTGCCCGAACGTGGCGGTCTCGGATGCGACCACCAGATCGCATCCGAGAGCGAGCTCCATCCCGCCCCCGAGCGCGGCGCCGTGAACGGCGGCGACGATCGGCTGCGGCACCGCCTCGAAGGCCGAGAACAAGTCGGCGAGGGCCTCCATCATGGGCGGAAGGCGATCCCCGACGTGATCCCCGACGTCGACGCCCGCCGAGAACGCCTTTCCGGCCGCCTCGAGACGAACGACGCGGACCGACTCTTCGGCCGCCACCTGCCTCAGCGCGGCCGCGAGCTGCCGCATCATCACGGTGGTCAACACGTTGACCGGCGGGCGGTCGATCGTGATCCGTCCGAGACCGGAAGCGGTCGCGAGCCGGACCGTCCCCGCGTCGGCTTGCGGCGCGGTCACGCACGCTCCACGAGGAGGGCGCCGCCCATGCCGCCCGAAACGCAGAGCGTCCCGAGGCCGTACCGGCCCTTTCGCCGCGCGAGCTCGTGGAGAAGGGTCACGACGATACGAGCCCCGGAGCAACCGATGGGATGTCCCAGCGCGATCGCGCCACCGTTGACGTTGAGCCGCGCCCGATCGAATCTCAGCTCGCGATCGACCGCCAGCACCTGGGCGGCGAACGCCTCGTTCAGCTCGACGAGATCGATCGCATCGAGCCCGATGCCGGTCGAGGCCAGGAGATGGCGAACCGCCGGGACCGGGCCGATTCCCATGATCTCGGGAGGCACGCCGTCGACCCGCCATCCGACGATCCGGGCGACCGGCTGGACGTCGAGGCGGCGGGCCGACTGCGCGCTCAGCACCAGCATCGCGGCGGCGCCGTCCGTGATCCCGCTCGAGCTTCCGGCGGTCACGGTGCCGTCCCCGGCGAACACCGGCTGCAGCTTCTGGAGCGAGGCCGCCGTCACGCCGTCGCGCGGGTGCTCGTCGTCGGCGACGATCGACGTCTTCTTTCCGGTCGCGACCTCGACCGGGACGATCTCGTCGCGGAATCGACCGGCCTTGCGCGCGGCCTCGCAGCGCCGTTGTGTCTCCGCGGCGTATTCGTCCTGCTCCTGCCGGGAGATGCCGTACTGCCGCGCGAGAGTCTCGGCGGTCTCGCCCATGATCTTCCCCGACAGGGGATCGAGGAAGCCGTCGCGAGACATGAGGTCGATCGCCTCGATGTTCCCCATCCGCGTGCCCCAGCGCGTGTCGAGCATGTACGGAACGCGACTCATCGATTCGGTGCCCCCGGCGAGCACGACCTCCGCTTCTCCGGCGCGCACGGCGCGCGCACCGGCGAGAATCGCTTGCATGCCGGAGAGGCAGGCTTGATTGATCGCGTACGCTGGTTTCTCGACGGGAACTCCCGACCGCACGGACACCTGCCGCGCGCTGTTCGGACCGCAGCCGGCCTGGCGGGCATGTCCGAAGATCGTCTGATCGATGGCATCCGGCGCGATCCCCGCTCGGTGGATCGCCGCCTTCGCGGCGGTCACGCCCAGTTCGACGGCCGACACCGAGGCGAGCCCCCCGCCAAAACGGCCGATCGGGGTTCGCACGGGGGCGGCCAGCACGATCTCTTGGCTCAAGAAAACTCCGGCCGGTCGTTATAGCACGGGGCCGCGCGGGCCTCCGGATTGACATCGATGAAAGCGCGACCAACAATGACTCTGCCGTCACGCGAAGTTCGCCTGGAGACGCCGAGTGTCCCCCCTTCGCCTCGAGCTCGCGCTGGTCGGCCTCCTCCTCGCGACCGTCACCGCCGCATCGGAACCCGAGGTGCCGAGCCCCGCGCTCGGCGTCGCTCTCGCGTCCGCATCCGTGCCCGATGCTCTCGCGGCGAAAGATTCCGACCACCCGATCGACGTGCGCGTGACCGTCGAATGGTCGGCCGTCGAGCCCGCGGCGGGAGCTTACGATTGGTCCTCGATCCAACCCCTGTTGGAGCTGCTCGCGGCGCGAGGCACGCGCGTGACGCTCTGCCTGCGCGGGGAGACGCCCCTGCATCCGCGGGAGGCAGGTGCCGGTGAGCTGCCGGGTGCCGCCTGGCTCGACGCGTGGACGTCGCTGCTCCGAAGCGCGGTGGCGACTCTCGGCGGGCACGTCGCGGTCATCGAGATCGGCGAGAGCCCTGAACATTCGTTCGACCCGGTGGCTTACGCGTTCGTGCTCAAGTCATCGGCGCTGGCCGTCAAGGCCGAGGCCAAGGCGCGCGGGGTCGACGTGCGCGTCGCGCAAGGCGCCGTCGGGGCGGATGCGCTGAACTGGCAGAAGGCGCTCTGGGAGAACGACAGCGCGCCGTACGTCGACGTCCTTCCGGTGTCGTTCGCGACGGGCGCCGAGGTTGCGACCGGCGTTTCCGCATTCGCCGCGGAGGCGGTTCTCCACCCTCCGGCGGCGGAGCTGCACGCCTATGTCGCCCCCGCCGAGACGGAGCCGTGGGCTGCCTTTCGAGGCGCCGTGGAGGCGCTCGCTTCCTCCGCGCGCGCGGCGCTCGTTACGCTGCCCGGCACGGGCGAGAGCGTCGAACCGGTCGTGCGCGCGGTCACCGAGCTGCAATCGCGATTGTCCGGCGGGTACGGCCCAGCCCCCCCGGGCGGACTGGCCGTGCGAACACCGGACGGAGACGTCGCGGAGGGGGCGATGGTCGTCGGCCGTTTTCTCCGGGCGAAGGACTTTGCCACCCTCGTCGTCTATCAGGCACCGCCCAACGCATCGCCGGACAACCAGTCTCGACTCATGCTCGACACGATCGACGTCAAGGATCCCGAGGTGATCGATCTCGTAACCGGAGCCGCGTACAAGACGGGGCCCGCCGCCGTTCCCGGACAGAAGGCGAAGGCTCTGCGGCTGTTGACGGCGGATCATCCCATGGCCGTCGACTGGGCGCGGGCGGCGGTCAACCAGCCCGGGCTCGACGTCGCGGCGGAAGACGTTCGCGTCGCGACGACGCGCGGTCTGACCGCCGAAGAGATCATCGCGAGGCACCGCCAGGTCCAGAAGATCCAGGACGACCGCCTCGCACGCTGGATCGCCAAAGGGCGCGCCGACATCCACTACAAGCTGGCCCAGGGCGGGGGCTCCATCGACGTGGGCATCGACAGCACGTACTTCTGGCGCCGCGGCACGAAGCTCGAATGGCAGCAAACGAAGTACTACGTCAACGGCAACGTGATCACGTGGAAGAAGATCCCGCAGCTCCCGCTCATCCAGCCGGAGAAGGTCGTGACGCTTCCACTCGACCTGACCTTCGACAAGACTTACGAGTACAAGCTCGCCGGCGAGGACACGATCGCGGGGAGGCCGGCCTACGTCCTCTCGTTCGAGCCCGCCGCGGAGTTTGCGGGCAAGAGCCTCTACCAAGGCCGCGTGTGGATCGACAAAGAGTCGTTCGCGCGGCTGCGCACGGCCGTCATCCAAACGAACCTGAAGGAGCCGCCCGTCCTCCAGAACGAGGAGACCGACGCTTACGTTCCCCTCACCGGTCCCGACGGAGCCACCTACATGCTGATCGGAAGGGTGGACGGCCAGCAGCTCTGGAGCGGCTGGGGGCGGAACTTCGTCGTCCGCCGGGAGCTGACCCTCACCGGATTCGAGATCAACGGCCCGGAGGATCAGTTCGACGCGGCGCTGAAGCAAGCGTACTCCTCCGACGATCAGGTTCTGCGCGACACCGACCAAGGGTTCCGGTATCTCGAGAAGCAGCCCGGCGGCGAGCGCACCGTCCAGGAGCACGTCAAATCGAGCGCGCTCTTCGGGCTGGCGGGCGCGGTGAAGGACGACGCTCTCGGCGGCGTCGTCCCCCTGGCGGGAGTCAATTGGTTCGACTACGACCTGGCGAAGAAAAACCTTCAGATCAACGTCTTCTTCGCCGGCGTCTACGCCTACGTCAATTTCACCGACCCTTCCGTCGGCGGCACCAAGCTCGATCTGGGCGCCGAGGCCTCGCTCGTCGGCTTGAAGCTCGACGACAAGCTGTTCGTCAACGGCGAAGAGGACCTCGCCCAGCGAGTCCGCCGCCGCAGCCAGTACTTGACGGGCCGTCTCGGCTATCCGCTGGGAGCCTTCTTCAAGCTGGCGGTCATCGGCGACCTCTCGTGGAACGCGTACTCGGAGAGCTCCGACGCGCGGGACGCTCTCGCAGCGCAGAACGTTGCAAACGGCACCGACCTCTCGTTCGTCCTGCCCTCGGACCACCAGGTGTACGCCGGCACGCTGCAGCTCGAGTTCAATCGCATGGGGTACTCGATCACGGTGGCGGGCACGGCGTCGCGGCGCTCCCGGTGGGAGCGCTGGGGACTGTTCGACAACACGACGGCGACGTTCGTCGATCCGACGTTCGATTCCGCGCAAGGATCATTCCGCACTTGGAAGCTGACGGCGTTCAAGGAGTGGTATCTGCCGAAATTCCAGAAGCTCAAGGTCGAGCTGGACTACCTCGGCGGCAACAACCTCGACCGCTTCAGCGAGTACCGGTTCGACCGTTTCGGGGACGAGAGCCTCGCGGGATTCTCGGGGACGGGCGTCCGTTTCGATACCGGCGCGATCGTGCGGACGGGATGGGCGTTCAACGTCGCCAACGCGGTCAGCTTCAACGCCGCGCTCGAGTTCGGACGCGTCAGGGACTCTCTCGAAGACGACCGCTATCGCGACCACACGGGCGCCTCGCTCTCGTTCAACGTCGTCGGCCCCTGGAAGACGATCTGGCAGGCGAGCTACGGACGGGCGTTGATCTCGGACGTTCCCCAGCTCGAGGGCAAGCAGGAATTCCAGATCGTCATCCTGAAGCTCTTTTGATGCGCGCGGCCGGTCGCGTAGACTTCTCAGTTTCAAGGAACTCACGAGGATCTGCATGATCGAGGGGGCGACTCTCGTCTGTCCCGTAACCCATCGGCCGCTCCGGCTCAGCTCCCTGGCCGACGCCGAGAGCACCGTCGGCGTCGGCGCCCGGCTCGTTGCCCGCGACCCGGGCTCGGCAGCGCCCGTGGGGCCGACCGCGACGGTGCTGGTCCGAGACGATCTCGCCTGCGCGTACCCCGTCGTGGACCACATTCCGATCCTTCTCGCTCCGGAAATGCTCACCCCGAAGGGCTGTCGTTCCACGTTCGACCTTCGCGATCCGCGCTACGCGGAGGCCTACGAAGAGATGAGCTTCTACGGCGACGTCGCCGCCACGGCAGCTGCGGCCATCGAACGCTCGGCCTTGTTCTCCACGCTGAAGCCTCTTTTCACCTTGTCCGAGACCGCCCGCGGCACGTTCCCGGCGCCGGCCGGCCTTTGGCTCGATGCCCGCTACGACGGCGCCGCGCAGGAGGACGCTTACCGACACCTCGCTCCGCTCGCGGGGAAGCGGATCTTGCAGATCGGCGGCACGGGAACGCACGCGGTGAAATTCGTCCTCGCGGGGGCGCACGATGCGTTCCTGGTCACTCCGGTCCTGGCCGAAGCGCGCCTGACGCTGGCGTTGGCTCAGGCGGCCGGGATCGGCGGCCGCGTCGGATGCATCGTTGCGATCGGAGAGGAGCTGCCGTTCGCGTCGAGCTCGATCGACGGCATCTACTCGGGCGGGTGCGTGCACCACATGGTGACCGAGCTCGCGCTTCCCGAAGCGGCGAGGGTTCTGGTCTCCGGCGGACGGTTCGCCGCCGTCGATCCCTGGCGCGCCCCTCTGTATGCGCTCGGGACGCGAGTGTTCGGCAAGCGCGAGCCGGACGTCTATTGCCGTCCGCTGACGCGCGAGCGTGTGGCGCCTCTCTTCAAGGCGTTCACCCAGGGGCGCGTCGTTCAGCACGGTACCTTGACCCGGTATCCGCTCCTGGCGCTGAAAAAGGTCGGCCTCGAGGTCGGCCAGCAAACGGTACGCAGCCTCGGCCGGATCGACGACGCGATCTGCTCGCTGCTCCCGGGAGCCCGCGCCATGGGGAGCAGCGTCGCGGTCCTCGGCACGAAGTAGAATCTCGACCGCGATGAACGCCAAGATCCTCGGGTTGTCGGCCTACTACCATGACAGCGCGGCCAGCCTGGTGGTCGGCGGCAAGATCGTCGCGGCTGCGCAGGAGGAGCGTTTCACCCGCAAGAAGCACGACTTCAACTTCCCGTCGCATGCGGCGGCGTACTGCCTGAGGGAAGGCGGGCTGGCGTCGGCCGCCGATCTGGATTTCGTGGTCTTCTACGACAAGCCCTACGTCAAGTTCGAGCGGCTCCTGCAGAGCTACCTTCACGAGGCCCCGCACGGGCTCGCCTCGTTCCTCAAGGCGATGCCGCTCTGGCTCAAGCAAAAGCTCTGGATGAGCGAGGAGATCGGCGACCAGCTCGACTACGACGGACGAATCCTCTACACCGAGCATCACGAGTCCCACGCCGCCAGCGCGTTCTTTCCGTCACCGTTCGAGAAGGCGGCGATCCTGACGATCGACGGCGTCGGCGAGTGGGCGACCGCCAGCCTCGGCGTCGGCGAAGGACATCGGATCCGCATCCTCAAGGAGCTCCATTTCCCCCACTCCCTCGGCCTGTTGTATTCGGCATTCACTTACTTCACGGGATTCAAAGTGAACAGCGGCGAATACAAGCTCATGGGGTTGGCTCCTTACGGCGAGCCTCGGTACGTGGACCGGATTCTCTCCGAGCTGATCGACCTGCGGGAGGACGGCTCTTTCAAGCTCAACATGGCGTACTTCGACTATGTCGGCGGCTTGCGCATGACCAACGCCGCCTTCGACCGGCTCTTCGGCGGGCCTCCGCGGCGGCCGGAGTCCAAGCTCACCGAGAGGGAGATGGACATCGCGGCATCGATCCAGGCGGTGACCGAGCGCGCGATGCTGGCCATGGCGCGATTCGCCCAGCGCGAGACCAAGCTCTCCGATCTCTGCCTGGCGGGGGGCGTGGCGCTCAACTGCGTCGGCAACGGACGCATTCTCCGAGAGGGACCGTTCAAGAACCTGTGGATCCAGCCGGCGGCAGGGGATGCCGGGGGTGCTCTCGGGGCGGCCCTGTTCGTCCATCATCAGCTCTTGGGCGGCGCCCGATCGGTGGACGGGCGCCGCGACCATCAGCGGGGGTCGCTGCTCGGCCCGTCGTTCGGGGACGACGCGATCGCGGCATTCGTCGAGCGACAGGGCATCCGCGCGCACAAGCTCTCGGACGTCGACGCCCTGACGGCGCGCGTCGTCGAAGCCCTGCGGAACGACGCCGTCGTCGGGTGGTTCCAGGGCCGGATGGAGTTCGGCCCGCGGGCCCTCGGCGCCCGCTCGATTCTGGGCGACGCCCGCAGCCGCGAAATGCAGACGACGATGAACGTCAAGATCAAGTTCCGCGAGTCGTTCCGTCCGTTCGCTCCATCGGTCTTGCGCGAGCGGGCCTCGGAGTGGTTCGATCTCGAGGCCGAAAGCCCCTACATGTTGCTCGTCGCGGCGATCGGCGCCTCCCACCGGACCGGCGTCCCGGAGGACGGATCCAAGGGTCTCGCCAAGCTCAAGCAGATCCGCTCGACCGTCCCGGCGATCACCCACGTCGATTACTCGGCGCGCGTCCAGACGGTTTCCCGAGAGGACAATCCCGTCTACCACCGGCTGATCGAGAGATTCTTCGAGGCCACAGGGTGTCCGGTGATCGTCAACACGTCGTTCAACGTGCGGGGGGAACCGATCGTCTGCACTCCGGAGGATGCCTATCGCTGCTTCTGCCGGACCAACATGGACATCCTCGTCCTCGGGCCGTACGTTATCGACAAGAAAGAGCAAAGTCTTCCTCCACCCGACGACCGTTGGATGAAGGAATACGAGTTGGACTGAGGGGAGCCGATGCCGCGCCGCAGGAAGTCGGAATACCGCAAAGCGCTGGAATTTGCTGCGATACTGGCGGTCGCAGGCGTCGCGGCGGCGGCGTTCGCGCTACTCAGGCATCACGGGACGCGGGCCGCCCTGTTTGCCGGGATCGGCCTGGGAGCGCTTCTCCTCGCCCTCGCGGCTCGCCCGGTCTGGCTCTCCCTTTTCCGCCTGTGGATGAAGCTGGCGGAGGGCCTAGGGTGGGTGATGACGCGGGTCATCCTCACCATCTTCTATTATGGGATCCTCACGCCGTTCGGATGGCTGAGGCGCGTTGCCGGCCGCCCGTCCCTGGACACGGCGTGGCGGGACGGGAAGGCGACGTACTGGATCGACAGGGAAGCGGTCGAGCCGACGATCGACCGCTACGCCAAGAGGTATTGAGCCGACGGAGCACCGCCATGGGACGCATGTCCGCTGTGACCGAGTTCTGGGAATTCCTCAAGCACCGGAAGAAATTCTGGCTGCTCCCGCTCGTCCTGATCCTGCTCGTCTTGGGTGTCGTGATCGTCTTGACCGCCAACAGCGCTCTAGCGCCGTTCATCTATTCGATGTTCTAGCCCGCGGCCGTCTCCGCAAGCTGGTCCGCGGTCAGGCGTGCGGCGATCTCCGAGCGCACCCTTTCCATGAGGCCGTCGATGTCGCCCTCGTAAGGGGAGACGTCGATCGGCGCCCCGAACGTCACGTGAACAGAACCGGGACGGACGACGATCGAGCGCGGCGTGAGCACTTCGTACGTTCCCGAGATCGACACCGGGACCACGGGAACCCGCGCCTCGAGGGCGAAATGGAACGAGCCACGCTTGAACCGCGCGAGCTTACCGTCGCGAGATCGGGTCCCCTCCGGGAACAGGACCACGGACGCGCCCCCGCGGACCTTTTCGGCGGCGCGGCTGAGGCTCCGGATCGCGCTCGAGCGGTCCTTTCGGTCGATACCGATGAACCCCGCGAGGGCCATCGCCTGCCCCAGAACGGGAATCCAGAAGATCGAGCGCTTGGAGACGAAGCGCGTCGACGGCGGCAAGACGGGGACGAGAACCCAGATGTCGAGCGTCGAGATGTGGTTGGAGAGAAAGATCCTCGGCGCGTCCCCGGCGGCGTGCTCGAGCCCCGAGTAGACCGGCGCGATGCCCATGACTCTGAGATGCGCCTTCGCCCAGATCTTTCCCAGCCGGAGGATGACTTCGCGCCGACCGGAGACGACCCTGGCCACGATGGCGGCGACCCCGAGGAGGGTGGTCGTGACGATGAACGTCAGGATGGTGAGAACGCCGCGAAGCATCGAGCGGCGGAGTATATGCGCTCCCTATAATCCGTTCCGGGAAGGAGGGAGGGGGATGACCGCGAGCGGAGCCTGGCGGGCGGTCGGGATCGCCTTGATCGCGGGCGCCTTTTACGATCTCGTCTTCGCCGTGGCCATCCTCGTTCTCCCGCGCCAGGCTTCATCGCTCCTCGGCATTCCGCTTCCTCCCGATCCGTTCTATCTCGAGCTGAACGGGGTCTTTCTGATCCTGCTCGCCGCGCTCTACGCTGCGGCGGCCAGCGACCCGGAGCGGTACCGCCTCGTGGCGCCGATCTCGGCCGGCGGGCGCATCTTGGGGTTCGCCTTGTTCGTCCGCGGTTGGGCCGCAGGCCAGCCCGCCGCGTTCCTCGCGCTCGGTGTCGCCGATCTGGTGTTCGCGGCGGCCACCCTCGTCGTCTGGCGGCGCGCGAATCACTTAAGTGATTGAAATCATTGGCGCTTGACCCCTTGGTAGCCCGCACCTATCCTTGCGCCTCGCCATGAGGGGCTTCCTGCGCACGTGGCTCCACGAGCTGGGTGGATTGGCTCTCCTCGCCGGAGACGCGCTCCGCCAGGGGCTCCGGCGTCCGTTGGAGCGCTCGTTGTGGGCCGACCAGCTCGAGCACTTGGGGGTTCAATCCCTCACGATCACGAACGTGACCCTTCTGTTCACCGGGATGGTCCTCGCGGTTCAGACGGCCTACTCGTTGTCGTCCTACGGAGGCAGTTCTTTCGTCGGAGATCTGCTCGCGCTCTCGATCGTCCGCGAGCTCGGGCCGGTCTTGACCGCGCTGATGGTCGCAGGCCGCGTCGGTGCGGGGATCACCGCGGAGATAGGATCCATGACCGTCACCGAGCAGGTCGACGCCCTGCGGGTCCTCGCGGCCTCCCCGGTGAAAAAGCTCGTCGTCCCGCGGGTCGGGGCGCTCGTCATCGCGCTGCCGCTGCTGACGGTCGTGGCCGACGTGGTCGGGTTGTTCGGCGGCATGGTGATGGCCGTCAGCGAAGTTGGCCAGAGCCGCGCCTACTACGTCAGCCACGTGCTCTTGGCCCTTCGCGTGCACGACATCGCGAGCGGCATCGGAAAGAGCTTCTTTTTCGCCTTCTTCATCGGCATCATCGCCTGCTACAACGGCTTGCAGGCGACCGGCGGGGCGGACGGCGTCGGCAAGGCGACGACCAACACGGTCGTGACCGCCTCGATCTCGATCATCATCTCGGACTTCTTCCTGACGAAGATCTTCCTGGTGTTCTGAGGGGACCTTGGCGGATCCGTTTCTCAGGTTCGTCGGCATCGAGAAGAGCTTCGGCCCGAACAGGGTGCTTCGCGGAGTCACCCTGGACGTCGAGCGCGGCGAGACCGTCGTCGTCCTGGGCGGCAGCGGTTCGGGGAAGTCCGTGCTGCTGCGCCACGCGGTGGGCCTGTTCCGGCCGGATGCCGGCCAGGTCTTCGTCGAAGGGGTCGACATCTCGAGCCTCGACGAGGACGAGCTCCTGGACACCCGGAAGAAGGTGGGGATGCTCTTCCAGTCGGGCGCGCTGTTCGATTCGATGACCGTGAGCGAGAACGTATCGTTCGCGCTCGTGGAGCACACGACCTGGGACGATGACAAGATCCTGGCGCGCGTGGAAGAGGTGCTTCATCTCGTCGAGCTCGAGGGTGTCCTCGATCTGATGCCCTCGGATTTGTCCGGCGGGATGCGCAAGCGTGTCGCGCTGGCTCGCGCGATCGCGCTGGCGCCGGCCGCGATCCTGTACGACGAACCCACGACCGGACTCGACCCGATCACGGCGAACACGATCAATCACCTCATTCGCAGCCTGCAGCAGCGGCTCGGCGTCACCTCCGTCGTCGTGACGCACGACATCTTCTCGGCGTTCACCGTGGGGGACCGGATCGCGTTCCTCCACGACGGCCGCATCCTGTTCCACGGGACGACGGCGGAGGCGCGCGACGCCCGGGAGCCGCTGCTCAGGAATTTTCTCCAAGGGGGCGGTTATGCCTAGGACATCGCGGCGGGAGGCGACGGTCGGCGCGTTTCTTGCGATGGCGTTGATCGTGCTCGCCGTCGGCATCATGGCGGTCGGCGGGGAGTCACGCGTGTTCTCGCAGAAGGCCTCCTACCGCGTCGTCTTTCCGTCGACCGACGGGCTCATCGTCGGCTCGCCCGTCAAGATGGGAGGCGTCCAGGTCGGCAGCGTCTCCCATCTGAAGCTGCCCACGGATCCCGGCGCGCAGGGGGTCGAGGTCACGCTCGGCGTGCAGCGCATCTACGCCTCGCGCGTGCGGCAGGGCTCCGAGGCTGCGCAGAAGTTCCTCCAATACCTCTCCGGCGAGAAGTACGTCGAGCTGACCCCCGGGGATCCCAATCAGCCGGCGATCCCGGAGGGCGAGCTCGTGCCCGCGTCGAAAGGCAGCCGTCTATTCGAGCAGAGCGAGGACATCGCCGACAACCTCAACGCCATCACGATCTCGCTCAAGCAGATCTTGGAGCCGCTCCAGAAGGGCCAGGGGCTCCTGGGAGAGGTGATCCAGAACCCCGATTTCGGTAAGCAAGGGATGGCGACGATCCAGCAGACGTTCGACAACGTCGAGGACATCACCCGGAAGATCCGCGAGGGACACGGAACCGTCGGGCGTCTGTTGACCGACGATGCCCTGGCCGCCCGCCTCGACGACCTCGGGAACTCGATCAAGGACATGACGAGCCTCCTCGAGGCGATCCTCCGCGGAGAAGGTGCGCTCGGCTCTCTGACCAAGAAGGGGGGGGACGCCGAGGCGGCGATCGCTGATCTCAAGGAGACGTCGGCGTCGCTGAAGCGCACGGCAGCGCGCCTCGAATCCAAGGAAGGCCTGGTCGGGAAGCTCGTCAACGACGAAGCCTATTCCAACCAGGTCGCCGCAAGCCTGAGGGAGACGCTCGAGAACCTCGCGGCGATCACGCGGAAGATCAACGAAGGCAAGGGGAGCCTCGGGGCTCTCGTCAACGAGCGCACGCTGTACGACAGTGCGGAGGACGTCATCACCGGCGTGAACGACAGCAAGTTCGCCCGGTGGATGCTGCGCCACTATCAGAAAACCGGAATCGAGGCGTCTCCCAAACCGACGCCCTCTCCCTGAGCGCGACGTGGCGATTCTCCACGGGACCTCTATATTCTCCGGCTCGGTCCGCAAGGCTCAGGAGACCCTGCATGCCCGGTAATCCCCGCTTCGCGACGCTCGAAGGCAAGATCAAGAATCGGTCGGCTCGCATCGGCATCGTCGGGCTCGGCTACGTCGGCTTGCCCCTGGCGGTCGAGTTCGCCCAGGCCGGTTTTCGCGTCACGGGGATCGACGTGGACGAGCGCAAGGTCCGCTCGGTCAACTCCGGCGTCTCGCACATCGAGGACGTCTCGACGTCCACGTTGAAGGCGCTCGTCGGCGACGGGCTCGTCCGCGCCCAGTCCGACTACAAAGGGTGCGGCAAGCTGGACGCGATCCTCATCGCCGTCCCGACGCCGCTCCGCAAGACCAAGGATCCGGACATCTCCTACATCGTCGCCTCGCTCGACGCGATCGCGCCTCAGGTGCGCCCGGGCCAGCTGATCATCCTCGAGTCGACGACCTACCCCGGGACCACCGAAGAGGTCATGCGGCCCGTTCTCGAAGCCGGCGGCCTGAAAGTCGGCCGCGACATCTTCCTCGCCTTTTCGCCCGAGCGGGTCGACCCCGGGAACAAGCTCTACCAGACCAAGAACACACCGAAGGTGGTCGGCGGGACGACGACCTGGTGCACGAAGGCCGCGGCGCTCCTTTACGGCCAGGCGATCGAGCACGTCCACCCCGTGAGCTCCACCCAGGCCGCTGAGATGATCAAGCTGCTCGAGAACACCTTCCGCGCGGTCAACATCGGGCTCGTCAACGAGATCGCGCTGATGTGCGAGAAGCTGGGCCTCGACGTCTGGGAGGTGATCGACGGCGCCGCGACGAAGCCGTTCGGATTCATGCGGTTCTACCCCGGGCCGGGGATCGGCGGCCACTGCATCCCGCTCGACCCCCACTACCTGGCCTGGAAGCTGCGGACCCTCAACTACTCGGCGCGGTTCATCGAGCTGGCCTCCGAGATCAACGGGCACATGCCGGAGGTCGTCGTCCGCCGCACCGCGGCCCTCCTGAACGAGGCGAAGAAAAGCGTTCACGGCTCCAAGATCTTCGTGCTCGGCGTCGCCTACAAGAAGGACACCAGCGACGTCCGCGAATCGCCCGCGCTGGATGTCATCCGGTTGCTCCAGGACGAGGGCGCCCACGTCTCGTTCCACGATCCCTACGCGAACGCGATCCGCGACGAGCACGGCCAGGTCCAAAAGGCCACCGCCCTGACGGCCCACAACCTGAAGACGGCCGATCTCGTCGTGATCGTGACCGACCACTCCGTGTACGATTACCCGGCCATCGTCAAGAGCGCACGCCGGGTCCTCGACACCAGGAATGCCACGAGGAACGTGAAGTCCGGCCGCGGAAAGATCGTCAAGCTCTAGACGTCGCACGGGCGGAACGGGCGGAGTGTCATGGGCGCGATCCTCGTCACGGGCGGAGCAGGCTTCATCGGCTCGCATTTGACCGACCGGCTGCTCGGCGCCGGACGGGACGTCGTCGTCCTCGACAATTTCGATCCGTTCTACGATCCCGCGGAGAAATCCGAGAATCTCGCCACGGCGGCTACGCACCCGCGCTTCCGCCTGGTGACGGGCGACATCAGGAACGCCGCCGACGTCGACGCCGCCTTCGCGGGAGCGCCGATCGAGACGGTCGTCCACCTCGCGGCGCGCGCGGGGGTCCGCCCGTCGATCAAGGATCCCGTTGTCTATGCGTCGGTCAATCTCGAGGGCACCGTCCAGCTGCTCGAAGCGTGCCGTCGCCGCGGCGTCGGCAGGTTTCTCTTCGGATCGTCGTCGTCCGTCTACGGCAACAACGAGAAAGTTCCGTTCGCCGAGGACGATCCGGTCGAGCATCCGATCTCGCCGTACGCCGCCACGAAGCGCGCCGGGGAGCTGTTGGCCCACACGTACCATCACCTGTTCGGCATGAAGATCGCCTGCCTCCGGTTCTTCACGGTGTTCGGCCCGCGCCAGCGCCCCGATCTCGCCATCCGAAAGTTCGCCGATCTGATGGCGCACGGACGGGAGATCCCCGTCTTCGGCGACGGAACCAGCGGGCGCGACTACACGTACGTCGACGACATCGTCGACGGCATCGTCAGCGCGCTCGATCGAACGGCATCGTTCCACGTCTGGAATCTCGGCGGCTCGCAGCCGGTGCTCCTGAACGATCTCATCGCCCGCCTCGCGCGAGGGCTCAAGGTCGCGCCGGGGACGAAGCGGCTGCCGATGCAGCCCGGGGACGTTCAGAGGACTTGGGCCGATATCTCCAAGGCGCGGCGCGAGCTCGACTGGGCGCCGCGCGTCGATTTCGATTCCGGGATGGACCGATTCCTGGCGTGGTTTCTGGCCCGGCGCCGGAGCGCCGATTCGGGGAGACGGACATGAACATCGCGGTCGTGGGCACGGGGTACGTCGGTTTGGTGACCGGAGCGTGTTTCTCGGAGTTCGGGAATCACGTCGTCTGCGTCGACAATGACTCCCACAAGATCGACAGGCTGAAGCGCGGCGAGCTGCCGATCTACGAGCCGGGGCTCGACGCGCTCGTCGAGCGCAACGTCAAAGCGGGCCGTCTCGACTTCACGACGGACTTGCGAGCGGCCGTCGAGCGCACGCTGGTGGTCTTCATCGCCGTCGGAACGCCTCAGGGCAACGACGGCCGCGCCGATCTCTCGTTCGTGCGCGAGGTCGCCCGCGCCGTCGCGGAGCACCTCGATTCCTACAAGGTGGTCGTCACCAAGAGCACCGTCCCCGCAGGCACCGGAACCGAGATTCGCGAGATCATCCAGAAGTACCGGAAGGCTTCGCACGCCTTTTCCGTCGCGTCGAACCCGGAGTTCCTCCGTGAAGGATCGGCAATCGAGGACTTCCTGCGCCCCAATCGCATCGTCATCGGCTGCGAGGACGAGATGGCCGCCGCGATCATGAAGGACCTCTACCGCCCGCTCTACCTCATCGAGACGCCCGTCGTCCTCACCGACGTCGTCACCGCCGAGGTGATCAAGTACGCGTCGAACGCTTTTCTCGCGACCAAGATCTCTTTCATCAACGAGATGGCGGACTTGTGCGAGAAGGTCGGCGCCGACGTGCACGATGTCGCCCGCGGGATGGGGCTCGATCAGCGCATCGGCCGGAAGTTCCTCCACCCCGGCCCCGGGTATGGCGGGTCGTGCTTCCCGAAGGACACGCGGGCGATCCTCGAGCTGGCGCGCGACAACGACCTTCCCCTGAAGATCGTCTCCGCGGTCATCGAGGTGAACGACGGACGGATCGGTGGCGCCCTCGGGAAGATCCGGAGGGCCGTCGGCGGCAGCCTGAAAGGGAGCAGCGTCGGGCTGCTCGGATTGACCTTCAAGCCGAACACCGACGACCTGAGGGAATCGCCGGCGATGGCGATTCTCGACGGGATGCTCACCGACGGCGCCAGCGTGCGGGCGTACGACCCGATCGGGATGCCGATCGCATCCCAGTTCCCGCGGTCCGGCGTGACGTACTGCGAGGACGAGTATCAGGCGGCGTCGGGGGTGGACGTGCTCGTGGTGGCGACGGAATGGAACCAGTTCCGCGCCCTCGACCTGGACCGGTTGAAGGCGGCGATGGCGAAGCCGGTCATCGTCGACCTCCGCAACGTCTACGAGCCCGCGACGATGCGCGCGAAAGGGTTCCAGTACGGCTGCGTCGGGAGGCCGTGATGGCCCTGTTCACGGTGTCGGGCGGCGGGGGGTTCATCGGCTCGAATCTCGTCGAGGCGATACTGGCCAAGGGCGATCGCGTGCGCGTCGTCGACAATTTCGCCACCGGGCGCCGCGTCAACCTCGAAGCGGCACCTCGCTGGGCGTCCGAAGGCGGCGGGTCGTTCGAGCTCCTGGAAGGGGACATCCGAGAACTCGCCACGTGCCGGAAGGCGGTCGCCGGCGCCGATTACGTCCTGCACCAGGCGGCGATTCCCTCCGTCCAGCGGTCGGTGAAGGACCCGATCGGGTCGAACGAGGTGAACGTCACCGGCACGTTGAACCTGCTCGTTGCGGCCAGGGACGAGAAGGTGAAGCGATTTGTCATGGCCTCCTCCTCCTCGCTCTACGGCGAGAGCGAGACGCTGCCGAAGGTCGAGACGATGGCGCCTGCGCCGATCTCTCCGTACGGGCTGCAGAAGCTGACGGGGGAGACCTATTGCGGCATCTTTCACCGGCTCTACGGGCTGCCGACGATCGCCCTGCGCTATTTCAACGTCTTCGGCCCCCGACAGGATCCAGGGAGCGAGTACTCGGCGGTCATCCCGAAGTTCATCGCGGCGATCAAGGCCAAGGCTCAGCCGACGATCTATGGGGACGGCGAGCAGACGCGTGATTTCAGCCATATCGACAACGTCGTGCAGGCCAACTTCAACGCCTGCGACGCCGCCCCCGCCGCTCACGGCGGCGCTTTCAACATTGCGTGTGGCGAGCGGATCTCCCTCAACGATCTCGTCGGGATTCTCGGCGAGTTCGCGGGGCGCGAGGTCGCGGCCCTCTTCGCCCCGTATCGCCCGGGCGACATCAAGCACTCTCTCGCGGACGTCGCGAAGGCGCGCGCGCTCCTCGGCTATCGACCGGCCGTCACCGTGCGCGACGGCCTCAGGCGGACCTGGGACCTGGCGTGAGCCGCGGCCGCCGGCTCCACGTGGTGCTCTTGGCCGGCGGAAGCGGCACGCGGTTCTGGCCGATGAGCCGCGCCAAGCGCCCCAAGCCGTTCCTCGCGTTGGCGGGGCGGGCGTCCCTCTTGCGCCAAACCTGGGACCGCGCGCGGCGACTGGCTCCCGCCTCGCAAGTCTGGGTCGTCGCCCCGACGACGTTGGCCGCCGCCGTGCGGCGCGAGCTGCCCGGGATCGCGGCCCGTCGGCTCGTGATCGAGCCGTCCCCGCGGGACACCGCCCCCGCGATCGCCTTGGCCTGCGCCGCGATCGCGCGACAAGACCCGCGCGCGGTCGCGCTCATCCTTCCGACCGACCACGTCGTCGGCGATTCGAAATCGTTTGCGGCCACGGTCGCCGCTGCCCGCCGCGCGGCCGAGGACGGCACGCTCCTCTGCCTCGGCGTCGTTCCGGATCGAGCCGCGACCGGATTCGGCTACCTGAGGCTTCGCGCCCGGCCACGCGGGCGCACCGCAGCTCCCGTGTTGGCGTTCGTCGAGAAGCCGGACGCGCGCCGCGCGCGCCGCTTCGTCCGCTCCGGCCGCTACCTCTGGAACAGCGGTATGTTCGTCTGGCGGGTCGACAGCTTCCTCGCCGAGATCGCGCGCGTGGCCCCCAAGCTGGCGAGGGCCGCGGCCGGAGCGGCCGCCGGATCGCGCTCCGCTTGGAGGGGAGCGGCGAACAGGTCGCTCGACTTCGCCGTCATGGAGAAGGCCCGGCGCGTCGCCGTGATCCCCCTGGTCGCCGGCTGGGACGACCTCGGCTCCTGGGACGCGGCCGCACGCCGAGCGCCGCGCAACGGACGGGCCGGATCGACCCGCGTGATCCTCGGCAGCCCGAGTTCCGTGGTCTTCGGCGGGCGGCGGATGATCGCGCTACTCGACGTGCCCGGGATCGTCGTCGTCGATGCCGGCGACGCGCTCCTCGTCGCGTCGCGAGCCGCGTCGGAGAAGGTCAAGGCGGTGGTCGCTGCCGTGCGGGCCGCCGGTCGGTCCGATCTGCTCTGAAGAGGCCGTCAGCGCACGAACGAGCGCCACGGCTCCTGGAGGACGACCTCCTCCTCCCGGCCCGTGTCGAACGACCGGACCGCCGCGAACAGGATGGCGCTCGACATCACCATGTCGCTGATCATCTCGTCGTCCTTGACCCGCGCGCGCAGCTTGCGCACGACGTCGCGAATCTCGGCCGCGTGGCCGCGATCGCGGCCGAACCGACGCCGGACGATCCGCGTTCCGCGCGTGATCTCCAGGCGGTCGAAATCGTCGATCCGGATCGAGGTGCCGCCGCGCCCGATGTGGATCCATTCGCGGACGCCGCGGAGATCGTCGCCGGCGGTCGTGGCGGCAATCGAGATCAAAGAGGCGTCCTCGAATCGAATCGCGATGACGACGCCGTCCGCGGCGTCGACGGGAAGCCGGCTCCGGTCGCGCATCACGTGGACCGAGACCGGCCGCGCCCGAAGCACGACCCGGTAGCCGAGGTCGATCCAATGGCACAGATTGCCCGCGAGCCGCGTTCCTTCCTCGGGCCAGTAATACCAGTGCTCCCGGGGCAGCTTGAACGCCTTGACGATCATCGCGGCCGTAACGGGGCCGCGCTCCTCGACGATGGCGTTCATCATCAACGGATAGGCAGGGGCATAGGGGCGGTTGTAGCCGACGGTCAAAGTCCCCCCGGAGCGCGCGAGCGCGCCGAGCATCAGCGTCAGCTGCTCCGGAGTGACCGCCGGAGGCTTCTCGACGTGGACGGCTTTGCGTGCGTCGAGCGCCGCCGCGACGTGCCGCGCGTGCGACCCGTGATCCGACGTCACGAGGACGGCCTGTGTTGCGGCATCGGCCAGGAGCTCGTTGAAGTCGGCCGTATGAAACGCGGCGCCGAGCGCACGAGCGTGGACGGCGGCAACCTCCGGCCGGATGTCGCAAATGCCGCGAAGCGTGACGCCCGGCACCTTGAGCGAGTTGTAGAGAAGCACCGCACGCGCGAAGTTGCCGCATCCGACGATCGACACCCCAAACCCGCTTCCGTCGGTCGTCGCGTCGAGATCGACACGCCGCCGTGGGTTGACCGCCTCGCGCCGGATCGGAGCAGCGGCGGCCGGTCCCGCGAGCAGAGTCTCGATCGCGTCGTCGCGGCCCGAGGGCTCGAACGGGAACGGCCAGGCGAGCGGGCGGCGGTCGAGCGGGTTGACGCGCATCGTAGCCGGATCCGGAAGCTCGACGGCCCTCCATCCGGCGGGCAGATCACGGCAGACGCGGAACGGATCGAGCACGACCCCGGCCTGCGCGGGAGGCGTCCCTGGGGAGCGCCTCGCCCAGAACGCGGAGCTGACGATCGCCGCCTCCGGGCGATCCGACAGCCATCCCCGGCGGGACAGCCAGTCGGACAACGGCTTCTCGAGCGGTCCCCAGCCCAAGGGAGCGACCGAGCGCGCGCCGGATTCCGCCAACGACGACGCGAGCCGCATCAGCGCTCCGAGCCAGAAGTGCCGCTCGAGGCCGTCGGCATCGCGATCGACCTTGCGGCACTGGTCCGGATGGAGCAGGTAAGCCTCCGCCTCAACCGGAAGGAGGAACCCGCCGCACGCAACGACGTCGCCCGGCGCCAGCCCCGACGACGGCGGCGCGTCCGCCACCATCCCGACGGCCGACATGGCCAGATCGGTCCGCGCCCGCTTCTGATCGAGCTTGGTACGGGTCTTCGCGAGCGTGGCGCCGACGCCCTCGAGGAGGACGTAGTTGACGAGCTTGGCCACGGCGCCCGGGTAGTCGATCAGGACACGCACCACGCGGCTGTGGTGCGGAGCGGCGAAGAGGTCCGATGGCACGAAGCAGCGCAGCCGCTCGACGAGAATGAAGCCGGCGCTCGCCGGCGGCCAAGCGCCCTCGAGCGTCTCCGAACCCAGGAACGGGCGGATCCGGTTCACGACGCGGCGTTCCGGTACCGACGCGCCACCAGTCGGTCGTAGATCGCATCCGGAAGGCAGCGCATCGCGAAGACCATGGCGCGGACCAGCGGCGGATAGGCGGCGCGCGAGACGCCGCGGTCGGCCGCCCCGACGACGACTCTCGCCGCCTGGGCGCAGGGCGTGACGAGAAACGACCTCTTCCGGGAGGAGGTGAGCTCCGAGTCGAGGTACCCGAGAAAAAGGGTCGTCACGTGGAGTCCGGCCGCTCGCAGCCGGCCGCGGAGGCTCTCGGCGTACAGCGCCACCGCGGCCTTGGAGGATCCGTAGGCGGGCACGTGGGGTAATCCCCGAAACGCGGAGAAGCTCGAGATGATCGCGATCGTCGCAGCTGCCGGCGGCGCGGTGGCAAGCCATCCCTCCACAACGTTGACCACGCCGTAGAAGTTGATCTCGAACACGCCGCGGTCAAACGGGGCGGACGCCGGTGCGGATTCGATCACGCCGGCGTTGGCGTACACACGGTCGATGGGACCCGCCTGCCGCGCGAAAGCGGCGACGGCCTCGCGCACGGCCGCTTCGTCCCGCACGTCGACGGCGAAGATCGCGACGCGGCCCGCATCCGCGTCGAGAGTGCGGGCGGCGGCCTCGAGCACGTCGCGCCGCCGAGCGAGAAGTGCCACCCGATCGCCCCGTCGCGCGTGGACGCGCGCGATCTCGAGGCCGAGCCCCCGGCTCCCGCCGGTGATGAACACCGAGAGGCCCGCACGTCCGGCACGTCCGGCTTTGCTCTCGCGCTCGTGCACCGCGAACACCCTCGACAAAGGAGCGCGCATGGTAGCTCACGCCAAGCCGAGGTGCCGTCCGCGAGGGTGCTATCGTGGGCGCCCCATGCGGCAGTTGTTCCAGGATCCGAAAGCGGGCACGATCCAGGTCGTCGATCTTCCCGACCCGGCGCTCCGGCCGGGGACGCTCTTGGTCAAGAACGTGTTCTCGGTCATTTCTCCCGGCACCGAGCGGAACGCCGTCTCCGCAGCGCGCGATTCCTACCTGAAGACCGCGCGAGCGCGCCCCGATCTGGTGCGGCGGGTTCTCGATTCGATCAAGCGGGACGGCCTGCTGGCGGCGTACCGAAAGGTGCAGGCCAAGCTCTCGGAGCCGCAGGCGTTGGGCTATTCGTCGGCGGGTGTGGTGATCGCGGTCGACCCCGGAGCTTCCGATCATTTCCGAGTCGGCGACCGCGTCGCTTGCTGCGGCGCGGGGGTGGCGAGCCACGCCGAGGTCGTGTGCGTTCCGATGAATCTCGCGGCACGCGTCCCGGAGGGCGTTTCGCTCGACGAGGCGTCGTTCGCCACTTTGGGAGCGATCGCCCTTCATGGCGTACGGCAGTCCGCTCCGACGCTGGGCGAGCGCGTGGCCGTCATCGGCTGCGGGCTGATCGGCCTCCTCACGGTCCAAATCCTGCGGGCGAGCGGTGCCCGCGTCGCGGCGTTCGATCTCGATGCTGGGCTCGTTCGCCGGGCCCGTGAAGTCGGAGCGGAAGCCGGCATCGCCGGCGGAAGCGAGGACCAAGCTCAGGCGGCGCTCGCCTGGAGCGAGGGAACCGGCGTCGATGCTGCGATCGTGACCGCGGCGAGCTCCAGCGACGCCCCGATGGTCGCCGCCGCAGGCATGTGCCGCGACCGCGGCCGCGTCGTCGCGGTCGGGTTCGTGCCGTTCGGCCTTCCGCGCGAAATCGCCTACGCCAAGGAGCTGGAACTGAAGATCTCCCGGTCGTACGGACCTGGACGCTACGACGCCGGGTTCGAGGAAAAAGGCATCGACTATCCGATCGGCTACGTTCGATGGACCGAGACGCGCAACCTCGAGGCGTTCCTCGACCTGGTGCGAGACGGCCGCGTGTCCGTGGGCCCGCTGGTGACGCACCGCGTTCGTCTCGACGAGGCACCCCGGGCCTACGACGCCCTCGTCGGAGACGGACCGAGGCCGCTCGGGATGGTGATCGCGTATCCCGACGAGCCGGCGCCCTTTCGAAGCGCGTCCACGCTCTCGGGCGGCCCCGCGCGCGCTGCCGGACCGGTTCCCGGCACGATCGGAGTCGGGTTCATCGGCGCCGGCGCGTTCGCGCGCTCGGTGCTGCTCCCCGAGTTCGCCAAGCAATCCGTGGCGTCGCTCGTCCGCGTCGCGACGGCGCACGGCTTGACGGCCCATGACGCTCAGCGGAAGTTCGGGTTCGCGGCAATCGGCACGGACCCGGCCGAAGTGCTCGGCGACCCTGCGGTCCACCTGGTCTGCATTGCCACGCGCCACGACGCGCACGCGGATCTCGCCGCCCGGGCGCTCGCGGCCGGCAAGCACGTGTTCGTCGAAAAGCCGCTCGCGATCGAGGAGGACGGATTGCGCCGCGTCGAAGAAGCCGCTCGGGCCCACGGTGGAGTGCTGCTCGTCGGCTTCAACCGCCGCTTCGCGCCGATGGCGCGCGCGGTGCGCGAAGCTCTGGCCGGCCGAGGGCCGGTGGCGCTCACCTATCGCGTGAACGCGGGGACCCTTCCGTCCGGGCATTGGCTGAACGACCCTGAAACCGGGGGAGGACGAATCGTCGGCGAGGGATGCCACTTCATCGACCTCTTGAGCTTCCTGACGGGGGACGCGCGTATCGAGGCGGTGAGGGCCCGTCCGCTCGGCCGCCCGCGCACGTCGGCGGAGGACGCGGCGATCGAGATCGCCTTCGCCGGCGGCAGCGTGGGACAGATCCTCTACACGGCGCGCGGAGCTCCCGGGTTGGGCAAGGAGCGCTTCGAGGCGCACGCCGGAGGCGTCTCGGCGGTCGTCGACGATTTCCGATCAGGAACGATCTGGCGGGGGTCCCGAATGGTCCGACTGAAGGGTGCCGGCAAGGGCCATCGCGAAGAGATCGCGACGCTCGTGATGGCCGTGCAGGCCGGTGGGCCTTCTCCAGTCGCCCTCGAGACGCTCGTGGGAGTCACGCGCGCCACCTTCGACGCCCACGCGGACATGGCCGGCGCGCCGGCCCGCTGATCGGGGCGGATCTCGCTGGACCGTGCGCATTCTCGTTCTGACCGACCGCTACTGGCCCGAGATCGCGGCGCCGTCCTTCCGCCTCCACGAGCACGCCCGCATCTGGATCGACGAAGGCCACGAGGTGACGATCCTCACGTGCATTCCGAACTTCCCGAAGGGAAGGGTCTTCGAGGGGTACACCCGGCGCCTCTGGCAGGAGGAGACGAAAGACGGGGTCCGGATCGTGCGGCTCTTCACGTACATGACCGCGAACGAGGGGATCGTGAAGAGAACGATCGACTACGCGAGCTATACCGCCGCGGCGATCGCGGCGGCCCCGTTCCTTCCGCGATTCGACGTCGCCCTCGCCTCCTCGCCCCCGTTCTTCGTAGCGATCGCCGGCTGGGCCGTCGCCCTCATGCGCCGCCGCCCGTGGGTCTTCGAGATTCGCGATCTCTGGCCGGCCTCGATTCACGCCGTCGGGGCCTCGCTGGGACCTCTCCTGAAGCTCGTCGAGCGCTTCGAGCTGTTTCTCTACCGCCGCGCCGACCGGATCATCTCGCTGACGCACTCGTTCCAGGACGACTTGGCGCGTCGCGGCATTCCGCGGGCCAAGAACGACGTGGTGACCAACGGAGTCGATGCCGCCCAGTTCACCCCCGAGACGGCTACGTTCGACGCCCGGCGAGAGTTGGGCGTCCGGCGCGAGTCGGTCCTGGCCGGCTACATCGGCACGGTCGGCATGGCCCACGGGCTCGAGACGATTCTCGAAGCCGCGGCCGCAACGCGCGGACGAGCCGACATCACGTTCTTGATTCTGGGGGAGGGCGCGGAGCGGGCCGGCCTCGAGGCCGAGGCGCTGAAGCGCGGACTCACGAATCTCCTCTTCCGCGATTTCGTTCCTCACGAGCGGATGCCGAGCTATCTTGCGGCGCTCGACCTCTCGATCGTCCACCTCCGGCCCGATCCGTTGTTCAAGACGGTGATCCCCTCGAAGATCTTCGAGTCGATGGCGATGGGGGTGCCGATCGTCATGGCGGTGGAAGGGGAGTCGGCGGAGATCGTGCGCGGGGCGGACGCCGGCGTCTGCATCCCCTCGGGAGACGCCGCGGCGCTTGCGGCTGCGGTGACCGAGCTCGCGGACCGGCCCGAGGCGAGGCGGAGGCTCGGGCACAACGGTCGCGAAGCGGTGCGGACGAGGTACGGCCGGCGGCCGCTCGCGCTGGCGGCGCTGCGGACCCTCGAGCTCGCCACCGCGTCTCGCACGGGCGCCCGGCCGTGACGCGGTCGCGCATCGTGCTGCTCGGAGGGAGCGGCTTCATCGGGTCACGACTGACGACCCGCCTCGAGCGGAGTGGCCACGACGTCGTCATCGGCGACAAGGCGGAGAGCGCCTCGCATCCCTCCGCGTGGACGCGCTGCGACGTACGCGACGCGGACGCCCTGAGGCGTGTCATCGGTGGGACAGACGTCATCGTCAATCTCGCCGCCGAGCACCGGGACGACGTCACGCCAAAAAGCCTCTACGACGAGGTCAACGTCGTGGGCGCACGACTCGTCTGCCGCTCGGCGTCGGACGCCGGCGTGCGTCGCATCGTGTTCACGTCGAGCGTCGCCGTCTACGGGTTCTCTCCCGTCGAGCTGAGCGAGGACTCCCCGACCCGGCCCTTCAACGACTACGGCCGCACGAAGCTCCTCGCGGAGGCGGTCTACGAAGACTGGTGGCGCGAAGATCGTTCGCGCACGCTCGTCATCGTGCGGCCCACCGTGGTGTTCGGGGAAGGGAACCGGGGGAACGTCTACAACCTCGTTCGCCAGCTCGCGTCCGGGGCGTTCGTCATGGTCGGCCCGGGCACCAACCGGAAGTCGATGGCGTATGTCGAGAACGTGGCGGCGTGCCTCGAGTGGAGCCTGAGCCTTCCCGCCGGACGCCACCTGTTCAACTACGCGGACAAGCCCGACTTCGACATGAATCGCCTGGTGGCATTCGTCCGCGAAGCGCTCGGCCGGCGTCGCGCGCCCCGCGTCCGCATTCCCGTACCCGTCGGCTTGGCCGCCGGAAGGCTGTTCGACGCCGTCGCCGCCGCCACCCGGCGAAAGTTTCCGATCAGCGCGGTGAGGGTGAAGAAGTTCACGGAGAACACCCGCATCGCGTCCGACCGGGTCCTCGCCGCCGGCTTCCTGGCGCCGGTCGCACTCGATGACGGTCTCAGGCGAACGCTCGCGGCCGAATTCCCCAAGCCTTGACGGGAGAGGCAGGGTAACGCATCTTATTCAATTCGCTGGAGTTCCATCGATCGAAGCGCTGATGTATTCGCCGCGAGGGGCGGGGGAGAGATGGCGTCTCGGACCAAGGATCGGGCCGCGCGAGCAGCCGCGCTGAGCCAGCTCGCTCACGACGCGGCCACCTGGGGTCTTCTCGCGGTGCTCGTCGGGACGACGTCGGCATTCGGCGGCGTGGAGACGGCCGCGCGCGCGTGGCTCTTGTTCGGTGGGCTGGTCTGCGTCACGCTCGCCGCCTGGACGTCGCGGCGATCCGACGTCACTCGCCCGATCTTGGCGGTGGCCCTCCCGATCGCCGCCATCGTGTTGTGGGGGCTCATCCAGGTCACCCCGCTGCCGCGCCCCGTTCTCGAGATCGTCTCGCCCAAGGCCGCGGCGCTGTACGACGCCACGGTTCCCCGCCGAGGGAGCACAGCGCTCCCCGCGTTCCTATCCGCGCAGGCCGTCAAGGAAGGCGCCCGCCTAAGGGACGGCGTGATCGTGCCCGACGGCAGCCCGGTCGACTCCGGTTTCGGCGTGGGCCGGACGATTTCGATCGCGCCCGCCGACACGCTCGCCGCATGCCGGTCTTGGCTATCGGCCGGACTCTTGTTTTTCGCGGCCGCCCTCCTCGCGCGCGAGCCGTACAGGCGATCGCTGATCCTTTGGGGTGTCGCCGTCTGGGGAGGAATCCTCGGTATCCTCGCCCTGATCCAGCGGATCGTGGGGACCGATTGGTTCCTGGGATCCCGCGCGATTCCCCCCGACAGCGATCCACTCGGGCCCTTCATCAATCCGAATCACTTCGGCGCCTACGTCGGGGTTTGCGCGCTCGTGTCGTTCGGATTGGCGCTCGCGCACATCGGCCGCCCGAGCGACGGTCTCTCGTGGAAATCCGTTCGTGCCGCCTTCGTGGACACGCAGTGGGCCCTCCCGAGACTCCTGGCTCTGGCCGTGCTGACGTCGGCATCCGTCACCGGCTTGGCCCTATCCCGCTCGCGCGGGGCCTGGCTCGCGCTGATCGTAGGCGTCGCCGTCGTTGCGTCGACCAGGAGACGACGCACCATCGTCGCCGGCGTGCTCGTCGCGATCGCCGTCCTCGGGATCGTCGCGGGGGTCGCGAGCTGGGTTGCGCGGGGCAATGCTTCGTCGATCGCGCCGTACGTGAGCCACCAGAGGGACGCCTCCGCGGTCGAGCGCCTCGACGCGTGGGCGCGGACCGTCAGCCTGTTCGGCGATCACGTCGTCGCCGGCACCGGCCTGGGGACCTTCGAGTGGGCGTTCGCGCGATACCAGCGCCTCGGGGAGTGGATGAATTGGGGCCAAGCCCACAACGAGTACCTCCAGTTCCTCGCCGAAGCCGGCGCCGTAGGGGGATTCCTTCTCTTCTTAGGGCTCATCCTGTTCGTGCGGCGCGTGCTCCTCAGCGCGCTGACTCGGGCGGGTGGTGGGCCGCGCTGGACCACCGTCGGCATCGCCGCGGTCGTCGTGGCCACGGCCGTTCATTCCGTCGTCGAATTCGATCTCCAGATTCCGGCGCTGGCGGCGTTGGTCGCGACCCTCGTGGGCGTCCTCGCCGCCGCGGCCGCCGATCCCGCTTCGGAGGAGGCCGCGTGACGCACGAGGTTCTTCTGGTGGCGGGGGCCCGGCCCAACTTCATGAAGGTCGCGCCGATCGCGGCGGCGGTGCGAAAGGACGGGCGCCTTCTGCCGACGATCCTGCACACCGGACAGCACTACGATCGCGCGATGTCTGAGCTGTTCTTCGAGCAGCTCGGCATCCCGGAACCGGAGATCCGGCTGGGAGTCGGCTCGGGGTCGCACGCCGTTCAGACGGCGGAGGTCATGATCCGCCTCGAGCCGGTGCTCCTCGAGCGCCGTCCTGCCATGGTCGTGGTGGTCGGCGACGTCAACTCGACGATCGCCGCGGCGCTCGTCGCCTGCAAGCTGGGGATCCCGGTGGCCCACGTCGAGGCAGGCTTGCGGAGCTTCGATCGAGCGATGCCCGAGGAGATCAACCGGGTGTTGACGGATGCGATCTCGGACCTCCTCTTCGTCAGCGAGCGCAGCGGTCTCGACAATCTTCGCCGGGAGGGGGTGGACGACGCGAGGGTGCATTTCGTCGGCAACGTGATGATCGACACGTTGCTCGCCTTCCGCCAGCGTGCCGCCGCGCTTGGCCAACCGCGGGCGATCGGCCTGGCGCCCGACGGCTACGCAGTCCTCACCCTGCACCGTCCGGCCAACGTCGACGACCCGAGGACGCTACGGTCCCTGCTCGCGCCTATCGTCGAGTTGGCGGCGACGATGCCGGTCGTGTTTCCGGTTCACCCTCGAACTCGCCGGATGATGGCGGACGCCGCGATCGGGCTCCCGCCGGAGGTCCGGCTCCTCGATCCGCTGGGCTACCTGGAGTTTCTCGGGCTGATGGCTGAGGCACGCCTCGTCCTCACCGACTCCGGCGGGATCCAGGAAGAGACGACGGTGCTCGGCGTGCGGTGCGTCACGATTCGTGACAACACGGAGCGGCCGGTGACGATCGCAGAGGGGACCAATCGGCTGGGCGGAACGAGCGCTGAGAGCGTGCGCCGCGCGATCCGCGAATCGCTCGCAGCGAGCCCGTCGGCGCGGCGGCCCGAGCTGTGGGACGGCAGGTCCGCGACGCGAATCGTCGATGTCCTGGCTCGCCGACTCGGAGGTCCGTCGTGAGGAGGGACAAGCGCGCGGCGATCCGCGCCGTTCTCGTCGTCGCGCTGGTCGTGCAGGGCGCCGTCGCCGTGCGCGCGACGGCGCAGCAACGGGTCTTCCGCCAGGGAAAGGAGGCCTACCGCGCCCGCGACGTCAAGACCGCTCTCGATTCCTTCCGCCGGCTCGGATACGAAGGGGTGCGAGGCGACAACATGGGTGCGTGGCAAGGGGACGCGGCTGCCGCGATCTATCTCTCGGGTCCGGCAACGGCCGAGGCGCGCGCCGCTGCGCTCGAGGCCGCTTGGGCCGGCTACGCGTCCGACGTGCTGCATTACCCGGCGAGCTCATGGTCATGGAGCGGACTGGCCGAGGTGGCGCTCGGGCGTGCGCGGCAGGGTGAGGTCGACCGAGCCGTGGATCTCGACGAGCTCAACGCCCGCGCTCAGGGAGTGCTCGATCCGTGGCGGGCCGTCGCCCTGGGCGCGGCGCGACTCGCGACGCGCCTCAAGCCCGGCGGCTACCAGGAGCTGGACACGCTCGCCAGCGTGTACGCATCGATCGGCGACGTCGACCGCGCCATGAGCACCTACGAGCAGTCGGCCCAATTGATGCCCTCGCCGTCGTTCCACCTGTGGGGCCGCTCCGCGGTCGCCTCCCAGCCCCTCTATGGCGCGCTGCGCCGCGGTCTCGAGCGGGGCCTCGAAGACGCCCCACGGTACGAGCGAAGCGCTCTTGAGCTCGACACCGGTCGGTTCGTCGAGATGAACGGCGATCGGGAGGGGGCCATCCGGTTCTTCCGAGCGTCGCGCGACCACGCGTCCAACTCCTATGAGCGCTTCTACGGGGACTACGAGGCGGCCCGAGTGCTCCTCAATCTGGGGCGCGTGGACGAGGCGCTTCCCTTGATTGCGGAGGCGCAGAAGACCGGATGGGGTCCGGCGGCCCTGCGACGCCTGCGCGCAACCGCTTTCATCCGCCAAGAGCAGTTCGACGCCGCCTGCGCGGAGCTGCAGCTGGTCCTGCGCGACGCCCCGTCATCGGCGGTGCGCCTCGAAGCCGCCCTCGCGTGCGAGCGCGACAAAGACATCGAGATCGCCGAGCGCCTGCTCCGGGACGGCTTCGTCGCGCCGTCCGACGATCCCGACGTCGCGAAGGCGCTCCTCGACTTCTACCTTCGGCAGGGCCGGCGGGAGACGGCGAAGAATCTGATCGCGATGTGGATGCGCGATTACCCGGACTTCGAGCCGCTGCGCTCTTGGGCCCAGCCTCTCGCCCTTCAGCCTTAGGGACCGGCGGCCGACCGAGCATGTCGGAGACGGGCGGCGACCTCGGACGACGGGCCGTGGCGGGGATTCGGTGGGTGCTGATCCTCAACCTGGCGACCCTGCCGCTGGCGTTCGCGACGAACCTGGTGCTCGGCCGGGTCTCGAGCCAAGCGCTCGGCTGCTACAGCGCCATTCAGGTGTTCGTGGAAGGGTTCCAGTCGTTCGTCGTCTTCGGTGGCGCCAACGTCTTCACGCGCTACGTCCCCCAACTCCCGCTCAAGGAGCGGTTTTCGTTTCTCGCCACCTACTCGGCTCTGGTGTCCGGGATCGCAGCGGCGGTGTTCGCGATCGCCGTTGTCGCACTACCCGGTCCGACCGCCCGCCTGCTCGACCGGTTCGGCTCGCCGGATCACGCGGTGGTCATCGCTCTCTGCGGGGTCGTCCTCGTCTGGGCGTTCTCGTCGTTCTTTCTCTACGGCCTTCTCGACGCGCGCGGCGCTGCGATCACCCTTCGCACGGTCGTCGTCGGGTTCTTCGTGGTGAGCGTCTCGGGGGTCGTTGCGTCCCGGCCCGCCCTTCGGGAGGCCCCCGCGGGATTCCTCTGGCCGGCCAGCATCGCGGTGTACGGGTGCGCGGCGCTCGTGGGGGTGCTCGCCATTCTCCGCAGCGACGCGTTTCGACAACGTGGGCCGACGCGCCTCGCGCTTCCGACTGGCTTCTGGGAAGCGGCGTTCTATACGCATCTCCAGACGCTCGTCGCGTTCGCCTACATGAGCCTCACCCCGGTCGTCGTGCTGCTGTGGCTGGACCTGACGGCGCTCGGCTGGTTCCACGCGGCGCTGCGATTCCCACTCCTGCTGACGCTGATGCCGATCATGGTGGCGTCTGTCACCGGGCCTTCCGTGGCGGCGCAAGATGCGCTCGGGCGGCGCGACGAGGCCTTTCGGCAGGTTCGGCGAGTGCTCGAAGGGGCGTGGGCCGCGACCGTGCCGGCGTGCATCGGGATTGCCGCGTTCGCCCCCGACGTGATGCGCGTGTTCGGACCCGAGTACCCTGCGCACGCCGATCTCCTCCGAATCCTCGCGGTCGTCCCGGTCGCCGCGCCGATGGCGTTCATCGGGGCCAGCGTGGCGGTGGCGCTCCACGCGTTCCGCGAGTACTTCCGTGTCTCGGTTCTTTTTTTGGCGACGACGATCGGGCTGTCGCTCCTGCTCGTTCCACGTATCGGTCTCGTCGGCGCGGCGCTGGCGGCCGTCGCCGGCGCGTTCGTCCAGCACACAGCGATCGCCGCCCTTCTCCTCCGCCGCTTCGGCTTCGCGGTATCGTCGCGAGGGGCGTGGGCGTGGCTTTGGTCCGCAGCAGCCTCGGCGACGGCTTGGAGCGTCCAGCCGGGAAGGGCGGCCGCGGCGGCGATCGCGCTCGTGGCGATCGCCGGCTTCCTTCGGACCGCCCGCGTCACCCGCGCCGAGATCCTCGACGCGGTACGCAAGCTCGGTCGAGACGGCTAGCGGCCCCGGCGGTCTGGTCTCAAGGTGGGGGGGATCGTATATTGGGCGGTCGTCGAGGGTGGATTCAGGACAAGGCATGACCAAGCGCATCGGCTGGATTCTCGGCGGGACGACCGTCGCGATCGTCGCGACCGCGGCACTCGTCGCGATCGACGACGCCGCGTTCGCGTCGGTCCTGTTTCTCGTCGCGCTCTCCCTCGCCGTGATGACGGGGGCTCTCTCGAAACGCCGACGACACTTGCCCTGGCTCTGCGATCCGCTGCTCCTGTCGTTCGTGTTCCTTGCGCAATTCTACGTCGTCGGCGCGATCGCCTACCAATTCGTCGGGAGCGGCGACCTTCCGTTCATGCGGCAGCTTTCACCCTGGAGGGCGCCGGAGGCGACGCTGTCGTTTCTCGTTTTTGTCATCCTGGTCCTCATCGGCTTCAGCTCTCCCCTCGGAGTCGCACTGGAGCGGGTCATCCCCAACTTCTCGTTTGGACGGCACAAGCCGGACTCCCGCTGGGCCGAGGCGTTCGTCATCCTCGCCAGCATCGGCGGCTGCTACTGGTGGCTCGACTACCAAGGGGGACTCGCGGTGAAGCTCGCCGAGGGGTATTCGGCGGGCCGTGCGGGAAGCGCGATTTTCGGGGCCGCGCACGTCGGGCTCGTCACGGGCACGCTGCTCATGGGTTGGCGCATCTTTGCAAAGCCCAAAGCTTCCGGACTCGACATTGCGCTCTTCGGCTCGCTCCTGGCCTTCGACGTGGCCTTCCTGGGAATCATCGTCGGCGTCAGAAAATACCTCTTCTTCATCTACTTCGGTTTGATCGCGATCTGGATTCTCAGGCGCGGCTGGGCGACGCTTCCCAAGGTCCGGGTGGCGACGGCCTTGGCCCTCCTGTTGGTGTTTTTCTCGTTGTGGGGAGCGGTCCGCGCACGCCCGTTGGGTGAGATGTTCTCGGGCGCCAGCGACGCCCGGTTTCGCAGCTCGGAGACCCGCGAATACGTCTCGGGGTTCGTCGACCCGTACTTGATCGCGTGCCTCGTCTGGGAGTTGTACCCGCGCGTCGAGCCATACCGTCACGGGAGCACCGTCATGGTCACCCTCCTGGGGTTTATCCCGCGCCGGTTCTGGCCGGACAAGCCGATCGGGATCGGCAAGGAGATCACCAAGTACATCGTTGGTCCGTTCTACGAGGACTTCTACGGTTTCAGCGTGACGGTGACGCTTCCCGCCGATTTCTATCTGAACTTCGGGTGGTTGGGCATCATCGTCGGCGGGGTCTTCGTGGGCACGCTTTGCCGCACCGTCACGGAATATGCGATGCACGGAATGGACGGCGGGCTCCAGCTGAGCGCGGCCCGCGTGCTGATCCCGTCCGCTTTCGTCATCGGCCTGGGCGAAGTCCGCTCCGACATGGCGACCATGCTCTCGACGTACGGCCTCCTCTTCATACCTCTCCTCTTCTCCCTGACTTTCTTCCGATTCGACCCGACGCCGACGCTCATGCCCGCGGCCGGAAGGGCCGTCCCCGAGCCCGCCGTCTGAGCGGTCGGAAGCGTTGCCTCGCATGCGCTTTCTGATCGACACGGTCAACGTCGCCAGTCCGGGCGCGCTTCAGAACCAGATCGAGCTCGCGCACGCGGCCGCCCGGCGTCGGCCCGCCGGTTCGGATGTCATCCTGCTTCGCGCCCCCGACGGCTATGCGCTCGAGGCTCCCGATGGTCTGACCGTCGAGCGGCATCCCAAGGCGGGGAGCTGGACGAGGCTGTGGCGCTGGTTCCACCGCGACCTTCCGGGGCACGTCCGCCGGCTCGACGCCGACGTCGTCTATTCGCTGAGCGGGATCGTCTCGCCCCCGCTGACGCGAGCGGCGGCAACCATCAATGCGATCCACAACATGCTCCCGTTCACGCCGGAGCACATTCGGCACTTCGCGCCTTTGAGCAAGGACTGGATCCGCCTGCTGCTGCTCCAGCGGACGATGGTCGCGAGCTCGCGCAGGGCGGACGCGCTGATCGTCCCGTCGCGCCACGGCCTCGAGCGCGTCAGCCACTACGCGGGCGACCTTTCCGCTAAGTCGTTCGTCGCGATGAATCCCGTCCCCGAGTACGCGAAATTCCATCCGGAGAGTCCGCCCGCGCATCCGCTCGGCGGACGCCCGTTCCTCTTCTACCTGTCGGTGGTCTTTTGGTACAAGAACCACCTGAACCTGATCGAGGGGTACCGGAGGATCGTCTCGCGCGGCGGAGATCTCCCGGACCTGGTGATGGCCGGTCCGCCCGACGATCCGGCCTACGTCCGGTGCATCGAGCGCGCGATCGCGGAAAGCGGCCTCGGGCCGCGCGTACGCTACTTGGGGCGGATCCCGCGCGAGGACATCCCGGGGCTCCTGCATCACGCGACGATCAACGTCTTCCCATCCACCTGCGAGACCAACTCGTTCGTCCAGGGTGAGATCCTCGGCGCGCACGGCGTCATGGCGTGCTCCAACATTCCACCGATGCCGGAGGTCGCGGGAGGCGCCGCGGAGCTGTTCGACCCCTACGACCCGGATTCGATCGGCGCGGTGCTCCTCCGCCTCTCGCACGACGAGGCCCGACGGGCGGAGCTGCGCCGTCTCGCCGCCGCGCGCGCGGCGGAGTTCACCTGGGATTCCTGCGGCGACACGATGTGGAAGGCGGTGGAGTTCGCCCGGACGTCGCGCGCTCGGCGCGTCAACGGGAACGCGCGCGCGTGAGAGCCGCCGCCCGAGCGAAGCGGCGCCTCCGCCAATCCGCGATCGCCTTGACGACCAGCCCGGCGGGCGGCAGAACGCGAGGCGGGCCCTGCGGCGTCGCGCGGTATCGCCGCCCCTCGACCAGCCCGGCTCCGATCTCCGCGAGCTTGTCGTACATGCCCTGGGCGAGCATCGGCCAGAACGCGGTGATCGACGTGTCTGGATCCCAGTCGAGCCTCTCCTGCCAGATCACCGGTCCGGAGTCCACGATCGGCTCCACGAGGTGGATCGTGTAGCCGATGTCCGAGAATCGGCCTTCGTAAAGAGCCCAATCGGGAGGCGAGCCGCCGCAGTAGTCGGGGGTGATCCCGCAATGCGGGTTGATGCAGGCGACCCGCGGGAGCGTGATCGCCCGGCGCCCCAGGATCGGCGCGCCTCCGAGCAGCATCACGTCCGGGGCGAACGCGGCCACCGCGCCGCGCCCCTCGTCGGAATTGACGTCCCGGATATCGACCCACGTCAGCCAGGATTCGTGGCGCAGCGCGGGATCGTCCGCCATCACGGGCAGCGGCGCGGGCTGGACGTATCCCGAAGCGCCGCTTCGCCGGAAGGCGCCCCGGGCGAGCACGGCGGCGTAGAGCGCGAGATTGTCCAACGCATTGGCCAGGCCGCGCTTACGCCAGAGCCGGAGGAAGTACTCCCGGGACCGCGTCTCGACCTTGAGGTCCGTCTGGTTGAAGAAGGCGATCTCGGCTCCCGTCGCACGGAGCCGACGCGCGAGATAGCAGGCGCACGAATTCTCGCGGATCGTGACGATCGCGATCTTTCGGATCCCCCCGCCGATCTCGATCAGGCGCTCGCGCGCGACGCCTGCCTCCGTGATCACGGCTTGGGGTCGCGCCGGGAGGGGGATTTGAGATATCGATCCCTGTTCTGCTCGAACTCTTCCTGCGCCGCCTGGTAGTCGGCCGGGATCCCGATGTCGAGCCACTGGCCGCCGAACAGGTAGGACCGGATCGGCCGGCCCGCCCGGAGCATCGCCGCCATCAGCCCGTCGAAGCCGAAGTAGGTGTCCGCGGGAACGTAGTCCAGCACCGACCGCTGGAAGGCGTAGATGCCCATGCTGACCTTGTGCTTGAGCGTCGGCTTTTCCTCGAACCCGACGATCCGCGCGTCGCCGTCCGTCTCGATGACCCCGAGCTCGAGCCGGGTCGTCTTGACGTACGTCGCGACGGTGGCCGGCCCGCCGTGAGCGCGGTGGAATCTCCCGAGCTCGGCGAAATCGAGATCCGTGAGCAGGTCGGCGTTCATGACGAGGAAATCGTCCTCGAGATCCGGAATGAGCTTCAGAGGGCCCATCGTGCCGAGTGGCTTCGACTCCTCGGAATAATCGACCCGGATGCCGAGCTTCGACCCGTCGCCTGCGACCGCGCGCACGATCTCCGACATGTGCCCCAACGCGATCGTGACGTGCTCGACGCCGTGCGAGGCGAGCTGCCGCAGGACGATCTCGACGATCGGCGTCGTTCCGATCGGGACGATCGGCTTCGGGATCACGAACGTGTACGGCGCGAGCCGCCGCCCCATGCCGCCGGCCAGGATCACCGCGCGCTTGACACTCCCGCCCGTCATCCGCTCGACCTCAGTTCGAGTACACCGGCGCCTCGAAGTCCTGGATGATCCCGTCGCGCACGAGCTGGACGACCTCACGAATTCCCGAGGGGACGTCGCGTGTGGTCGTGTATCCGAGCGCGCCCTGTATCCGCTCGAAAGAAACGCGATAGTCCCGCGGATCCTCGTCCTTGTGCACGTAGCGCACCACAGCGTCGGGAGCATGGGGAGCGACCATGGCGACGATCTGTTTCTTCGTGTGATTCTGGTCGCTCGATCCCACGTTGAAGACAGCGCGATCGACGGCCCTCCGATCGGCGTGGAGCACCGCGAGAATACCTCGCGCCGCGTCCCGCACGTGGACGTACGGCCGCCAGAACTGCTCGCCGTACACGGCGAGCTCCTTCTGGACGACCATCCTCATCGCGAACTCGTTGACCGTCAGGTCGAACCGCATTCTGGGAGAGACGCCGAAGATGGTCGCGAAGCGGAGGGCCGTCCGCGCCGTGGCTCCGGGACGGGTCCGGTCGAGGAGCGCCCGCTCCACCGCCACCTTCGTCTCGGCGTAGAGAGAGACCGGACGGAGCTCGGCGTCCTCGTCGACCAGCCGGTCGGGGTCGGCCATCTTCCCGTAGTTGCTGCACGTCGACGCGAAGACGAAGCGCTCGACTCCCGCGCTCTCGGCGCTCCCCAGTACCGCCAGAGAAGCCTCATGGTTGACGCGCTTCGCCAATTCGGGCTGGCGGGCGCAAGCGGGGTCTCCGACGATCGCGGCGAGGTGCACGACCGCGTCGACTCCCGAGACGGCGCGGGCGACGATCTCCTCGTCTCGGACGTCTCCCCGGAGGAACTCGAACCGGGGGTGGCTCCACACGCCCAGGAGCGGCGCGCCGCCGTGGGACAGGGCGTCCAGGACGCGCACCTCGTGTCCCTCCCCCAAGAGCGTGGGCACGAGCGTCGATCCGACATATCCGGCCCCGCCGGTCACCAAGATCTTCATGCCATGGGCCTCCCTCGTCGGGTCGCGTCGTCCGGGCCTGGATTCCGCGCGAATCGTTTCAGAGCGACTCCCGAAGCGCGCTGCAGACGGCGTCGACGTCCTCGCCGGTCATCCTCGGGTGCAGAGGAAGCGTGATCAGCCGGTCGGCGATCGCTTCCACGCGGGGCACGTCGGCGGCGAATGCGCCGCGGAACCGGGAGAACCGGTGGACCGGGGGATAGTGAATGCTGGTCTGGACGCCCGCAGCCTTCATCGATTCCTGCACGCGCGCACGCTCGGCTCCCTCCGGCAGGACGACCACGAAGATGTGGCAGGACGACTCGTCGTCTCTTCCGACGAAGGGCGCGGTGACGCCGGCGAGACCCGCCAAGCGGCTGCGGTAGCGGCCGACGAGAGCCCGGCGCTTGTCGTTGTTCCGCGTCAGCTTGCCGAGCTGAACGATGCCCAGCGCCGCCTGCATCTCGGTGAGGCGGTAGTTGTAGCCCGGCGTGACGACGTCGTACGTGTACGCGTGGCCTCTGTGCTTGTCGTAGCTCATCACGGTCATCCCGTGCGACCGCTGGCTCCGCGCGAACGCCGCGATGCGGTCGTCGTTCGTCGTCAGCATCCCGCCTTCCCCGGTGACCAGGTTCTTGTTGCCGAAGAAGCTGAAGCAGCTCGCATCGCCGAGGCTCCCGATCGGCAGACCGCGATAGCGGGAGCCGGGAGCGTGCGCGGCATCGTCGACGAGGCTCAAGCCGCGCTGCTCCGCGAGCGACCTGAACGCGCTCATGTCGCACGCGTACCCACCGTAGTGCATCGGCAGCAGGGCCTTCGTCTGCGGCCCGATCTTGCGGGCGACGTCCTCGGGGTCGAGCACCAGCGATTCGGGGCCCACGATGTCGGCGAAGACCGGCCTCCCTCCGCAGTAGAGAACCGCGTTCACCGTGGCGACGAAGGTGAGGGAGGGGACGATCACCTCGTCCCCGGGGCCGACGCCTACGGCGAGAAGGGCCAAATGGAGGGCCTGAGTGCAGTTTCCGAGCGCGATCGCGTGGGAGGCCCCGACGTGGTCCGCGAAAAGCCCCTCAAACTCCGAGATTTTCGGGCCCGATGTCAGCCATCTCGAGCGCAGGACCTCGACGACCGCCGCTTCCTCTTCGGGACCGAGGTCGATGTCGCTGAGGCTGATCTTCCACGCGCTCGATTGAACCGTCATGACGAGCATCGACCTCCAAATCGAGCGAAAATATACTACTCGATTCCTGAAGGAGCCATCGGGCGACCCGCCGCGAAACACCCGGAAAAACCCGACGAGGCGGATCGTGCACGACGGCGCGACTCAGCGTATATGAGGGGCGTCGGGAGCTAAGGTGACCAGGTGACCTACATCCACGCGCTCATGGCGCTTCTGGTGGCGGCGATCGTCACCATGGGCCTGCTGCCCGCGATCATCCGATGGGCTCCGCGCCTGGGAGCGGTCGATCGACCGGGCGGCCGCCGCGTTCATCGCGGATCCGTGCCGCGCCTGGGAGGCGTCGCGATCGTGCTCGGGCTGGGAACGGGCGTCGCGACAGCGCTGATCACGGCGCAGCGCGTGCAGACGTTGAGCCAAGCCGAGCAATACTCCTGGTACGGTCCCGCGCTCGGGATGGTGGTCGTCTTCATCGGCGGCGTGCTCGACGACGTCTTCCAATACTCGGCCCGCACGAAGCTCGCGATCCAGGTCGTCGCCTGCTCGCTCGCGGTGATCGGGGGGACGACGATCGACGCGGTGAGCCTGCCGGGCCTGGGAACCGTCGGGCTCGGCGTGCTGGGGCCGATCGCCGCGTTCGCCTGGATCCTCGCTGTGACGAATGCGATCAACTTGATCGACGGCCTCGACGGTCTGGCGGGCGGGCTCGCCTTCATCGTCGCGGTCACGATCGCCGCGATCGCGGCGCTCAACGGACAGTTCGCGATGGTGGTGTGCTCGTTCGCGCTGGCGGGCGCGCTGCTCGGGTTCCTTGTGTTCAACTTCAACCCCGCAAGCGTATTCATGGGGGACGGCGGGAGTCAGTTCTTGGGCTTCTTCATCGCCGTCATAGCTTTGCGCGGCTCGCAGAAGGGCCCGACCGTAATCGCGATCACCGTCCCGCTTCTGCTCCTGGGGCTGCCGCTTCTCGACATGGCGACGACGATCGCCCGGAGAGCCGGGCGCGAGACTGCGACGAGCGGCTGGAGCGTTGGCGCCCTGATCCGGAGAGTCTCTCGCGCCGACCGGGAGCACTTGCACCACAACTTGCTCGACCAGGGCCTGTCCCCGCGCCGCGCCGTCATCGCGCTCTACCTGGTGGCCGTGATGTTCGCGCTTTCGGCCTACCTGAGCGTCGCCACCAAGAGCTTGCCGGTGGCTCTTCTGTCCCTGTGCTTGTCGGTCGGATGCGTGGCCGCGATCAAAGTGCGCCACGCCGCGGTGCGCCGCTCGAATCCTACGGCGTAAGCCGCGGCCAGCCCTTCAATTGACGTGGCCCTTCTTCGTGCACTATCGTCTTCCATTCACCATGCGCCTAATGCCGTCCCGGGCTCGGAGGAAGTGGTGCAGCGCCGTTCGACTGTTGGCCGCGGTCGCCTTCGCGGGTTGGGGGGCGGCGGGGTCTGCACACGCTCAAATCCCGGTCACCGTCGACGAGGCCTCGCGCGTGGACGCCGGAAGGACGTCGCTCTACCCGCTGTTCCTCCAGTCCGCGGAGTACACGAACAACCTCTTCTATCAGAGCGAGCACACGGCGACACCGAACGCTCCGAACAACGTATTCGCCGCCGACGCGTTCACGACCATCGGCGGGCTCATCGCCGACATCCCGGTGTCGAACAGCAAGATCCGGGTGGCCGGCATGGGCCGGAATCGCGCCTATCGGTCGGAGGCCGAGGCGCCGTCCACCGGCGGCTGGTACGCGCTGGTGTCGGCGGAGCTGGTCTTCTCGAGCCTCACCAAGCTGAACATCAAGGACAGCTTCGAGCAGGCCGATCTCGAGGCTCAGACGTTCCGGGGCGGCGCGGAGGGGGTGCCGGGGAGCGGCGAGATCGTCTTTACCGGCGAGCCGTACCGGCGAAACGTCGCCACCATCGAGGTCAACCACCCTGCGACGCCTCGCGTGGATCTCGCCGCGGCGTATTACCACGAGCAGCTGACCTTTCTCGGCGTGAACGAATTGGGTTTCTACGATCTCCAGGCGGACTCGCTGGAGCTCCGAGGCGCGCACTGGACCACATTTGCGGACAGCGTCCTGTGGTCGATCAGCGCGCGGCGCAATTCTCTGAGCCGCGACGACGGCACGCCGCCTCCCGGGGGTGGGCCTCCTCCCTACCTCGCCGACGCGAGCACCCAGCGCGGCGTCACCGCGGAGGCGGGATGGCGCCGCGAATTCGGTCCGCAGTCCGCCGTCTTTGCACGCGCGGGGGGGATCTACGTCAACGTCCAGGGGGTGACGCCGTTCACTTACAGCGGAGTGATCGGCGCCGTGGAATACCAGCGCAGCCGGCCCGACCGCTTCCTCGCGACCGTCGGCTACTACCGGGACGTCTACCCGTCGCCATTCACGGCGGCCGCGGTCTACGTCGGCGACACCTTCGCGGTGCGATTCGCGACTCCCGCCGTCCAGCGCTTCATCGCGGGCGGGGAGCTGTCTCTCACGAGAAACAACTACCCCGAGTCCCAGGACGCCGAACGGGACGACATCGTCTACGCGGGCGGCTGGCTCGGGTACCGTTTCGTGCAGGGGCTGGTGCTCCGCGGCCTGGTCTCGTACTCGGTACGGAACTCGACCAACCACCTGAGGGATTTCGACGTGTATCGGATCGGAACGAACCTCACGTGGGGATTCTGAGGCGAGGGCGATGGGAATGAGACGAACTCTCCTGGGGCTGATCGTCGCCGTCGCCGCGGGCGCCGCACCCCACGCGTCCGACGCGACGACGGTCACCGCGATCCGGTGGGAAGCGTCCGAAGGCACGGCGGTCAAGCGGCTCGCTCTCACGCTTTCCCCTCGGCCGGACCGCGTCGAGGTGAACGCAGGCGCCGACGGCGTCGAGTGCTTCATCGCGGGCGCGAGGCTTTCGGGAACGCCGCCGGCCGATGTGAAGACCACGGTGACCGGATCGGGCCTGCGCATCGTCCTGGGGGGTGCGGGCGCCGGGGTCCTCGGTGTCTCCTTCGGCGCGGATCGGATCGTCGTCTCGATCGCGGCGGGCTCGGCGGCGTCGGCGGCGGACTCGTACCGCATCGGCGTCGGCGACCTCCTCACCGTTCACGTGTACAAGAACGATGACCTGACGGGGGATTACACCGTGTCGCCGGAGGGCACGATCCAGCTCCCGCTCGTCGGTGCGGTTTCCGCGGCGGGGCGGACCGAGGCCGAGCTGTCCCAGAAGCTCGCCTCGATCCTCGGGGGAGAGTTCCTCGTCGACCCTCAAGTCTCGGTCACGGTCAAGACCTATCAGAGCCAGTTCGTCTACGTGACGGGAGCCCTCGCGAACGCGCGGCGCGTCGCGCTCCGCCCGGGCATGGGGCTCAAGGGAATTCTCGCCGACGCGGGCGTCGCGCTCGCGCCGGGGCAACGGATCATTCTCAAGCACACCGCCGATGGTACCGACGATGCGACGACGCTCACCTCGGCCGACCTCGACAAATCCGACGCGCCGCAGCCGGTCGACGGCGACGTCGTCACCGTCCAGGAGCGGGACTGCTATTACATTCGCGGAGAGATCCGGAAAGCCGGGAAATTCCCGCTCGAGCCTCGCATGACGCTGTTGCAGGCGATCACGACGGCCGAGGGGCTGACCGAATGGGCGAACCATTCCGACGTCCGCATACGGCGCGCGGTCGACGGCGGGACGACGGAGATCAAAGTCAACCTGAAGCGGGTAGAGGACCGGCGGGATCCGGACCCGGAGCTCGAACCCCAGGACCAGATTCTCGTGAAAAGACGAGTCTTTTGAAGACAAGCCCCTTGAGGGGGCGTGTTGTGATCTTCCCCGGCCGACCGTATATTGTGCAGGTCGGGCGGGTCGATCGGAATCGATATGAGCCAAGGAGCGCCGTCGATGCTGAAACAGCTTGGGCCGCTCGATGCGTCCAACGAGCCCCCGATTCTCAATACGTGGCGGATCGTATGGCGTGGCCGCTTCACGATCCTCGCCATCGTTCTCCTCGTCGGGCTGCTCGCGTTCCTGGCCGTGTCGCTCGCGAAGCCGGTGTTCGAGGCGACGGCGATCATCGAGATCAAGCCCGAGGCGCGGCGGATCATCCCGGGCCAAGAGCAGGGCGTCGGGGCGGAGAGCAGCGGCTGGCTCGCCGAGGAGCGTTACTTCTCGACGCAGCTCGAGGTCATCGCCAGCCGAGACATCGCCCAAAGAGCGTTCAAACAGCTGCACCTCGAGAATCACCCGAAATTCGCGAAGGCACGGGACCCGATCGCGGCGTTCCGAGGGATGATCGCGATCAAGCCGAAGGTGAACACGCGTCTCGTCGGCCTGAGCATGCGGGGAGAGGATCCGCGCGAGGTCCGGGATTGGGTCAACACGGTGGCCGACGTCTATTGCAAGCGCAACGTCGACGTCGCGACCCAGGGCTTCCAGGCGATCACCGACGAGATCCAGAAGGGCCTCGAGAAGTTCCGCGTCGACCTCGGCACCGCTGATTTCGAGCGGATGAAGGCCGCCGCGAGCCAGGAGCTGTTCGTACCCGAGAACCAGCAGGAGATGCTGAAGCAGAGCCTCCAGACCTACAGCGACGGGCTCTCCAAGGTCAACGTGCAGATCGCCTCGCTCCAGGCGGAGATCGACGGCCTGGACCGGATCCGCCAGGAGCACGGCGACATCCTCTCCCTGCCGCGGTTCGGCCAAGATCCGGAGCTCCAGAACTTGAGCGGACAGCGGCAGCTGCTCGAGCGGGACCTCGAGCGCCTCGCCGTCGAGAAGAAGCCCAAGCATCCCGATTACCTGGCGAAAGCCAGCGAGCTCCAGAAGGTCCAGCAGAGCATCGACACGCAAATCGCGACGCTCGAGGGGAAGATCCGCTCCGAGTACGCGATCGCTAAGTCCAACGCCGACTACCTCCGCGGCCAGATTCGCCGGGAGGAGGAGGCGGCGTTTCGCGTGAAGCAGCAGAGCTCGGACTACGAGACCCAGAAGAACGACAGCTTGGCCAAGCGCAAGGTGTACGACGTCGTCGCCGAGACGGTGCAAAAACTGATCGTCAGCTCTCAGCTGATCACGATGAACAACAACATCGTGATCCTCGATCGGGCCATCGAGCCGACGAGCCCGGTCGCGCCGCGCAAGGTCGCCATCATCGGGGTCGGGCTCCTGGTCGGACTGCTGTTCGGCGTCGGCGTGGTCATCTTCATGGATTACGTGGACAATACGATCCGCACCCCGGACGACGTGGAGCACTTCCTGGGCGTCGGCATGTTGGGCCTGATCCCGAAGTTCAAGGACCGCGAGAACAGCTCGGTGCGCGAGGCCTATCAGAGCCTCCGCACCAACATCCTCTTCGCCAGCCGCAACCGCGAGCACCGGGTGGTGCTCTTGACGAGCACCGGCCCGCAGGAAGGCAAGTCCACGACCATCGCCGCGCTCGGCCGGACGCTCGCGAGCTCGGGCGATCGCGTCGTGGTCTTCGACTGCGACCTCAGAAGGCCGACTCAGCACCTGCACCACGAGATTCCGCGCGAGCCGGGGATCACCAACTACCTCTTGGAGGGAGCCGACGGCGACTACGCGCGTTTCCTCCACAACACGCCGGTTCCGTCGCTCAAGGTCTTCGCCAGCGGAGCGATTCCGCCCAACCCGGCCGACTTGGTGAGCCTCTCGAAGTTCCGGTCTCTCGTGGCCTCCCTCAAGAAGGATTTCGACTGGGTGCTGATCGACAGCCCGCCGATCGGCTCGCTGGCGGACAGCGTCGTGCTCGCCTCGATGGTCGACATGGCCATCCTCGTCGTGAAGCAGAACCAGAACGACCGCTCTCTCGTCCGGCGGAGCTTGAAGAGGCTGCACGACGTCAACGCCCACGTCATCGGAGCGATCCTCAACAACGTCGATCTCGCGAAGTCCTCCCACCGCGACTACTACTACGCCGGCTACTACTACGAGTCGGACGAGGACGCCGCCGCACGCGGTCCGCGGTCGTTGCGCCGGCGGTCGCAGGACGACGGGAAGAAGGGCGAGCGCGTCGCTCTCTAGACGAGCGCTACGGCACGACCCGGCGGCTCCGGACGGTGCGGTGCCGCACGTAACCGGGGACGTCGATCGGATCCTCGAGCGCGGCCGCGGCGATCCAGAGCTGAACGATCCTGCGGCGTGTCTGGCGGTAGAAGTCGAGCGGGTGCCGGCTGCGGAGCGGAAGCGTCGCCGCGAGACGCCACGCTTGCACCGGGATCAGACGGTGGGCCGTCTCGTCGAGAAGGTTCGGGAACAGCTCGCGCACGTGCGCGAGCGCCAGGCCCGCAGCGCCCAGGCCCTCCCACGACGCGAGGCGCTTCGCCACGGTCTCCCAGGAGAATCCGGGAGTTCGGGCGAGTGCGGCGAGATCGAGGATCCACTTGAGACGGCGGTCGAAGTAATGCTGGACATGGTGGAGCAGGAGATGCGCGACCGCGTCGTGGTCGTTCAGACGCAGGATCGCCCGCCCCGCGATCGTCAGGGGCACCGCGCGGTCGATCGCTTCGTCGGCGTCGATCCTGTAGCGAACGTCCTGCCCGAGGCCCCAGTGGATCTCGCAGCTGACGGTGACCGGGCCGGGGCTCGTCAGGGGCATCTCGAAGCTCGTCGTCAGCCAGTGATGTCGATCATCTCCGGTCGGCCCGAGCCAGCCCGCCCCCTCGAGAGCCGCGATCGCGCGGTCGCGATCGCGTGGGCGAACGAGCAGGTCCATGTCGTCGAGCGTGCGCCGATCGAACGCGTCGTACAGGCGGTGCAACACGTCGACACCCTTCAGGGCGACCGGGACGATGCCTTCGCGGAGCAGGAGGTCGAGCGCCAGCTCGAGCCGGGCCAGGAGCAGGATGTTGTCGTTACGCGTTTTCCGCCGAAGCGCCGCCAGCCGCTCCGTCGCCTCCGCTCCGACGATCGCCTCGCGGCCACTGGTCTTCAACAAAGCGTGCGCTTCGGGGTGGACGTCACACTGGCGGCACAGCTCGACGAATGCCTCGGCGTCGGGGGACCGTGCCGCGGCGAGGCGCGCCGCGTCGTCGAAGCGGCCGGCGAGGATCGCGAGGAGGAGGCGGGCTTCGTGGCGGTCGCTCACGGCGAGCTCACGGGACGCCGCCTCGCCCCGAAGATCGTCTCGCCGATCCCCGCGAGGAAGCCGATCCCGTAGCCGACGTGAAGCGTGGGGAGGATCGCGAGCAACCACAGGGCGCTCGGGCCCACTTGCGGAACGCGGGAGACAGCGAACCCGGCGACGACGAGCGCGTAGGTGAGGGGGAGCGCCAGCGCCGCCGGCCGGCCGGCCGCCGCGAGCGCCGTCGCGCCGACGAGCGCGAGGACGAACGCCGACGGGAGGACGTACTTGACCTTGAACACATCCGGGTGCTTGCGGAGGATCCGCGCCTTGACCAGCCCGAAGATGTAGATCTGCCGCCAGAGCGTACGCAGCGACGGTCGCGGGAGATACCAGAACCGGATCGATGGGTCGAGGAGGAGCTTGTACCCCGCCTTCCGGATCCGGGTGTTCATGTCGAGGTCCTCGACGACCCAGAGAGCCTCGTCGAAAGGCCCGACGCGGTCGAGCACCGCCCTCCGGAACGACCCGGTCTGCAGGGATTCGACGTACGTTCGCGTCTTGAGCGTCCGGTAGGGGACCGCGCCCACCCCGATCTTGGCGTAGAGCGCCTCGATCAACGCCTTCCGGAACGGAGTGTCCGCGAACATCAGGACCGGCCCGCCGACGACCGATTCGCCCGTTTCCTCCATCACCGCGACGATCCGCGTGAGATAGTCCGGGGCGACGAACGAGTGGCCGTCGACGCGGGTGACGATGTCTCCCTTCGCCTGCGCGATCGCGACGTTCAGAGCCGCCGGGGCCGTTCGGCCGGGGTTGTCGAGGATACGGACGCGGGTGCCGGCATCGAGGGCGGCGATCCGGTCACGCGTCCGATCGGTGGACCCGCCGTCGGCGATCAGAATCTCGTAGCGGTCGTGCGGGTAGTCCTGGTCGAGGAGCGATCGCGTCAGCCGCTCGATCGTGGCCTCTTCGTTGCGAATCGGTACGACGATGGATATGAACGGCGTCTCGGACGGCATCGCGGCGCAGAGAATAGTGGCCGGGCCGACCGGGCCGCAAGGCCGGAGCCTGCGCCGGACCGGCTTGCTACACTCCGCCCGCCGATGAATCCGGTGGCCCAGTGGCTCGTGCTGAACGTCGCGCCCCCGCTGGTGCACCTCTACATCCGGCTGCTGCACGTCACCCTGCGCATCGAGGTGCGCGGGGCGGAGGCTCTCGCCGCGGCCCGCCGCGATCCGGGCCATTACATCCTCGCGTTCTGGCACTCGCGGTTCGTTCTGATGCCGTACTGCTACCCGGGCCCGCGCATCGTCGTCCTCTCCTCGAACCACCGCGATGCGGAGGCGCTCGTGCGGATTCTCCGAAGGTTCGGCATCGAGCAGGCCCGGGGATCCTCGACCAGCGGCGGCGCCACCGGCCTGCGTCAGATCCTCAGGAAGGTCGCCGAGGGGTGCGACGTCGGCCTGACGCCGGACGGTCCACGCGGACCGAGACGGCGCGTCCAACCCGGCGTGATCGCCGTCGCTCGGTTCACGGGACTGCCGATCATCCCCGTGAGCTTCTCCGCCTCTCCGGCCCGACGGCTTCGGACGTGGGATCGCACTCTGCTGCCGAAGTTCTTCTCGAGGGGGATCTTCGTCTACGGCGATCCGATCGTCGTCCCTCGCGAGGCGGACGATCGATCTCAAGAGGACAAGCGTCTCGCCCTCGAAGCCGAGCTCGACCGAATCACCGATCTCGCCGACGATGCGATGTCCCTCCCCCGGGAAGACGCCCGGCCGCCGGTCGTGCGCGCGTGAGCGGCCCGCGCAAGGTCATGCTCTCGGCCGGGGAAGCGTCGGGCGACCGGCTCGGCGCGGGACTCGCGCGCGCGTTGAAGCGGCTCGATCCTGGGCTCGAGATCTTCGGGATGGGCGGCGACGAGATGGCGGAGGCGGGCGTGCGGCTCGTGCAGCACGCCTCCGAGGTCGCCGTCGTCGGCTTCGTCGAGGTGATCCGCCATCTGCCGACGATGCGGCGGGTGATGGGGAAGCTCGAAGCCGCGATCCGGACCGAGCGTCCCGACGTCCTGGTTCCGATCGATTTTCCCGATTTCAACCTGCGCTTGGCGGCGCGCGCGAAAGCGTCCGGAGTGCCGGTCGTCTATTACGTCAGCCCGCAGGTCTGGGCCTGGCGCCGCGGTCGGGTTTCCGCGATGCGGGGTCTCGTGCGGCGCATGCTCGTCCTCTTTCCGTTCGAGAGCGCGTTCTATGCCGCCGAGCGCGTGCCCGCGACGTTCGTCGGCCATCCCGCGGCCGCCGCGCGCGAGCGCACGTCCCGCGCGGCGCTGCTCCCGCGCCTCGGCCTCGATCCGCGGCAGCCCGTCGTGGCGCTGCTCCCGGGAAGCCGGGCGGGGGAGGCCGGTCGGCTCCTTCCCGTTCTCCTCGAGGCCGCCCGCCTCGTTCGACAATCCCATGGGACCGCGCAGTTCGTGGTGCCGAAGGCCCGGACGCTTCCGGCGGGATTGCTGGAGGGGATCGCGGCGCGGCCGACGTTTCCGAGATCGGTCGTCGCCGGCGAGGTCTATCCCGGCATCCTGGAGGCCGCCGACGCGGGCGCCGTCGCATCGGGCACCGCGACGCTCGACGCGGCGCTCGCCGGGCTTCCTTTCGTGGCCGTCTACCGGATGCAGCCGGTCTCCTACCTGATCGCGAGGGCGCTCGTTCGCGTCGAGCACATCGCTCTTCCGAACCTCATCGCCGGGCGCAGGATCGTGCCGGAGCTCGTCCAAGGGGCGTGCACGCCCGCGGCCATCGCCTCCGTGATCTCGTCGTTCCTCGACGATCCCGCGCGCGCGGATGCCGTGCGCGGAGAGCTCCGCGGCGTGAGGTCGTCGCTCAACGGCGACGGGGCCTTCGACCGCGCGGCGGCTTCCGTGCTGCAAGAAGTTCGAAAGCCCCCGGTTTGACGCTCGCGCGGCGCCTATGCTCCAATCGCGCCCTCTCATGATCCGCTCCATGACCGGGTACGGAAGCGGGGCCGCCGAGGCCCCGGGCGTCAAGATCACGGTGGAGCTCCGCAGCGTCAACAACCGCTTCGCCGACTTGAAGCTGCGCCTGCCCGACGTTCTATCCCCCTTCGAGCAGGAGCTGCGGCGCAAGGTTCTGGCGACGGTCAAGCGAGGGCGCGTCGATGTCGACGTGCGCGTCGATCGCACGCCAGGGGGGTCGATCGCCCTGACCCTCAATCGTCCCGTGGTCGAGGGCGCCCTCGCGGCGTGGCGCACCCTGCGGGACGAATACGGCGTGGCCGGCGATTGGGACCTTCGAACGTTGATGAACGTCCCGGGGATCTTGGACTCGCAAGGTGCCACCACGGCGCTCGCGGAGGACGCGCGGAAAGCGCTCGATGGCGCGTTCGATCTCGCCTTGGCGGCTCTCGATGCGGAGCGGCGCCGCGAGGGGGGACGGCTCGGGGACGATCTCGTCAGCCGGATCGCGCGCATGAACGGCGAGGTCGACTCGATACGGACGATCGCGGCGGCCGTCCCCGGGGCGCTTCAGAGGAAGCTCGTGGAGCGTGTTCAGCAGCTCGTCATCCAGGTCTCCCTCGATCCCGCGCGGGTCGCCCAGGAAGCCGCATTTCTCGCCGATCGCGCCGATGTCACGGAAGAGCTCGTCCGGCTCGAAGGGCATCTGGCCCACGCGGCGACGCTGCTCTCCGAATTCGACGGCGAGCCCGTCGGCAAGCGGCTCGAGTTCCTGCTGCAGGAGATCCTCCGCGAGACGAACACGATCGCCAGCAAGTCGGCCGATCTCGCGATGAGCCGGCACGCGCTCGCTCTCAAGGCGGAGTGCGAGAAGCTTCGCGAGCAGATCCAGAACCTGGAGTGACGGCATGGCCGCAGGCGACCGGGGAACGCTGTTCGTCATCTCCGCCCCGTCGGGCACGGGGAAGACCACGCTCGCGCGGCGCCTGCTCGAATCCGTTCCCGACCTCCGATTCTCGATCTCCTACACGACGAGGCCGCGCCGCGCCGGCGAGGAGAACGGCCGCGAGTACGAGTTCGTCGACGACCGTCGATTCGACGCGATGGTGGCGGCGGGCGACTTCCTCGAGTGGGCGCACGTGTTCGACCACAAGTACGGCACCGGCCTCGCGGTGACCGAGGCCGCGCTCGCCTCGGGCACGAGCCTCCTCTTGGACATCGACGTCCAAGGGGCGAGGCAGGTCCGGGCGTCGGGGCTCGACGCCGTGTCGATCTTCATCCTCCCGCCCGATTTTTCGGCCCTCGCGGAGCGCCTCAAGAGGCGCGCCAGCGAGGATCCGGCCGCGTTGGCGCTCCGGCTGGGAGAGGCGCGGCACGAAGCGCTAGAATACGATCGATTCGATTACGTCGTCGTCAATGCCGATCTGGAGGACGCGAGCTCGACCTTGATCGCGATCGTGAGGGCGGAGGCAGCGAGGACCGCCCGGTGCGCCGGTCGCGTGCGGACGATTCTTTCGACATTTCCGGCTCCCCGAACCGGAGCGTGAGAGGACCCCATGCTGAAGCCCCCCCAACCCGCCATGAGCAAGTATCGCTTCGTCATGCTCGCCGCGCTCCGCGCCGAGCAGCTGCAAGCCGGGGCGATTCCCAGGATCGATTCGGACACGCGCAAGCCGACCGTGCTCGCGCAGGAAGAAGTCGCGGCCGGCGTCGTCGAAGCGTGGGACGGCACCGCCCCCGCAGCCCCCGAGGCCGAAGCCACTCCCGACGAGTAGCCCGGTGCGGATCGCGTTGGGCGTATCCGGCGGCATCGCGGCCTACAAGGCCTGCGAGGTGGTCCGCCGCCTGACCGACGCGGGAGCCGTCGTCCAGGTCCTGATGACCCGGAACGCGGAGCGGTTCATCACGCCCTTGACTCTCCAGACGCTCTCCGGTCGCAAGGTCTGGACCGACGCGTGGGACCTCACGGACGACCAGACGATCCGGCACATCGAGCTGACCCGAGATCTCGACGCCTTCGTCGTCGCCCCCGCCACCGCCAACGTCCTCGGAAAATTCGCCCACGGCGTCGCCGACGATCTCCTGACGACGTTCTACCTCGCCGTCACCGCGCCGGTCGTCGTGGCGCCCGCAATGAATACCCGCATGTGGCTCCACCCGGCGACACAGGACGCCCTTCGCACGCTGCGCGGGAGGGGCGTGGCGGTCGTCGACCCGGAGTCCGGCTGGCTGGCCGAGCGGGAGACGGGCGTCGGCCGTCTCGCGGCTCCCGAGGCGATCGCCGCCGTGGCGCTCTCGGCCGCGCGCCGCGGGAGGTCCCTCGAAGGGAAGAAGATCGTGATCGCCGCCGGACCGACCCGCGAGCCGATCGATCCGGTCCGCTACCTCTCGAACGGCTCGTCCGGCAAGATGGGGTACGCGATCGCGGCGGCCGCGGCGAGGCGGGGCGCCCGCGTGACGGTCGTCAGCGGTCCGGTCGACCTCCCCCCGCCGTACGGCGTCCGCATCGAGCGGGTCACGACGGCCGTCGAGATGCGCGATGCCATGATGGCCGAACGCGAGATGGCCGACGCCGTCTTCATGGTCGCCGCGGTGTCGGATTACGCCCCCGTCGCCTCGCCACGGAAAATCAAGAAGACCGGCGGCCCGCTGACCCTCGTGATGGACGAAGGCCCCGACATCCTCGCCGAGCTGGGCCAGGCGAAGGGACGGGAGATCCTCGTCGGCTTTGCCGCCGAGACGGACGATCTCGAAGCCCATGCCGCGAAGAAGCTGGCCGCCAAGAACGCGGACTTCATCGTGGCGAACGACATCGCGGCAGCCGGCCTGGGCATCGGCTCCGATCGCAACGCCGTCGTCATCCTCGGCCGCGACGGTTCGTCCCGAGCGATCCCCGAGGCGAGCAAGGCGGAGATCGCCGAGGCGATCCTCGATCACATCCTCGGGCCGGAGGGGGAGTGAGCGACTCCGCCGACGTTCGCCGAGCGCTCGCGTCGTGGGTGTCGTATCTGGGCGAGATCGGCGTTCGCGAGCTCGAGCTGCGCGAGGCGCCTCGCGCGCCGTCGGCGGCCGAGGTACCGCCCGCCGGGGACGCGCCTGCGCTCCTCGCGGCGATTCGTGAGGACATCGGCGACTGCCGAAGGTGCAAGCTCTGCGACGCGCGCACGAACATCGTGTTCGGCACCGGGAATCCGCACGCCGAGCTGATGTTCGTCGGCGAGGGCCCGGGGGCCGACGAGGACGCGCAGGGGGAGCCCTTCGTCGGCCGCGCCGGCCAGAAGCTCAACGAGATGATCCGCGCGATCGGCCTGACGCGGAAGGACGTGTACATCGCCAACGTCGTCAAGTGCCGCCCGCCGGGAAACCGCGATCCGCAGCCCGACGAGGTCGGCACCTGCTCGCCGTTCCTCTTCCGCCAGATCGAGGCCATCAACCCGAAGGCGATCGTGGCCCTGGGCTCGCCGGCGGCGAAGACGCTGCTCGGCACGAAGGCCGGGATCATGAGCCTCCGCGGGCGCTGGGCGAGCTTCCGAGGAATCCCTGTCATGCCCACGTATCATCCCGCGTACCTTCTCCGCGCCTACACGGTGGAGAATCGCCAGGCGGTGTTCGACGACCTCAAGGCAGCCCGCGCCCGGATCGACGAGGCGTCGTGACGGCGGGCGGGGATGCGGGGACGCTCGTCGGCGTCGCCGTCCCGGTCCCGCTGCGGCGAACGTTCACCTACCGCGTTCCCACGGGACAACGGAAAGACGTCGCCATCGGCGCGCGCGTGCGCGTGCCGTTCGGCCGCCGGAGCGTCAAAGCGACCGTCGTCTCGTGCCCCGCCGAGGCGCCCGACGCCGGCGTCGAGATTCGCGATCTCGAGGCGGCGCTGCCGGCTTCCCCGACGCTCGACGAGCATCTGCTCGAGCTGACGCGGTTCGTCGCGGATTACTACCTGTGCTCGTGGGGCGAAGCGATCGAGGCGGCGCTCCCTCCGGATCCGCCGGCGCCGAAGCGCGCGTCTCGTGCGCAGGCTCCCCCGGCGGAAGCGCCGGCGCGGCCGCCGTTCGAGCCCCCGGTCCCGACGCCGGCCCAGACCGCCGTTCTCGCCGAGCTTCTTCCCGCCGCGGGGCGGAGAGCGTTCGCTCCGTTCCTCCTCTGGGGGGCGACCGGCTCCGGAAAGACGGAGGTCTATTTCCGCGCCGCTGCGGCCGCTCTCGCCGCGGGGCGCGGCGTGCTCTATCTCGTCCCGGAGATCGGCCTGACACCGTTGCTCGTTGCGCGCATCGAGGCGCGGTTCCCGGGAGAGGTGGCCCTCCTGCACTCCGCGCTGTCGCCGCGCGCGCGCCGCGGGGCGTGGGAGGACGTACGAGCCGGTCGCAAGCGGTTCGTCGTCGGGGCCAGGTCCGCGGTCTTCGCACCGCTTCCCGATCCCGGCTTGATCGTCGTCGACGAGGAGCACGATCCGTCCTACAAGCAGGAGGACGCCCCCCGTTACAGCGGACGCGACGTCGCGATCGTCCGGGCCCGCCTCGCGGAGGCCGCGGTCGTCCTCGGCTCCGCGACGCCATCGGTCGAGTCGTTTCAGCATGCGCGCCAAGGGCGCTACAGGCTCCTCCCCCTGGGGGGGAGGGTGGAAAACCGGCCGCTCCCCGAGGTCGCGCTCGTCGACATGCGCGAGGAGTTCCGGAACGCCGGGGTCGTCACCCCCATCTCGCGGCCGTTGGTCGCCGAGCTCATCGCCTGTCTTGAGCGGGGCGAGCAGGCGCTGATCCTGCGGAACCGGCGGGGCTGGGCCGCCGCGATTCTCTGTCCCGCGTGCGGAAACCGACTGACGTGCCGCCGCTGCAGCCTGGCGATGACTTGGCACAAGAAGGAGCGCAGGCTGAGGTGCCACGGCTGCGGCAACCAACAAGTCCTCCCCGACGCTTGCCCCGCATGCGGCGCCACCGAGCTGCACGAGCTCGGCGAGGGGACGGAGCGGATCGAGGACGAGATCGCGAAAGCCGTCCCCGGCGCGCGCATCGCCCGGATGGATCGCGACACCGTGCGCGGCCGCGGCGCGCACGAGAAGATCCTCCGCCGTTTCGAGGCCGGCGAGGTCGACGTGCTCGTCGGAACTCAGATGATCGCCAAGGGGCACGACTTCCCGCGCGTGACGCTGGTCGGCATTCTCGCCGCCGACCACGCGCTCGGGCTTCCCGACTTCCGCGCCGGCGAGCGCGCCTTCCAGCTCCTGACGCAGGTGGCCGGCCGAGCCGGGCGAGGGGAGCGGCGCGGGCGGGTGATCGCGCAGGCCTTCGATCCGAATCATCCCATCCTCCTCTACGCGGCCCGGCAAGACTACGAGGCGTTCTTCGACGCCGAGATCCGCTACCGACGCGCGCTCCGCTACCCCCCGCTGAGCGCGCTCGTCCAGTTGATCGTCGCCGACGCGCGCCCGGACGTCGCCTGGCGCGTGGCTTCGGATGTCGTCGCCTCGCTCGAGTCGGAATCCGCGAGCCGGCTGACCGTGACGGGGCCCGGTCCCGCGCCGATCGAGCGGCTGCGCGGGCTCCATCGGATGCAGATTCTCGTGCGCTCCGCCGGGCGGCGCCGGCTCGTCGAGACCGTCTCCGCCGCGCTCGAGCCGTTCGAGGGAACCTCCGCGCGCCGGGCGATTCACGTCGACGTCGATCCGGTCAATCTCCTGTGATCGGGGTCGTCGTCGACTCCATCCTCGAATCCACTCCCGAGGCGGTTGCCCGGCGGCTCGCCGCTTCGCCGCGCGCCGCCGCGCTCGTCGAGATCCGAGCCGACCGTCTGCGCGCTCTCGACGTAGCCGGTCTCATCCGGCGCAGCGAGCGTCCCGTCGTGGCCACGGTCCGCGGCCCCGCCGACGGCGGATCGTTCGACGGCAGCGTGGAGGAGAAGCGTGCGATCTTGGAGGCGGCGCTCGGAGCGGGCGCGGCCTTCGTCGACGTCGAATGGGAGGGGCCGCTGCGGGATCTCGCTTCGGGCGTGCACGCGCCGCGGACGATCGTGTCGCACCACGGAGCACCCTGCGCGTCGGCGTGTCTCGACGGGATCTACGAGGGAATGGCCGGAACGAAGGCGGCGCGGCTCAAGATCGTCCCGAAGGCGACCCGTCCCCGCGAGCTCGCGGCCGTTCGCGGTCTTCTGGCGCGCGCGAGGCGGGAGCGGCGCCTCTTGTGCTCGTTCGCGCTCGGCGCGGCCGGAAGCTTCAGCCGTGTGACCGCGAATCTCTGGGGATCCTGGGGCGTGTATGGGGCGGCGGCGCGCGGGCGCGAGACCGCAGACGCTCAGCTCACCACGAGCGACCTGTTGGAGGTTTACCGGGTGACGGAGCTGTCCGAATCGACGACCTGGTTCGGCTTGTGCGGAGCTCCTCTCGCCGGCAGTCCCTCGCCCACGCTCCATGCCGCCGGCTACCGCGAAGAAGCGTTGGACGCCGTCTATCTGCCGATCGAGGCAACCGACCTCGAGGACATCGCCTCGGTGCTCGGCGAGACGTTGCTCCCGCTGGCCGGGTTCGGCGTCACCATTCCGCTCAAGGAAGCCGCGGCGGCCCGCTGCCGCCGTCTCGACGAGTTCGCGGCCAGCGGGGCCGCGAATACGGTGCTCGTGGGCGGCGAGGGATGGGAGGGATACAACACCGACGCGCCCGCCGCGCTCGAGCTGATCCGGAAGCACGTCGACCCCGCGGGGGCGAAGGTTGCCGTCGTCGGCGCCGGAGGGACGGCGCGCGCGGTCGCGGCGGCCCTCTCGAGAGCGGGCTCGATCGTCACCCTCTACGGCAGGAGCGCCGCGCGAGCGGAAGCTGCCGCGCGTGCGATCGAGGTTCTCTGGGCGCCTATCGCTGCGCTCCCCACGGCGGATTGGGATCTCCTCGTGCAGGCGACGCCGTTGGGACGGGGCGGGGAAGAGTTCCTTCTTCGCCGCCATCTCAACGGCCGTATGGTGCTCGATGCGGCCTACGGAGCGGAGCCGACGCCTCTCGTGCGCGCGGCCCGCGCGCGGGGGCTGGCGGTCGCCGACGGATTCGAGCTCCTCGGAGAGCAGGCCCTCCTCCAGTTCACGCGCTTGACCGGTCGTCCCGCCCCGCGCGGGGCGATGTCCGCAGCTCTCGAGTCATGGCGGGCCGCCACCGCTTGACGACCTCGGAGCCAACGCCTAGGCTCCCCGCATGCGTCGATCGCTTCTCGCCGGGTTTTGTCTGCTCGTCGCGTCGTGCGCCACGCGCCAGCCGATGACGGGCACGGTCGCTCCCGACGTCGACCGCAAGCTCTCGACGTTCGCGTACATCGAGGAGGGAAAGCTCGCGACGCTCATCGTCGACACCCGGCCGACTCGCTACCGCGAGAATGAAGGATACGTTCCCGTCGAGATCGCCATCGCCAACCGCGGCGTCAAGCAGCTCTCCCTCACGCGCGAGTCGTTCACGCTCGCCGACGAGAAGGGGAACCGCTACCCCTGCGCGAGCCCGAAGGAGCTCTTGGCCAACTACGACTACCTGGACCTCGACCGGAATCTGGCCGAGCTCTCCGAGATCGTCTTCAACCGGTTCGGCGCCATGACGGAGTACCCGAGCAAGTTCTCACCCACGCGCCGCACCTCGCGACCGGGCGAATCGACCGTGGTGACCGACAACGTCCAGCTTCCCAAATTCGGATACCTCATGGACATGCTGTACTTCCCGATGCCCACCACGGGGCTCAGGGGCCACAGGTTCGAGCTGACGATGACCGCTCCGGAGCTGACCGACGCCGTGTTCGTCAAGTTCGAGGTGAACTAGGGGCGGCTGGTCGTGACGACGGTACGGATCCTCCTGCTCGACAATCACGATTCGTTCACCTGGAATCTGGCGCAGGACCTGGGGGCCTTGGGCGCCGCTGTCGAGGTCGTCCTCTCCGACCGGATCGCGACGGGGGCCATCGGCCCGGCGCGGTGCGACGCGCTCGTCATCTCGCCGGGGCCCGGCCGTCCCGAGAATGCGGGGATCAGCGTGCCGGTCGTCCGCGAGCGCGCGGGTGTTCTCCCGATCCTCGGCGTCTGTCTCGGCCACCAAGCGGTCGTGCAGGCGTTCGGCGGGACGATCGCGACGGCCAAGGAGCTGGTGCACGGCAAGACGTCGCCCGTGCTGCACGACGGCCGTGGAGTCTTTCGCGACCTCCCGAATCCGTTCGACGCGACGCGCTACCACTCGCTGGCCGCGGACCCGAGAGCTCTCCCCGGCGAGCTCGAGGCCTGCGCGTTCGCCCCCGACGGGACGATCCTCGGCGTGAGACACAGGGACTTCCCGATCCACGGCGTCCAGTTCCATCCGGAGTCCGTCCTGACCCTTGCAGGGAGGCACCTGCTCGCCAACTTCCTGACGCTGGTCCGTGCGTCTGCTGCGACGCCGGCATGACTGAGCGCATCGTCGTCAAGGTCTGCGGCATCACGGAGGAGCGGGACGCCCAAGAGGCGATCCATCTGGGCGTCGATGCGCTGGGGTTCGACTTCCGGCAGCGGAGCCCGCGCTACCTCGATCCGGACGCGGCCCATCGGATCGTCTCGCGCCTCCCCGTGTTCGTCGCGACCGTCGGCGTCTTTGCCGACGTACCGCTGATCCGCGTGATGGAAACGGCACGCCGGGCCGGCATCACCCTGCTGCAGTTTCACGGCGACGAGACCCCCTCGACGTGCGCAGGCGCCGCGCCGTACCGCTGGGTCAAGGCGTTCCGCATGGCGGACGGCTTCGACCCCGAGGAACTTTCGCGCTACGAGACGACGACCTATCTCCTCGACGCTCGGGCCAACGGCCGTTCCGCCGGCTCTTCGCCGTTCGAGTGGCGACGGGCCCGATCGCTCGCCGTCTACGGCCGTATCGTGATCGCCGGGCAGCTCGAGCCCGCGCAGATCGGGATGGCCATCGAGGACGCCCGCCCTTACGGCGTCGATCTCCTCTCGGAGGTGGAGGTCGCGCCGGGGAAGAAGGACTTGGACCGGCTGGAGCTCGTGCTCCAGGCGGTGCGCCGAGCCGAGCGGCGCATGGAGTAAAGGGGCGCCCCCGCTCACTGCCGCGAGAATTTCACCGCGACCACGACCCACAGCGGCGCCGGCTTTCCGTCCTTCGCGCCGGCGGCGAATCGTCCCTTCTTCACCGCGTCGAACGCCGCCACGTCGAAGCCGCTGTTTCGGATGTCCTTCCAGATCCGGTTCGGCACCAGGACGGTGTTCACCACGGCACCGTCTTCGCGGATGAGCGTGAGCACCAGCACCTCGGTCTGGGTCGATCGGTCCTGGCCGGTCGGGTACCGCGGCGCCGGGACACGAAGGATCGCCGGGGGATCCACGCCGGGGAGCGAGGGCGAGCTCCTGCCGTCTCCCATCGACGATTTGATCGCGTCACCGACCGCCTCCGCGTCGTCGGCGGTCGGGTCCAGCGTCAAGAGCGTTTGGAGATTCCGCGCGGCGTCGTTCGACAGTCCGGCGCGCGCGCAGCTCTCGGTCAGGAGGGCTCTCGCGTGAGACGAAGTCGGATCGGTGTCGCTCGCCTTCTCGAGGAAGGGAACGGCGGCGCTCCAGTCCCGGCGCGAAATGAAGACATTGGCGGCGGCGAGGGTGGCGTCGAAGACCGACTTGGTCGACTTGTCGGGGAGGCGGTCGAGCGCGGCCATCGCGTCCGAAGAGCGACCGGCGCCGGCGTAGGTGGCGGCCAACGAGACGACCGGATCGTTCTTTTGCGGAGCCGCCGCGATCCACGCTTCGTGCGCTTGGACCGATTCTTCGATCTGCCCGCCGCGCGAGAGCGCGATGGCGCGGCTGGACAGCGACGGAGCATGCGTCGGATTCTTCTCGAGCTCCTTTCCGAATTCCGCGGAGGCTTCGATGTACTTCGCCTTGGCGGGCTCGACCTGGCCCGCGCGCGTCAATCCGTCGGCCTCGAGGAAGAGGACATATCCGAGCTGAAAGTGCGCCAATTGAAAGAGCGGCGACGCTTGCACGAGCGTACGCAGGTGGCCCTCGGCGTCGGCGAGCTTGTTGAGCTGTCTCTCGGACGCTCCTGCGATGTACAGCGCCTCCGGGTTCGCCGGTTGCAACGCGACCACCTTGGCCGCCGCGTCCGCGGCGTCCTGCCAGGAGCCCTTCTTGAAGGCATCCTTCGCCTGCAGCAGCGCCTCGGCCCCTGCATCGGGCGCTCCGGCGGCCGGTGCCGGACTGCCGGGCGCTGGGCTCGGAGCGGGCGCGTCCTGCGCCATCGAGGCCGACGCGCTTGCGCACCACAGGATGAGGCTGACGGCGGCGAACGTACGTGTGGGGGTCACGGTCGATCCTCCGGCACCGCGGCCTCGCGGTCGAAGTGGCACCACGATAACAGCGAGCCTCCCAATTACAACCTCTCGCGGGCGCCGTCCGCCACAAGGCTGGCGGCGATCACGACCCCGGCGAGCGCCAGCCCCGGCCAGGTGGCGATCCACCATGCATCCAGAAGGCGATCGCGCCCGTCGGCGATCAACGCACCCCACGACGACGCCGGCGGCGGGACGCCGAGCCCGAGAAACGAGAGCGAAGCCTCCAAGAGGACCGCCTGGCCGAGCCGCAGGGCGGCCTCGACGCCGAGGACCGCGGCCGCGTGCGGAAGAACGTGCCGCATCGCGATCTCGAACGACGAGGCGCCCACGGCGCGGGCCGATGCGACGAACTCCCGCTGGCGGAGCGAGAGCGTTTCTCCGCGGACGAGTCGGGCCGCTGGCATCCACGTCGTCGCGCCGACGAGGAGGACCGTCGTCGCGAGCGTCGGACGGAAGAGGGCCGCGAGCAGCAGGAGGAGGAACAGCCGTGGGACCGCAAGCGCGGCGTCGGTCGCGCGCATCAGCAGAGCGTCGATGGCTCCTCCGGCCCATCCCGCCGCGAGCCCGACGCTTCCGCCGATCGCGACGGCGACGAGCGCCGCGAGGAATCCGGCGACGAGCGAGACGCGCGATCCCCAAATCAAACGGCTCGTCAGATCGCGGCCGAGCGCGTCGGTTCCGAGGAGGAACCGGGCGCGGCCGATGCGTGCTCCTTCGCCCGGCACGCGTGTCCACGTCTCTCCCCGGCGCATCGAGTGGCCCCCGTCGGCGTCCCGGCGGATTTCGTGGGCGTACAGGGTCGTCCCGTCCGCCAAGCGCACGGTATCGACCGAAGCCAACGGCGGGAGATTGCGGAGCACCAAGCCGTCGGGCTGCGCGTTGGGGTCGCGGAGCGGCCAAGCCGGAGCCGCCAGAGCGACGATCGCCCACACCGCGAGAATCGCCCCTCCGATGCGAAGCCTGGGATCGCTCATGGCGCCGCGGCGCCGGCCGCCCTGACCCGCGGATCGACCCAGGCGAGGCCCAGGTCGGCGAGCAGGCTCCCCACGACGACGAGAATCGTCGCCAAGAGCACCGCCGCCAGGACGACCGGGAGGTCCTGTGCCATCACCGCGTCGTAGGTGACGCGCCCCATACCCGGCCACCCGAACACGACCTCGACGACGACCGATCCCGAGACGAGAACAGGAAGCTGCAGACCGGCCAGCGTGATCACGGGGCCGGCGGCCGCGGGGAGCGCGTGCAGGAGCAGGACGCGCGCGCTCGATGCGCCGCGCGCCCGGGCCGCCCGAACGAAGTCTTCTCCCAGCGCGCTCAGGAGCCCGGCGCGGACGAATCGCGCGACGATGGCCGCGGAGCCCGTCCCCAAGACCAGCGAGGGGAGCGCCGCATGCCACAGCGCATCGCCGGCGCGCAGGGGAAGGCTCCACGCGGATGCGCCGACCGAGTGCGCGGACGATGCGGGAAACATAGGAAGCGCGACGGCGAGCGCGAGGATCGCCATCAGGCCGAGCCAGAACGTCGGCGCGGAGGCCAACAGGAGTCCGGCGGCCGAGAGCGCGTGATCGAGCATCCCACGGGGGCGGACGACGTGAAGCGCGCCGACGATGATGCCGGCCAGAAGCTGGATCACGAGCGCGGCGCCCGCCAGAAGGACCGTGTTGGGGAGAGCGTCCGCGAGCACGCTCGTCACGTTGCGGCCGCGGGACAGCGACCACCCGAGATCGCCGGAGAGAGCGTTGCCCATCCAGGAGAGGTAGCGCGCCGCGGGGGAGCGGTCGAGCCCGTAAGCCGCCTCGATCTTGGCGCGCAGCTCGGGAGGAACGGGCCCGTCGCCGAGCAGCAGATCGACCGGGCGCCCTGGAGCCGCCTCGACGAGGAGAAACGTCAGCGTGAGGACGCCTAAGGTCAGCGGGATCGCGGTCAGAAGCCTTCGCGCGACGAGGCCGAGCACGGCGTCAGCGGGCCATCCAGGCCGACTCGAGGCGCGCCCACGGGTCGGCGGGCACGTCGATCCGCATCCCTCGAAAGCGCGGCCCTACGGCGGCGATCCGCTTCCCTTCGTAAAGGAACGTGTACGGCTGGTCCTCGTGGATGCGGCGCGCGAATCGACCATAGGCGGCCTTCGCGGTCCGCCAATCGGGAGCCGTGCCGATCGCATCGAGCAGCCGATCGGCCTCGGCCGACCGGTAAGCGACGACGTTCGAGCCCGCGGGCGGCACCGCCTTCGAGCCGAAGATCGAGGCGAGGTCGAGCTTGCCGTTGAAACGCCATCCAGCGACGTACGCGTCGTAGTCGCCGGCGACGTTTCGCTCGCGGAACGCCTTCATCTCGTAGGAGCGCGTCGTCACCCGGACGCCGATGCGCGCGAGCTGGTCCTGGATCTTCAGCAAAACCGCCTCGCGCACGCGGTTGCCCGTGTTGGTCGTCAGCTCGAACGACAAGGGATGGGCCGCGTCGAATCCCTTGCCGGCGAGGATGCGCTGCGCTTCCTTCGGGTCGAAGGGCCACGGGGCCAGCGTGGGATCCGCGGCCCACCAGCTCGAGAGCAACGGTCCGCTGCTGACGCGGCCGAATCCGTAGAGCAGGTCGTCCACGATCGCCTTGCGATCGATCGCGAGTGTCAGCGCGCGCCGGACCTCGGGGTCGTCGAACGGCTTCTTGGCCCCGTTCCATCCGACGTAGTCGAACATCGGGTTCTCGAAGACGAGGAGCGAGAGTCGCTTCGTGCCGGCGATCCGCGCGGCGTCCTGCGGGGGGACTCCCTCCATGTAGTCGATCCCGCCGGCGGCGAGCTGCGTCTCGAGATTGCCGACGTCGGGCACGATCCGCACGACCAACTTGTCGAGGAGAGGCCGCTCCGGCTGCGCGTAGCGCGGATTCTTCGCGAGAACGATCTCTTCCCCGGGTTTCCAGCTCTCGAGGACGAACGGCCCGGACGCGATTCTGTGCTGCGACCAGTCGTGCGTCCGCCACTCGGCGAACGGGATCTTGGCGAAGAGATGCTCGGGGAGGATGCCTCCTTCGACCGCATCCGCGAGCATCTCGGGATAGGCGCGGTCGAAGTGGAAGGCCACCGTCTGCGGATCGACGACCTCCACGCTCTTGATGCGCTCCTTGAACGAAACGCCGGTCCAGCCGACCGCGGCCGCCGTCTGCGCCGTCCACGTGAAGCGAACGTCACCTGCCGTCAGCGGCTCCCCGTCGCTCCACGTCGCGCTCCTCAGCTTGAAGGTGAGCGTCAAGCCGTCGGGGGAGAACGACCAGGACTGCGCGAGCAGCGGCTCGAACGACGGCGGATGGTCCTGGGCGTCTCCCTGCTCCTGCGCGAGCCGGGCGTAGATCCTTCGGAGCATGTTGGCGGCGAACGTCTGCTGCGAGACGTACTCGTTCCATGCGTCGGCGTCCACCGTGCTGCCGACGACGAGCGTTCCTCCCCTCTGCGGCCGGTCGCCCGCGTCCCCGCTCGAGGCTCTCCCGCCGTCTTCGCACGACGCGGTGCCCACGACGACCGCGAGCGCCGCCGCACTCAGGACGAGAGAGAGCGGCCGGATGGACGAGCTCACGAGGAAGGACGCCCGCTCAGATACCCCCGGATGACGTGAAGCGGGATCAGCTCGCCCTTTCCGACGCCGGGACAAAACGTCGCCAGCTCGTCCCAAGCGTGGCGGCTGGCCAGATTCTCGGGCCAGAACGGAAAGGTGCTGCATTGGCTCGGCCGCGCTTCGTAGACGGAGCAACGCGACCCATCGAGGAACGGACAGGCAGGGCCGTCCATCTTGAGGATCGTGTGGCCGTCGTCCTTCTTCGTCCACCGGGCTCGAAACGCCGAGACCGGCATCTCGAGATGCGCCGCCAGGCGTCGCACGTCGTCGCGAGAGAGGTAAACGTAGTCGTAGTCACCGTGGCGGGTGCAGCACCTGCCGCAATCGGGCTGACAGGCGAAGGGAAGCCCTTCCGCGAACCAGGCGAGCCGCCGTGACGCGCCGCTCTCCGAGCCGTCGTGAGGCTTCACGCGCGGAGTATAACGTGGCGGGTTACGTCTTGACCCCGGCATCGACGACTTCCTTCAGCACCAGCCGGACGGTGGTCCCGCGCCCCGGCACGCTGACGACGTCGATCGAGCCGCCGTGCCCCAGCACGACGCGCCGCACGATGGCGAGCCCGAGTCCGGTTCCCGCGCTCTTGGTCGAGAAGTAGGGCTCGAACAGGCGCGCACGCGCCTCCGGGGTCAGGCCGATGCCGGTATCGGCCACCTCCACGACGACTTCACCCGGTCCCCCGCGACGCGAGGCGACCGTCAGCGTCCCGCCTTGCGGCATCGCCTGCAGCGCGTTCTCGATCAAGTTGACGATCGCGCGCGCCAAGACGCGGCGATCGGCGGCGATCGGCGGCGCTCCCTCGTGGCGGTCCTCGATCGTGACCCCGGGCGGGGCGGCAGCCCGGTAGGGCGCCGCGATCTCCCTGAGGAACTCCTCCGGATTCACGGTCTGGAGGTCGAGATCCGGGATCTGGGCGTAGGTCGAAAACGCGCTGGAGATGTCCCGCAGCTCGCGAACCTTGCGCATGATCGTCTCGAGACAAGCCTCGACCTCGGCTTCCGGAAGGCTGCCCCGGCGCCTCAACAGCTCGCGCACGTGCTCGGCGGATAGCTGGATCGGCGTCAGAGGGTTCTTGATCTCGTGCGCGATCGCCCGCGCCATCTCGGCCCAGGCGGCGAGCTGGTTGCTCCTCATGAGGCTCGTGACGTCGTCCAACAGGATCAGCGATCCGGTCGGCCCTCCGGCCGGATCGGGAAGGGGGACGCGCACGACGCGCAAGCGAACGGTGCCGTCCCCTCCTTCGAGATCGACCTCCTGCGGAGTCGCAATCGACGAAGGGGCCCTCGACAGTGCGTCCGTGAGCGCGCTCAGCGCGCCGCCGCGACGCAGCGCATCCAGCAGCCGCTCTCCTCGCCGCGGCGGCCCCGCGGGGGAAGCCAACAGGGCCTCCGCCGCGGGGTTGATGGTGACGACGCGGTCCGAGGCGTCGGTGGAAACGACTCCCGTCGTGGCGTGCGTCAGCAGAGCCTCGATGTAATCGCGCCGCCGCATCAGATCGGCCCGCTGGGAGGCCAGGGCGCCTGCCATCCGGTTGAAGTCGGCCACGAGGGAGCCCATCTCGTCGCTCGAGGCCGAGGCAAGAGGCGTCGCGTAATCGCCGCCCGCGATCCGCCGCGACGCGTCGGCCAGCCGGCGCACCGGTTGGGCGACGGAGCGGGCCACGAGCGCGGCGGAGGCGGCGAGCAGCGCGACGAGCAGAGTCGTCAGCAGAAGCAGCATCTCGACGAGGCGGTCGACCGAGCGAAGCGACGCGCGCTCCTCCAGAACCAAGGGGACCGCGATGACGGCGTCCTTGGGGCCGCCCCGCTCGTCGATGCGTGCGTAGGCGACGGGGAGCGGGATCGCGCCCAGCCGCTCGCGCCGGACGAAGACCGGCTGGCCTCCTTGGACCACCTCGCGGTCGACCTCGCCGGGGAGGCGCTTCGGAACCAGCGCGGAATCGAACAGCTCGGGCTTGGAGGTCGCGGCGAGCGCCCCGTCCTCGTAGAGGTGGATCTCCTGCCCGACCACGCGGCGGAGCCACGAGAGCGAATCATCGTTGATGCGGAGCCGAGGGACCGTCGGATCGTCCTCGGGGACGCTCTGGTAGTCTTCGACGACCCGGCGAGCCGCCCCCACCACCGCGGCGGCGGCGTCGGCCAGGCTCGCCTCTCCGCGGCGATCGATGTAGGCGCGGAGGAAGATCGACAGGCCGACCAGCGGCACGATCGAGGCGGTGAGGACGGCGGCCAGGAGCTTTCGATAGAACGATCCCCGCACGAGGTCGAGCAGCGCGGCGGCTCCGCCGCTTCCCTGGAGCGTGGCGAGGAGAGCCGCCGCCGCGACGACGGCGAGGCCGACGAGCAGGAGCCGCACTGCATCGCCCATCGCGTCGAGCGCCGTCGGGGAAGGGCTCAACAACAGATGAAGCCGCCGGCCGTCCGTCAGAGGGAGCGCGTGATAGCGCGTATCGCCCGACTCGACGCTCTCCCGCCGCCCGGCGGAGGCCGCGAGCCGGAGGGCGGGAGTGGACGCGGGGGGCTGGCGCACCGTGCTGATGACGACGCGCCCGTCCTCGTCGAACAGGACGTAGTCGGGGACGTCGGCCGCCGGGCCGGTGAGATCCGTGCCACCGCCGAGCGCCTCGACGTACGGCGCGCTCCCGGGAAGGAAGGGGAGGTTGGACGGATCTTCCAGCACGTGGCCGACGACTCGCCCGACGATGGCGCCCGACGGCCCGACGACCGCCTGCTCCGCGTGGACGACGTGCAACACGGAAGCTCCCGCGGGAATGGTTTCGAGCTCGACGACCGGAGCGCGGCCCGAGGTCTCTGCGCGGGGGACGATCTCGCGGTCCCCTCCGACCTGGGGAAACGCGAAGCCGAAATGCCCTCGTCGCGACCCCGTCGCGTCGTAGAGATCGATCGCGGAAGCGAACCCTTCGTGGAAGAGATCGCTCGCGCTCCACAGATCGTAGGCGAGCAACGCATCGTCGTCGGCCGGTGCGGCGGCGAGCGCCGCGGCGACCTTCGGCGAGGCGGAGGCTTCGCCCACCGCCGCCGTCAGTGCGACGCGCCGGCGGGCCGATTGCTCGAGAACGAGCGGGGCGTACTCGGAGCGGAGGCGCTCCTCGACCAGACGGTCGGAGGTCGCGTAGAGCTGGCCGAGAAAGAGGGCGGACAGCGGAACGAGGGTCACGGCGACGGCGAGCCGGCCCGCGCGGGGCCGTGCTTCGGTGCGCCGCGAGACGAGCGCGGCGACACCCGCCGCGACGATTTCGGCGACGCCGGCGAGCAGGCACCCGGCGGCCAGGGCCAAGGCGAGCGTTCCGGGAGACGTCGGATCCAGCCGCGGAACGCGGACGCGCGCGTCCCGCGCGAGCGATGCGGCGAGCGCGACGATCGCCGCGACGCCTAGAACGGCCGTTCCGGC
>CAZEII010000010.1:0-110603 GCA_964511835.1 uncultured Acidobacteriota bacterium | reverse complement strand
CGGCCTGCTCGTCGAACATGGCCTCGCCCCAGTTCTTCGACTGGTAGTAGGCGTCCCGCTTCGTGGCGAAATCGCTGGTGAGAACGAGCTCCCTCGAAAGCGCCATCATCTTCAGCGTCTGCGCGAACGTCTTCGCCGTGTTGACGGTCAGCGCGCGGACGGACCTCCCCTTACCGATCTCGAAGAACCCTTTCTTCGGGTCGTAGCGCACGTTCGAGAGCGAGCGCACCGGGAACGAGACTTCGGGCTTGCCGAGCTTTTCGATCCGACTCTCGATCCCTTGGGCGAGGGCGGTGATCGCTTCGACCGTCACCTTGTCGAGGCGCGTCTTCTCCATTTGCGGGGATTTCATGGAAGCCTCCCTAGCTAGAGCGCCCCGACGTAAAGCATCGTTACCTTCGGGGAGATCCGAATACGGTCGTGATTCCGATCGAACCCCTCGAGCGGCTGCTCCATCAGGAAGAAATGCCCGGCGTGAAAGCCAATCGAACGCAGCTGGTAGTTTGTCGACACCATCCGGCGAAGATGCCCGCTTGCGGGATCTAGGAAAACGATCCCTTTCGCGCTCACGCTCACGAGGTCTTCCCCGTCGAACGCAAGACCGCTGAGGCCTCCCTCCACGTCGAGAGTCGCCTCGATGTTGCCGCTCTCCGGCTCGACCTCGTGGATCTTGCCCGTCAATTCCAGCACGCGGAGCCGGCCGGCGAGGATCTCGACACCCGACACGGCGCATTCCTTCCTCGTCGAGTTGGCCCGCGTCACGATCGTCCGGACGACCTCGCCGTCTTCCGGATCGACGACGTAGATGGGTTGCCCACTTGTCCAGCAGTAATCGACGGCATACAGGAACTCACCGTCCGACGCCAGATCGGTCACGAGCCCAGGAAGGGGGAAGCTTCCCAGGATCTCTCCCGTGCTCTCGTCGAGCTTGAATACCGTCGGACCTTGCTTGACGAAGAGGGTGTCGCCGATGAAAGCGATGCCCTGCGGAAACTCACTCGAGGGTGCCGGGAGCGTGGCGAAGTCGTACTTCGCGCTCAGTCTGTCGCCCCGCGGCTCCGGGAGATCCCAATCGAGGCCTCGGGCGAAGAGCTCGTGGCGGCGCAAGCCCTCGCGGAGAAAGTCCGAAAGAGCCTTCGGCGTGAGGTATCCCGTCCTGCGGTGGACGTTCTCCTCGTCGGGACCGAGCAAGAGCAGCGTCGGGAGTCCAGCGACATGGAAGCGCGTACCGAGTTCTTGGCTTCGCGCCGGGTCCGGAAGGACCCAGACGAATCGACGCACGACTTGCGCCAGAGCGGAGTCGGGAAGGACCGTGCGCTCGATGTACCGATCCCACCGCTGCTGTGGAGCGTCGATCACGAGGAGGACGGGCTTCCCGGTGCGGAGAGACGACGCTTTCGCCGCATCGAAGTCGATGGTCCAGGCGAACGGAGACTCCGCCGCGCGTTCGGCTGTGAGCGTCTGCGTGACTCCGAGCGTTGGATAGAAGAGCCCTGCGCCGATCGTCAGCCTCAGGATCCCCGTGAAGAACCGTCGCGTGCTCATGGGCGGCCTCCCGATGCTTTGCGCAGAAGGTAGCCGATCCAGAGGCGCTTCCCGTTGCGTTCCTGCGGATGGTGCGGCAGGTATGCAGCGCGGGCAGGTGCGGGCGCTGCGCAACGCGCTGCTGAAGATCGGCGCTCAGGTCGAGGTATCCGTGCGCCGCATCGTGCTGCACTTGCCCGCTGGTTTCGCCCATGCGCGCGACTGGACTCGGCTCGCTGGCCGACGTGTGCCCGCGCAGATGCCTGCGCCCGCTTCACGCATCCATTCCGGGGTCCATCGCGCGACAATCGCTTCCCGAAACTGGACATCCGCGATCGGGCTGCGGGTCGCACGATGGCGAACGATTCGGGGTTAGTCATGAATAGTCCGGGCTAGAGCTCCGCCAGGAGAATCTCGGCGACCTCGAGGCCGACCCGGGCCTGGGCTTCGACCGTCGACGCCCCGACGTGCGGCGTCGCGATGACCCGCTCATGGCAGACGAGCTTCGTGTCCCCGGGGGGCTCGATCTCGAAGACGTCGAGAGCGGCGCCGGCGACCTGGCCCGAATCCAGGGCTTCGAGGAGCGCCGCCTCGTCGACGACGCCGCCGCGCGCGCAGTTCACCAGAAAGACGCCTTTCTTCATTTGCGCGAGCTGCTCCCGGCCGATCGTTGGCGGCGTGCCGGCGACCTTCGGCATGTGCAGCGAGATCAGGTCGGCGCGGCGGAAGACGTCTTCGGGAGCCAGGAGCGTCAGGCCTTCGATCGAGCCCGTCGTGCCGAGGGCGGGATCGGCGCCGATGACCACCATGCCGATCGCCGAAGCCTTGCGGGCCAGCGCCCGGCCGATTCGCCCGACCCCGAGGATGCCCAGGGTCTTCCCCTCGAGCTCCATCCCCTTGGCGAAGGTCTTCTTGTCCCAGGCTCCGGTCTTCATCGAGGCGTCGGCGCGCGGGATCTGCCGTGCCAGCGCGAACATCAACGCCAGCGCCAGCTCCGCGACCGACGTCGACGAAGCCGCCGGGGTGTTCATCACGCGCACGCCTTCGGCCTCGGCGGCGGCGACGTCGATGTTGTCGACGCCCACGCCCCCCCGCACGATCACCTTCAAGTTCCTCGCGGCCGCCACGTGCTGCGCCTTGATCTTCGTCGCGGACCGGACGACGACGGCTTCGTAGTCGCCGATCGTCCCCTCGAGCTGTTCGGGGGACATGCCGATCTTCTCGTCGACGACGAGGCCGCCGGCGCGCATTCTCTCGACCGCGTCGGCCGCGATCGCATCGCAGACGAGCACGCGCTTGGGCCCCGCCCCCATCGCGCTCAGTGTCCCAGGATGCGGTCGACCACCGCGAGCAAGCCGCGAATCTCCCATTCCTGCGTGTCGCCCATGTGGGCGATGCGGAAGGTCTTTTCCTTGAGATCGCCGTAGCCGTTCGAGATCGCCACCCACTGCTTGCCCAGCTCTTTGTTCAGCCCCGCGACCGAGATTCCCCGCGTGTTGGCGATGCAGGTCAGGGTCGGCGACTCGTACCCGTCCTCGGCGAACAGGGCGAAGTGCCGCCGCGCCCAGTCGCGCACGATCTTGGCGAGGACCTCGTGCCTCTCGTAGCGGGCCTGCGGCGTCTCGGCCGCGACATCGTCGAGCTGCGCGTCGAGCGCCTGGACCTGGGGGATGGCGGGCGTAGCGGGCGTCTGACCCCGCTCGTGGTACTTCAGCATGTCGAGGAAGTCGAAGTAGTAGCCGCGGTGCTTGATCGTCTTGGCCTTGTCGAGAGCGCGGGAGGAGACCGAGGCGACGGTCAGGCCCGCAGGGAGCGCGAACGCTTTTTGCAGCCCGGCCATGCAGACGTCGATCCGCCACTCATCGACCGGAATCCTCACACCCGCCATCGACGAGACCGCGTCGACGAGGAACGAGACGTCGGGGTACCGCTTCATCACCGCGGCGATCTCGTCCAAACGGTTCATGACGCCCGTCGAGGTCTCGTTGTGCACTACGGTGATCGCGTCGTAGCCTCCCTTGGCCAGCTCGGCGTCGATCGCCCGCGCGGTGATCGCCTTTCCCCATTCGACCTTCAGCGGGGCCGCCTCTTTCCCGTTCGATTCCGCCACCTTGAGCCAGCGGTCGGAGAAGGCTCCCTGCATGCAGCAGAGGACGCGCTGGCGCACGCAGTTTCGAATCGCCGCCTCCCACACGCCGGTCGACGAGCACGTGAACAAGAAGACCGGTTCCCGGGTCTCGAGAAGGCGCTGCAGCTTCGGGACGACGCGCCCGTGGAGCTCCTTGAACTCCTCGCTGCGGTGACCGATCTGAGGCTTGGCCAACGCGGCGAGATTCTCCGCGCGGACCTCCGTCGGACCGGGGATGAACAGGCGCTTGTGCGGCATCGAGGGTCCTCACCAAAAGGTGGAAGACTCTAGCACGTGCCCCGGAAGACGCCGGGAGCGCGCTACGACCGAGCGATGGCGGTGCCCGCGCGCTCGATGATCGCGTCGATCCACGCGAGGAACTCGTCGGGATCCATGACGCCGCTGTTCCGCGCGACCTCGCGCCCGTCACCGTCGACGACGACGATCGTGGGATAAACCTCGATGGCGTACTTGAGCGCGAGGTCGGCGCCCTTGAGCCCACCTCGCGGCGTCGTTTCTTCGGAATCGACGCGGACGGGCACGACGTCTCGGAGCCGCGCCAGCACGCGCGCGTCGCGGAACGTGCGCTTCTCCATGATCTTGCACGGTCCGCACCAAGTCGCGTAGAAGTCGGCGACGACGAGCTTCCGCCCGGATTTCGCTTCCTTGAGACCGTCGGCGAAGTCGTGCCAGGTGACCGGACCTTCCGGCTTCGCGAGCGGCTGAGCCGCCGCATCCTTCGAATCCGACTTCGGCTGGGCAGTCGCCGTGGTCGCGTCGTGGGGAGCCGAGACGCGAGAAACGGCCCAGACGGTCGCACCCAGGAAACCGGCGATCGCCAGACACGAGGCGCCCAAGAGCGCGCGGGAGACGACGGAGGGCGCGGGGGGCGCCGCGACCTGCTCCCGCACGGGCCTCCCGGTGGCGGGCACGACGAGCAGCGCCGCCACCGCGAGCGCCGCGAGCACCACGGTGAGATTGAACACGCCGCCCTGCACGAGGAATCCGTTCATCGCAGTCCAGGCGAACCCGACGCCAGCCAGCACACCCAGCCAGCGGGCCCAGCTTCTCTTCATCAAGAGACCGAGCGCGACCGCGACGCCGAAGAGTCCGAGACAGGCGCCCATGAGCTTCACCGGCGCCGACGACGCTCCGATCCACCGCAGGCCGAGCAACGGTCCCAGGATTCCGAAGACGATCGCGCCGAGTACGGAGCCGAACGGCATGCTAAGTTCCCTTCCGTGAGCAGGCGACGTCAGTTTGTACCGTGCCTTTCGCGCAGGCGCAAGTTGGGCGCCGCCGTCTTGGCGTCTCTGGGCTTTTGCGTCTCGAGCGCCGCGGACGGCCGGATCGAGCCGCACGCCACGGCGCGGGCCTACGAGCCGGGCGAGGTCGTTCGGTTCGAGGTCGCCACCGACGCCGCCGTCTCGGCGCTCGGCGGCACCTTCGAAGGCGCCGAGCTCTCCTTCGTCCGGATCCCGCTCGTCGCGGGCGAGGCGAATTGGATCGGCTGGGGCGTCATCCCGCTCGATGCGCCCCCGGGTCGGACCTCCTACGCCTTGCGGGCGAAGCGCACGGACGGGTCGTCCCAGGATTCCACCGGAGAGCTGACGGTCGCCGAGAAGTCGTTTCCCGAGCAGCGGCTGACCGTGGAAGAGAGATTCGTCAATCCGCCGAAGGCGGCGTTGAAGCGGATCGAGAGGGAGAAGAAGCGGCTCGGGGAGATCTACGCGCGGAGAACGCCGCTGACCCCGCCGAGCGCGCCCTTCGTCAAGCCCGTAGCCGGCGATCCGACGTCCGAGTTCGGCACGCGCCGATTCTTCAACGGCCAGCCGCGGGCTCCGCATCCGGGCCTCGACCTTCATGCCGGTACCGGAACCACGGTGGTTGCCGCGGGCGGAGGTCGAGTCGCACTCGCTGCCGATCTGTATTACTCGGGCGGCACCGTCATCATCGATCACGGCGGCGGATTGTTCACGGTGTACGCACATCTCTCGAAGATTCTCGCGAAGGAAGGCGCGACGATCGACGCCGGGGCGACTCTCGGGTTGTCGGGAGCGACCGGGCGGGTCACCGGGCCGCATCTGCACTGGGGCGCGCGCGTCGGCGAGGCGATTTTCGACCCGCGGGCGCTCCTCGATCCAAAGCTCTTCGGCGGCGGCTAGCGCGAGATCGCGTCGACCGCCGCGCGGAGCCTCGCGATCCGGGCTTGGCGCTCCGTGGCGAACCGCTTGATGCCGTCCAGGATGTGGCCGGGGCCCAAATGGGCCTCGTCCACGACCTCGTCGACCGTACCTCCCGTACGCCACCGATGGTCCCAGTCGCTCGCGAGCGAGTATTCGGAGACGACCGGATGGGCGATCCACTCCCGCATGGTGCGCAGACTGCGATTGGTGATGCACATCGCGTCCCAGCGTTCGGTCGTGCTCGCGATCGAGTCCCGGTACGCGGCGTCCTGAAGAGCGAAGAGCTGCGGGCTGATGACGGCCACGATCCTCACGTTCAAGCTCTCCGCGTCGAGCTTCGGCAGTATCGAGACGAGATTCGCAGTCGTGCTCGTCCCCTGGATGAAGACCGTGCCCTGACGAGGGGCCCCGGCCTTGAAGTCGCGGATCAGGTACGCTCCGCGGGCTGCCTCGAAATGCGAGGCCATCCCGAGCTTCTCGCGGTCGGGGATCTCGACCACCGGCCGTGTCAGGTGAAGGGCGATGATGGGCGCCTTCTGCGCGAGCGCGGCGCCCAGGACGACCGGGACCTCGTTGTGCTCCCACGGGTGAAGGTCGATGACGTGCCCCTCGGGGAAGAGCTGCGTGACGGCGGTCTCGAAGATGCCGAAGTGAGTGCGTGAATCTTCCGCCGTCTCGGGTCCCGAGTGTCCCGCTACCCAAAGGACTTTCCCGACCTTGAGCTCGCAGTCTTGCGCGAGCTGCGAGAAGAGGCGCATGGCGCCGTATTTGAGATAGGAGAACGATCCGTAGGTCGAGCACGCGCCCCAGAATCCATCGAACTCGCGCATCGGGTCCCCGGCGAGGTTGACCGACGCCAGGCCGACGATCAGTCCCGCGTTGGTGAATTCCGTGATCTGCTGCGGCAGCAGAGACCCGCGCGGATTCTTGTCGCGCTCGTACCATCCCCAACCCGGCTCCCCGGCGAAGTCCTTGGCGAAGCCTGCGATGTTCGTCGACTCGGCCAGGTCGGCGGAGCAGGCGATGAAGAGCGGGCGGCCGTAGTTCCTCTTGGCGAACGTGTTGACCCACGCGCCCCACGTGCCGAGCGCGGCGCGGTTGGGCTGCTTCTCTCCCGGCTTCTTGTAGAGAGCTTCGGGATACTTGCGAAAGTCGAAGATCGCGGGATCCGCGAACACCTCGGACGATCTCCCGCCGAGATACACCCCGTCGATCCTCTCCGGGACGGCATCGGCCGCGGCGGCCAGGCGGTTCCCGATCGCCTCGACCACGTCCGTGCGCTTCGACAAGATCGAGAACGCGGCGTCGAGATTGGCCTTCGCCTGCGTCATGCGCTCTTCCGCGGAACCCGGCGCCGGCTGATCGACTCCGCGGTACTCGACGCCGTATTTCTCCATGAACGTCTTGCGGACGGCCCAGAACTCGGGCGCATTCATCGGCCACGGGGTGCCGTGGGACTTGTTGTCGTATTTCCCGTACCCGCGCCCCTTGCGCGTCTTGCACCAGACCATCGTCGGCGTCTTCCCCGGGTTCTCGCCGCGTGCTCCATCGAGCACCACACGCGCGACGCTCGCCCACTCGGACCCGTGTTCCGTTCCGAGGACGCGCCAGCCGTAGGGGGCGAACCAATCGGCCGGCGTGCCGTGGACGACCGAGGACACGGCGTTGTCGTCGATGCCGTAGTCATTCCAATCGACGAGGAAGACGAGGTTCGAGAGGCCCAGGCCCCACGCGGAGTTCTTGGTCTCGTGAGCCGCCCCTGGCGTGAGCCCGCCCTCGCCCTCCATCACGAAGACCTTGACCTCGGCGGCTCCGGCGAGCTTCAGAGCCAGCGCCTCGCCGGCCGCCGGCGGCATGCCGTGGCCCGACGGTCCGGTATTCCATTTGAGGAAGAGGGTCTTCCCTTCCATCTCGGCGTGGCCCGGAAGCCCGCCCCGGCGCCGCAGCTTGAGGAGATCGGCATACGTCAACGCCCAGCGCCCGCCGTCGGGAAACGCGAAGCGCGACTCCCCCGCTTGCGCCCGCAGCTTGGCGATTTGGTTGAGCGTCGCGAGGGTGGCGTAGATCAGGGGCACCGTGTGGCCCGCCGAGAGCACGAACCGGTCGCCGTAAGGCCGCCAGGGACGGAGAAGATCGAAACGCATCGCGCCCGAGAGCATCGTCGACAGGAGCGCATGAACCTTGGAGCGCGAGCCCCCCGGGTGCCCCGACTGGCGGTAGTTCAGCATCAGGTCGATGGACTCGTCGACGAGGTCCTTGACGACCTCCCACCGGTCGAATTCGGACTCCGCCCTTGCGTAAAGGAGATCGATCGCGGTCGGGGCGACGGGGGTCTTGCTCATCGAGTGCTCTTCTTCATGAAGTCGGCGATCCGGTCCAAGCCTTCGTCGATCGCCTCGAACGACGAGGCGTACGAGAACCGGATGTGCTGGCCCTCGCCCTCGACCGGCGACCCGAAGTGGATGTCCGCGAGCACGGCCACCCCGGCCTCCGCGAGCAGGCGCTTGCGGAAATCCTCGCTGGTCTTGGCCCCGACGCGTCGGCAAGCCTCGGTGACGTTCGGCCAGACGTAAAACGCACCCCCGGGAGTCAGGCAGCGGAATCCGGGGATCTCGTTCAATCCGGAGACGATGCGATCTCGACGCTTGAGAAAGACCTCTCGCATCCGATCCGATGCCGCTTGGGATCCGTTCAGGGCCTCGACCACGGCCCACTGGTTGGGGTGTGGCGGACAGGAGTCGGTGTTGGTCACCCATCGCGTGAACACCGGCGCCAGGGCGGTGTTGGCGGCGTAGCCGATGCGCCAGCCGGTCATCGAATAGGTTTTCGACGCCGAATCCGCGATGATCGTCCTTTCCCTCATCCCGGAGGCCTGGGCGATCGAGTGGAACGCTCCGTCGTAGACCAGCCCGCTGTAAACCTCGTCCGAGTAGATCCAGAGGCTCTCGTAGGGAGCGCAGATCTTCGCGATCTCGACCAGCTCGTCTCGAGTCAGCAGGTTCCCCGTCGGGTTTCCGGGGCTGCAGAGGATCAGCAGCCGCGTCTTCGCGTTGAGCTTCTTCTTCAAATCGGCAACGTCGAAGTTGAACCCGCGCGACTCCCTGAGCGGGAGGGGGACCGGCACGCCGCCGTGGGCCTTGATCTGCGCTTCGTAGATGGGGAATCCCGGGTTCGGGTAGACCACCTCGTGCCCCTCCCCCGGCTCGACGACGGAGAGGATCGTGTACCCGATGAACGGCTTTCCGCCGCATCCGCAGACGACCTCATCGGGAGAGACCTCGACGCCTCGCGTCCGCGAGAAATAGCGGGCGACAGCCTCGCGGAGCTGAGGGATGCCGGGAGACGGTGTGTAGCCGGTCTTACCCTCGGTGATCGCCTTGATGCCGGCGAGCCGAATGTGATCGGGAGTAGGGAAATCGGGCTGCCCGATGCAGAAGGAGACGATGTCCTTCCCCTCGGCCTGCAGCTTCGCGACTTCGCCCAGGACGACGAATGCGTTTTCCGTGCCGAGCTCGCGGGCGCGTCTCGAGATAGGAAGCATGGCTCCCTCCCCAGCGAAAGAGCGCGATTGTAGTGGGGAGGGAGCGGGACGGGCAAGAAACCGGCGGAGCGTCTCGGTTACACCTCGGTCCTCGTCCGAACGACCGCTGCGGGCGGCACCGGTGGCGGGGCGAACCGCCAGATCGAGGCGCGCGGGCCGGTTGGCTCGTCCTCGGGCTCGTTCAGCTTCGGAAGCACCGCCTTGACGTGCATCGTCCTCTTGTCGCGCACGACCTCGAGATCGACGGTCTTTCCTTCGTTCTTGTTGACGGCATCCGCGAGCTCGCTGGCGTCGGTGACCTTCTCGCCCTCGACCGAGAGAATGAGGTCGCCCGCCTTCAAACCGCCCCTCTCGGCAGCGGTATTCGGCAGAACCTTTCCGACGAGGACGCCGGCGTCCTTGCGGCCGCCCAGGGCCTCTCTCAGCTCGGGAGTGGTATCGACCATCTCGACACCGAGGAGCGGCCTATTCCAATTGAAGATCGTGAAGCCGCGACGGCCCGGGGCGTAGAACTTCATCTTGCCGAGCTGCTTGTGGATGTCCGGCATCTTTTCTTCGAGCCCCTTCATCGACTCCTCGAACGCCTTCTGCTGCTCTTCGGTCATCGGAGCGTAGTCGCCCGAGCGGAGGCGCCAAACCGACGTCTTCCGCGCGCCCAGCTCGAGGACGATCTTGTGGACCTTGCCGCCGCTCCGGACATCGAGTGTCACCTTGTCTCCCGGCTTGCCGGCGTGAATCTTTTCGGTCACCCGCGCGGGACCCCGGACAACGGCTCCGTCGTAGCCGACGATGACGTCTCCCTCCTTCAAGCCCGCCTTTTCGGCGGGCGAGTCGTGAACCACACTCTCGATGTAAGCGCCCCCTTCGTCGCTCTTCGTGTCTTCGCGGAGCGAGAGTCCGAGAAAGCCGCGCTTGTGTCCGGCGCTGTCCGAATCCCCGCTGTCCATGGTGATGAGCGCATCGTCGTCGTCCCCCTCGGACATGGAATAGACCTCCACGGACTTCGCCTTCTCCTTCGGCTTCTCCTTTTCTTCCGCGAGGCTGTCCTTCGAAACGGCGAGGAACAATCCCAAGGCCAGCGCAGCCGCACCGGCTGCGGCGGACGCCGCCGCGATCGTCCATGAGCGGCTCATCGTGCGATCCTTCATGAAGGTCGTCTCCTTTTCGACTTCGACGCCGGCCGGTGGTCGGCCGGACACCCGGTAGTACGCCCGGGCCGGGAAGAAAGTCGATCCGGGCGTCCTTCCGCCACTTTTGGCACCGATTCGGGCGGACCGCTCGGTCTCGGCCTCTATACTCGCATCTCGATGACGCTGCGGATGCGGATCGTAGCGGCGCTGGTCCTCGCTGCGCTGATCCCGATGGCGGTGGTTCTCGCTGTACCGCTCATCGAGGCCGGAAAGCGCGCGGACGGGGAGACGGAGGAGAAACGCGACCTGGCGAGGAACCAGGCTTCGCGCCTGCTCGAGAAGGAGAAGCAGAAGGCTCGCGCGAGCGCGGACGCTGCTGCCTCCGGGCTCGCCAACAACCGCGCCGCGCTCGCGGCGGTCCTCCGAGGGCCGGAGTCGGTCGCCCGTCCGGTGGCCTCCGACCTCGCGGAGAAACTGGGCCTCGACCGTGTCGAGGTTCTGGCGGCGTCCGGCACGACGCTCGCCGAGTTCGGTCCGGCAAGCGCGGAATCGGAGGCCGCTCTCGTCGAGCGCCGTCCGGTGGACTCGGAGCACGAGACGCTGACGATCGTGACGACGAAGCTCCTCGGAGCGTCGTTCCTTCAGGACGTGGCCGCGATCGCGAACGGAAGCGCGCGCTTCGTGAACCGTGCGACCTCGGAATGCCCGGAGCCGTCCGTCGAGGTCCCGGTGGCTGCCGGCGTGACGCTCTGTGTGGAGGTCGCTCCCGCGGAGGCCCGCAAGGTCCGGCACGATCTCTGGGTCTCGTTCGCGAGCGTGGCGCCGATCGCTTTCCTCGCCGCGCTGGCCGTCGGGCTCGTCCTCGCCGGGCGCATCAGCCGTCCCGTCCGGCAGCTGGCGGAGCGCGCGGAGTCGATCTCGGCGAGGCACGCGCAGCCGATCACCCTCGATCCGGAGCGGGACGAGACGCGACGGATGACCCTCGCGTTCGATCAGATGCTCGACGCCCTTCAGGGGAGCGAGCGGCGCCGGCTGGCCGCCGAGCGCGTGGCGGCGTGGGAGGAGATCGCGAAGCGCTTGGCCCACGAGATCAAGAACCCGCTCTCGCCGATCCAGCTCGCGGTCGAGAACTTGAAGCGAACGCGCGAGCGCGCCCCCGGAGAATTCGACGAGGCCTTCGCGGTCGAGACGAGGACGATTCTCGAGGAGGTCGCTTCCCTGCGCGCTTTGGTCGACGAGTTCGCGCGGTTCGCCCGTCTTCCCCGCCCTCATGCCGCGCCGTGCGATCCGCGCGCCGTCCTCGATCAGGCGCTTGCGGTCTACTCGGGACCCATCGCCGCGATGGGCGTCGCCGTCACCGTCGACGCGGCGAGCGCGCCCGAGACGATCGTCGTCGACGCGGAGCAGATCGGGCGAGTCCTGAAGAACGTCATCGCGAACGCCCTCGATGCGATGGATGGGACCGCGGAACGCACCCTCGCCGTCACGATACGGCGGGAGCAAGATCGCGCCGTGTTCACGATCCGCGATTCGGGGCGAGGGTTCGATGCGGAGTCCCTTCGCCGCGTCTTCGAGCCGTACTTCACCACGCGCGCCGACCGGGGCGGCACGGGCCTCGGAATGGCGATCGCGCGGCGGATCGCGACCGAACACGGCGGATCGCTCACCGTCGCGGGGGCGTCGGGAGAGGGAGCGACGATCACGCTGACGCTACCCTTGGCGGGCCCGCCGGCTGAAGGCGCGTAGACTTCGCGCGGGGAGACGAGCGCCGCGATGCCGACTGTCCTGATCGTCGACGACGAGAAAAACATCCGGGCGACGATCGCTCGTGGACTACGACTCGAAGGCTTCCGAACCGAGGAAGCCGAGAACGGCATCGCCGCGCTCGAGGTTCTCGATCAGGGCGGGATCGACCTCGTCATCCTGGACGTGCAGATGCCGGAGATGGACGGCCTGGCCCTCCTCGCCGCGATGCGCGAGCGGGAGCTCAACCCGCCGGCGATCGTGCTCACCGCTCACGGCTCGATCGAGCGCGCGGTTCAGGCGGTCAAGCTTGGGGCTTACGATTTCATCGAAAAGCCCCCGTCCCTCGAGCGGATCGTGCTGGCGGCCGGAAACGCCCTCGACCGGAAACGGCTGGTGGCGGAGAACCAACGGCTCGCGGAGGAATCGGGCGCAGCGGGCGAGATCTTGGGGGCGGCAGGTCCCACGGTCGAGTTGCGGCGCACCCTCGCGAAGCTCGCGCCCACCGAGGCCTCGGTGCTCCTGCTGGGTGAGAACGGCACGGGAAAAGAGCTGGCCGCTCGCGCGATCCACGCGGGGAGCGCGCGGTCGAAGAAGCCGTTCGTAACCGTCAACTGCGCCGCAATCCCCGAGACCCTGTTCGAGAGCGAATTGTTCGGCCACGTGCGAGGGGCTTTCACGGGAGCGACCGAGGCGCGGCGGGGGAAGTTCCAGCAGGCGGACGGGGGCACCCTCTTCCTCGACGAGATCGGGGAGACTCCCCTGCACTTGCAGCCGAAGCTGCTCCGCGCGCTGGAATCCGGCGACGTCGAAGCCATCGGCGGCGCGAAGCCCGAGCATGTCGACGTGCGGCTTGTCGTGGCGACGAACCGCGATCTTCCGGCGGAGGTCGCGGCCGGGCGATTCCGGCAGGATCTCTACTACCGGATCGCCGTCGTCCCGGTCCACCTTCCGGCCCTGCGGGATCGCGCCGGCGACATCCCGATGCTCGCGTCGCATTTTTTGCTCGCCGCCTGCCGGAAGAATCGAGCGAAGCCGAAGAGGCTCGACGCTTCCGCCGCCGAGCGGCTCGCGCGGCACCGCTGGCCGGGCAATGTGCGCGAGCTGCGCAATGCCATGGAGCGCGTCGCGATCCTCGTCCCCGAAGAGACCGTCGGAGCCGCGGCCGTGGCCTTTCCCGACTCCGGCTCGACGGCTGCCGCGCCGGCCGCCTCGGATGGCGGCGGGCGGACCGACCTCGCATCGCTGATGGAGCGTCACGAGCGCGCGCTCGTTCTAGCCAGCCTCGAGAGGAACCGCTGGCGGATGACGAAGACCGCGAACGAACTCGGCCTGGAGCGCAGCCACCTCTACAAGAAGTTGAAAGCGCTCGGAATCGAGAGGCCGGCCGAGGCCACCGACTGAATCCGATGGGCTGCAAGGACACGCGCGTGTCCGCAGCCCCACATCGCTCCTCCGGCCCGGCGCGAAATAGGCCGGGGTTCCGCGCCGTCTGCGTGGCACGCCCTTCGCGGAGGAACAGGGCAGCCCGGACCTCCGCAGAGTGAGCCTCCCCGGGTCGAAGGAAGGCCTGCCATGAGATACGCCGCGCTGAAGTACACGACGATCCTCGGAATCCTCGCCGCAGGTGCGCTCCTCGCGGGGTGCACGAACGACGCGAAAGGCGGTGGCTCTCCCAAGGTGACGGGTGAGAGCGGCTCCGGCTCCACGACGGCTCTCTCCGTCCCCCCACCGTCCGTCGTCGCTCCGGTCGATGCGGCCGTCGCCCGTTCCGCCTGGAAGGAGGGCGTCGCCCTCTTCGACAACGGCGACTACAAAGGCGCCGCCGACAAGCTGAAGGTCGCCAACTCCGGCGGTTCCCCCAGCGCCCCTCGCCAGTATCTGCTCGGACTCGCGCTTTGGAAGTCCGGCGATCGGGAGGGCGCCGAATCCGCTCTCGTCGAGAGCACGAAGCTCGACGCCGCTCGCGAGAAGACCTGGATCAATCTCGCCCGCGTGCGGCATGAGCGCGGCGACCGGAACGGTGCGCTCGAGGCGTCTGAGAAGGCGCTCGAGCTGAATCCCGATTCCGCCGACGCGCTGCATCAGAAGGGGCGCGCCCTGATGGAGCTCAACCGCGGCGACGAGGCGCTGCACACGCTGACCAAGGCGCGCGAGCTCGACCCGAACAACGGCTACATCGCGAATTCGCTCGGGCTGCTCCTGATCCAGACGGGGAAGCCCGGGGATGCGATCCTCCACCTCGAGGCCGCTCGGACGGTCCTCCCGCACATCGCGTTCGTCCGGAACAACCTGGGCGTGGCGTACGAGACGACCGGCCGGCTGCCCGAGGCGAAGGCGGAGTACCTCGCCGCCGTCGAGGCAGGGGATGCGGGCGGGAACGCCGCGCGCTCTCTGGCGCGCCTCGGCACGACGATCCCCGACGGTTCCGCCGCGACGGCGACCGCCGCCGCGTCCACGGACAATCCTCAGTGAACGCTGTTACGGGGTCTTTTCAATGACCCCGCAGGCGACGCGCCCACCGGCATTGCCGGTGGGCTGCGTCGTGAAGTCGTCTTCCTTCGCGTGAACGATCACCGCGTGCCCGACGACGTCGCTCGGCTTCCCGTCCCCCAGCGTCCAGATGTTCGATTCGAGCGTCAGCTTGGCCTTTCCCTTCTTGTCGGCGACCAGGTTGCCGATGTCGCCGTGGTGGAACGGGACGCGGCCCCACTTGCCGTGGTCCTGAGACGTCGGGTTCCAGTGGCCCCCCGCCGAGGTCGCATCGGGCGCCGAGCAGTCCCCTTTCTCGTGCAGGTGGATCGCGTGCGTTCCCGGCGTCAACCCGCTGACCTCCACCTTCATCACGACCTTGCCCTCTTGCTGCGTAAACGTCGCCTTCCCCGCGACGCTCGATCCGCTCCGCGCCTCGAGCTTCGCGACCGCTTTCGGAGCGGCGGCGTGCGCCGTTCCCGGAGCCGCCAGAGCCACCAGAGCCGCCAACCCCAGACATCCGCCGATCATCCGCATCGCCGTCGCCTCCTTCCCTTGAGCCCCTTCAGTCGCCTCGCAGCGCCTCGCTCACGATTCGATCGTCGGCGGGCACGGGCATCGTCACCTTCATGCGCGGATCGGACGCCATCGCGCGCCGGATCGCGAACTCCGCTCCCTCGTTTCTCGCCCAGGCTCGCCGCGCGATCCCATTGTTGACGTCCCAGGAGATCATGCTTCGCGCCCGGCCGTCGGCACCCGCGCTCCCGTCGAGGACGAGCCCAAAGCCGCCGTTGATCGCCTCTCCCCACCCGACGCCCCCGCCGTTGTGGAGCGACACCCACGTCGCGCCGCGAAATGCATCACCGATGACGTTGTGCACAGCCATGTCGGCCGTGAGGTTCGAGCCGTCGAGGACGTTCGAGGTCTCGCGGTACGGCGAGTCGGTGCCCGAGACGTCGTGGTGATCGCGGCCAAGGACGATCGGTCCGCGAATACGGCCTCTGCGGATCGCCTCGTTGAACGCCACCGCGATCCGCTCGCGGCCGGGCCCGTCGGCGTACAGGATGCGTGACTGGCTGCCGACGACCAAGCGGTTCGACGCCGCCTTGTCGATCCAGAGTGCGTTGTCGAGCATCTGTTGCCTGATCTCGCCGGGAGAATCGTTGGCCATGCTCCGGAGGACGTCGCCCGCAATCGTATCCGTCGTCGCGAGGTCCTCCGGGTCCCCGCTGGTGCACACCCAACGGAACGGCCCGAACCCGAGATCGAAGCACATCGGCCCCATGATGTCCTCGACGTAGCTCGGATACATGAAGGACCCGTCGGCGCGGGTCACCGCCGCACCTGCGCGCGAGGCTTCGAGGAGGAAGGCGTTCCCGTAATCCCAGAAGCGCATCCCGCTCGCCGCCAGTGCATTGAGGGCGTCGACCTGACGGCGCAGGGACTCGCGGACGCGCGACTTGAACGCTTCGGGGTCGTCACGCATGAGGCGCTGGGCGTCCTCGAAGGGGATCCCGGCGGGGTAGTAGCCCCCCGCGAACGGATTGTGGAGGGAGGTCTGATCCGAGCCCAGATCGATCGGCGTTCCCGACGCGGCGAGGCGCTCCCACAAGTCGACGACGTTGCCGAGAAACGCGATCGACACCGCCTCCTTGTTCTTGCGGGCGCGCTCTGCGCGCACGAGGAGGCGGTCGAGATCGCTCTCGATCTCCATCACCCACCCTTGATCGGACCGTGTCTTGACGGCTTTCGGATTGACCTCGGCGACGATGCCGACCGCTCCCGCGATCACGGCAGCCTTAGCCTGAGCGCCGCTCATCCCTCCCAATCCCGACGTCACGAAAAGGCGCCCCGCGAGCGCCTCGGATCCCGTCCTCAGGTATTTCCTGCCCGCGTTCAGGAGGGTGATCACCGTGCCGTGCACGATCCCCTGCGGACCGATGTACATGAAGCTTCCGGCGGTCATCTGCCCGTAGCTCGTCACTCCGAGCGCCGACAGCCGGTCGTAATCCTCCGGAGATGAGTGATTCGGGATCACCATCCCGTTGGTGACGACGGCCCGCGGCGCCGAGGGTGAGGAGGGGAACAGCCCGAGAGGATGGCCCGAGTAGAGCACCAGCGTCTGCTCGTCCGTCATCTCCGCGAGGTACTTCATCGTCAGGCGGTACTGCGCCCAGTTCTGAAAGACGGCGCCGTTCCCACCGTAGGTGATCAGCTCGTAAGGGTGCTGCGCGACGGCAGGATCGAGGTTGTTCTGGATCATCAGCATGATCGCCGCGGCCTCGCGGATCCTCGCCGGATACTCGGGCAGCGGCCGCGCCTGCATCGAGTAGCTCGGCCTGTAGCGCTGCATCGTGATCCGGCCGTCCTCACGAAGCTCACGCGCGAACTCCGGAGCCAGCGCCCGGTGGTGGGCGGCGGGAACGTAGCGAAGGGCGTTCCTCAGCGCGAGCGCACTCTCCGCGGCGGACAACGGGTTCTTTCGCTTGGGAGCGTGGTTGATCCCCGAAGCCTCCGGCGGGCGCTCGGGGAGCTCGGCCGGGATCCCCTCGGCGATCTGCGCGGCGAATGCCGGCGTGGTCTTCATACCCATGACGACCTCGGCGGCCGATCATAGCCCAGCGCCCGGAAGCGGGTCAGCGTTTGGGCACGACCCGTACAAGCGAGAGGCGTGCCGGGTCGTAGAAGTCCCGAATGAACGCGTTGATCTCCGGAAGCGACAGGCCCGCCGCTCGATCGACGAGATCGTCGAGGTACCCCGGCGCCAGCCCGAGCCGCCGCTCCGTCATCCATCGTCGTAGGATCTGGCTCGCGGACTGACGGTCGAACGCTCGGTGGCCCATCAGGTAGGACACGGCCCCGGCTCGCTCCTCCTCCGTGATCCCGTCGTCGTGGAACCGGATCAACACGTTGCGAAGCTTCGTCTCGATGGCTTTCGCGTTGTCGGCCCGGGTGAACGTCTGCGCCGCGTAGCCGGCGGGCACGACGTCGCCCCGCTCGCGCGTTCCGGCGCCGTAGGTGTCTCCGGCCTCGTGGCGGAGGGCGACGTAGAGGCGCGAGTAGAAGTGCCCGCCCAGCACGTGATCCGCGATGAGGAACGCGGGTCGCCTAGGGTCGTTCCACGGGAGCGAGTCGCGCCCGAGCGCCAGATACACTTGGGTCAGACGGCCGATCGCGACGTCCTTTTCCCTGGGACGGGATTCGACCGCGTTGACCGTCAGGAACCGGGGCGCCACGTCGTCCGGCAGCTCGACGGCGGGCGCGGGCAGCAATCCATCCGCGAGTCCCTTGGCGTCGTCGAGCGTCAGATCTCCGGCGAACCCGATCACGCGTCCCGGGAACCGGAGCATCCGGTCGCGGACGGCGGCGAGCTCGGCCGGGTCGGTGCTCACCTTCGGAGGCTTCTCGTAGCGGAGCCGGCGCGGGTCGCCGGGCTTGAACAAGCTGCGCGCCTCGGCCTGGATCATGCGGAACGAGACGTCGGTTTGGAGCGCGCGCCACTCGATCGATCGAGCGCTCTCGGCGCGCTTGAGCTCGTGCCGGTCATAGCGGGTGTTGGCGAGGATCTCCTTGGCGAGCGCGAGCGCCGGCGCGAGATCCGCGCTCAGACAGCGGATCGTCATGGTCGCGGAGCGATCGCCCATCGAAAGATCGATCGATGCGGCCAGCGCGTCCGCCCGCTTGCGGAACGCGCGATCGGGGTCGTCGTCTTGGTGGGTGAACGCCTCTTCGGCGTGGTGCGACCGGGCCCACGGCGACCAGGTCCCGACGGGAAGCTCGATCGTCGTCGTCACCAGCGGCGCGCGGTGATCCTCGACGAGCGCCCCCCGCGTCCCCTCGTCGACGGTCCACGTGGCGACCGCGGCGGCTAGGAGAAGAGGGGGTACAGCCATCCGAACAACCTGATGTAACCCGGGACGTGCTCCGGCTTCACGTACATTCGAATCAGCTTGCCGCCGCGCACGTGGGTCTTCCACGCCGCGGCGACCTGCTCCTTGGTCACCGCGTTGATCCGCGCCGGGCGCTCGAGCGCGAGACCGGCATCGCCCAGCCACCAGCGCGACGTCCCGATCTCCTGCGCCCGCTCCGCGGCGAACACCTGTGCGCCCGCGTCCTCCTGGAGCAGCCGGCGCTTCGCGGCGGCGAGCGCGTCGTCGGTCAGCCACGACATCCGATCGAGCTCCGCGATCGCCTCGTCGAGGATGCGCATCGCGGTCGCTTCCCGCCGGTACGGGAGGCTTGCGCTGTAGAACACGACCCCGCCCCCGCGGCGGAGCGAGAGCGTCTCGACGCCGGCCTCGAGCGCTTTCCTTCGCTTCGTCACCACGAACTCGCGAACGGGGTCGACGGATCCCCCGCTCAAGAGCTCGAGCAGGAGCTCCACGGCTCGGCCGTCCGGCGCGGCCGGCGGAGGGAGCGGCACGCCGACGAGCGCCACCTCGATCGGCGGGATGTCTTCCTTCAGCTCGAGCCCGGAGGGAAACTTCCACGCATCCAAGGCCGGAACGTCACCGGGGGTCGCCCCGCCGCGGTCGAGCGCCCCGAACGCCGCACGGATGGTCGCCAGCTCGGCCTCGGGATCGATCGGCCCGACGACGACGAGGTGGGCGTTGTTCGGATGGTAGTAGGCGTCGTAAAAGGCGCGGCACGAGGCGAGCGTTGCGGCTGCGACGTCCTCCTTCGACCCCGAAGGATCGAAGGCGTAGGGATGCGTCCCCAACAGCGCGCGCTGCGCCTTCGTCAGCAGCCTCGAGACCGGGTCATTCTCGGTCCTGAGGCGCAGCTCTTCGATGACGATCTTCTTTTCGTTCGCGAGGCTCTCTTCGCTCAGAACGAGGTTGCGCATCCGGTCGGCTTCGCGTCGAAGGATTTCGCCCGCCGCGGCGGGCGGAACCTCGGAAAGGTAGACGGTCTCGTCGGGGGTGGTGTACGCATTGTCGTCGCCGCCGACTCTCGTGACGAACTTGTCATACTCGCCGCGCGCGGTCGTCGCCGTGGCGCCGAACATGAGGTGCTCGAACAGGTGGGCCAGGCCGCGATCCGACTTCGCCTCGTTGGCCGCTCCCACGTGGTACCAGACCTGCGTCGCGACAACCGGCATCGCCGGATCCGGGAGGATCGAGACCTCGAGCCCGTTGGGGAGTCTCTCCTGAATGAGCGCGGCGGCGAGGAGCGCGGTCAACATCGCGCGGGTTTGTACTACGGCTGGGCGCTGCGGTCTATCCGGCGAGCGCGTCCGCCAGCCGCGGGGCGCTCCACGAGAAACCCGAGCGGCGAAGGACCGCGGGTTCGACGTACTGGCCTTGAAGGAGAACCTCCTCCCCCATCCGGCCGAAGAGGGCCGTCACGGCCCGCGCCGGAAGCGGAATGACGGCCGGGCGGTGAAGCGCGCTGCCGTACGCCTTCGCGAAGTCGGATTGGGACACCGCGCCGGCTACAACGTTGACCGGGCCGCGAACGGCGTCGTGATGGATGAGGTGTTGGATCGCGTAGATCGCATCGTCGAGAGCGATCCACGAGAACCCTTGGCGCCCGCTCCCGATGGGCCCGCCGGCTCCCATGAGGAACGGGCGCCGTATCTGGGGCAGCGCTCCCCCGCGCGAGGTCAGAATCACGCCGAATCGCATCTTCACCGTGCGAATGCCCGCCGACTCAGCAGCCTCGGTGGCACCTTCCCACGCCCGGGCGACCTCGGCGAGAAAGCCCGACCCGGCGCGCGCCGATTCGTCGAGCGTTGCCTCGCCGCCGTGACCGTAGTAGCCGACGGCCGAAGCTGATAGGAAGACGCGGGGCGGAGTCCGCAAGACGGCGAGCGCCTCCGCCAGGAGCTTGGTTCCGGCGGCGCGCGATTCGACGATCTCCCGCTTGCGCTCCTCGGTCCAGCGGCCGCCGGCGATGGAAGCACCGGCCAGGTGTACGACGACATCGAGCCCCTCGAGCGCCTCGTGGTCGATTCGTCCGATCGCCGGATTCCACCCGATCTCCCCCTCGCCGGCGGTCCGCTCCCGCACAAAGCGATGCACCTCGTGCCCACCCGCCGTCAGGAACGCGGCGAGCTGCCCTCCGATCAAACCGGAGGCTCCCGTGATCGCAACGCGCAGGGGCGGAGCCTGGACGTGCGGGGCGTGACGCGCCAAGTCGTTCGCCGTCACCCAGCGGCGGTGGCGGAACGCCCTGTCGATCCGGCGCGCGATGAGGCCGCCCGCGACGATCCTGCCAGCCGCTCCGAACGGGAGCGCGTAGTGGATGCGATCGAGGACCGCCGAACGACCGGGGCCCAGGTCGGTGAACTCGTGCTCGTGCACCCATGCCGCGAACGGACCCCATTCTTGCTCATCGACGAACCGGCGGCCAGCTTCGAAACCGCGATGCACCGAGACCCAGCGCACGGCCAGCGGCGGGGTGCCGACCCGCAGCTCGAGGCGCGCGCCGTTCCCGATCCCACCGCGCGAGGCCAGCACTTCGATCCGCTCCCACGGCGGCGCGAGGCGGACGAATGCTCCCGGGCGCGCGTGCCAATCGAAGGCTTCCGCCGCCGTCGCGGCGACCTCGCAGCGTGATTCGAACACCGGCATCGCGTTTTCCTTGCGCGGACGTCCTATTCAGACATATTCGACCGCGTTTGTGGAGGGAGGGCTCCGTGACGCACCGGGCGAATCCCGCACCGTTCGAATACCATGCGCCGCCGTTCGCTACCTCGACGGGGAGGCTCGCTCATGACTGAGGTCCTGCAGTCGAAGGCGGAGCCCGCGGCCGCCCTGGCGCGCGGCCCAGGGCGGCTCAAGCTGGGCGTCCCGAGGGAGATCCATCCGGGAGAGCGCCGCGTGGCCGTCGTCCCACGCATGGCGGCGAAGCTCGCCAAGCTGGGTTTCGATGTCCTGGTCGAGTCGGGGGCCGGCACGGCAGCTGCCTTCACGGACCAGGCGTACGAAGAGGCGGGGGCGCGGATCGTCGCCGAGACGGCCAGGGTCTGGGGGGAGGCCGATCTCGTCCTCAAGGTGCGAGAACCCGAGCTGAACAGGGCCCTCGACCGCCACGAGGCCGACTTGCTCAAGGAAGGCGCGCGGCTGATCTCGTTTCTCTGGCCGGCGCAGAACAAGGAGCTGATCGAGCGGCTCGCGCGGCGCAAGGCGACCGTGCTCGCGATGGATGCGGTGCCGCGGATTTCGCGGGCGCAGAAGCTCGATGCGCTCTCGGCAATGGCGAACATCGCGGGGTACCGTGCGGTCATCGAATCCGCATCGCTCTACGGGCGATTCTTGGGCGGACAGATCACGGCCGCGGGGAGCGTGCGCCCGGCCACCGTCCTCGTCGTCGGGGCGGGGGTGGCGGGACTCGCGGCGGTCGGATGCGCGAAATCGCTCGGCGCGATCGTCAAGGCGTTCGACACGCGGGAGACGGTGCGCGAGCAGGTCGAGAGCCTCGGCGGACAGTTCATCAAGTTCGAGTTCGACGAGAAGGGGGATGGCGAGGGCGGATACGCCAAGGAGATGAGCGACGCTTATCTCGCTGCCGAGCAGGAGCTCATCGCGGTCCACGCGAAGGACGCCGACATCGTCATCACGACGGCGCTCATTCCCGGAAAACCGGCCCCCAAGCTCCTCACCTCGGGCGCCGTCGTCGCCATGCGAACCGGGTCGGTGGTGGTCGACCTCGCCGCCGAGCAAGGCGGGAACTGCGCGCTCACCGAGCGCGACCGCGTCGTCGAGCGCTACGGCGTCACCATCATCGGCCTGACCGATCTCACGAGCCGGCTCGCCCGCCAGGCCAGCGAGCTGTATTCGGCCAACCTCGTCAATCTCCTGGACGACGTCATGAAGGAGGGGGTCTTCAGGCTGGACCTACACGACGAGGTGCAGCGCGGAATGCTCGTTCTGAACGACGGAACGCTGATGTGGCCTCCCCCGCGCCCGGAGGTGCGCGCCGCGGCGCCCCAGCCCGGGAGGTCCTTGGCGGGCTCGAATCCTGTCGACAGGCCCACGCCCTCGCCCTGGCTCGCGCGCACGGGCTGGGGCGTGATGGCGGCGGCGCTGGCTGCGCTCGGACTGTTCGCCCCGGCGCCGCTCCTCCCGCATCTCACGGTCTTCCTCCTCGCCTGCGTCGTCGGGTGGCACGTGGTCTGGAACGTCACACCTGCCTTGCACACTCCGTTGATGTCGGTGACGAACGCCATCAGCGGCATCATCGTCATCGGGGGGATGCTCCTGACCGCATCTCCTTCCCCGGGGCTCGGAAGCCTTCTCGCCGCAGCCGCGGTTCTCGTCGCCTCGATCAACATCGCGGGAGGGTTCCTGGTCACCCACCGCATGCTGAAGATGTTCCACAAGTAGACGCGCGCCATGACCGCTACCTTCCCCAACTTCGCCTACATCGTCGCGAGCTTTCTCTTCATCCTGAGTCTGCGCGGGCTCTCCCAGCCGGAGAGCTCGCGCCGCGGCAACGTCCTTGGAAGCATCGGCATGCTGCTGGCGATCGGCGTCACCGCGCTTGCCCTCTACATCCCGGGAAGCGGCGCGCCCGCGATACCGTCACCGAGCTCCGCGGGGCTGCTGGGGGGCGCGATCGCCGTCGGCTGTCTCGTCGGGGCCATCCTCGCGGCGCGGGTCGCGATGACGCAGATGCCGGAACTCGTCGCCATCCTCCACAGCTTCGTCGGGCTTGCGGCCGTCCTCGTGGGCATCGTCAGCAAGCTGAACGGAGTGGCCTTGGGAGACGTCGGTGGCGCGGCGCACGAGCTCGAGGTCGCAATCGGCGTCTTCGTCGGCGCGGTGACGTTCTCGGGATCGGTGGTCGCTTTCCTCAAGCTGCGCGGCTCGATCGGCGGGAAGCCCTTGCTCCTGCCCGGGCGGCATCTCGCGAATCTCGGACTGGCGGCGATGAGCGTCGCGCTGATCGCGACCCAGGTGACGACGACGAATCATGCCGTGGGCATGGCGTCGCTCCTGGTTTTGACGGGAATCGCGATCGTTCTCGGCGTGCACTTGGTCGCCGCGATCGGCGGCGGAGACATGCCGGTCGTCGTCTCGATGCTCAACAGCTACTCCGGCTGGGCGGCGGCCGCCGCCGGGTTCATGCTGTCGAACGATCTCCTGATCATCACCGGCGCTCTCGTCGGGGCCTCGGGGGCGATCCTGAGCACCATCATGTGCGTCGCGATGAACCGCTCGATCGTCAGCGTGATCTTCGGCGGATTCGGCGCGGGAGCGCCCGCCGAAGCGGTTGCGGTCGCTGTCGGCTCCGGTGGGACGGTGCACGAGACGACCGTCCAAGACGTCGCCGAGCTGCTGCGCGCGTCGAAGAGCGTCGTGATCGTCCCCGGCTACGGCATGGCGGTCGCGCAGGCCCAGCACGCGGTCCGCGAGATCAGCGATGCGCTTACGGCACGAGGCATCGACGTCCGCTATGCGATCCACCCCGTCGCCGGACGCTTGCCGGGGCACATGAACGTCCTGCTCGCCGAGGCCGGAGTCTCGTACGAGATCGTCAAGGAAATGGACGAGGTCAACGACGCCTTTCCCGACACCGACGTCGTCATGGTGATCGGTGCGAACGACATCGTGAATCCGGCGGCGCTCGACGATCCGGGGAGCCCGATCTACGGCATGCCGGTCCTGCAGGTCTGGAAGGCGGGCCAAGTCGTCATGCTGAAGCGCAGTCTCGCGGCCGGTTACGCCGGCATCGACAATCCGCTGTGCTACCGCGCGAACACGCTGATGCTGTTCGGCGACGCGAAACAATCCGTCGCGAAGCTCCTGGCGGCTGTTCAGGGCTAGGATCTGATACCCGCGAAAGCCTAGCCAAAAAGTCGGGCGGCGTTGTCCCAGAGAATGGCGCGGCGCGCGGCATCGGGAAGATCCAGAGCGAGGAAGTCGGCGACGTTCTTCCGGAGATCGGCGACGCCGGGGCTGGGCCAGTCGGAGCCCCAGAGCGAGCGGTCGGCGACTTGGGCGAGCCGGGGGACGTAATCGAACAACCGCTTCGGCGGGATCCCGGAGAGGTCCAGGTAGAAATTCGCGTGGCGCCGCACGAGGAACATCGCGGCGTCTCCATGGAGCGGCCGGCCGGCGTGCGCCAGGACGACGCGCAACCTTGGAAAATCAACGCCGACGTCGTCCGCCGGCATCGGATCGGCGTAGACGTTGCGTGCGCCGGGAAACGTCGACGTCCCCGTGTGGATCATGACCGGAACACCGCGCTCCTCGGCAACGCGAAGGATCTCGCCGATTCCAGCGCCCGGTCCTCCCGTCCGGTAGTCGTTCACCCGGAAGAGCTGGTGCGGCGGATGAATCTTCAGTCCGCGAATGCCGAGATCGAGCACGCGATGCGTCTCGCCGGCGGGGTCCTTCGTGAAGCGCGGATGGACGGAGCCGAATGGAATCAGGCGGTCGGCGGCGGCCGCGGCGTAGCGGGCGCACCAAGCGTTGACCTCCGGTGTGAACCCCATCACATCCGGTGACACATAGTTGATCAGCCCGGCACGCTCGATGCCGCACTCGTCCAGGAACCGGACGAACTCCGCCGGCGAATCCATGAAGGCACGGATGCGATCCAGATCGCTGCGCCCCGCCTCCATCGCGGCCTGAACCGCGGGCGGGTGCATCTCCCAAGGCTGGATGTGAACGTGGAGGTCGATGACGCGGTGGCCCGAGATCATCCGAGACGCCTCAAGAGTCCCAGCGGTAGAACCCTTGTCCCGATTTCTTTCCGAGGCGCCCTTCGGCGACCATTCTGCGCATGAGCTCCGGCGGCCGGAAGGCGTCCGACCGCAGCTCCCGATTCAGATGCTCGGCGATTGCGAGTCTCACGTCGAGCCCGACGAGGTCGGTCAGCCTGAGCGGGCCCATCGGGTGCTTGTAGCCCAGCGTCATCGCCTTGTCGATGTCCTCGACCGAGGCGACGCCCGCCTCGAGCATGCGGATCGCCTCGAGCCCCAAGAGGACACCGAGCCGGCTGGTCGCGAACCCCGGGCTGTCGCGAACGACGATCGGGTCCTTTCCCAGCCGCTTGGCGACCTCGACCACCGCGGCGAGCGTGGCATCCCCGGTCTCGTCGGCACGCACGATCTCGAGAAGCGCCATCACGGGAACCGGATTGAAGAAGTGCATTCCGACGACCTGCGCCGGACGCCCGGTCACCGCGGCCAGCTTCGCGATAGGGAGGGAGGACGTATTGCTCGCGAGGATCGTGCCCTCGGGTGCCGCCAGGTCGAGCTCGCGGAAGATGCTCTGCTTGAGCTCGAGCGATTCGGGAACGGCCTCGATGACGAGGCCGGCGTGGCGAACTCCTTCGGCGAGCGTCCCGGCGCGGGCCAGGCGCGCGAGCGCGGCGCTCTTCTCACCGGCCGCGAGCTTTCCTTTCTCGACGAGCGACGCGACCGTGCTCTCGATCGCGTTCCACCCGCGGTCCAGCGCGCCGGGATCCGCGTCAACGAGGACGACGCGGAAGCCGGAGGTGATCGCGTTCTGCGCGATCCCCCGCCCCATCGTCCCCGCGCCGATGACCGCGACGGTGTCCATCTCGCTCACAAAGCCCACTCTAGCAGCGCTCCATCTCGGCTCGGCTATCCTCGCGCCGACATGAGCGCCGTCTTCCCGTTCCTCGGCCGCCTCGTTCTTCTCGCGATGGGATGCGGGATGGTGTTGCGCGCCGGACGGCTGGAGGCAGAAGGACGGCTCGAGGAGGCGCGTCGCGGCGCCCGCACGGGAGGGTTTCTGGCGGCGTCGGGCTCGCTGCTCGCCGCCGCGGGGGCGATCGACCTCCCTGGAGGCGGTAGCAAGGCGCGGCTGCTCGCCGCCGCCGCGCTGCTCGCATCGGGCGGTGCGGCGCTTCTCGCGGGGCTCTCGGGAAAGCCGAGGCCGACGGGTTGGGCTGCCGCGGGGCTGCTCGTTGCGGGAGTCGTCGTCGCCCTCGTGCTCGTGCGGTAGACTGGCCGTTCGCGAAGGAGCACTCGATGTCTTCGACCCTCAATGTTCGCGCGCTCGCCGTCATCGGAGCCGGCAACATGGGAAGCGGCATCGCCCAGAAGGCTGCAACGGAAGGCTTCCCGGTCATCCTTGTCGACCTCGACGAGGCCAAGGTCGGCCGGGGCATCGGCATCATCGAGAAAACGCTCGCCGACGGCGTCGAACGGAAGATCTTCCGCCCCGACGACGCGAAGACGATCCGCGGCCGGATCACCGGAACGACCGATTGGACGAAGCTTTCCGAGGTCGATTTGATCGTCGAGGCGGTCTTCGAGGAGTTCGACGTCAAGAAGCAGGTCCTCGCCAAGCTCGAAACGTTCTGCCGGCCGGACGCGATCATCGCGACCAACACCTCGTCGTTCCTCGTGGCGGACCTCGCCTCCGGCATGAAGCATCCGGAGCGCATGCTCGGGCTCCACTACTTCTACCACCCCGCGAAGAATCGCCTCGTCGAGGTCGTCCCGGCCGAGGCGACATCGCCCGCCGTCACGGCGGCGGCGTGGACCGCGCAGGAGATGCTGGGGAAGACGCCGATCCATTCGGCCGATGCGTCGGGGTTCATCGTCAACCGGTTCTTCGTCCCGTGGCTCAACGAGTCGGTCCGACTTCTCGAAGAGGGCGTCGCTGACATTCCGACGATCGAGGCGGCGGCGAAGGCGACCTTCGGCATCGGCATGGGTCCCTTCGAGCTGATGAACGTCACGGGAGTCCCGATCGCGCTGCACGCCGCCGCGACGCTCGGGAAGGCGCTCGGCCCGTTCTACGCTCCGGCAAAACGCCTCGAGTCGCAGGTCGACGCGGGGAGTCCCTGGGACCTCTCGGGGGCGCCGGATTCGTCGAAGTTCGACGCCGTCGCGGCGCGGATGCTCGCCGTGACGTTTCTCGTCGCATGCGCCTTGGTCGACGAGGGCGTCGGCACGATCGAGGACACCGACATCGGCGCCCGCGTCGGCCTGCGCTGGCCGCGCGGACCGTTCGAGATGATCAACCGATTCGGCATCAAGCCGGCGGGGGATCTCGTCGGGCAGTTCGGCGGCGGCTGGGATCTCGCCGTCCCCGGTAATCTCTCGTTGCAGTGGCGAGCGAACGCGCCGTTCCCGATGACGTTCGTCAGGAGCGAGGTCAAGGACGGCGTCGCCATGCTGACGGTCAACCGCCCCGATGCGATGAACGCGTTGAACGAGACCCTCGTGGGCCAGCTGCACGCCGCGTTCAAGAAGGCGGCGGCGGACCCGCGAGTGAAAGGCATCGTCATCGGAGGGGCGGGCAAGGCCTTCATCGCCGGCGCGGACATCCGGTTCTTCGTCCGCAACCTGGAATCCGGGGACCTGAAGCGCATCGTCGAGTTCACGAGGGCCGGGCACAGCCTCCTCCGCGACATCGACGCCTGCCCGAAGCCCGTGGTGGCGCGGCTCCACGGCGTCGCCTTGGGCGGAGGGCTCGAGCTGGCCCAGGCGTGCGACGTCCTGATCGCGGCACCGCGCGCGAGCTTCGCCTTTCCGGAGACCGGCATCGGCATCTACCCAGGACTCGGCGGGACGCAACGCACGTCGAGGCGGATCGGCGTGGGGCTTGCGCGGTGGCTCGTCCTCACCGGGCAGACGCTGGGCGCCGACGAAGCCGCCGCGATCGGCTTCATCGACAAGGTCGTCCCCCACGCCGACCTCGACGCCGCGTGCCGCGCCGCGATCGCGGAGGGGATCAAGCCCAAGCCGCGCCCCGAGCTTTCGGCCAAACACCGGGCTCTCGAAGCGTTCTTCGCCGGCCACGACGCCGAGACGCTCCGCCAAGGCAAGGCCGACACGATGGGGGACGAGGTGCTCGCGAAGGCGATGAAGCGCGTCGGCTCGAAGGCGCCGATCGCGCTTCGCCTCGCCGGGAAGCTGATCGAGAGCGGCGCCTCCGTGACGCTCGAGGAGGGGCTCGCGATGGAGCTCGGGTACCTCGAGGAGATCTTTTCGACGAAGGACGCCTACGAGGGATTGAGCACGCTCGGCAAGAAGGCCCCCGTCTTCGAGGGGCGCTGATTGCTCGACCGGCTGGTCGAGCTGTGGGCGAAGACGCTCGATGCCCTCGGGCTGAACGGGGCCCGCGTCCGCTGGCGCTGGAACCAACGCCGCCGTGACCTCGGCGAGGCCGGGATGCGCGCCGAGATGGTCGTCCGGTCGACGCGCGGCGCCTACAAGATGTGCCCGCACTGCCGTGCGCTCGTCCCCCGCGGCGCGCGGCGCTGTACCGAGTGCGATGCAACGCTCGCGGGCGTGCGCGCTCCGGGCCTCACGCGCATCGTCGCGAACATCATTCCCGGGGCGACCGCGACGACCTTCCTGCTCCTCCTCGCCAACACGCTGCTGTTCGCCGTCGTGCTGCTGCTCCCCGTCAGGCTCGACAACTACGAGCCGGGCCCGCCCATGTCCCGCTTGTTCGGGTTCGACGGGATCTCGTTGATCCGCTACGGATCGGGGTACGCGGGACTGACGCTGCCGCTCCACGAATGGTGGCGGATCGTCACCCCGATCTTCCTCCACGGCGGGCTCCTCCACTTCGTCTTCAACTCGATGGCCCTCGTGCGCCTCGGCCCCCTCGTGGAGGACGAGTTCGGCACCGAGCGGCTCGCCTCGATCTACGTCCTCTGCGGAGTCGCCGGGAGCGCGGCGAGCCAGGTTATCCGCCACTCGCACACGGTCGGCGCGTCGGGAGCCCTGTGCGGCCTTCTGGGGCTGCTCCTCGTTCACGGGGCCAAGATCGGCGGCTCGTACGGCCAGCGCCTGAAATCCGTCATGCTGCAAAACGTCGTGCTGATGATCGGGATGAGCCTGCTCCCCCGCATCGACTGGATGAACCACCTCGGAGGGTTCGCGATGGGGTGCGCGCTCGGATACGTGGCCCCGTCCGGACCGTTTCGGTCGCGCACGACCGCGGTCGTTTGGCAGATACTCGCCTGGCTGTCCCTCGGGTTGGTGCTCGCATCGCTCTTCGCGATGGCGTCCCGCGGGACGGGAGACGTGATGCTGCTCGTCCAGTCGTCCCAGAACTCTTGACGGTAAACTCTCAACTTCGTCCCAGCCGAGGAGAACGCACCGATGGCCGACAACAACCCGTTCCACATCGCCCAGCGCCAGCTCGACGAGGCGGCCAAGATCCTGAAGCTCGATCCGGCCGTGCACGAATTGCTTCGCTGGCCGATCCGCGAGCTTCACGTCCGGCTCCCGATCAAGATGGACGACGGGACCACCAAGGTGTTCCACGGGTTCCGCGTCCAGTACAACGACTCACGCGGGCCCACGAAGGGGGGGATCCGGTTCCACCCCGACGAGACGATCGACACCGTCCGCGCCCTCGCGGCGTGGATGACGTGGAAGACCTCGGTCGTCGACATCCCGCTCGGCGGCGGGAAGGGCGGCATCATCTGCAACCCGAAGGAGATGTCCCCGGGCGAGCTGGAGCGCCTCTCCCGCGCCTACGTGCGCCAGGTCGGTCGGATGCTCGGCCTCCACGAAGACGTCCCCGCCCCGGACGTGTACACGACGCCGCAGATCATGGCGTGGATGATGGACGAGTACTCGTTCATGCAGGGGCACAACGAATTCGGGATGATCACCGGAAAGCCGCTGGCCTTGGGCGGCTCGAGGGGGCGCGGCGATGCGACCGCGCGTGGCGGCATCTTCTGCGTCCGCGAAGCCGCGAAGGCGCTCGGGATCGATCTCAAAGGCGCGACGGCGGCGATCCAGGGATACGGGAACGCCGGCTCGTTCGGGCACAAGCTGGGCCAGGACATGCTCGGCCTCAAGGTGATCGCGGTCTCCGATTCGCGCGGCGGCATCCTCAACAAGGAGGGGCTCGACGCGAGCGCCGTCCAGAAGCACAAGGACGAGACCGGCTCGGTCATCGGCTTCCCCGGCGCCAAGCCGATCAGCAACGAGGATCTCCTCGAGCTCGACGTCGCCGTGCTCTTCCCGTCCGCGCTCGAGAACGTGATCACGGCGGAGAACGCCGGGAAGATCCGGGCCAAGATTCAGGCCGAGCTCGCCAACGGACCGACCACGCCGGAAGCCGACGTCATCCTTTACAAGAGCGGCGTCTACGTCATCCCCGACTTCCTCTGCAACGCCGGCGGCGTGACCGTCTCGTACTTCGAGATGGTGCAGAACGGGTACCAGTACTACTGGGACGAAGGCGAGGTGCACAAGCGCCTCGACATCAAGATGACCGCCGCCTTCCATGCGGTTCACGAGATGGCGACGAAATACAAGGTGCACAACCGGCTCGGCGCGTATCTCGTCGCCGTGCATCGCGTGGCGGAGGCGGTGAGACTGAGGGGCTGGGCCTAGCCTTCGAGCCAGCACATCGCCTCGCCCGCCTCGCCGTCCATCGCGAGGTGGAGAGGTCGACCCGGCGCGACGTCGGCGACGCGGATCACGCGCACACAGTCCGCGAGCTCCGCGTCGCGCGGCGAGATCGCGGGGAGAGCGTTGGCCGCCGTGACCAGGAACCGCTCCTGAAGGCTGTCTCCCCCCTCACCCGGGTGGAGCGCCAAATAGTAGATGCCGTCCTCGACCAAGTCCTGGAAGAAGTGGGTCCCGTACGAGAACTCGGGGACGGACTCGCCACGGCGGTGGGCGATCTCGATCAGAACGCGGCAGTGATTGATGTCGGAGTAGTTGACCTTGACGCCGAGTTGAGGATCGTTCGTTCCCCAACGGCCCGGGCCCATCAGCAGGAACGGCGATCCCTCCAGCGCGTCGTTGACGCGGGCGACGGCCCGGGCGACGGCCGCGCGGCGCTCGGGATCCAACCGGTCATAGGCGCGCGGATCGACGTAGACGACGTGCGCGATGTCGCGCACCTCACCCGATCGGACGAGGCCGCGCGTAAAGAAGACGACCCGGTCCGCCGGCACACCCCGCGGGAGCTTGCCGGCATCGGCCGCCTCAGCTTGCACGAGCGGGCGGCATTGCAATAGGTAGAAGCGGTCCTCGACCTGGGCGAACTCGACGTTGATCGGCGTTCCGAACGCATCTTCGAGGCGCCTGAGCCGCTCGCGCATGAGACCCGCGAACCGCGTCCGCGCGAGCAGGCGATCGAACGTGAGCCTGAGGCGATCGGGGGGAACCCCCTCCAACCCTCCGGTCGGCTCGACGAGCCCGTCCTCCGTTCGCACGGAGGCGGCCCACGGCAAGCCGGGCGCGTCGGCACCTTCGCCGAGAAGACGCGCCAACGGCACCGACGTGAAGTGATCATCGGTCAGGTCGATCACGTCGACGAGGCGCTGCGAGTAGCGCGCCTGCCGTTCCGGCGAGATCTCGGGCCGCAGCGTCGGAGCGCCCAGCGCGACCAGGCGGGGATGGTCGTTCTCCGTGCGGTCGACGGCGCGCGTGCCGAGGCCGTAGACCAGGCGCGCCAGGCCGTCCTCGCTCTTCAGTCGCGGAGACCACCGGTACTCGTTCCGCGAGAAGCCGACACCCGCGAATTCGGGAAAGAAATAGCGGCCGTGGCGCGACCCCACGACTTTTTGGATCAGAATCGCCATGTCCTCGTTGTAGTCGATCAAGTTGTGGCGTCGCCGGTAGCTCAACGGGTTCGGCGCCATGGTGGACGCGTAGACCTCGGCCACGGCGCCGAGCATCCCCTTCAAGCGGTGGCGCCGCGTCCCCTGATTCCCGAGGAAGACGCTCGCGTACATCCCGGAGAATGCCGCTCCGAACCGGTCCTCGAGCAGGCTCGAGCTGCGCACGATGAGCGGATGGTTTCCGACCTCGTCGAGAATGCGCTCGAGCTTCGACACGAAGTCGGCCGGGAACTCCGCGTTCTGGAAGATCTGACGCACGAGCGGGTACTCGTTCCGGATCTCCTCCGCGGGCTTGTACTTCTGGAACTGGTACTCGTCCAGGCGGTTCAGGTGCAGGAAGTTCTCGATGACGTCGGAGCGGACGAACCAGGATTCCGGAAGATGAACCTGGGCGACGGGATCCGAGCCGTGCTCCAACCGCTCTCCCTGCAGGATCCGGTAGCCGAGGAACATCCCCGCCGCCTTTCCCCCGATCCTCCCCTGCCCCTTCGACGGACCGATGACGCGGTCGAGGATCCACTCGAAGTCGGTGACGCGGAGGTAGTTCTTCGCCACCGCGATGAACTCGAGCTGGTCGCTGATGAAGCTCCGGATCAGCGCCACGCGAAGCTGAGTCGTTTGCGCGGGGGCCAGCCTCTCGTCGCCGCGCGGGAGCCGGCAGAATCGCCGGACGGTCGCGGCCAAGACGTCGAAGGACACGTCGGGAAGGCTGGCGATGCTCTCCAGGCTGTCGGCCTCCTCGCGGCGGCGCACGCCGTCGATCACCGCCTGCACACGCTCCGGCGCCAGGAGGGCCGTTGCGTGGCGCACGACCGCTTCGCGCACCGCCTCGCGCTCCAAGGCGCTCCAGGGCGCGGCGCCCGGCCGGTTCGGATTGTCGTCCGCCGGCTCCGCGGCGGACTGCCCGGCGGCGGCGCGCGCCTCCTCGTAGACGGCGTCGATCGAGACGAGGCCCTCGCTGTGGAGGACGATCAGGAGCTGGCGACTGATCCGGTCGGCGAGTTCGGGCCACGCTTGGAGCGCGTTCCTCAGCGTGGTCTCCGTGTCCAGTCGCGCGTCGGGCATGCGCTCAGAGTATGCCTGAGGCGACTAGAATGTCCGCCATGCGCGCGCCCCCCTTCAATCAGTACCTGGGCATCCAGGTCGCTCGGATGGAAGGAGGCCGCGCCGAGGCTACGCTCGAACTCGCGCCGCATCACACGAACAACCGCGGAGTCGCCCACGGCGGTGTCGTGTCGTCGCTCCTCGATTCCGCGATGGGCGCAGCGGTCATCTCCGCGATCCCCAAGGAGTGGTGGTGCGCGACCACCGGGCTGTCGATCCAGTTCGTGGCAGGAGCGCGCGAGGGCTCGCTCGTCGCCACGGGGGAAGTCGTCCGCCGCGGCCGGTCGGTCGCTTTCGTCCGGGGCGAGGCGCGCGATCCCGCGGGAGGCCTCGTCGCGACGGCGCACGGGACGTGGCATCTCTGGCCGCACAAGCCGGAGATGGAGAAGGCTTCGACCGAGCCGTACGTCGTCTTGCAGGGCACGGGCGAGCGGTTGCGGGTGGGGAAGATCCTCGCCGTCGGGCGCAACTACGCCGAGCACATTGCGGAGATGGGAAACGCCCCCTCGACGCCGCCCGTCCTGTTCTTGAAGCCGCCCTCGGCTCTCGTCCACGACGGCGGGGTCGTGAAGCTCCCGCAGGGAATGGGACAGGTCCACCACGAAGTCGAGCTCGTCGTCGTGATCGGACGCCAGGGGCGAGCCATCCGCGAAGAGCACGCCTTCGAATTCGTCCTCGGCTACGCCGTCGGGCTCGATCTCACCCTTCGAGACCTCCAGAACGAGGCAAAAAACAAGGGAGAGCCGTGGGACCTCGCCAAGGGGTTCGACGGATCCGCCCCGGTGTCGAGCGTGGTCCCCCGTGATCGTGCGGGAGATGTCGGCGCGCTCGCGCTGAGCTTGGACCTCAACGGCGTGCGCAAGCAAGCAGGATCGACCGCCCAGATGCTCCACGGTGTGCCCGCTCTCGTCGCCTACGCTTCGCGGTGGATCACGCTCGAGCGCGGTGATCTGCTCTTCACCGGAACGCCCTCCGGCGTCGGCCCTCTTGCCGCGGGCGACCGGATCCAAGCGAAGCTGGCGGATCTCGTGTCCCTCGACCTGACGGTCGCCTGAGGAGCGTGAGCGCGCCGTCCCGCGCGACGAAGTGGTCGATCGCCGCGCTGCTCGCGGGGTTCGCCCTCTTGTGCGCGCTGCGCTTGAATGGCCTCTCGCTCCTGGAGCCCGATTCTCCCGAGTACCTGTTCGGCGCCCGCTCGCTCGCCACGCTTCACGGCTACCGCGAGATCGATCGACCGGGAGAGCCGCTCAACACCCTCAGGCCGCCCGGCCTGTCCCTGATCCTCGCGCCGCTCTCGTGGAGCGTGCCGTACTCCGTCGTCGGGGCGAAGCTGGTCGTCGCCGCCTTCGCTCTGATCGCGCTGCTCCTGACGATGCGGCTCGCGGCGCGCGACGGCCCTACGCAGGGCGCCTTGGTCGCTGGGCTGCTGGTCGCGACGAGCCCTTACGCGGTCCTACACGCGACCGAGGTCGTCACGGAGTTTCCGTACGTCGCCTGCGCTCTCGCGGCCATCGGCGTGATGACGCGATCGCAGGAGCCGCCTCCCCGCCGCGACGTCGCTCTGGCTGCGCTCCTGCTCGCGTTTCTCCCGTTCCTCCGGACGATCGGTCTGGCGCTCGTGCTCGCGACCCTCGCGTGGTGCCTGCTTTACCGGACGCGGCGCTCCCTCTGGCCCGCGCCGGTCCTCGCCGTCGCCCCCACGGCGCTCTGGATGCTTCGGTGCAATCTCGCTCGCGGCCCAACGTATCCCGGCTCGATAGCCGCGGAGTGGTCGCGGCTCGGCCCCTCGGCATTCGCCGCCAAAGCGGTCGACAACGCCGGGTTCTACGCCGCGCGATTCACGGACGTGCTCCTTCCCGGCCTCCGGCCCGCGCGCCCGCTCTACGAGCGCATGACGGTGGGAGGGACTCCCGACCTCGGGGGACTCTACGGGGCGGCCGTCCTGCTCGGTCTCGCGATCGTCGCGGCCGCGATCGTGGGAGGTTGGCTGCGCCGAAGGACGGACGGCGCATTGCTCGGGCTCTACGGCGTCGCCTACGTCCTCGTCCTCGCGGTCTACCCGCCCCGCCACGAGCGGCTGGTTTGGCCGTTGGTTCCGATCGTGTGGGCGCTCGCGTCCGCGGCGATCGCGCGGGCGGGTCGCGCCGTTCGCATCGCCGCCCTCGTCGTCGCGGGGAGTCTCGTTTCGTGGCAGTTGTACGGCGGCATCACCATGGCGCGCGACAACCTCGCCTACTCTCGAAACGGTCAGCGCTTCTATGAGGAGCGCGTTCCGCCGATCTACTTCTGCGATTGGCGAGCGGCGGGAGCGTGGCTGCGTGAGCATGCGGCGCCGCACGCGCGGATTCTCACGAGGCACTCCGACGTCGGCTTCACGTCGGGTCGTCCGCAGGAGTCGATCCGCTTCGAGGAGCTTCCGCCGCAGGTCTGGCGCGGCCGCATCGCCCGGCTGCATGCGCGCTACCTCGTCGTTCCGACGGTGCTCTTCGGGAAATACTTCCCCTTCGAGCTCTTGAGCCAGGATCCGATCTACGAGTACGCCGTGAAGCGGTCCGGCCGAGGCGTGGCGGTCATCGAGATCGGACCGAACCGGACCGGACGCGTCGCCGCCAGCCCGCAACGTTCTCCCGAAAGCGGGGATTGCGAGAGAGCGTTGGCTCGGGAGCCAACGCGCGTCGATCTCGAGACGCGATGCGCCGAGCTATCCGCAGCCGCAGGACGACGCGACGAGGCCATCGCAGGCCTCGCGGCCGTCGTCGCGAGCGGCGGGGCCGACGTTCGCGTCGAGATCGCGCTGGGCCAGCTTCTGCTGAACGCCGGGCGGCGCGATGAGGCGGCCGCCGCGTTCGACCGCGCGTCACGGCTTCCGGAGGCCGACCTCCTCGCCCAGACGATCGAGCGCGGCCGTTCCTCGGCGTCGGGGCCTAAGGCGCCCGGCAGCTTCTCCAAGCTCGCCGAGGCGCGATCGGACATGGAGCTTCTGGTCTGGGACGCAGCGAAGACCGATCTCGACGAGGCCTTGGCCGCCGACCCGGGTAACGCGGAGGCGCTAAAGGCGGCAGCCGTTCTCGCGCTGCGGTTCGGCGAATACGACCGCGCCCGGAGCTTCTTCGCCACGGCCGGCGCGCATGGCGACGCTCGCGCCGCGTCCGAGGGCGCCGCTCTGGCCGACGCGCTCGACATCGAGACGACGCTCACGAGCGCACCCGCGGCGTCGATCGTCCGCGCCGCGGCCTTCTGGGCCGGCGAGGGAGCGCCGGGACGGGCGCTCGATCTCCTCGAGCGGGCGGCGGCCCGATTACCTGGCGACGCGGAGATCGCGTTGCACGTCGCCGAACTCCGTCGCTTTTATGGGCTCGACTAGAATCCCCCGCGATGGCGACGGATCTCCACGGGCGGCGCGTTCTGATCACCGGGGCGTCATCCGGAATCGGCCGCGCGGCGGCCAAGGCGTTCGTGGAGGCGGGAGCGGTCGTCCTCGCGGTCGCACGATCGAAGGACCAGCTCGACTCGCTGGCCGCGGAGCTGGGAGGCGCCGAGCGCATCGAGACCTACGTCGCGGACGTCGCCGACGGCCCGGTCATGGAGGCGCTCTCCCGCACGATTCTCGGCAAGCACGGCGCGCCGGATGTCATCGTCGCGAACGCCGGTCTCGGCATGGACGCGCTGTTCGTCGAGACGAGCGATGACGCGCTCCGGACGGTCTTCGAGGTCAACGTCTTCGGAGTGGCCAGGACGATCCGTCCCTATCTTCCCGCGATGATCGCCCGCGGAAGGGGTCGCATCCTGATGGTCTCGTCCGCCGTCGGAAAGCGGGGCGTTCCCTTCTACTCGGCCTACTCCGGGAGCAAGTTCGCGTTGCACGGGATGGCCGACGCGCTTCGTCCGGAGCTCCACGGTACGGGGGTGACCGTGGGAATCGTTTGCCCCTCCTCGACCGCTTCGAGCTTCCAGGACCGAAAGCTGACCTCCGGCCCGGTCCAGCGCCGCGTCCGCGTGCAGACCCACAGCGCGGAATCCGTCGGCCGCGCGCTCGTCCGCATGGCGCGCTCCACCCGGCGGGAGGCGGTGCTCTCGCCCGAGGCGAAGCTCATGGTCGTGATGAACGCGCTTGCGCCGGGAATCCTCGACCGCATCCTCGCCAAGCTGCTCGTGCGGCGCGGCCCCTAGGTCACTCGGCCTTGGCCGGCGCGTCCTTGGCGGCGAGTCGCTTCGCGCGAGCGTCGAGCGAGCGGCGGCGACGCTGTACGCGGCGGATCTTTTTCTTCGCCCGCCGGATCTGGACGGGGCTCAGCTTGGCGGATTTCTCCGCGAGCCTCTTCTTCAACGCGGCGGTCCTCTGCCTCAGCTGCTCGGCGCTCTTTGCGGCCATCGAGATCTCCCGTGATGCGTGAATCGACCGCCGATGCTAGCACGCCCCCCTGTTAGACTTCCCCCATGCCTCCTCTCGAGCGCCACGTTTTCGTCTGCGAGAATCATCGCGACCCGTCCGACCCACGCGGATGCTGCTCGGCGAAGGGCTCCCAGGAGATCCGCTCACGCCTGAAGGCGTTGGCGCACAAGGCCGGGCTTAAAGGTCGTGTGCGCATCAACACCGCCGGGTGCCTCGACCAATGCGAGCACGGCGTGACGATCGTCGTTTACCCCGAGGCGGTGTGGTACGGCGCGGTCACCGCGGCCGATGTGGACGAGATCTTCGAGAGCCATGTGCTGGGAGGCCGGCCGGTCGAGCGTCTGCGCCTCGCGCACATGCGTTGACCGTGGCCGTCCCGTGATCGTCGACGGGCGACGGTTCACGATCGTCGGACACCGCGGGGCCGCTGCGCGCTCTCCGGAGAACACGGCCGCATCGCTGATCGCGGGGCTCTCGGGCGGAGCTGACCAGATCGAAATCGACGTCGGACTCACGAGGGACGGCCGGGTCGTGCTCCTTCACGACGCGACGCTCGACCGCACGACGACCGGCCGCGGGCCGCTGCGGGCCCGGGACTGGAGCCACGTCCGCGCGCTGGATGCGGGCTCGTGGTTCTCCCCTCGCTTCGCGGGCGAGCCGCCGATCGACCTCGACGATGCGCTCGCGATCGTCCGCGCGCACGTGCCGCTGATCGTCGAGATCAAGCCGACCGCCGTCGGCAGCGACCGTCGGATGGATCCGGCGGACCGCGCCACGGTCGATGCGGTTCTCGCGGCGTTCGAGCGCACGGGCGGGCTTCGCGGCGTGACGATCTCCTCCGTCGGATGGTCCCTGCTCGCTCACGCCGCGAAGCGCGCCCCCGGCGTCGATCTGGCCCTGACGATCGGCTCGGCGGAAACCCGCGATCCGATCGCCTGGGCGCAGCGGGTGGGCGCGACCGCCCTCCATCCGAGCCGCCGGCTGTGCACGCCGTCGTTCGTGGCACGGGCGCGCGGGCTGGGCCTGCTCGTCATCCCGTACACCGTCAATCGGAGCTCGGAGCTCGCGCCGCTACTCGCCGCCGGCGTCGACGGCGCGTTCACCGACGATCCGGCCGGGATGGTTCGCCTCCTCGGGCGGCGACAGCCCGAGCCGACCCGGCCGAGCGGGCTGGCGCTCGGAATCGATCAGGGAAGCGGCGGCACGCGCGCGGTGTTGGTCGACCCGGACGGGGCGATCGTCGCCTCGCAGGCGACCCCGGTCGTAAGCCGCCGCGATCGGGACGGGAGCGTGATCCAGGACGCCGAGGCGGTCGCGGCGTCGGTCGGTCGGGCCGCCGGGCCGCTCGCGCGCGAAGCGGGGCGTCGGATCACCGCCGCGGGGCTTGCGGTGCAGCGCTCCTCCCTGGTCGTCTGGCGTCGCGCCGACGGGCGTGCCGCGACTCCGGTGCTCTCCTGGCGGTCGGCCATCCCCGCGGCGATCTCTCCCGATCTCGCCGCCTCCGAGGCCGAGGTTCATCGCAGGACCGGACTGACGACGCGCCACCCGTACGGAGCCGTCCGCCTCGCGGCGCTCTGCGCCGCGTCGCCCGAGATCGCGGACGGACTGCGCCGCGGGCGCCTGGTCGCAGGTCCCCTGGGAGCCTTCCTCGTGGCGCGTCTCGGCGAGGGCGCCGTCGCGGACTGCGATCCGTCCCTCGCGCAGCGCACGCTCGCCTACGACATCCATCGCGGATCGTTCAGCACCGACCTCGCGGGCGTGCTCGGGATCCCGACGTCGTATTGGCCCGACGTCTCGGCTTCGACCGGCGAGCGCGGACGACTGCGTCTCGGCCGCTCGAGCGTACCCTTGCGAGCGCTTCTGGGAGACGTGGGCGCAGCGGTGCGCGCGCTCCTCGACGATATGGAGGAAGGGGCTGACGGAGCTATGGTCCTGGGGACGGGCGGCTTCGTCGTCGTGCCGACCGGCCGCACTCCCCGCCACGTCGACGGACTCTTGACGACCCTCCTCTACGGTGACGGCGACGGGCCGATGTTCGCAGTCGAAGGGACGGTGCACGGCTTGGTCGCCGGGCTCGTCGAAGCCGGGCGGAGCGGGGGCTGGGATGAGATGCCGCCGGAGCGGATCGCCGGACGCGCGGGAGGAGCGGCGCGCACGCCCCGCGTCGACGCGTCGATCGAAGGAACCGGCACCCCCGACTGGCAAGCGATCTCGCGGTTCGACGTCGAGCAGGGCTCGTTCACGCCCGAAGAGATCGTCTCCGGCACGCTCGAGTCGTTGGCCAGCAGGTTCGGGAGGATCGCGGAGCTGCTGCGCGCCGCTCAGCTCTGTCCGTCGCGCCTGTTCGCGACGGGAGGGCTGGCCATGGCGCCGCACTTGACGACGCGGATCGGCGCGCAGATGCGGACGGCGGTCGTGGTCGATCCACTCCCCCATCGGACGGCGGTCGGTGCGGCGCTCCTCGCTCGCGATGGCCGTTAGGATGCCCGACGCCGACGCGGGGCGGCGGTTGCGGGCTCCGCTCCTGCGCTGGTACCGGCGAGCGAAGCGCGACCTCCCGTGGCGGCGAACCAAGGACCCCTACGCGATCTGGGTCTCGGAGGTCATGCTCCAGCAGACGACGGTCGCCGCCGTCATCCCCTACTGGAGGAGGTTCCTCGATCGGTTTCCCGACGTCTCCGCTCTCGCCGCGGCTCGCGAGGAGGAGGTGCTCGCTCTCTGGAGCGGTCTCGGCTATTACCGGCGCGCGCGGGCGCTGCGCCAGGGCGCGACGGCGGTGATGGCGCGGCACGCCGGCCGTGTGCCGGATGACCTCGACGCGCTTTTGGCGCTGCCCGGCGTCGGGCGGTACACCGCGGGAGCGATCGCGAGCCTCGCCTTCGATCGACCTTGCCCCGTCGTGGACGGCAATGTCAAACGGGTGTTCTCGCGTTTGTTCGCGATCGGAGGTCGCCGAAGCGCCGCGACGGAGCGGACCTACTGGTCGATCGCGGAGACGATGGTGGGCGGGCGGAGTCCTGGATCCTGGAATCAGGCGCTGATGGAGCTGGGGGCGAGGATCTGCACGCCCCGCTCGCCGGCCTGCACCCGGTGCCCGGTTGCCGGCGCGTGCCGCGCGCGTGCGCTCGGCCGGCCCGAATCGTTTCCGCCTCGCGCGAAGCCGGCTCCTCCTCGAATTCTCCCGGTTGCGGTCGCATGGATCGTCCGGCACGGCCGCGTGCTCCTGGTTCCGGGGCGGCCGGGGGGGGCGCTGCGCGGAGCATGGGATCTGCCGGCGGTCGTCGTTCCTCGGGCTCGGACGCCGGCCGGCGCGATCGTCCGCGGGCTCTCGACGCTCCTCGGCGTGCGGGCTCGCGCTTCCCAGATCGTCCTGAGGGCCCGACACTCGATCCTTCGCAACCGCCTCGTCATCGACGTCGTCGCAATCGATCTCGTCGGCGGGGTCCCGGGGTGGGGCCGTTCCCGTTGGGTTGCGCTGAACCGGCTCGAGGCGGCGGCGATCTCAGGTGCGACCGCGAAGATCGCGCGCTTGCTCGCCGGGCGTCACTCCCGGGGTTCGAGAGGCCGCGAGAACGCGTAGTCGCTCCCTTCCATCAGCGGCAGCGCACCGAACGCAACGTCGAGGCCGGCCCAGTACGACAGAAATGCGGTCGCGACAATTCCCACCGGACCACGCTCGCCCACGGAGGCCAGAGCGACAAGCGCGAGAGCTGCGACGACGGCGGGAGGATAGAGCGCGATCCGGATCGCCCTCGCGTGGGTGCGCCCGGCACCCGACCGCGCCCAGTCGCGCACGCCGCGGCCCAGCGTGAACCCCAACGCAAGTCCGGCGCAGAGCGCCCACCACTCGAGCCAGCGCAGCCGCTCGGATTCGAGGCCGCCGAGGTTTCGCCAGGGCGCTGCGACCGCCCAGAGCACCGCGCACCACGCCAGAAGCCAGGCCGTCCCGACCATCCGAAGAAGGATTCGTCGAGGGAGAGGGATCGCGATCACCACGGCAGGAGGGTCGCACGCTTCGCGATGCGCGCGCGCGCAGCTGCGCCTCCGCGGGTTATCCGACGGCAACTAGAATGCCCTCGTGGGTGATTCGCGAAAACTGTGGATCCACGGGCCAGCCGGCCGGCTCGAGGCGGCGCTCCGGGAGACCGAGGCTCCCCGCGGCGCCGCCCTGCTCGCGCATCCTCATCCTCAATTCGGCGGGACGCTGCACAACCCGGTCGTCTTCCACGCCGACCGCGGGCTCAACCGCGCCGGCCTGACGACGCTCCGGTTCAATTATCGCGGCGTCCAGGGGAGCGAGGGCTCGTATGACGACGGCCGGGGCGAGGTCGGCGACGTCGCCTCGGCGGCGGCTTGGCTCCGCGCCCTCGCGCCCGCGGTTCCGCTGATCCTCGTCGGGTATTCGTTCGGGGCGCGCTGTGTGGTCGAGGAAGCCGTGCTGGATCCCGACGTCGCAGGCCTCGTGGCGATTGGTCTTCCGGTGCGCCTCTGGCCGTTCGACGCCCTCGCTTCGCTCGGCCGCCCGATCGCGGTCGTGCAGGGGACGCAGGACGAGTTCGGCTCGATCGTGGAGGTCGAAGCGGTGCTCGCGCGCACGCTCCCTCGCGGGCGCCTGTATCAGATCTCCGGCGCGTCGCACCTCTTTCCCGGGCGAGCGGCGGAGGTTGCGGCCCGCGTGGTCGAGGCGGTCGAAGCAATGCTGGATTAGCCGAGCAGGACGAGCTCCCGCTGAACCGCTCCCACGACTTCCGCCTTCCCCGAGTCGCGGACGTAGACGTTAACCTCGCAGCGGACCGCCATCGATCCGTCGAGATAGATGCCGGGCTCGATCGAGAAGCACGTGCCGGGGACGATCAACCGCTCGTCCTTCGTCTCGAGGTTGTCGATGTTGGCTCCGTTCCCGTGGACGGTCGTTCCGATCGAATGCCCCGTGCGGTGGAGGAACCGGTCGCCGTACCCGCCGTCCTTGACGATCTTTCGGCAGGCGTCGTCCACCTCGTAACCGTGGACGGGAGTGCCGGCGGCGAGCCGCCGCGTGACGAAATCGACGGCGGCGTCGCGGGCGTCGCGAGCGAGGTTGAAGATCTCTACGTACTTCGGCGGAGGCACCGAGCCGGCGAAGGCGCACCAGGTGATGTCGTAGTACACACCCTCGGGCTCGATGCGCTTGGCCCAGAGGTCGAGGAGAACCGTGTCGCCGGCCTTGAGCGCGTACCCGCCTTCCTTCGCAGGCTCGAAGTGCGGGTCGGCCGGATGATCGTTGAACCCGACGATCGGACTCTCTCCTTCGCAGGTCAGGCCCTCCTCGGCGAAGCGGCGGATGATCTTCTCCTTGAACTCGTATTCGGCGACCGTCGCGCCGTCCTTCAGGGCCCGAGACATCGCGGCGAACGTCTCGTCCTTGATCCGCTGCACACGCTCGCCGGCCCACACGTGGCTTTCGTACCCCTCCTCGCCGAAGGTGGCCTCGAACTGTTGCACGAGATCGGCGCTGGTGGCGACGGCCGGCCCGAACGAGCGGATCAGCTCGACCGTTCCCGCGTCCACGAGGCCGATGTACGGAATGTTGTTGTCCGGCGAGTACTGCATCGCGATTCGAGAGGCTCCGCCGACGATCGCTTTGAGCTTCTGATGCAGCTCCGGCCAGGCGAGGTAGTGCTCCAGTCGTCCCGGGAGGGTGTCGAGAGCCCGCGGCTCGACGCGGTGAGCGAGCTTCACCGGCTCGCCGTTCGCGGGGACGTAGTAGAACCATCGACGCGTCGCCATGCCGTGGCCCGGTAGCCCCAGAATCCGATACGCCATCGGGTCGCGTCTGTGGTGGTCGCAGAAGAGCCAGCCGTCGAGCTTCTCGCGGCGGAGCGCCGCTTGGATGGCGTCGAGCTGCATCACTTGCTCCCTTCGAGCTTCGCGTTTCGCGCCACGACGTCGGCGAGCGTCGTCTCGTCGAGGATCGCGGCCGCGGCGTCGCGCACCCCGATGAGAACCGAGTAGAAGCCCGCTTGCCGCGGGTCGCTCTTCATCAGCTCCTTGAGCTCCGCGGCGCTCCCCAACGGCGCCAGCGGACCGTCGAGAACGCGCATCACCTGGCCGAGCATGACGTCCTTCGGCTCGCGCGCCAGCTCGTACCCCCCGTCGATCCCCCGCCGGCTGCGCACGATGCCCGCGTGCTTGAGCTCGAGGAGAATTCCCTCGAGGAACTTCGCCGGTATCGATTCTTTCCGCGCGATCTCGCGAATCTGCACGACGCCCTCGCCGTGGGTCTCCGCGAGATGACACAGCGCTCTCATCCCGTACTGTCCTCGTTTGCTGACTTTCATGCCGCCGCCTTCATCGCTTCCGCGAAAAACGACTCGACCACGTCGAGAAAAGCCTCCGGGGTCTCGGGCTCGCTGATGCGAGTCCGGAGGCGCTTCCCATCGATGAGACCGTGCGTGTACCAGCCCGTGAACGTTCGCAGCTTGTGAAGCGCGAACTCCGGCCTCTCCTGCTTCGTGACCATGGCGAAATGCTGGAGGATGACGTCGTGCCGGTCCCGGATCGTCGGCTCGTACGCCGGCCGACCCGCCAGGAGATCCGCGATCTGGCGATAGATCCAAGGGTTCTTCATCGAGGCACGGCCGATCATCACGCCGTCGCAGCCGGTCTGGCGCAGCATGGCGAGCGCGCCCGAGGCCTCGGTGACGTCCCCGTTGCCAATGACGGGGATCGAGATCGCGCCCTTCAAGCGGGCGATCTCGCTCCAGTGCGCCTCGCCTCCGAACATCTGGCGCGCGGTGCGCGCGTGAAGCGCCACCGCGTCCACGCCCTCCCCCTCGCAGATCCGGCCCAGCTCGAGGAAGTTCCTCCGATCGTCGTCCAGGCCGAGGCGGAATTTGACCGAGAGCGGGATCGTGATCGCGCTTCGCACCTCCTCGATGATCGCCCGCGCGAGGTCCAGGTCGCCCATCAGCGCGCACCCGGAGCAGCCCTTCAGGATCTTGTTCGCCGGGCATCCCATGTTGATGTCGCAAATGTCGGCGCCGACCTCCTCGACCACGCGCGCCGCGTCGGCCATGCGTGCCGGATCCCGCCCGTAAATCTGGATCGAGATCGGGCGCTCCTCCTCGGCGTAGCGCATGAGCGCGCGGGCGCGCTTGTTCCTGCGAAAGAGCGCTTCCGAGGAGATGAATTCCATCGTGACGAGACCGACCCCGCCGATGCGGCGGAGGACGAGGCGAAACTGCCGGTCGGTGATCCCGGCCATCGGGGCCAGCACCGTGGGCGCCTCGAGGGAGATCGGTCCGTACCGGAGCACCCTCACCTCCCCGTAAACCGCGGCGGCCGCTTTTCCGCGAACGCCTGGAGCGCCTCTTCCCGGTCGCTCGTGCCGATCACGCCCTCGTAGCACTGCCATTCGAGGGCCAACCCCTCGTCGAGCGAGAGGTCCATGCCTCCGTCGATCGCCCGCTTGGCGAGCCGCACGGCCACCGGGCCGTTCGCGGCGATCGTCCCGGCGAGCTCGAGCGCTTCCTGGTCCAGGCGGGCGACGGGAGCCACGACATCCACGACGCCGTCCGCGAGCGCCTCGGCCGCCGTGAACAGCGCGGCGGTGAAAATCCATCTCTTGGCAACCGCCGCGCCGGCGATTCTCGGCAGCCGCTGCGTTCCTCCGGCGCCGGGAAGGATGGCGAGGGCGGTCTCGCGCAGGCCGATGCGCGCGTCCTCGGAGGCGATGCGAACGTCGCAGGCCAGCGCCAGCTCGCATCCCCCGCCTGCCGCCGTGCCGCGCACCGCGGCGAGGGTGGGGAACGGAAGCTCCGCCAACGCCGCGCAGACCGCTCCGATCCTCGGGACGAACGCCCGGACCTCCTCTTCGCTCATGCCGCGGCGCTCCTTGAGGTCGGCGCCCGCGCAGAAGTGGCTTCCTGCCGAGCGCACGACCAGGCATCGCGCCTCCTGGTCCTCGCGCAAAGCCGAGAGCGCCTTGCCGAGCGCCTCGACCATCTCGCGCCCGAGGGCGTTGACCGGCGGCTTGTCCATCGTGAGGACACGAACGCCGTCTTCTCTCCCCTCGACGCGGACGACCGGCGAGGCGCTCACAGCTCTCCCCCGGAGCGAAGCGCGCCTTTGGCGCCGACATCCGGCGGGGTGTAGTCGTCGGGGACCTCGATCATCATGCGCAAGAGCGCCATCCCGTGGGTCTTGCCCTGCGCGTCGGTCTTGAGCGACGCGGATCCCCCACCCCCCAGCGAGTCGTGGAGGATGAAGTTGAGACCGCGCAGGTTGGGTAGATCGTAGCGATCGACCTGTCCTCTGACGATCTCGCCGAAGTGCGCCTTGACCCGCGCCGGCGTCAGCCAAACCTTTAGGATCTCGTACCCGCGGTCGTCGTAGGCGAGGACCCCGACGTTCGAGCCGTCCCCTTTGTCGCCCGAGCGCGCGTGGGCCATGGCGTAGAGCGGCACCGTCTTCACCGCACTTCCTCCACGACGACCTTCGGACTGACGAGGTTCTTCGGAATCAGAGCGGGCCAATAGCCGAGGACCTCGGTCGCTTTCGGCCTCCCCTGGGCGAAGCCGGTGACGCCGGGCGGGCCGGTTGTCACGAGAGGCGCGAGCTCCTTGCCGAAGCGGTCGACCTTCGCGCGGTCGCGGTCCTTGACGCCCACGCGCAGCACGATCTCACCCGGCTTCGCATGCCCTCGCGTCAGCGGGCCGTGGCATGCGTCGACGCCGACGAGTTCCGTCAGCGTTTGCTCGAACGCGACACCCGAGCGCGCAAGCCGTCCCCAGATCGCCTCGGCGCAGATGCGCGCCTTGGCCTCGGCATCGGGGCCGGACACGGTGAGCTGTCCTACCGCCTTGTATCCTTCGAGATAGGAGATCGAGACCTTGTAGGTATCGGTCGCGGGGCCGCCCTTGATGCCGGAGACGCGCACGCGATTCTCCCCGGCCGGCTCGAGACGGATCGAAGTGAAGTCGGCGACGCAGTCGGGGGTGAGGTAGCGCGCCGGGTCTCCCATCTCGTAGACGAGCTGCTCGCCGACGGTGTCGACCGACACGAGTCCCCCCGTTCCCGCGTGCTTCGTGATCACGAACGTCCCGTCCTCGGCCACTTCGGCGATGGGGTAGCCCAGGTGATCCCAGCCGCTGATCTCCCACCAACGCGAGAAGTTGCCGCCCGTGCACTGAGCCCCGCACTCGAGGATATGCCCCGCGATCGTCCCGGCCGCCAGCAGGTTCCAGGCGTCGGGCGCCCAGCCGTACTCGGCGATCAGCGGGGCCAACACCAGACCCGGGTCGGTCGAGCGACCGCTGACGACGATGTGCGCCCCCTGCCGAAGCGCGTCCGCCCCCGGAAAGGACGAAATGTAGACGTTCGCGGAGAGCACGTCGGAGCGCACCTCCGAGAACGGCCGGCCGTCGTCGAGGTTCAGGAAGGGAACACCGGCCGCGACCAACTCGTCGAGCCGGGGGAGAATGTCGTCACCGGTCACCGTGCCGATGCGGAGCCCCGTCGCTCCTTGCTGACGCGCCAGCTCGATCAGGGCCGCTCGGCAGCCGTCGGGATTGACGCCGCCAGCGTTAGCGACGACCCGGATCGATTTCTTGCGGAGAGTCGGGAGGATGTCGCGGATCAGCTCGACGAAGTCGGTGGCGTAGCCGGCCCTGCGGTCGCGTTGCCGCGCCTTCTGCATGATCGACATCGTCACTTCGGCGAGGTAATCGAGGGTCAGATAATCGAGCGGCCCTTCCTCGACCAGCCGGCGAGGCGCGTCTACCGAGTCGCCCCAAAAGCCCTGCCCGTTGGCGATGTGGAGCGCTCGACCCGATGCGGACACCGGAAACCCCCGCCTTTTCAATAGGAGTAGGGATTATATACGCCGACATTTCGACGGCGGCACGGCCGGTGGCCGCGCTCTGCGTCAGTTCTCGGCGACGGCGGAGGTGCTCGACAGGAGGCAGTGGGCGATCTTCAGGAGCTCGTCGATCTCGAACGGTTTGTGGACGACGGCCGAGACCCCGCGCCGTGAAGCGTCCGCCTCGTCGAGACTCGTTCCCCAGCCGGTGACCAGCGCGACCGCGAGTCCGGGCTTTGCGTCGTTGATCTTCTCCGCGACTTCCCAGCCGGACATGTCGGGCATACCGAGGTCGGTGAACACCAGGTCGTAGGCGGTCAGCTCGACCATCCTGAGAGCCTCGGCTCCTGAGATCGCCGTATCGACCTGATGTCCGGCCGTCGTCAGCACGTCCTTCACGACCGCGGCGACGTCGGGCTCGTCGTCGACGACGAGGATTCTGCCCGGCCGCAGGAATTGAGGGAGTGACGCGCCGTCGCTTCCCGCGGCCGGCACGTGCCGCTCGTGCGCGATCGGGAACTCCAGCGTGAACGTCGTTCCTTTCCCGAGCGCCGTGTCCACGTCGATCTTCCCGCCGTGCCTGGTGACGATGCCGTACACCACGCTCATGCCCAGCCCCATCCCGCGCGTCCCTTTGGTCGTGAAGAACGGATCGAAGATGTTCTGACGGACCTTGTCGGTCATCCCGACGCCGGTGTCGGTCACCTCGGCGATCAACCGGTCGGCGCTGCGACGACAGGACAGCTCGAGGCGCCCGCCCTGAGGCATGGCGTCGACGGCGTTCAGGATCAGGTTCGTGAACACCTCCCGCAGCTCCGAGGCATTTCCCGAGATCGGCGGCACCTCGGAGACCTGGAGCACCGGCGTGATCGCGATCTTGCGGAGCAGCGCGTCGTCCTTCCAGCGAGTCCGCGTGATCTCGAGCGCATCGGAGAGGATCTCCGCGAGATCCACGAACTCGAATTTCTTGTCCCGGCGTGTGCGCGAGAACTCCTGGATGCGACGCACCGTCTCGCGGCCGTCCTGTGCGGCTTTCTCGATGACCGCAAGGTCCTGATCGACCTCCCCCGGCATCCCCTTCCTGCGCAACAGCTGCGCGCGTCCGAGGATCGCTCCGAGAAGATTGTTGAAGTCGTGAGCGACGCCCGAGGCCAGCTCGCCGAGCGACCGGAGCTTCTCGGTCTCGGAGAGGCGCTCGCGCAGGCGCTTCGACTCCGTCATGTCGACCAGAAGGCACTCGGCCGCCGCGCGGCCGTGGTACTCGATCCGGCTGCCGCGAAGCTCCATGTGGCGGACCCTGCCTTGGGCGTCCTTCGCGGTGACTTCCGCCGGGTTCGGGGTCTCGCCGCGCTGCCACGCGGCGATGCGCCCGCCCGCCAGTGCGGCCGAGCTGGGATCGAAGATCCTCGACAGCCGGAACTCGGGGCTCGTCACCTCCGCCTCCCCGATGCCGAACGTCTCGCTGAACGCGCGGTTGACGAAGCAGAGTCGCGTGTCCTGAACGATCAGGATCGAGTCCGGAGACGACTCGACGAGCGACTTGTACTGAACGGTCGATTCCTCGAGAGCGTGTGTTCTTTCGAGCACCTGCTGCTCGAGCGTCGCGTTCAGTCTCTCGATCGCATCCTGGAACTCCTGGGACTCCCGGGCCTTCGCCTCGAGGCGGTCGGACATCGTGTTGAACGCTCGCGCGAGATCGGCGAGCTCCTTCCCCCCCACGACCGGAATCCGGTGCTGCAGCTCTCCCGCCGCGAGAGCTTCCGTACCCTGCGCCAGATTGCGGAGCGGCGCGGTGATCCTCCGGGCGAGCCATCGAACGGAGAGCACCGCGAAGAGCACCAGCACCGCGCCCAAGAGGAAGAGCTGGATCCCGAGCTGCCGGAGCTCGGACGCGACGATCTCGTACGAGAGGCCGACGCGCACGCGCCCCCAAGCAGCTTCGACCCCTTCGACCTGCACCGGGACCGAGACCTCCACGACCCTCTCGTGCCCGGCCGAACCTCGCGCACGCGGGACCAGGAGGTCGCGGGTCTCGGCGATCGACGACACGGTGTCGAGCTTCGCCTGGATTCCCGCCGGCGCGCGGCCGGCGACTCCCGCGAGCACCCCCTCCTTGTCGTGGATCGCCACGAAGACGACGCCGTCGTTCCCGGCCGCGCCCTCGGCCGCCATCTGCAATGCGGCGTAGTTGTAGGCCAGGAGCGACGGCGTCGCGACCGCGCCGATGCTCTTGGCGATCGCCGTGCCGCGCGCCTCGAGCCCGCGCCGCATGTTCACCTTCACGCGGTCCTCGACGACGACCATGGACGTGCCGATCAGGATCAGGACGAGCACGGCCGTCGAGATCGAGAAGCTCTGTTCCAGCGTCCGGCCGTGGAAGGGAGAGCGCATCAGCGTGCGCTCTCGGTCGGATCGATCCAGACGTGCTCGAGGTTCAGGGCCCCGATCCCCATCGGCCCCGGCTTCAGGCCGTGGACGTTGCGCCGCGAGGCGATCACGCCGACCGCGTGGAAGAGCGGCACGAGCGGAGCCTTGTCCAGGACCTTCTTTTCGATCTCGCGGTAGATCCGCGCGCGCTCGATCGGGTTCATCTCGGACGCGCCGAGCTCGAGAGAGCGCGCAACCTCCTCGTCGCGGAAGTCGAAGTAGTTCGCCGAGCCGCCGGGCTCGAACAGTGTGCGGAGAAACGAGTCCGGATCCGGAAGATCGGCCACCCAGCCGAGCTGGAAGAGCGGGGCGTCGTTCTCCTCGATCTTCGCGTTGAGGTCCCGCCAGGTGAGATTCTGGATGTCCAGCTTGATCCCGATCGCCGCGACATTGTCCTTGAGCTGCTCGATCGTTTTCGCCACGGCGGAGCTGTCGGATCGGGCGGTGCAGAAGCGGATCGGCTTCAATCCGCGTCCGCCGGGGTGACCGGCCGCCCGAAGCTCGTCGCGCGCCGCGTCGAGATCGAACGGGAGCGCCTTCGGCGCGGGCGAGTAGGAAGGAAGACCCGGAGGGAGGATGCCGATCGCATCCCGGCGCGTCGATGGGGAGAGGGCGGCTAGGGACTTGCGGTCGACGGCATAGGCGATCGCGCGCCTCACGTGGACATCGTCGAGCGGGGGCTTTCCGGTGCTCATGCCCATGAAGCTCAGGCTCAGGTCCTGGTAGCGGTGAACCTCGACGCCCGGGTCGTCGAGCAGCGGCGAGAGCGTCTCGGAGGTCGGCTCGACCATCTCCGTCTCGCCGCGGAGGAACCGCGCGTTGCCTCCGTCGTGCTCGTCGACCCGCGGAAAGAGGATGACGACACGGTCGAGGTACGGGGGACCTCCGAAGTAATCCTTGTTCGCAGCGAGGGACAGCTCGGAGTCGGTCCACGCCTCCAAGCGGAACGGACCCGTTCCGATCGGGGCTCGGCGGAACGCGGCCTCGCCGGCGTCCTTGAGGCGCTTTTCGGGGACGATCCGAAGATCGTCCATCGCCAGCACGTAGAGGAAGGAGAGATACGGTCGCGCGAGCCGGATCTCGACGCGGCTGGCGTCGATCATCCGGATCCCGGGGAGCTCGTGCGTCCGTCCGGTGCTGTAAGCGGGAGCTCCCTCCATGACCTGGAGGTAGGAGACGCCGATGCTCTTCTTCTCGCGCCGGGGATCGAGCAAGCGCTTGACGCTGTAGACGACATCGCCCGCGGTCAAAGGCGTCCCGTCGTGAAATCGGATCCCGTCGCGAAGATGAAACGTGTAGGTCCGGCCGTCCCGGGAAATCGTCCACGTGTCGGCGAGCGCCGGGACGATGTTCAGCCCGGGGTCGAGTGCGACGAGCCCGTCGAAGAGCTGCCCGACGGGCAACGCGTCGTAGACCGACTCGACCGCCGCAGGATCGAGGTCGTGGGGGGCCTCGACCACGAGGCGGAACGTGCCACCTCGATGCGGCGCGCGGACCGCCGGCGTGTCGCCGTCACGCGATTGCGCCGTCTGGGATTCGCAGGCACTGGTCAGCGCGATGACGAAGAGAACCATCGCCGCGCCCCCGTCCACGCGGCGCATGGAAGCATCGAATCGATTCCGCACGGTCCGGTGCCCCCCGCCTGACAGAAAGGCAACCCTCCAATTCCTTTAGGAGAGCGACGGGCAATCTGGTTGCCGATCCGGGCCAAGTCAAGGAATCGGCCGAGGTAGGGCGTCGACCGCTCGAAACTCGGCTCGGTGGCGCCACAACCGCGCGCCCAGGTCGCCCAGCGTCACGCCCAGGGCGAGCAGCGCGGCGGTTCGCGCGACCGCCGGTGCGGCGCCATGAAAAAGCGCCCAGAGCAGGACCGCGCCACACATCGCCTGCGCACCCGATCGAGCCAGATCCGGCGTGGCGCCGCGGGCGCGCCCCATTTGGACCAGAGAGTTGTCGACCCCCCCGAGCGCGAACTCCGCGGCGAGCAGGCCCAGGATGGCGAACGTCGGCTCGTCCGGCCGATCGATCGCGGGCACGTAGAACAGAGGTACGGCGAGCGACAATCCCACGAGGCGCGCCGCCTCGACGGGCGAGCGCTGGAACCGAGCGCGCAGGATCCGCCGCATCCCCCAGGCGTATTCGGCTCCGGAATAAAACGTGATCAGAACGATGATCGTCATGAGCATGAAGATCGCGGGGGCCACGGGAAGCTCCCAGCGGATCGCGAAGATCGCGGCTCCAAACCCTGCCGCCGACCACGCCATCCAGCTCGGACGCCGCCGGCGAAGCACCGCCAGGAGCAGCGGGATGCAAAACCCGGTCGTGGTGAGCGCGAGAATCGATCGAATGGTCGCGTCGTCCCGAAAGACCCAAAAAACCAGGACGAACCCGGCACCCGCCATCTGGACCGTCGTCTTGAGCTTTGCGATCGAGCTGGTTTTGAACGAGAACCCGTCTTCGAGCGCGATGCTTCGGAGCGCCGTGACGCCCAGCTCCCGTATGAAAACGACCAAGACCAAGGTCGTCGGAATGATCTGGAAATCGGCGAGCGGCACGTAGCCGGCGACCAGGAAGATCTTGTCGACGACCGGATCGAGGAGCGCGCCCAAGGGAGTCGACCCGTGCTTGCGCGCCAGATACCCGTCGAGAACGTCGGTGAGCCCGAGCAAGATGTAGATCCCGAGCGCCGCGAGCGCGAACGGCCGTGTTTCTTGGTAGATCAGCGCGACGGGGAGCGGCAGCAGGACGAGCCGCAGCAGCGTGACCTGGTTGGCGGTGATGCGCACGCGAGTTCATGGTACAGTAACCTCGATCGCGCACCCGCCCGACGCGTGAGCGCTCGAGAGGCCCGAGGCGAGGCCCAGCGGCTCCGTAGCGAGGCGACCGTCGCATGGAGCGACGCGCAGCCGAATTCGCGGGTCCGCCGGAGAACGACTCACCCGATGTCCAAGATCATGCTGGTCAACGTGACCCACGTCGAGGAGACGCGCGTCGCCATTTTGGAAGACGGCGTCCTCGAGCAGTACGAGATCGAAACGATCAATCGCACGAACATCAAGGGCAACATCCACAACGCCGTCGTGGAGAACATCCACCCGGCCCTCGACGCCGCCTTTCTCAGAATCAGCGGCGATTTGAAGGGCTTCCTCCCGATCGACGAGATCAACTTCAAGCTGCTCCCGCAGCGTACCGAGTCTCGCGCGAAGGGGCGGATCGGCCAGCACCTCCACCCCGGCCAGAAGCTCCTCGTGCAGGTCGTACGCGAGCCGTTCGCGGCGAAGCCGCCGACCGTGACGACGTACTTTTCGCTTCCGGGGCGCTATCTCGTGCTGATGCCCGGAGCGGATTCGGCAGGGATCTCTCGGAAGATCCAGGACGATGAGCAGCGCTCGCGGCTCAAGAAGATGGTCGAGGAGCTCCAGCCCCCCGACGGGTTCGGGCTCATCGTGCGCACCGCCGGCGTGGGGCAGAGCAAGGCCGAGCTGCAGCGCGATCTGAAGTACCTTCTGCGCCTGTGGGATTCGATCCAGAAAGCGTCGCGCGGGACCGAGTTCCCTGGGCTCGTGTATCGGGAACGCGACCTCGTCATCCGGACGATGCGGGATTACTTCACGCAGGACATCGACGAAGTCTGGATCGACAGTCGCGACACCTACGACCGTGCCCTCGAGTTCGTCTCCGACGTGATGCCGGCGAAGGCGAGGATCATCAGGCTCTACGAGGGCGACCGCCCTCTCTTCTCGAAGTTCAACCTCGAGGAGCAGATCGAGAGCATCTACATGCGGCGCGTTCCCTTGAAGTCGGGGGGGGAGATCGTCATCGACGGCACCGAGGCGCTGACGGCGATCGACGTCAACAGCAAGGGGGCCCCTAGGCACGGCGACGCCGAGGACAACGCAACACAGACCAACCTCGAGGCGGCGGCGGAGATCGCCCGGCAGCTGAGGCTCCGCGATCTGGGCGGGATCGTCGTCGTCGACTTCATCGACATGATGGCGGCCCGCAACCAGAAGAGAATCGAGAAGGCGATGCGGGACGCGATGAAGACCGACCGCGCGAAATACGACATCACCCGCGTGTCGAAGCTCGGCCTGCTCGAGATCTCGCGGCAGCGCATCAAGGCGGAGAAGATGGGCGCGTCGTACGCGACGTGCCCCATGTGCGAGGGCTACGGGTTGATCAAGAACGTCGAGCCCGCCGGGCTGGCGGCCCTGCGCAAGCTCCAGGCTCGCTGCCTGAGGAACGACTTCGGCAAGATCAGCATGCGCGTGCCTCCCGAGATTGCGCACTGGATCCTCAATCACAAACGCGACGACCTGTCGGGACTCGAACGCCGGCACGGGGTCCGGGTGGTCGTCGAGCCCAAAGGCTCGCTGCTCCGCCACGAGAGCGAGTTCGAGTTCTTCCCGCGCGAGAGAGTGGAGGTCCCGCCGGCGCTCGTCGCGGGGGACCGCCCCGCCCCGCCCGCTCCTCCCGATCTGACGGAAATGGAGAGCGCTTCGCCGGTGCCCCCACCGGCGGCGGCTGCCGCCGCCGCGACCTCGGTCTTCGCCGCCGAGAGCTCGGTCGGCGAGACGGCGGCGGAGACCGCCGACGCGACCGACCAGCAACGCGGCCGCAGGAGACGGAGAGGCCGGCGCGGCGGGCGTGGGCGAGGACGAGGCGACACCTTCAGCGTGGCGGCGCCGAGCGCCGACGAGGCGGTCGCCGACCCGGGCGGCGATCCGCCGGCGGCCGATGAAATCGCCGCGACGGCCCCAGCGGCGCAGGCCGTCGAGTCGGGCCAGGGAGAGTCCGCCGGCCAAGGCTCATCTCGGAGGCGCCGGCGGCGCGGTCGGCGAGGACGGGGTCGCGGCGGCGCGGGCTCGGGAGCGCCTCGCCTCGACGACGGCGTCCCACCACCCGCGGCATCACAGTCCACGGGGGACGAAGAGCCGTTCGTTCCACGCGGCGTCATCGCTCACGAGCTGATGCCCGCTGCGACGGGAGGGCGCGGCCGGCGCCGCGGTCATCGCGGCGGACGCGGCCGGCGCTCGGACGCAGGGTTCGAGCCGATCGATCCGCAGCTGATCTCACCGTCGAACCCCGTGCCGAAGCCGCGGTTCGACGAAGATTAGGAGGGCGACGATGAAGCGGATCACGATCGGGGTCGTTCTGGGCGTCGTCGCGACGCGTACGGCCGTTCCGGCGATGCCGGTCGCGGCGAAGCCTTCCATGCCGGTCTCGACGTTCTCGATCGTCGCCCGCGATCCGTCGACCGGAGATCTCGGCGTCGCGGTCCAGAGCCATTGGTTCTCCGTCGGCTCCGTCGTGCCCTGGGCCGAGGCCGGGGTCGGCGCGGTCGCCACGCAATCGTTCGTCGAGCCCGCCTACGGGCCGAAGGGTCTGGCTCTGATGAAGAAGGGGGTCGCGCCGAAGGAGGCTCTGGCGCAGCTCCTCGCCGCGGACCTCCAAAGCAACGTTCGGCAAGTCGCCTTCGTCGATGTGCAAGGGCGGGTGGCGGTGCACACGGGCGCGCACTGCATTCCGGGAGCCGGGCATCACGAAGGGGCCGGCTACACGACGGAAGCGAATCTGATGTTGACCAACGAGGTTCCCGACGCGATGGCGAAGGCTTTCGAAGATGCCAAGGGTCCGCTCGCAGAGCGCATGTTGGCCGCGCTCGAGGCGGCGCAGGGCGTCGGCGGCGACATCCGGGGGAAGCAGTCCGCGGCCATCCTTGTCGTCCGCGGTAAGGCGACCGATAAGCCATGGACCGACCGGATCATCGATCTGCGCATCGAGGATCACGCCGAGCCGCTGAAAGAGATGCGTCGCCTGCTGACGCTCCACCGCGCCTACGAGATGATGAACCGCGGCGACGATGCGTCGTCGACGTCCAACATGGACCTCGCTCTGAAGGAGTACGGTGGAGCGGCGGCGATGGTCCCCGACAACGACGAGTTCGTGTTCTGGACCGCGGTCGCGCTGGTGTCGAACGATCGGACCGACGAGGCGCTCCCCCTGTTCGCGAAGGCCTTCCGCATGAACCCGTCGTGGATGCTCCTCGTGCCGCGGCTGCCGGCGGTCGGCCAGCTCCCCGACAAGCCCGGGCTCGTCTCGCGCATCCTCGCGACGGGGCCGCGCACCGACCTCCCCGCGAAGTGATCCGGAAGATCGCGGCCGTGGTCGCCGTCGGCGCGGCCGCCCTCGTCGTGGCGGGCGCGATCGGGACCACGGCGTTCCTGCTGGGTCCTCTCCCGTCGCGGAGGGGCCAGGTGGTCCTCCCCAGGCTCTCCGCGCCGGTGACGGCCCGCTTCGACCGTCAGGGGGTGCCGCATATCCGCGCCGTCCTCGAGCTGGACGCCTGGAGAGCTCTCGGATTCCTCCACGCCGCCGACCGCATGTTCCAGATGGAGATCCGACGGCGGGCGGCCGCGGGACGTCTCGCGGAAATCTTCGGCGCGGTCGCGCTCCCATCGGACCGCGAGGCTCGCGTGAATGGGTACTCGGCCCTCGCGCTCCGCGACTGGGAGACGGTCCGCAGCGGCGAGCGCGCCGTCCTCGAGGCCTACGCCGATGGCGTGAACGCTTTCCTGTCCGGGCAAACGCCACCCCTCGAGCTGCGCGCCCTCTCGCTCACGCCCGAGCCGTGGACGCCGGTGGATTCGCTCGCCTTCGGCAGGTTGATGCAGGACCGACTCTGCACGGCCGACGGCCCGGAGCGCGGTGCCTTCGACGATGCGCGCCGCCGGGGGGTCACGGCCGCGGCGGCCCTTCTCGCAGCGGAGGAGCCCGGGGCATCGCCGATCGATCCCGAGGTCGCTCGCGTTCTCGCCGATCTTCCTCGCGCCACGAGCGTTTCGCGGCTCGACGAAGACCCCGCACCCGCTGGGAGCAACGCGTGGGCGCTGGCGGGCTCGCGCACCGCTTCCGGGAAGCCGCTTCTCGCGGGCGACCCGCACTTGGCCCCCGAGCGCCCCGGTGTCTGGTACGCGTCCCACCTGACCAGCGCCGACGGGGTGGACGTCGTCGGGCTCACGTTGGCGGGGCTTCCCGGGATCGTCATCGGACACAACGGGAGGGTGGCGTGGTCGCTGACGATGCATCAGGCCGACGACTCCGATTTCTACGTCGAGCAAATCGACTGGAACAAGGGGCTCTATCGGCGCGGCGACTCCTGGGAGCCTCTCGAGCGGACCTCCGAGACGATTCACGTCAAGGGTGCCCCGGACGAGACCGTCGACGTGGCCCGGACGATTCACGGCCCGATCGTTGAACGAATCGACGACGCCAAGGGATTCGCGCTCGCGCGAGCGTTCGCGCCCGCGGATCTTCCCCAAGGGCCTCGAGCGTTCCTCGAGGCGGCGCACGCGCAAAACGGGGGGGAGCTCGTCGCGGCCTGGGCGCAATTCGCGGGCCCATCCGTCAACGTCTGCTGGGCCGATACGTCGGGAGGGGTCGGCCTCAAGGTCGCGGGGGCGATCCCGCAGCGTCGGTCGGGAACAGGACGATTCCCCGCTCCGGGTTGGGTGGAAGCTTACGACTGGGCCGGTACGATTCCCGCCGACGCGCTCCCGGCGATCGCGAGGCCCGGGGAATCCCTCGTCGCGACGGCGAACGACGACTGGCGCGCGTCGGGATGGCGTCTCCCTTACCCCGGGGTGTTCGCCGAGCCCGACCGCGCGGAGCGTGCCCGCGCGCTCGCGTCGTCGCTCCACCAGGCGACGGTGGCCGACATGCGAGTGATGCAGACCGACGTCTACTCGTCGTACGCGGCGCGGGTGGTCGCGGCGATTCGCGCCCTGAAGCTCGCCGACCCCCGCGCCGTTCGAGCGGCGGCGGTCTTGTCCTCCTGGGACGCGCACGCCGACGTCCGCGGACCGTCGCGGCTGTTCTTCGCCTTCATCAAGGAGGCTCGGAACGAGGCGGGAGCTTCCGGTGCGCGCGTCACCTGGCCGATTCTCGAGCGGATGCTCGAGGGGACGGGTGCGCAGGCGTTTTGGGACGACCCGTCGACGCCGGCGGTTGAAATGCGGCGAGACCGGATCGAGCGGGCGCTCGCGCTCGCGCTGGTGACGGTCGAGCGCGAGGACGGGCCAGATCCCACTCGCTGGTTCTGGGGGGGCCTTCACCGTCTCGTCTACAAGCACCTCCTGGCGGGAGCCCTCCCCGCAACCGTGGCGCGCCGGCTGGATTACGGTCCCGTCGCCCTCCCGGGGGAATGGCACACTCTCGCGGTGGCCGGCTTTCCTCTCCGCGGCCCGAGCTACGACGTGATCGACGCGCCGTCCGCTCGCCTCATCGTCGATCTCGGAAATCCCGACGCGTCGCGCCTCGTGCTCCCGTTGGGGCAGTCCGGACAGCTGTTCGACCGACACGCGCAGGACCAGCTGCGGGCATGGTCGACGGGCCGTGATTTTCCGCTTCCCTTCACGACCGCGGCGGTCGACGCGGCGACGATCTCGACCGTGCGGTTCGTTCCGGGAGACTAGCCGGCCTCGCGCCCGATCCCGACAACGCGGACGCGCGGCGGCGCTTTACGCATCGGCCGCGAAGTCGGCATTGCACTCGCGCGGGACGGACGATTCCGGATCGCGAGGCGACGCCGTTTCCGTGGACTTCGAAGAATACCCGTCGTAACTTCTTGAGGCCTTTTCGGCGCACGGGGTCTTCGAGCCGCGATGAGATTCCAGACGGTTCTTGACGTGTTCCACGAGCGGGTTCCGGCGTCGTTCGGATACCTCGTCGAGCGCCACGGGTTCGAGCTGATCGAGAGCGACGATTACGGATTCACCGCGCGCTCGCGCCACTGCGATGTCGTCGTCGAGCTGGATTGGGGCTCGATCGTGGTGTCGATTCGACCCACCCAGACGGGCCGTCCCGTGCGGCTGTCGTTCATCGTCGGCGCGAAGGACCCGACGATCCTCTTCCTCCCGCGCTACCCGTGGGGCCCCGACGACGCCCGCGAAGAGATCGACCGCCAGGCGGAGCTGCTCGCGCTCTACTGTGGCGAGGTCTTGAACGGCGATTTTTCCGAGTGGTCGGCGCTCGAAGCTCACCAGCAGCAGGTGCTCGATCAGTGGCGGCGCGAGTCGGAGCGGCTGGTGCGCGAAGCTCGCGCCAAGCTCGTCCGGCGCCGGGCCGAGGCGGCCTGGTCGCGCAAGAGCTACTCGGAGGCCTCGCAGCTCTACGCGTCGATCCGCGAGGATCTGACACAGGCCGAGACCGCTCGCCTGGAGTATTGTCGACGCCGCACGCTTCTCGTGTCGGTGCCGCGCAACCCTCGCGCCGAGGAAGGGCTCGCATGATCGGAAAGCCGGGAGATCCCACAGCGCCGGCGCCGCTCGCCGCGCGACGCCGATCGCGCGTGCGCGCTGGGGCGCCGTCGGATCCTCTGCTGACGCCGCACGCCCGCGCCGCTCGTCGAAGACTCCAGACGCTCCTGGGAAGCCCCGGTCCCCTCCCCCTCCTGGAAGCGAGCCTTCAGATCGCCGCGGAAGAGCACGAGTCGATGGACGTCCTCGAGCAGATCGCGCGCGTCGAGACGATCGGCGCCGCGGCCCACGACCGAATCGCGCCGCTCACGAACCCGTTCGCCAAGCTCGACGCCCTCCGCGAGCTACTCTTCGACGAGATCGGTTTCAAGGGAAATGCCGAGCACTACGACGATCCCCGCAACTCGTATCTCGACGACGTCCTGGAGCGCAAGCTCGGCATTCCGCTGACCCTGTCGATCGTGGTCATCGAGGTCGCGAGGCGCGCCGGCGTGAGCGCCGAGGGCGTGGGGCTTCCGGGCCACTTCATCGTTCGGGTCGAGGACGGCGAGCGCCGGTTGCTGATCGACCCGTTCCACGGCGGCCAAATCGTCACCATCGAGGACTGCAAGGACCTCGTCGCCCGGACGACCGGCCGGGCGTCGCTGTTCCGGAAGGAATCTCTGGACGCCGCGACGCCGCGTGCGATGCTGACCCGGTTGCTCCTCAATCTGAAGAGGATCCACCTGGCGCAGGGGGACTACATTCGCGCGCTCGCGGTGGTCGAGAGGCTGCTGGTGATCGCACCCGGCGATGCGAAGGAGATCCGCGATCGCGGCCTGCTGCTCGCCCATCTCGGTCAGTCCGGCGCCGCGGTGACCGACCTCGAGAGCTACCTGGCGCTCGCCCCCGGGGCCGCCGACGCGGAGTCCGTCCGAGGGCGCCTCGCGTGGATCCGGCGGCGGATCGCTCAGCCCAATTAGCGCGCCGGCTCCGGCCCGGTTTGATCCCCCCTCGTCGCTTAGACATAATGCCGATCGCTCGGGCCGTGCTGGCCCGTCACGAAAGGCGTTCATGGACACACTGGGCGTCGCCCCGAAATCCAAAGACCACGTCGAGACCCTGAGCCGCGTCGTCATCCGATTCGCGGGGGACTCCGGCGACGGCATGCAGCTTACCGGAACTCAGTTCACCGCGACGGCCGCGGCGATCGGAAACGATCTGGCCACGTTCCCGGACTACCCCGCCGAGATCCGCGCGCCCGCGGGGACGCTTCCCGGAGTCTCCGGCTTCCAGGTCAATTTCTCGTCCGAGGAGATCTTCACGCCGGGCGACGCCCCCGACGTCCTCGTGGCGATGAATCCCGCGGCGCTCAAGGCGAACATCAAGGACCTTCGACCGGGCGGCATCCTCGTCGTCAACACGGATTCCTTTCGCGAGGCCGATCTCGTCAAGGCCGAGTACGCGAAGAGCCCTCTCGAGGACGGCTCGCTTAGCGGCTTCCGGCTGTACCAGGTCGAGATCACTCGTCTGACCCGAGCGGCGCTCAAGGAGACGGGGCTGCCGCAGCGGATCCAAGACCGGTGCAAGAACTTCTTCGCTCTCGGGATGATGTACTACCTCTATCACCGATCCCTCGACGTCTCGATCGATTGGATCAAGCAGAAGTTCGCCGCGAAGCCCGAGCTGGCGCAAGCGAACACTCTGGCGCTCAAGGGTGGGTACGCCTACTGCGAGGCGGCCGAAATCTTCCAGGTCACCTACGAGGTGCCGGCGGCGCATCTCACGCCCGGCACCTACCGGAACATCTCCGGGAACCAGGCGCTCGCGCTGGGCTTCGTCGCGGCGGCGCAAAAAGCCGGGCGGCCGCTCTTCCTCGGGTCGTATCCGATCACCCCGGCCTCCGACATCCTCCACGAGCTGTCGCAATACAAGCACTTCGGCGTCTACACGTTTCAGGCCGAAGACGAGATCGCGGCGATCGGCTCGGCGCTCGGCGCCTCGTTCGCCGGCTCGATCGGGCTGACGACGACATCGGGCCCGGGCATGGCGCTCAAGATGGAGTTCATCGGCCTGGCGATCATGGTCGAGTTGCCGCTGGTCATCGTCGACATCCAGCGCGGCGGACCGTCCACGGGTCTGCCGACGAAGACGGAGCAGGCGGATCTGCTCCAGGCGATCTACGGTCGGCCGTCCGAGGCTCCCTGCATCGTGCTCGCGGCGCGCTCCGCCTCCGATTGCTTCGAGGCGGCCTACGAGGCGACGCGCCTCTCGATCAAGCACATGACTCCGGTGATCCTTCTCTCCGACGGCTACATCGCCAACGGCGCCGAGCCGTGGCGGCTTCCGAAGATCGAGGAGCTGCGGCCGATCGAGGTGACGTTCCGTACGGATCCCGAAGGGTTCCTTCCGTTCTCCCGCAATCCCGAGACGCTCGCCCGGCCCTGGGCGATCCCGGGTACGCCGGGCCTCGAGCACCGCATCGGCGGAATCGAGAAGCAGGATGGGTCGGGCAACGTCTCGTACGAACCCGCGAACCACGAGCACATGGTTCACTTGCGGACGGACAAAGTCGCGCGCGTCGCGCAGGAGATTCCGCCGACGGTCGTCGACGGAGATCCCGACGGGCTGCTCGTGATCGGCTGGGGCTCGACCTACGGTGCGATCACCGGGGCGGTCCGTCGCGCGCGAGCCGCCGGCCTGCGGGTCGGTCACCTGCACCTGCGCTACCTGAACCCGCTGCCGGGCGACCTGGCGCCGGTCCTCGCCCGCTACGGGAAGCTCATGATTCCCGAGATGAATCTCGGGCAGCTCGCCCTGATCCTGAAAGCGAAGTTCCTGCGCGAGATCACCCAGCTCAACAAGGTCCAGGGGCAGCCGTTCAGGGAGAGCGAGATCCTCGAGGCGATTCAGAAGCTCGCGCCGGGAGGGCGGAGATGACGACCGCGGCTTTGACCAAGAAGGACTTCGTCACGGACCAAGAGGTTCGCTGGTGTCCGGGGTGCGGTGACTACGCGATCCTCTCGTCGGTGCAGTCGGTCTTCCCCGACCTCGGGATCCCCCGCGAGAAATTCGTCGTGGTGTCGGGGATCGGGTGCGCTGCGCGCTTTCCTTATTACATGAACACGTTTGGTTTCCACTCGATCCATGGCCGCGCTCCCGCCGTGGCGACCGGCGTCAAGGTGGCGAATCCCGAGCTCTCGGTGTGGATCGCCACGGGCGACGGCGATGCCCTCTCGATCGGCGGCAATCACATCATCCACCTGATGCGCCGCAACGTGGACCTCAAGGTTCTTCTGTTCAACAATCGGATCTACGGCTTGACCAAAGGGCAGTACTCCCCGACCTCCGAAATCGGCAAGCGAACGAAATCCACGCCGTACGGCTCGGTCGACCGGCCGTTCAACCCGATGTCGGTGGCGATCGGATCCGGGGCGACGTTCGTCGCGCGCAGCGTCGACGTCTACGCCGCCCACCTCAAGGACGTCCTGACCCGCGCGGCGCATCACAAGGGGACCGCGTTCGTCGAGATCTTCCAGAACTGCAACATTTTCAACGACGGCGCGTGGGAGCCGTATCGCGAGAAGGAGCTGCGCGACGAGAACCTGCTCCACCTGCGCCACGGCGAGCCGCTGATCTTCGGCAAGAACGCCGACAAGGGAATCCGAATGCGTGCGCCGTTCGTCCCCGAGGTCGTGCAGCTGTCCGGTGAGGTCACGGCGAAGGACCTCGTCGTGCATGACGAGCGGGGGCCGGCCGCCTACGCGTTCATGCTGACGCAGATGGAAGCGCCCGCCTTCCCGGTGCCGGTGGGGGTCTACCGGAACATCGATGCCCCGATCTTCGATGCCGCGATGCACGCTCAGGTCGACCAGGTGACGGCGAAGAAAGGCCGCGGCGACCTCAAGGCGCTGATCTACAGCTCGGACACGTGGGAGGTCCGGTGACCTGTCTCGCATGAGACAGGTCTTCGCCGTCGCGATCGCGGCCGCGTGCTCCGCGCTCGCCGCCGCGCCCCCCGTAACCCACGCTTCCGAGATCCGGAAGCTCCTCGCCGATCAGGCCGATGCCTGGACGCGCGGAGATATCGAGGCGTTCTGCGCGGCCTACGCCGACGATGCGACGTTCCTCTCGCCCTCGGGCCTGACGAGGGGACGAGATGCGGTCCTGGCGCGCTATCGCAAGAAATACGTCGACAAGGCGGGGATGGGCGCGCTGACGCTCTCGATCGATGAGATTCGATCGGCGTCGAAGTCGAGCGCCTCCGTCGTCGCCCGCTGGACGCTCAAGTGGCCGGACAAGCCGGAAGCGTCGGGATGGAGCCTGATCGTCCTGGAGAAGAAGGATGCCGGCTGGCGGATCGTCCAGGACGCGTCGATGTGACGGGGGCGCCGAGTCCCGGATCGCTCATGAAGCGGCGCACCCGCGCGACGCTCGCCCTGCTCGCCGTGACCATCCTGTGGGGATGGACCTTCATCTGGATGAAACAGAGCTTGAACGCGGCCGAGGCCGCGCTCGGGAGGCCGGGGGGAGCGTCGATCGTCTCCCTCTACGTCGCGGTGAGGTTCGCGATCGCCGCGGCGGTTCTCGGGCTGTGGCCGCGCGCTCGCGCCGGCCTCGACGGCGGAGCATGGCGTGCGGGAGCGTTCCTGGGCCTGCTGCTGTTCGCCGGATTCCTCTTCCAGATGGTCGGTCTGGAGCGCGTCACGCCTCCGGTCTCCGCCTTTCTCACGAGCCTCTACGTCGTCTTCGCGGCGATGCTCACGTTTTGGCTGCATCGCGCGAGGCCGCATTGGCCGTTCCTCGCCGGCGTGCTGCTCGCGACCTTCGGCGCGGGGTTCATCGAAGGGCCGCCGCACCTGACCTTCGGGCTCGCGGAGTGGCTCACGGTGGCCAGCGCGTTCATCTTTGCGATCCACATCCTGGCCACCGACCGCCTCACGAAGGCCCACGCACCGCTCCCCGTGACACTCGCGATGTTCGCCAGCACGGCCGCTCTCGGCACGGCCGCTCTCGCTCTCTTCGGGGGAGCGCGCGGGGCGCCGTCGCCGTCCGAGATCGCCAAGCTCTTCCACGCACCGGCGTTCTTCGTACCGCTGCTGCTCGCCACGTTTCTCGCCACGGTGATCGCGCTGACTCTGATCAACTTTTTCCAGCGCGAGCTCGACCCGGTACGCGCCGCGATTCTCTATGCGCTCGAGCCCGTGTGGACAACTCTCATCGCCGCCTTGCTCGGCTTCGGTCTCCCCGGCTTCTGGCTCTGGATCGGCGGCGGCGCGCTGGTGGCCGGAAACCTGATCGCCGAGTGGGGCCTGATCGAATAGGGAACAGGAAATCCTCTCTCTACCCCTTCGCCAGGAAGTCGGCGCGCAGGCGGTCGAGCATGGCGTCGCGGCGATCGTAGAGACGCCGGAGAGGTCGTGGGGCGTGGCGCGTGAGCGCATACGCCGTCAGCAAGGGAGCGATGATCGTCGAGTCGCCGTAGACGACGACGGTGCCCGGCAGCTTCTCGGGGTCGACCTTTCCCCAAGACACCGCCTCCCCCGGCGTGGCGCCCGAGAGGCCGCCGGTGTCGGGGCGCGCGTCGGTCACCTGAACGAAGTAGTCGTGTCCGGCCTCGTCGAGCCCGAGCACTTCTTGGATCTGCGGCTCGGTCTGCAGCATGAAGTTCTTCGGTGAGCCCCCGCCAAAGATCAGCACTCCGGAGGTGCCGCCACTCTTCTTGGCCTCGTAGACGATCGCCGCGGTCTCGTTGACGTCGCGGCAGACGTCGAGCCTCGGGCCTCGATCCTTGAGCCACAGCTCGGCGACGTTCATGCCGATCGACGAATCTCCCGGCGAGGACGTGTAGCAGGGCACGCCGCAGCGGAACGCGGTCGCCAGCACGCAGGTGTCTTCGACCTTCATCTCGTCCTCACGCGCCGCCAGGTACTTTCCCAGAAGGAAGTGGAGCTCGGCGGTCGACATGTCGCGCTGGAATTCCGGCCCGTGCATCACCCTCCGGAGATAGGCGTCGGTCTGAAGGAGCACCTCGTAGTCGAACAGGATGTCGTAGATGCGCACGACGCCTTCGGCGCGGAGGATGCGGTCGTCGACCTCGTGCGTACCCCGGTGCAGCGCCAACCCGAGCCCGAAGTGCGCGTCGTGATAGAGATTCGCTCCGGTCGAAACGATCCAATCGACGAAGCCGGCGCGAATCAACGGGATGATCACCGATCGTCCGAGGCCTGCGGGCGTCAGCGCCCCGGTCAAGCTCAAGCCGACGAACGCGTCGGGAGCGAGCATCTTCTCGCTGAGCAGCCGCGCCGCTTTCTGGAGCCGGCCGGCGTTGTACGCGAGGAACGATTTGTCGATCAGGTCGGCGGCGCCGACGCCCTTCGCGATCGGCTCGGGGTTGATCCGAGCGCCGGACAGCCACTTGGACTTGGACACGTCGACTCCTCCGTCACTCGCCTCGCGCGAGCAGGGGCCAGAAGCCTGGATCGGGTGAGAAGTGAAGATGACCGAACAAGCCCGACGCCGCGAGCGCCGCGATGGACTCGCCCTCGCGCGCGGCAAGATCGGGGAAGGCCCACGGGAACGCGGCGCACGCCATCAGCGAGGCCTGCGCGAGCACGCCGGTGAGGCCCTCGACGCGATGCCGCTCGCCCTGAAACAAGCGCCAAATTCCGGCCAGCGGCGTCAACCCGCGCACGGGCTCTCGCGATGCGGCCTCGGCGTTGTCGAATGGGAGAGCGGGCACGCGCCAGCCGTCGGCCGCGGGCAGGACGAGCGCGAAGTCGTCGCCGAGGCTCTCCGCGGGGTAGGACAGCCGAACCGCGGTGGATTTTCCGGCGCCTGAAGGACCGGCGAACACGAACGCCCGGCCGCCGCGACGCACCGCGCCGCCGTGGAGAGCGAGGCCGCGATTCTCGAGCGCGAGGCGCGCGACGAGGTAGCGGGTGGCGTTCTCGAGGATTCGCCCCGTGGGCTCGTCCCCGCTGTCCTCGACCGCGAGGCGCCATGTCCCCGAGATCTCGGGTGAAAGGGCGAAGTGGTAGGAGCGAACGACGAGCGTCTCGCCGATCAGATCGGCCTCCAGCCGGTAGCTCTCTCCCGGGCTCCAGCGCGGCAGCCAGCGCGAGCCGTCTCCTCCCACCGTTCGCACCTCGATGCGCGGCGCCGCGGCGCGCTCCGGTCCGAAAAACCCGCCCCAGCGCGCGTCGAGCGCCGCGGCGAACGATTCGCTCAAGCCCGAGAATCGGATCGTGTCGTCGCCGATCGTGAGATCGCGCGACGCGGCTCCTGCAGCGCGATCGAGGCCCTCGAGCCGGGCGCGCGCTTCGTCGATGCCGTGCATCGCGGAAGTCTAACCCTGCTGGCTCTCGCCCCGTTCGCATACAATCGTCGAGAGTCCGACGGGAGCATCGATGCCGCGAATCAAGAGGAGCTCGCTATCGTCTCCGGAATTGGCCGGCTATTTCCGGAAGTCCTTCCGCCCGCGCGACGAGTGGCAGGTCGGGGTCGAGGTCGAGACGATGGGGCGCGTCGCATCGACGATGCGACCGCTGCCCTACGAGAGCGACGGCCCGAGCGTACGGAGCGTCGTCGAGGCCTACGCGGCCATGCGCGGCGGCGCCCTCGTGCTCGAAGGGGACCGCCCCGTCGGCATCGACGCGTCCTGGGGAGGGATCACCCTCGAGCCGGGCGGCCAGGTCGAGTACTCCTCCCGGCCCGCGCACGACCTGACCGAGCTCGGAGGCGGGATCGACGGACATCGGATGGCGATGTCCGAGATCGCGCGGGGCCTGGGCGTGCACTGGCTCGAAGTCGCCGTCGAGCCCGAGATCCCGCTCGCCGAGATGCCTTGGATGCCGAAGGCGCGCTACGGGATCATGCGCGAGATCATGGCCCGCCGCGGGCGGTTGGCCCACCGCATGATGACGCAGACCGCGAGCATCCAGTGCGCGTTCGACTACTCCTCCGAGGAGGATTGGAGGCGGAAGTTTCGCGCGGCGGCGCTCTTGACTCCGGTCGCGGTCGCGCTGTTCGCGAACTCGCGGCGCGTCGACGGCCAGGACTCCGGCTGGGCCTCGTACCGGCAGGCGATCTGGCGCGAAACGGACCCGGACCGATGCGGCCTCCCCGACGCCGTCTTCGACGAGCGCTTCGGGATCGACGCTTGGGTCAAGTGGGTCTGCGACGTCCCGACGCTGTTCCTTCGCCGCGAGAGTGGGCTGATCCCGTCGGGCGGGATACCGTTCTGCGCGCTTCTCGAGCGGTGCGGGTGCGATGCCGTGACACTGGAGGATTGGGAGCTGCACCTCTCGTCGATCTTCACGGACGTGCGCTCGTACGGATACATCGAGGTCCGCAGCGCGGATCTCCAGCCCGGTCCGTTGATTCTCTCCGTGCCGGCTTTTTGGACCGGCCTGCTCTACGATGACGCCGCGCTCGACGACGCGCTCGCCCTGGGGCGGAGCTTCGGCGATCCCGCGGCATGGCGGCGGGCGATGGACGAAGCCGGGCGCCGCGGGCTCGCCGGCACGATCGACGGCATGCCGCTCGCGGAGCTCGCTGCGCGAGCGCTCGCGCGATCCGCGTCGGCGCTCCGTTCCGGCGCCCAGTGCGCGGGCTCGGGAGCCGGGCTCGAGTCGCTCGCGCGGCTGGCGCAGGCGAAGGGGCTCGAGGTGGGAGCGCGGTGATCGGCGCGGTGGTGCTCGCCGCCGGGACGTCGACGCGCATGGGAGCCGGGAAGGCCGCGCTGACGACGGGGCCGGACGGCGTCACCTTTCTCGACGCCGTTCTCGGGACGCTTTCGACCGCCGGCATCCGCACGGTCCGCATCGTCGTCGCCCCCGGCAGCGGACCGCTCTCGCCGGACCACGTCGTCAACCTCGAGCCCTCGGCGGGGATGCTCTCCTCGCTCCAGTGCGGGCTCCGCGCGCTCCCATCGGGTCTCCAAGGGGTGCTCGTCTGGCCCGTCGATCATCCGCTCGTGCGCATGGAAACGGTCGCCGCGATCGTGGCGGCGTTCCACGAGAGCCGGGCGCCGGTCGTCGTTCCCAGCTACGCCGGGCGGCGCGGCCACCCCACTCTGTTCGCCGCGAGCGTGATCCCCGAGCTCCTCTCCGCGGACTCCGGGCAGGGTGCGCGCTCGGTCGTTCACGCGCACGGCGACCGTGTCGAGCTGGCGGTCATGGACGGCGGCGTGATCGCGGACATCGACACGCCGGAGGACTACGAGCGGCACGTCCGGGGAAAGGCCCGTTGAAGAGCTCGCTCGCAACACTCGCCGCCCTCGCGCTCGGTCTCGTCTCGTGCGGCGGCGCGTTCCAGAACGACATCGAGCGCAGGGTCGACGACACGGAGCGGGGCGTCCGCTACGTCGTCCCCGCTGGGTGGAAGTCGTTCGACGGCGAGATTCGCTCGAGGGGTGGGACTCTCTTGTCCGTGCGCGTCTACGATCTGGTCGAGGCCGACAAGACGTTCGTCGCGGGTCTCCCCGACACGCTCGTCCCTAAGCTCCTGGAGTGGGCCAAGTACTACTACATCGTTCTGGGAGGACCGACGCGCGCCAAGACGACCGTGGCCGGCCTGCCCGCGCTCGAGATCTCCTATCCGATCCGAGTCCGGCCGAAAGACGACCCGTCCAAGGTCGTCTATTGGGTCGTGACCCGGAAGACGCGCGTCTTCGTGATCCGCGCCGCGTTCCCGCCCGCGATGCTGCCGAAAGAGGAGCCGGTCGTCCGCAAGGTCGTGGAGGGCTGGGGGTTCCTCGAGCAACCGGGCGAGGCGAGCGACTGACGCGGCCTACATCATCGCGGCCGGAGGCGCTGGCTCGTTCGGATCGCCGGCGTTGTTGAGCGGGATCTTCACCAGGAGGAAGGTGATCAACCCGATCACGGCGACGCCGATGAGATACGACGGGTTGTTGAAGTAGTTCTCGTGGCCTTCGGCCCCCTGGAAGGCGCTCGCCACGTTGATTCCGGAGATCGCGAGGAACGACGTGACGAGACCCATCAACGCCTCTCCGGCGATCATCCCGGAGGCCATGAGCACCCCGACGTTGCCGAAGCGGGCCATCTGCGCCTCGTTCAGCTTCTTCTTTTCCGCCACCGTGTCCGCGAGCCAACGGATCATCCCGCCGACGAAGATCGCAGAGGTCGTGCCGAACGGCAGGTACATCCCCACCGCGACCAGCATCGGGCTGCGCACCTGGAGCAGGATCATCGTGAAGCCGAGGAAGATGCCGACGATGACGAGAGGCCACGCCATCTCGCCGCCGACGATCCCCTTCGCCAGAAACGCCATCAGGCTGGCCTGGGGAGCGGACAGATGCGGATCGCCGAACCCGCTGCCGCCGTTGGCGATGTTGGCCTTGTAGAGGATGAGCAGCGGGAAGTACATGACGAGCGCCGCCACGACGACGGCGACCAGCTCGACGAGCTGGATCGTGCGAGGCGTGCCGCCCAGGATATAGCCGACCTTGAAGTCTTGGAGCAGCTCGCCGGAGACCGCCGCGGCGACGCACACGACCGACGCGACGCCGAGCACCGCAACGACGCCGCTCTCGCCGGACACCTTCAGCGCCACCATGAGGAGCGCGGCGACGATGAGGGTCGAGAGCGTGATGCCCGAGATCGGATTGTTGGTGGAGCCGATCATCCCGACGAGATAGCCGGAGACGACGCAGAAAAAGAAACCGGCGATCAGCATGACGATGGCCGCCGTCAGCCCCGCTTTCACGCCGGCGAAGCTGATGTAAAGAGCCGCCATCGCGATGAAGGCGATCCCGATGAGCAGGAACACCGTCTTCGCGGCCATGTAGCGTTCGGTCCGGACGGCCTTCGCGGCCGCGGCCTCGCCACCCGACAGCTCCCGGATCGCGCGCGCCAGCCCTTGCCCGATCTTCTCGCGCATGCGGAACATCGTGAAGCCCGCCCCGACGAGCATGCCGCCCACGGCGATCGGCCGGACGATGAATCTCCAGACGCTCGTCGCGAGTCCGTCCCAGGTCTCGACGGGAGCGTTCGCCGGCAGGAACTGGGAGAGCTGCGGTCCGAGGAAATAGATGAGCACGGGAACCATGAACCCCCAAGCGAAGAGCGACCCCGCGAAGTTCAGCGACGCAACCGACGGTCCGAGGATGTAGCCGACTCCGATGTAGGCCGGGCTGATGTCGGGCCCGGAGAACTTGGTGACGCCGCCGGTGTTGACCGCGTTTGCGGTCGCGGTCGCCCCGAGCCGGACCTTGCTGACGCCCAGCGCCCCGATCCGCGCGAACCAGTCCTTCGAGAGCGCGAAGATGTTCATCGAGCTCGCGAGGAATATCCCCGCGCCCAACGCCATGTTGTTGAAAAGGTGCTTGGCGGCGCCGGCGCCGCGCTGCCCGGCTTTGTGAATCTCGGCGGCGGCGGTGGATTCGGGGAACGGGAGGCTCTTGTCTTCGACCATCGCCCGGCGGACGAGCGATACGAAGAGCACCCCCAGGACCGATCCGATGATCATGAGCACGGTTGAGCGCCAGTACGCGCCGGGCCCTTCGAACGACGGCCAAGCGCCGGCGATGAGGAATGCGGGAATCGTGAAGATCGCGCCGGCGGCCACCGATTCGCCGATCGAGCCGGCCGTTCGGGCGATGTTCTCCTGCAGGATCGTCCCCTTGCGCAGGCGAAGCCAGGCCATGCTGATGACCGCCGCCGGGTAGGTCGCCGCGATCGTCTGCCCCGCCTTCAGCCCCAGATAGGCGTTCGCCGCGCCCAGGACCACCGTCATCACAAGACCCAGGACGAGCGTGCCGATCGTGAACTCCCTCATCTCCACGGATTCCGGGACGAACGGTTTGTGCTCTTCGGCCATGGGCTTCCTCCGCCTGCGATGGGCCCCGCCGACATGGCCGGGGCGGCCGGAGCATAGGGAAGCACCGCTCGCTGCGTCAACGAATAATGAAAGCCGGGCTAGAATGATCGGCCGTTCACCGTCCGAATCTTGCGAGGAGGCCGAGACGACATGAGCGCCGCAGCCAGCTACGTGCGCGACAATCGAGATCGTCACCTGAACGAGTTGATGGAGGTCTTGCGCATCCCGTCGGTGTCAACCGATCCGTCCCGCGCGGGCGAGGTCAAGCGCGCGGCGGAATGGGTCAAGGGGCGCCTCGCCCGAGCGGGCTGCACGAGGACCGAGGTCTTTCCGACGAAGCGCCATCCGATCGTCTATGGCGAGTGGCTCGGAGCCAAGGGCGCGCCGACGGTTCTGATCTACGGCCACTACGACGTTCAGCCCGAGGATCCGGTCAGCCTCTGGACGAGCCCGGCGTTCCAGCCGGTCATCCGCGACGGCCGGCTCTTCGCGCGGGGGGCGTGCGACGACAAAGGGCAGTTCATCATCCACGTCAACGCTTTCGAGGCTTACCTCAAGACGGCCGGACGGTGCCCGGTCAACGTCAAGTTCCTCATCGAGGGAGAAGAGGAGATCGGCTCCCCCAACCTCGAGCCGTTCATCGCGGCGCACAAGGACTTGCTCGCCTGCAACGCCGTCGTCGTCTCCGACACGGCGATGTTCGACAAGAAGACGCCATCGATCGTCCATGGCCTCCGCGGCCTCTCCTACATCCAAGTCGACGTCCGCGGCACCGCGCGCGACCTCCACTCCGGCACCTTCGGCGGCTCGGTGGTCAACCCGGCATTCGCGCTGGCCCACATCATCGCGGGGCTCAAGGACGCGAAGGGAAGGATCAAGGTGCCGGGGTTCTACGACAAGGTCCGCAAGCTGACGGCCGCCGAGCGCAAGAGCCTCCGGAAGCTCCCTCACTCCGACGCGCAGTTCAAGAAATCGATCGGCGCCCCGGACTTGTTCGGCGAGCCGGGTTTCACGACGCTCGAGCGGATCTGGGCGCGGCCGACACTCGAGGTCAACGGGATCTGGGGCGGATTCACGGGGGACGGCGCCAAGACGGTGATCCCGGCCGAGGCGCACGCGAAGATCTCGATGCGGCTCGTTCCCGACCAGAAACCGAAGGAGATCGTCGCCAAGGTGACGAGCGCGATCAAGAAGCTGGCTCCCAAGGCAGCGACGGTGAGCGTGACGCACATCCACTCGGGCGACAGCTGGCTGGCGGAGACCGACCACGTCGCGCTCCAGGCTGCATCGCGCGCGGTCGAGAAAGCGTTCGGGAAGAAGCCGGTGTTCACGCGCGAGGGGGGCTCGATCCCGGTCGTGGCGACGTTCGACCGCGTGCTCAAGGTCCCGTCGGTTCTCATGGGAATCGGCCTGCACGACGACAATCTCCACGCGCCGAACGAGAAGATCGACCTCGACAACTTCTTCAACGGGAACGAGGCTGCGGTGTATCTGATGGACGAGCTGGCGTCCGCGGCTCGTTAGGAGGACTCCGATGGGCCCGACCGTTCTCGCGGTCCTCGTCTCGGCGGCGATCAGCTTGAAAGCGCCCCTCGAGCAGGCCGCGAGGCAGTTCCAAGCTTCTGCCCCGGGCGAGGAGATCACGTTCAATTTCGGCGCCAGCGGCCAGCTCGCGGCGCAGATCGTGGAGGGCGCTCCGGCGGACCTCTTCGTGTCGGCCTCCCCTGCGGACGTCGACCGGCTCGCGACGGCGAAGCGGATCGATCCGGCATCGCGAACGGCCGTCGCCGGGAACAAGCTCGTCGTCATCGCGCCCAAGGATTTCAAGGCGATCGCCGAGATGGCCGATCTCGTGCAGGATCGGTTCAAAAGGGTGGCGCTCGGCAACGCGAAGACGGTTCCGGCCGGCCGTTATGCGCGGGAGGCGCTTGCGGTCACGGGGGTCTACGAAACGATACCGAAGAGGCTCGTGTTCGCGGAGAACGTGCGGCAAGTGGCCGACCTCGTCGCGCGTGGCGAGGCCGAGGCGGGCTTCGTGTACGCGACCGACGTCGCCGCGGTCGCTGACAAGGTCCACATGATCCTCGAGGTCCCTCAGCAGTACTACACTCCGATCGCGTACGAGGGCGCCGTGGTCGAGGGAGGGGCCGGCGCCGTCCGCGCACGCGCGTTTCTCGATTACCTGGCTTCTCCCGACGGACGCGCTCTGTTCGTCAAGGAAGGGTTCCTCCCGCCGAAGGCCCCGGCGGTGAAGTGATCGGTTCGGCGCTCGCGCTCTCGCTGATCGTCGCATTGGCCGCAACCGTTCTCGCGGTCGGCGCGGGCACGGGTGCCGGATGGCTCCTCGCGCGGCGCGCGTTTCCGGGCCGGGAGATCCTCGACGCGCTGATCAGCCTGCCGCTGGTCCTCCCCCCGACCGTCACCGGCTACTACTTGCTCGTCGCGTTGGGTCGCCGAGGACCGTTCGGCGCCCTCGCGATCCCTTTCACCCTTGCGGCCTGCATCGTCGCGGCGACCGTCATGGCGCTGCCGCTCGTCGTCCGCGCGGCGCGCGTCGCGTTCGAGGAGATCGATCCGCGCCAGCGGCTGGCCGCGGCGAGCCTGGGGCACGGAGCCGCCTCGACGCTCTGGCGCGTGGAGCTGCCCCTGGCGCGGCGCGGTCTCGCCGGTGGTGCGGCGCTGGCGTTCGCGAGGGCCCTGGGAGAGTTCGGCGCGACGCTCATGCTCGCGGGGAACATCCCCGGGCGGACGCAGACGCTCCCCTTGGCGATCTACGAAGCGGCGATGACCGGAGAAGACGCGACGGCGCTCGCGATGTGCGTTGCCCTGACCGGGGTTTCGATCGTCGTCCTCTTGATCGTGGGACGCCTCGGCCGGGGGCCCCAATGAGCGTCCTATCCGCCTCCCTCACCGTCGTGCGGGGCACCTTCCACGTCGACGCCGAGCTCCTCGTGGTGCCGGGAATCACCGTGATCGTGGGGAAGAGCGGAGCGGGGAAGTCGACGCTCTTGTCCGCCCTCTTGGGTGCCGCCAAACCCTTGGCTGGGCGGATCGATCTCGGGTCGCGCACTTTGTTCGACGCGGCGGCCGGGATCGATCTGCCCGTTCCGGCACGGCGCATCGGAATCGTGTTCCAGGATGCGCTGCTGTTCCCGCACCTGAGCGCGCGGGAGAATGTCGCGTTCGGATTGCGCGACGGCGGCCGGCCCGAGGATTGGCTCGCCCGCGTCGGCGCGTCTCAGCTTGCGCACCGCCGGCCGGGCGAGCTCTCGGGCGGTGAGCGCCAACGCGTCGCGCTTGCGCGCGCTCTGGCCGCTCGCCCCGACATGCTCCTCCTCGACGAGCCGTTCTCGGCTCTCGATCCCGCCGCGCGATCGTCCCTGGGGGACCTTCTCGGCGACCTGCAGCGCGCCGCGGGGGTCCCGTTCCTTCACGTCACGCACGATCCAGGTGAGGCGCTGCGCCTGGGCGACTCCATGATCGCGATGGAGGGCGGCCGGGTCGTCGCCTCCGGGCCTCCCGCCGACGTCTTGTCGGGGTCGACGGGCCGGATCCGCGACCTGGGAGGCGACAACTGGCTCCGCGGCATCGTCGTCGAGGACGGGCCGGCGGGGAGCCGCGTGGATCTGGGCGGCACCACGGTCGCCACGTCCCGGCTGTCACGGGCTCGCGGCGAGCCCGTCGTCCTGCAGCTCCCCGCCGAAGACGTGCTCATCGCGACGGGCGAGGTCCGCGGCGCCAGCGCGCGCAACGTCCTGACCGGAACGATCGTCTCCCTCGACGAAACGGACGATGCGATCGACGTCGTCGTTGCGACGCCGGTGCGCTTGAGGGCGCGCGTCACACCGGCCGCCGTTCACGAGCTCGCGCTCGCTCGAGGCTTGCGCGTCAAGCTGCTGGTGAAAGCGACGGCGTTTCGGGCGGCCGGATAGCGCGGCTATCCCACCCACCGGTATACGGCGTTGCACGGCGTGCTTCCTGGAGCGCGGGCGACCCCGCGGCCTGAGTTCCCGGAGAGATGCTCCAGGATCTTGAACGCGGTCTCCGCGTCCCCCGCGGCTCCCGCTTCGACCGCGAGCTGCTCGCAGGTCGCGCCGGCGTCCCCCCGGCCGCGCAGCGCGGTCACGAGCCTCGTCTGCAGATCGAGGACCGAGGCAGCGGCCTTCTTTCCGGCCTCCACACCGGGCTGGTGATAGGCGTTGATGTCGACAAGCGTCGCGTAGTACCCGACCGCCCTTTCGTAGAGCGCGATGAGCATGCCGACGGAGCGCGGCCCGACGTCCGGAACGGTGATGGTGATCGACGCCCGGCCGTTCTCGTACAGCGCGCGTCGCGTGCCCTGCATCAGTCCGGATAGATAGTCGCCCGAGGTCACGCCGGGCTCGACCTCGAGCGCGGTCTCATCGCGGTCCCGAGTCACCTCGATGAACGTCGCGAAGAAATTCGGCACGCCCTCGCGCAGCTGCTGCACGTAGGCGTGCTGGTCGGTCGAGCCCTTGTTGCCGTAGACGGCGATCCCTTGGTGCACGACGTTCCCGGCCAGGTCGCGCTCCTTGCCGAGCGACTCCATGACGAGCTGCTGGAGGTAACGCGAAAACAGGGAGAGACGGTCCTTGTAGGGGAGGATCACCATGTCCTTCTCCCCCCGCCCGGACCCGGCCACGTGCCACGCCAATGCGAGAAGCGCGGCGGGGTTGCGCCGGACGTCCCGCACGCGCGTCAGCCGGTCCATTACGGCGGCGCCGTCGAGGATTGCGTTGACGTCGATCCCCTGCACCGCCGCGGGAAGGAGCCCGACGGCGGACAGCTCCGACGTCCGCCCGCCGATCCAATCCCACATCGGGAACCGGTCGAGGAAGCGGTGCTCGACCGCGTATCGATCGAGCTGGCTCCCCTCCTGGGTGACGGCGACGGCGTGCGGGCCGAGCGCGAGCCTGAGCTTGGCGTACGCGGCGGCGGTCTCGAGCATGCCGTTTCTCGTCTCGGGCGTGCCGCCCGATTTCGAGATGACGATGGCCAGCGTCGTCGCGAGATCCGGGCCGAGGCGGGTGAAGACGCGCTCCATCCCAGCGGGATCGGTGTTGTCGAGGAAGTGCGGCCGGAGCCGGTCGGCTCCCGAGCCCAGCGCGTCGGCGACGAACTGCGGGCCCAAGGCGGAGCCGCCGATGCCGATCGTCAGAACGTCGGTGAACCGCTCCCCTGCATCGGGGCGGATGCGCCCCTGATGGACGCCGTCGGCGAAGGCCAGGATCCGCGTCAGCGTGTAGCGAATCGCGCCGGTGATCTCCGGTGTCGGCGCCAGCTCCGGCGAGCGCAGCCAATAGTGTCCGACCATCCGCCGCTCGTCGACGTTGGCGATCGCTCCCTTCTCGAGAGCGTCCATGGCGGCGAACGCCGAGACGAATTTCGCCGCCAAGGCGCGCTCGTGTCGCTCGGTGATATCCATGCGGCTGACGTCGACGCGGAGCCCCGAAGGCGGATCGTCGTACAGCCAGTCTCGGTAGCGGTCCCACAGCGCTCGTGAGTCCATCGGGGAGCCTCCGTTCTGCGATCATTCTACGCGAGCGTTTGGTAGACTCGGCCCGCGATGAAGGGTTTCGTCTCGTTCCATCCGGTCGATCTCAAGTTCTTCGACGATCTCATCGCCCCGCTCGTCGCCGGCCGCAAGGTCAATCCCGAGGAGTTCGTCAGGCGTGCCGGGACGATCCGGCACACGGGCTGGGTAGCGCGCCGGTTCGCGCTCGCGATCGAGCAGCTCGCGCTGGCGGCCGAGGCGCCGAAGATCGATCCGAAGGCCAGCCCGTGGCAGCGTTTCCGTGCGAACATCGAGAAGATCGACTTCAAGCCCGACGAGATGGCGCGCCGGGCCGCGAAGGGCTTCGATCCGGACCTTCACCTCGACGGGCGTCCGTTCTTCATCGCGGAGAACTCCGCGGAGCGCGTCGCCAACGCCGTCGAAGCGTACATGGCCTGCGAATCGGAAGCGGGAGCGGAGAACGTCGTCCGCGCGCAGCTGACGCACCTCGACCCCGAGCTTGCGAAGAGCGTGGAACCGGCCGAGCTGGCCGAGCTGCCGTCCGATCTCGTCTACAGGAACGATCTCCTGGCGCTCCTGAGCAAGATCTACGAGCTCGCCCGTTTGGCGCGAGAGGGACGGGGCTGGACCGCCGGCGACGCTCCCGCCCGCCCCGCCGCGGAAGCGCTCCCCGAGGAGTTGCCGTGGCGCGCGCTTTCGATGCACGCGCGCATCGCCCCGTTCTGGCTCGCACGCGACGTCGATGGGCTCGAGACGATCTGTCGCGTGGCCGGCGTTCGGGCCCCCGATTGCCTGAGCCCCGCTTGGCGGGTTTTTGGCGAGGCGTGCGAAGCGTTTCCTTCCCTCAAGCAGGCGCTGGGGCTCGAGCTGAGGCGCCCCAACGACATCGGAGCGTTCGTCGGCCCCGGCGAGATCGGCGAGCTCCTGCACTTCCTCGGCGAGCAAGGCGCGAAGATCATCGGGGCCGCCACGCGCGGGGGCGAGGGCGCGATGGCCACGGCGCTTCTCCGAAAGATCAAGGAGTGCGCCGTCTACGCGCAGCGCCACGGCCTCGGCTACCTCGAGGCGTCGGGGGTTCTCCCTGCGGAGAGGGAATAGCTGTCCCGGCGACGAAACCCGATGCCCAGGCCCACTGAAAGTTGAAGCCGCCGATTCGGCCGTCGACGTCGAGAATCTCGCCGACGAGATGAAGCCCAGGACGAACTCGCGACTCCATCGTACGGAGGTTGACTTCGGCAAGAGGGACGCCGCCCGCGGTGACCTCCGCGTGCGAGAACCCGCGATCACCGGTCACCGGGAGGCGGTATGAACAAACCGTTCGAACGAGCTCGTCTCGCGCGTCGCGCGAGAGACGGTCGTACGACGCGCCGTGGTCGATCCGGGCTTCGACGCAAAGCGCATCCGCGAGCCGCTCGGGCAGCAAGGCGCGGAGCACGGTGCCGATCGCCGGTCCTCCGCGTCGGGAGAATTCCTTGGCGAGTCCCGTCCCCCCCAGCTCCGGCAGCCAATCGACCGTCAGATGCGCCCCGGGATCGTCGAGATGTGCATGGAGCCAGTAGCGGCTGATGTCGAGAACCGGCGGACCCGACAGGCCGACGTGCGTGCACAGCGTCGATCCCGAGAACAGCGCGAGCGCCTTGCCGCTCGCGGACCGCAACGTGATCGCGGCGTCCAGAGTCACGCCCGCGAGATCGCGGATGAAGCATCGCTCGGCGAGAAGGAGCGGCACCAACCCCGGGAGAATCTTCCGTGTCGTCGTATGGCCGAGGCGGCGGGCCAGCTCGAGCCCGTGACCGTCGGAGCCCGTCTTCGGCACGCTCTTCCCCCCCGTGGCGAGGACCACTCGCCTCGCTCTCATCGCCCCGGCCGGGCCGCGGAGCTCGAAGCCGTCGTCCTCGGCCGAGATCGAATCGACCCGCCACGGGTTGACCATCTCGACTCCGGCCTCGCGCGACGCGGCCAAGAGCGCGTCGAGCACCGTCCGCGCGTTGTCGGTCACGGGAAACAGCTTCCCGGTCTCTTCCCTCTTGAGCGAAACGCCGAGATCAGCGAAGAACCGGACCGTCCGGTCGACGTCGAATCGTCTCAGCACGTTTCGAATCGCGGGCTTCGTCGAGCCCGCGAACGCACTCTCGTCGACGATGTCGTGCGTGACATTGCAGCGGCCGCCGCCGGCGATGAGAATCTTGGCGCCGATACGCTCCGCGCCGTCGAAGGCCATGATCGAGATCGACGCCCCGCTTGCGCGCGCGGTGCGCCCCGCGAAAATCGCCGCCATGAGCCCCGCCGCGCCGGCGCCGACGACGGCGAGGTCGACCGCTCGTCCAGCCCTCGACATCGGGAGTCTTGTAGCACGGCCGGACTTTGACGCGATTCTTGCCGGGTGCTACAAGTCGCGCCGATGAGCGATCCGCGGTGATGCGATGAGCTCGCGACCTCCTTCCGTCGTCGCCGAGCGCGCCGTCCGCTATTTGCACAGCTCCGGCAAGCCCGCGTCGTCGATTCGGCTGGCGCGCGAGCTGCTCGCGCTGACGGTCGCGGACGAGGAACAGGCAAGGCTCGTCCTCGGGGCGGCCTTCGGGAACGACCCCAGGCTGCGTTACGACGACGGCGCATGGCGCGAGGTCACGATCGACGCGGCCGTTGCGCCGGAGCCCGACATCGCGTTCGTCCTCGTCGAAGGCGCCCGGACGGTGCCGCGCGGTCCGTTCACGTTGTCCGCCGTTGCGGGCGCGCGCCGCCGCGGAGAGGAGATCCTCGCCGCCTGCGGAGGGGATCTCGCGCTGCTCGCGCCGGCGACCGATCTCAAAGCCCAGATGCGAGCGCTCGTCGACGGGGCGCGCGTCGTGCTCCAGGCGCCTCCGGCGGCGCTGGCAGCGCTCGAGGAGTGGATCGAGGAGCCGCTGGTCGATCCGCTGCCGCTGGCGCTCCTCGCGCGCCGCCGACTCAGCCGACAGGGTCTGCACACGGTCGAGGAGATCGCTGCGGCGCTCGGGCTCTCCGTGTCGATCATCGAGGACGACCCGGCGCGGCGAATCGAGCTGCTCCCCGCGTGCTTCGATGCTCTGCGACGACCCGGGGAGAGCTGGGAGGAGACCTTGGCCTCTTGCCGCTCGGGCGGGGACGGCCCACCGTGGCCGCGCTACGCCTTCTCCCGGGAGGACCTCCGTGCGCTCCCCCCCGTTCCCGGAACGTACCGATTCTACGACCTCGACAGCAAGCTCCTCTACGTCGGGAAATCGAAGAACCTCAAGCGGCGGCTCGCGGCTTGGTTCGGCGACGACGCGCCGCGCGGCCCGCGCTCGCGTGCGATCATCGAAGCCGTGCATCGCTTCGAGGTCCGTCCCTCGGGCTCCGACCTCGAAGCCCTCCTCCGCGAGGCCGCGCAGATCCGGCGCGACGCGCCGGAGCGGAACGTGCAGCGCGAGGTGCACCGCCGGCCCCACCGCGCGTCGCGTCTGGCCTCGATCCTCATCCTCGAGCCCGCCGAGGAGCCGTGGATCCTTCGCGCGTGGCTGATCCGCGATGGAGAGCTTCTCGATTCGGTTCCCCTCGGGAGGCGGGGCGGCGGGCTCAAGAGAATCGAGCGGATCCTGCGAGACGAGTTCTTCGATCCGAAGAGAGGGCCGCGCTCCGGACGCTCACGGCCGATCGACGTCGAGATCGTCGCGCGCTGGCTCGCCCAGCACAAGGAGAAGGCGGTGGCGTTCGACCCAACCCACTTGAGGACGTGCGACGACGTCGTCTCGCGCCTTCGCTGGTTTCTGGACCGCGGCGTCCTTCGCGATCCGGAGGGGTCGCCTATACTGCCCCGCTGATGGACGCCGTTCTCGCTCTCGTCGCGCTGGCCGCGGTCGGAATCAACGCCTTCTTCGTCGCCGCGGAATACGCGATCATCCGCGTTCGGGTCACGCGCATCGAGGACCTCGTGCAGCGCGGCGTGCCGCGGGCCGCCGCCGCGCGCGAGGTCCTGCGCCATCTCGAGGCGATGATCTCCGCTTGCCAGCTCGGCGTGACGTTCGCTTCCCTGGCGTTGGGCTGGATCGGCGAGCCCGCGTTCGCGCACCTGATCGAGCCCTGGTTCACCTGGCTCGGCCGCTGGGGCACTGGGGCCGCGCACACCGCCGCGATCCTTCTCTCGTTCCTGTTGATCACCTATCTGCACGTCGTCATCGGCGAGCTCGTCCCGAAGACCGTGGCGATCGGCCACGCGGAATCGACCGCGCTCGCCGTCTCCTGGCCCTTGCGGATCATCCGCTTCCTCTTCTATCCGCTGATCTCGTTCATGAACCGATCGGCCGGCGTGGTCATCCGGACGATGCATCTCGCGCCGCCTACGGAGGCGAGCTTGGCGCACAGCGAGGCCGAGCTGCGCATGATTCTCGCCGTCAGCCGCAAGAGCGGCGCCCTCTCGGAGTCGCACGGCCGGCTTCTCTCGAATGCGCTCGATTTCGCCGACCGCGCGGTCCGCCAGATCATGGTCCCACGCGCGGACGTCCTCTGGCTCGATCTCAACCGCTCGTACGCCGAGAACTCCGCCCGCTCGCGCGAGTACGGTCACACCCGGCTGCCGCTCTGCGACGGGACCATCGACAATGTCGTCGGCATCATCCACGTCAAGGATCTCTTCGTCGCGCCGCCGCCCTCGAAAAGCCGCCCCGACCTCAGGGCGCTCGCCCGGACGCCCCTGTACGTTCCCGAGAACGCGAAGATCCAGCAGGCGCTGGCGCTCTTCCAGCGGCAGAAGTCCCACTTGGGGATCGTCGTCGACGAGTACGGCGGGACGTCGGGCCTCGTCACGCTCGAGGACATTCTCGAGGAGCTGATCGGCGACATCCAGGACGAGTTCGACCAGGAGGCGCCTCGCGTCCAGAAGCAGCCCGACGGCCGGCTGGCGCTCGACGCGGCGATGACCATTGCGGAGCTCGAGGATGCGACCGGCTCGCACGAGGACGTCACGGAAGACGTCGAGACGATCGGCGGCCTCGTGCAGGCGCGGCTCGGACGCCTGGCGCGTGTCGGCGACTCGATCGTCTTCGGAGGGCGCTCGCTCCAGGTGACCCGCGTGAAGGGGCGGCGGATCCTCCGGGTCGCCGTTTCCCCCGCCGCGACGCCCGCCGCCTGATCGCCGTGACGCCTCGGGAATACGAGCGGTTCTGGTCCTGGGCCCGCCCCTACCGGCGGGATTTCGTCGTCGGCCTCTGCTGGCTCATCGCGACCAACGCCCTGGCCTTGGGAATCCCTTGGTTGCTCCGCGGCGCCGTTCACGATCTCACCCTGGGCAGGAGCGCCCGGCGCCTCGCGGCCTGGGCCTCGGGGATGATCGTCCTGGCCTTCGTTCAAGCCTGGGCGCGGACCCACTCGCGCCTGGCGATCCTGGGCGCGTCCCGCAAGATCGCGTTCGACGTGCGCGAGGCGTTCCTCGGGAAGCTCCTCGTGCTCGATGCGCCGTTCTACGACCGCCAGCGCACCGGCGATCTCATGTCGCGCGGCATCAACGACCTTCAGCTGCTCCAGTCCTTTTACGGTCCCGGCCTCTTGAACGCGCAGAACACGGCCATCGTCTACGTCGGTGTGTTGGTCGCCATGCTCGCGCTCGACGTGCGGCTGACGCTCGTCGCCCTCGCGCTGTTTCCACTCCTCTATTGGGGCGTCAACCGGATCAGCAAGCGCGTCTACGCGCGATCCCTCGCCGTTCAGGAGCAGCTCGGCGCGATCAGCGACCGCACCCAGGAGAATCTCGCCGGCATCCAGCAGGTGAAGATCTACGCCCAGGAGGAGCAGGAGATCGCGCGCTTCCGCGCGCTGTGCGACGAGTTCCGGACGCGGCAGCTCGGGCTCGCGCGCGTGCGCGGCGTCCTGGTGGCGCTGATCGGCATCTTCACGGGAGCGGCGACCGTCCTCGTCCTCTTCGCCGGCGGGCTCGACGTGATCCACGGCCGGATCACGCTGGGCGATTTCGTCGCGTTCAACGCCTACCTCGCGCAGCTGGCCTGGCCGACCGTCGCCTTGGGGTGGATCGTCAACGTCTTTCAGCGCGCGGCGGGAGCCATGCGACGCCTCGACGAGATCCTCTCGACCGAGCCCTCCGTCGCCCCCCCGCGATCGCGGGAGAGGAGCGTCTCCGCCGTCGGAGGCGACGTCGAGATCCGCGGCTTGACCTTCGCGTACGAAGGCTCGGACGAGCGCCCGGCGCTTCGCGGGATCGATCTCACCATTCCTCGGGGGTCGCGCGTGGCGATCGTCGGCGCCGTCGGGTCCGGGAAATCGACGCTCGCGCATCTGATCGCGAAGATCTATCCGGCTCCACCGGGAACGATGTTCGTCGGTGGTGAGGACCTGGCCCACGTCCCGGCCGAACGGCTCCGCGCCGGCGTCGGACTCGTCCCGCAGGAGGCGTTCCTGCTGTCCAGGCCGCTCTACGACAACGTCGCGTTCGGCCGTCCGGAGGCGGACGAATCCGATGTCAACGATGCGATGCGGATCGCGCGGCTCGATGCGGATCTCCCCGCCCTGCCCGACGGCGCTCGCACCGTCGTCGGCGAGCGCGGCTACACCCTCTCGGGCGGCCAGCGCCAGCGGGCAACCCTCGCGCGCGCCATCGCCGCGCGCCCCTCCCTGTTGATCCTCGACGATGCCTTGTCGTCCGTCGACGCCGACACGGAAAAGGCGATTCTCGACGCGCTTCCACGGCATCTCGGGGATCGGACCCTGATCCTGATCACGCACAGACTCTCCACGCTCCGGGCGGTGGACCGGATCGTCGTGCTCGAGCGGGGGCGGATCGTCGAGGACGGGAGCCACGACGGCCTCATCGCCAAGAACGGCGTCTACGCGCGGCTGTTCTTGAGGGCGCGGATGGAGGAGCGCCTGGCATGAACGGCGAACGCGACGACGTTCTCGGCCGCGCTTACGACAGCCGCCTCATGCAGAGGCTCGCGGCGTACGTCGCACCTTATCGCGGTCTCGTCGCTCTGACGCTCCTCACCCTGTTCGCGGCGGGGGCGGTCCAGCTCGTCCAGCCGTATCTCGTCAAGGAGGTCATCGACGAATTCATCGTCCGGCGGCGGACCGAGGGGATGATCCTTCCCGCGGCTCTGTTCCTGGCGACGCTCTCGCTCGATTTCGGCTTCGGGTTCCTCCAGATCTACTTGCTGGAGCGCACGGGACAGAACGTCGTCTTCGACCTTCGGAACGCGGTCTTCGCGCATCTCCAGAGGCTTCCCTCCTCGTACTTCGACAAGACGCCGGTCGGCCGTCTGATGACGAGGGTGACCACCGACGTCGAGGCGATCAACGAGGCGTTCACCTCGGGAGTCGTCCTGATCCTCTCCGATTTCGCCAAGCTCGCCGGGATCGTGGTCATCCTGATCGCCATGGATCCAAAGCTCGCCGCCGTCACGTTCGCGGTGATCCCGCCGATGCTACTGGTTTCCTGGTGGTTCCGGATTCGCGTGAGGGACGCCTACCGCGCCATCCGGGCGGCCATCGCGAAGCTGAACGCGAGCCTGCAGGAGTTCGTCTCGGGCATGCGCATCCTGCAGCTCTTCCGCCGTGAGCGGCTCGCCGCCGCCGAATTCGGCGCGCTCGACACCGAGCATCGCGCGGCGCAGATGTCGGGAGTGCTCTACGAATCGGCCTTCTCCGCAGTGGCCGAACTGATGGGCTCGGTCACGATGGCGGCGATCGTGTGGGCCGGCGGAGTCCGGCTCACGGGCGGCGCGATCACCTTCGGAACGCTGGTGGCGTTCATCGAGTACGCCGGCCGCTTCTTCCGCCCGGTGCAGGAGCTGTCGCAGCGGTACACGGTGATGCAGGCGGCGATGGCCTCTGCCGAGCGGATCTTCGCCCTGCTCGACATGAAGGCGACGCTCGCCTCGCCTTCTTCCCCGCACCGGCCTGCCGGCCGCGCGCGCGGCGAGATCGTCTTCGAGAACGTCACGTTCGGCTACGGCGACGGCCCGTCGGTTCTGAGGAACGTCAGCTTCCGAGTCGCGGAGGGTGAGCGCCTGGCCGTCGTCGGATGGACGGGTGCCGGGAAGTCGACGCTGATCCGCCTGCTCGCGCGCCTCTACGACGTTCGCGAGGGCCGAATCCTGCTCGACGGGGTCGACGTCAAGGAGTACGACCTCGCCTCGCTGCGCCGCGCGATCGGCGTCGTGCTCCAGGACCATTTTCTCTTCTCGGGGACGGTCGCCGGGAACATCGCGCTGGGGGACGCGACCATCGGCCCGGACGACGTTCGAAAGGCGGCGCGCTCGGTGCGGGCCGACCTGTTCATCGAGGCACTCCCGGCCGGATACGACGAGCCGGTCCGGGAGCGCGGCGGGAATTTCTCCGTCGGCGAGAAGCAGCTCCTCTCCTTCGCGCGCGCGATCGCGTTCGATCCCGCGGTTCTGGTTCTCGACGAGGCGACCGCCTCGGTGGACCCCGAGACCGAGAGCCACATCCAAGCGGCCCTCGACAGCCTGCTGTCCGGACGCACGTCGATCGTCATCGCTCACCGGTTGGCGACGATCAGGAACGCCGACCGAATCCTGGTTCTGCACCACGGGCAGGTCAGCGAGCTTGGCACGCACGAGGAGCTGATATCCCGGCCGGACGGACTTTATCGGGCCCTCCACTTTCTCCAGGCCGACGCCGTTTCGTGAAGTTATTATAAAAAACCCTTGCCCCTCACCATGGCCGCGGGTACAACGCGTGCCGGGTGCGATCTCAACGGGAGGGAGTCAGCATGCGCCGTCTTGCGACCGGGCTCTGCTCGCTGGGTTTGGTCACGTCTTCGTTCGCCGCGGGGTCGACCGTGCGCGAGGTCCGCGCACGAGACGTTTCACCGGCATTCTCCCTTCCGGAGGATCTGACCTCCCCGGAAGGCAAGACTCGATGGCATCTCGAATCCCTTGCGCTCGGTGCGTCGGCAATTGTCACGATCTCATCTGAGGACCAGGGGTTGGCGCTGGCGGCGACGCGAGCGGGCCAGCCAGGAACCGCGCGTGCGCTGTTAGCGGGTGCCGACGCCGAGCGCTGGCTTCTCCCCGATCGCGATTCATCTCAGATGAAGATGGGGGCCCGCGTCGTCCTCGGCTTCGACGAGACCGCCGACGGCTTGGTGGACGAAATCCAGGCGGACGTCGCAACCGTCGGCATCGGCTGGGTCCACCTCCCGTCGGGCCCGGAAGAGGTCGTGCTGCAGCGCATCCTCCTCTCTAGACGACGCGCCGGAGAAAAGGCGCTTCGCCCCGACGCGCTGATCCACCGGTGGGTCAGCCCGCGCGGGGGGGTGCTGGCCGAGATCAGCGGCCCCGCCTCGACCGACGGCCGAACGCGGCTCAACATCTCATCGATCAGCGTCGTCGAGAGCGTTCTCTCCGGCGCCTCGACCTTGAAGGTCTATGCGGACCAGCTCTACCCGGGGACCTACATCGACATCAAGTACGGATGGAACAAAGGAGCGGGGACGACTCCGGCTCAGCTCGTCCCGAATCCAGGGATCAACAACGTGTGTGATCTGGTCAATTTGGATAGCTGGGATTTCTCGGGCGTGAATTCGGGACAGGAGACTGCTTCGACCGACGTCCCGCCGAATGCCGCGGAGACTTGCGAGTCCGCGCGCTGCGGCTATCAGGGGCTTCCCGCCGGCGGATCCCTTTCGGCGCCCCTTCTCGAGCGTCTCGACAGCAACCTCACGGGAACGGTGCGCAAGGACAATCAAGTCGTTCAGCGCGAAGACCGGGCGGGCGACGTCACGTTCTGGCTCCGGGCGGGGGCGCAGCTCGAGGGCGTCACCGGCGGGTTCGGGAACGGAGAGAGCCGGTTCTGCTTCACGGACGAGGCAGGGAAGCCTCGCAACGAAGCGCCGCTCTGGCAGCTTGCGCACCACGACGCGGGCGGCTACTACACTCAGGCTGGAGACACTTGGGGAAGCGTCCCTGTGACGAGCAACGTCTGCTCGCTCAACCCGACCAAGACCTGCACGTCGAACTCCAACTGCCTTGCCGGCGAGGGAACTTGCGTCTGTCAGGAGTGGGTCTACAACCAGCACTGCGGCACCAACCAGCCCTTCCCGACTCCCGGCACTCTCTGGGCCAAGCAGTGCACCACCGGCGGCCAGACCTACGCGGGCAAGCAGGGGGTCAAGATGGTCAAAGGCGGCGTGGTTACGCTCCCGTCAGGTCACACGCTGAACGCGCTCGTCACGAGGAACACGACGGAATTCTGTCTGTACACCGATTCTGCCTGCGGTTTCCAGGTCGACAAGGTCCGGACGATCGTCTACTACTGGCAGGCGCCCTACGTCGGGTCGGTCGCTCTCGTCCGAGGCGCGAACACCGTCGACTTCGCCTCGGGCGAGACCGGCGAGACCCCCTGCACCAATTTCACGTCGTTCGCCTTCACCGACATGGAGTACGGCCTCCTCCCGCCGATCTCGATCTCCGTGGGGACGGTGACCGACACGTCGGTGGCGCTCTCCTGGAACCCTGGCAACGACACGCACCGCCTGTCCGCGTACAGGATCTACTGGGACACCGACTCGGGCGCGTCGTCGAGCTATGCCTTCAACTCCGTGACGAACGCCGGGCAGGTCTCGTTCGCCGGGACGACCGCGACGATCTCCGGGCTGGCGCCCGGGAAGACTTACTACTTCACCGTCACGTCGCTCTCGAACTTCACCGACCCCTCCAGCGGCGTGATCACGACCTACGAGAGCATCAAATACCCGACGACGGTTTCGGGCGACCCGAGTTTCTCGTATCCCGCCGAGGTCTCGGCGACTACGACGTGCCTCTCCGGCGGCACTCCCGCGCTCGAGGTCACGGGACTGACGGTCGACAGGCTTCCGGCGCCGAACGTTCACGTCTGCTGGATCCCGACGACCGACGCCTGCGCCGTCGGCTATGACATCCTGGGTTCGGACAACGCGACGAGCGACGCTGGCTGGAGCGTCGTCGGTCAAGTGGGCCTGACCAACTGCTGGGACGGCGACCCGACCTACATCCTTGTGCGCACTCGCGGCTTGACCGGAACCGGTCCCTGGGGACACTACCTGCACTGAGACGGAGACCGTGAGGCCGATCCCCCGTCATCGCCGGCGCATCGCATCCGTCTGTCTGACGGCTCTCGCCGCGTTCGCCGGCGCACGGGCGCAGACGACCTCAGCGACGCTGATCGGTCGTGTGACGACGCCGGACGAGAAGCCGGTCGCGGCCGCGCTCGTTCAGGCGCGCTCCGAGGCCAGCGGCGCGTTGCGAACGACGACCTCCGACGACGATGGCCGCTTCCGCTTCGATCTGCTCCCCCCCGGAACGTGGGCGATCGTGGCGCGCTCCCCGGAGGGAATCCTCTCGGACACCAAGTCGATCACGCTCAGGCTCCAGCAGACCGGCGAGGTGACGCTCATCGTCGGTACCGGGCTCGAGGAGAGCGTGACCGTACGCGCCGAGGTTCCGTTGATCGATCCCACACGCACCGGTGGCGAGCTGCGCATCTTCGGAGAACAGGCCGACGATCTGCCGATCGCCAGCCGCAACATCGTGGACCTTTCCCTGCTCGACTCCTCCGTCCGCCGGACCGCTCCGGCTTCGTATTACGGCGAGCGCGAGCCTCCGTTCGTCGTCAACGGGCAGACGGGCCGCGCGAATTCCTATCTGGTCGACGGCCTCGACAACAACGACCAGGCGAGCGGGACGACCCTCAACGCGACGTTCTCGGACCTCGTGGTCAGCGAGTTCGTGCTCCTGACCCATCAGTTCTCGCCGGAGTTCGGCCGCGCGTCCGGAGGCGTGCTCAACCTCGTCACCGAGCGCGGGACGAACAAGCTCGACGGCCTCGGTTTCGTGCAAGGCTCGCCCCGGGGCCTGAACGCATCGGGATCTCTGGTCGACAGCCTTCCCGAAATTCCCGGGGTTCCCGACCAGTCGGGGGACTGGTCGGCGGGGATGAAGTGGGGCGGCCCGTTCGTCAAGGACAAGTCGTTCTGGTTCGCGGCGTACGAGCACCAGGAGGAGCGGCCGATCGTCCCTTACACCGGCTTCACCAAGGACCGCGTTCAGGGAGGCCGGTACGAGGCGCCGAGCTCGGACGACAACGCGTTCCTGAGGACGGATTTCAACGTCGACCCCTCGAACACGCTGATGGTGCGCCTGTCCTACGACAACCGCTCCACGCACGGGATCAACGTCGGCGGGATCAGCACGCCCGATTGGGGGTTCCGGCTCGACGAGAGCGACGTGCAGATCGGCGCTGCGCTGACCACCGTGTTCAACCCGAGCCTGATCCACGAGATGCGCGTGCTGTTCGGAACCTCGTCGATCCTCCAGACGGCGAACTCGACCGCGTCGGGCGTCGAGCACCCGTCGGCGCAGTTCGGCGGGAACAATCTCAGCCGGCAGGACCGCGACGCGAAGGTGTTCCAGCTCGTCCAAAACCTGACTTGGGTGAAGGGACATCACACGACGAAGTTCGGTTACGACGTGACTCCGTCGCGAACCAAGGTCAAGGCTCGGTTCAATCCGAACGGGAACTTCATCTACAGGACCGACACGCCCTACCAGCCTGGCGACGACGGCGGCATCACGGTGAGCGACATCGCGCGGCGCTGCTCGTTGGACACCAACCAGGTTTGCGACCTCAACAACGATCAGTGCCCGGCCCTCGGCAAGGGCACCTGCCAGCTGGACTACGACATCCCCGTCCCCGCGTTCCCGAACGGGATCGATGACAACGGGGACGGCCGCATCGATGAACCCGCCCTTCCGTGGACCTACCCGGTCGTCTTCCAGCTGATCGACGGCGCCCCCGACGCGACGCTCGACGACACGGAGATTGCCGCTTTCGCACAAGATTCCTGGCAGGCGACGTCGAGCTGGCTGTTCGATTTCGGCCTGCGCTACGACCTCGACACCTACACGCTTCCTTCGTCGGCCAAAGTCAACTCGACGGTCCCCAACGGCGGCGCCGGCCGGGACTACAACAACCTCGCCCCCCGAGTCGGCTTCACGTGGACGGGCGGAAAGAAGCGGGAATGGGTCGTCCGCGGCGGCGCGGGCGTCTTCTACAACAAGACGATCCTCGCCTTCCCCGCCGTCGCCGCGATCACCTCGGGAACGAAGATCGGCTTCACGTTCCCCCAGGGCTTCACGTACGAGCTGACGGAGGATTACATCGCCCAGCACGGGATCGACTCCGTCAGGCAGATCCTGGTCTTTCCCGATTTCCTGACGCTCAAGTTCTCGACCGGGACGCGGCTCGACTCCACGCAGGCGAACCTGTTCAACCTCGGGTTCGACCGAGCGTTCGGGAAGCACGGCGCTCTCTCGGCCAACGTCACGCGCTCGCTCACCTACCACGTGCCCTTGATGAAGGACCTCAATCCGGTCGTCGGGAAGGACTTTCTGGGCGTTCCGATCCACGCGTACGATCAAGTCAACGTCGGGTCGATCGCCGCCGTCGTCACCGAAGGGCGCGCCTGGTACACGGGACTCGATCTGGGGTGGAAGTGGCAGTCGGGCTTTGGCTGGTACAGCCTCTCGTACACGCTCTCGAAGGCGGAAGACATGGGCCCCGATCCGCTCAAGGGGGGGATCTACCTGCCGCCGGACTCGGCTGATCTCGGATCCGAGCGCGGCCGGTCGGACAACGACCGCCGTCACCGATTCGTCGCCGCCGGCGACGTCGGCCTCTACTTCCTCGGGCTACGACTATCGGGGGTCTACCAATACGCAACGTCGCTCCCTTTCAACGTGACGACGGGGAACGACGACAACCTCGACGGAATCACCAGCGACCGGCCGCCCGGGGTCGGACGGAACACCGGGGTGGACACGCCGCTCGGTCCCGTCAACCGGTACCGGGCGGCCCACGGCATGGGCCCTGCCTCGTCCCTGTCGGCTCCGTACCTCTCTCAGCTCGATCTGCGGCTCTACCGTCCGTTCGCGGTCAAGGAGGGGAAAGCCCAGGGGACGGCGTTCGTCCAGATCTTCAACGTCTTCAACCGGTACAATGGCGGGCTCGTGGAGGGCCGGGCGCTCGCGTCGAATTTCGGCGCGGTGATCTCGAACGCCGGACCGCCGCGGACGATCGAGCTGGGCTTCAAGATGGGGTTTTGAGATGCTGCTGTCGGCCCTCGTCTTCGCCGCGACGCTCTCTCCTTTCGACCAGGTGGTCGAAGCGGAGCGCGCCTTCGCCGCAGCCTCCGTCCGCGACGGACAGCACGAGGCGTTCCTCGCCCACCTGGCCGACACCGCGATCACGTTCGACCCCCTGCCGACCCCTGCGCGCCCACATCACGAGGGAAAGCCGCATGCGTCGACCGTCCTGACGTGGGGTCCGTCGTGGGTCGCCGTCTCGTCGTCCGGCGATCTCGCCTTCTCCTCCGGGCCGTGGCAGATCCTCGGCCCCGACAGCAATAAGATCAAATCGCTCACCGGTTGGTTCTTCTCGGTGTGGCGCCTGCAACCGGGGGGCGATTGGAAGGTCGTCGTGGATTCCGGTGGAGCGATGAAGATGCTCTTCACGCTCCCCACGTCGGTCGAGAACGGCCTCCCCGCGGCTCCCGCCAAGAACGTCAAGCCGAACGACGCGGCGAACGCCCGCCTCGCCATGACGACGGCCGAGCGGGCGCTCGCCACCGCGGCGAAGCGGGGGATCGGGAGCGCGCTCGCGGCGGCCGCCGAGCCCGGAGTGCGCCTGTACCGCCAGAACGAAGACGTCGCCGTCGGCCCGGCCGCCAAGGCGGTTCTCGACGGCGAGAGGCAGAAGATGTCCTGCGCGGCCGAGCAGATCACCGCGTCGGCCTCGGGGGATGTCGGCTACGCCTACGGCACCTGCACCGAGGCTCTTGGCGCCGGCGGATCGGATAGCAAGCTCGGCTTCTTGCACGTCTGGAGAAAGCAGGCCGACGGAACCTACAAGCTCTTCATCGACGTGGCGCCGTAGCCGTGCTCTCCCCCGAACCGTACGTCGGCCTGGCCGTCCATCTCCTTTTGTGCGTCGCGATGGGCGTCGGACTGATCGTCGCCGCGAAGCTCCTCCGCCACCGCGTCGCCAAGAGCCACCCCGTGAAGCACGACACCTACGAATGCGGCGAGCAGCCGTTCGGCCCCGCCTGGCGCCGCACCTCCGTCGGCTTCTACCTGATCGCCCTCGTCTTCATCCTGTTCGACGTCGAAGCGGCGTTCCTGTTTCCCTGGGTCCAGGCGCTCCGCGCTGCGGGAACGGCCGGGTTCTGGGGGATGGTCGCGTTCCTCGGCGTGTTGTTTCTTGGTTGGGTCTACGCCTGGCGGAAGGGCGACCTCGACTGGACGCGCTGATGTCCGCCGAGAACCTCCCCATCCTCGGTCCGTCCAAAGCGCCCGCGGGATCGGCTCTGACGGATGTCGCGGAGGAGGTCGTCCGTTTCCCGGGCGGCGGCATCGCGCTCCTGCGATCGGATGCTCTCTTTCACTGGGCGCAGAAGTCGAGCCTCTGGCCGCTGACGTTCGGGTTGGCCTGCTGCGCGATCGAGATGATGGCGACGTTCGCCGGACGATTCGATCTCGACCGGTTCGGCGTCATCCTCAGGCCGACGCCTCGGCAGGCGGACGTGATGATCATCGCCGGAACGGTGACGATCAAGATGGCCCCGCGCATCCGGACGCTGTACGACCAGATGGCCCATCCCAAGTGGGTGATCTCGATGGGAAGCTGCGCGAACAGCGGGGACCACTACCGCAACGTCTACTCGGTCGTCCCGGGGGTCGATCACGTCGTTCCGGTGGACGTCTACGTCGCCGGCTGCCCGCCGACGCCGGAGGCGCTGCTCGAGGGGATCTTCGCGCTTCAGCGCAAGATCATGGAGGGGACGCGTGCCGGCGCCTGACATCGTCGAGCATCTGACGACGCGCTTCCGGGCGACGCCGTTCGCTCTCGGCGTCGAGATCCCCAAGGACTCGCTCCGCCCCGCGCTGCAAGCGCTGCGCGACGCTCACGGCTACCGGTACTACGTGCTCGGCACCGCGACCGAGCGCGAGACCGCCTTCGAAGTGCTGCACGCCGTTCGCAACCTCGAGACCGGTGACACGATCTTCGTCAAGGTCGCGGTTCCCAAGGATGCGGCGGCCGTCGATTCGATCGCCTACGTCTACGCGGGCGCCGACTGGCAGGAGCGGGAGATCTACGATCTCTTCGGCGTCACGTTCGGATCCCATCCGGACCTGCGGCGCATCTTGATGCCGGACGACTACGTGGGGCACCCGCTCCGGAAGAGCTTCGCGATGGAGACCGCGTGGGGATACCGGCCGTGAGCGGCCCGCCGATCGAGGTCGTCGAGAAGGAGTTCGGCGAGCTCGCGCTCAACATGGGGCCGCAGCATCCCTCGACGCACGGGGTGCTTCGCCTGGTGCTGTACCTCTCGGGCGAGACCGTGGTCAAGGCGACTCCGGTGATCGGCTACCTCCACCGCGGGGTCGAGAAGCTCTCGGAGCACTTGGCCTACGATCAGCTCGCGCCGGTCTACGAGCGGGACGACTACCTCTCCCCCACCGCCAACTCGAACGCCTACGTGCTTGCGGTCGAGCGGCTCGGAGGAATCGCGGTTCCCCGACGCGGCCAGTGGCTTCGGTCGTTCGTCTCGGAGTGGCAGCGCGTGTCGTCGCATCTCGTCTGGCTCGGGACGCTGGGGCTCGATCTCGGCGGCGCCCTGGGCGGCGGGACGACCCTCTACATGTGGTGCTTCAGAGAGCGCGAGAGGATTCTCGACTTCCTCGAAGAGCTGACCGGCACCCGCTTCCACACGAACTTCAATGTGGTCGGCGGGGCGCGCTACGACCTCGACCCGGCGCTCGCGACCAAGTCGCACGCGCTCGCCGCCTCGATCGAGGAGAGGCTCCCCGAGCTGTGGTCGATGTCGGGGGGGAATCCGATCTTTGAAGAGCGGACGAGAGGGGTCGGCGTCATCTCGAAGGATCTCGCGATGGGCGTTGGCGTCACCGGCCCCACCCTCCGGGGGTCGGGAATCGGCTACGACGTCCGCCGCGCCTCGCCCTACGACGCCTACGGGGATCTCGTCTTCGACGTGATCACTCGGACGGCGGGGGACGCCGAGGCCCGCTTCCAGGTTCGCATGGACGAGATCAAGGTCTCGCTCAAGCTGGTGCGCGACATCGTCGAGGGGCTCCCTTCGGGGCCGGTCTTCTCGCGCAAGCCGATCAAGAACCCGAAGGCGACGAAGCTGCCGAAGGGGGAGATCTACGCCGCCGTCGAATCGCCGCGCGGCGAGCTGGGCTTCCACATCGTCAGCGACGGGACGGCGAATCCGTATCGCTTGAAGATCAACGCGCCGTCGTTCAAGAACCTGCAGGTGGTGCCGCATATTCTCCCGGGAGGGCTCGTGGCCGACGTCGTCGCGACCTTGGGCTCGCTCGATCCGGTGCTGGGAGACGTCGATCGATGAGCGCCCTTCTCTCCGGGTGGACCGGCGCGCTGTTGCTCTCGACGGTCGTGCTCGGCGCCGCGATGACCATCGTCGCCTACATGACGTGGCTCGAGCGGAAAGTCGCGGCGCGCCTCCAGAACCGCATCGGACCGTACGAGGTCGGCGTCCCCCACGGCTGGCTGCAGCCCCTCGCCGACGTCATGAAGATGATCGTCAAGGAGGACATCACGCCGCGTGCGGCCGACCCGCTGCTCTACAACCTGGGACCGATCCTCGCGATGGCCCCCGCCATCGTCGGATTCGCGTTCTTGCCGCTCGCGCGGAATCTGGCCGTCGTCGATCACCCGTATTCGTTTCTCTTCTTCACGGCGTTCGCGTCGCTGAGCCTCCTCGGCGTGTTCGCCGCCGGATGGTCCTCGAACAACAAGTACGCCCTGCTGTCCGCCCTGCGGATGGTCGCGATGGCGGCCTCGTACGAAGTGCCGCTGATCCTCGCGCTCCTCATTCCGGCGCTCCTCGCGGGCTCGTTCCAGCTCACGGAGATCGTCGAGGCGCAGCGCCGGATGTGGTTCGCCCTCTACCCGGTCGTCGGTCAATTGAGCTTCGGGATCTTCCTCCTGTGCGCGCTCGCCGAGGGAAACAAGTCGCCGCTCGACCTTCTCGAGGCGGAATCCGAGCTGATCGCGGCCTACAACGTCGAGTACTCGGGGATCAAGTTCGCGCTGTTCTACGCCGGCGAGTACGCGCACACGCTCGCCCTCTGCGGGCTCGCGGCGACGGTCTTTCTCGGCGGCTACATCGGTCCGTCGTTCCTCCCCGGATTCGTCTGGCTGATCGCGAAGTCGGTCGCCGTGTTCCTGCTCGTTCTCTGGATCCGCTGGAGCCTGCTGCGGCTTCGCATCGACCAGGCGATCCGCCTCAACTGGATGGTCCTCCTTCCGGCATCGCTCGCGAATCTGCTGGCCGCGGCGGCCTGGGTCATGAGGCCCTAGTGCCCAGCCTCGGAACGATCGTCTTCGGGACGCTCAGGACGATGCGCGTGACGATGCGCAACGCGTTCCGCTCGGGGAACACGGTCCCCTACCCGCGCAAGAAGCGCCCGATCCCGGGCCAGTGGCGCGCAGGCTCGTTCGCGCTCACCTTCGATCCGCAGACGGGCGAGGAGAATTGCATCGGCTGCCGGCTCTGCGAGTACATCTGCCCTTCGGAGATCATCACGGTCACGCTGAGAAAGGGCGAGGCGCGGCAGAACGGGATCGGCGCCACCTTCTGCGACCACTTCGTCCTCGACTACCAGGCGTGCATGCAGTGCGAGCTCTGCATCCAGGTTTGTCCGACCGACGCGATCGTGATGACGCGCGAGCTGGCCCCGACGTCGACCACGCGCGACGGGCTCCTCTTGACGAAGGAGAGGCTGATGGCGAACGGCCGCGCGCTCCTGGCGGCCCCCGAGCTGACTTCGCACGCGACGCCGACGAAGATCCGGGAATGGACGGACGCCGCGCGCGGGCTCCCGAAGGCGGAGGAGCCTGCTTGAGGGATCTGGCGTTCTATCTGCTCGCGGCCGTGCTGATCGCAGGTGCTTTCGCCGTCGTCACGGCGAGGAGCCTGTTCCGAGCGGCGTTCGCCCTGAGCGGCGTGCTCGCGGCCACGGCGGGGTTTTACCTCCTGCTGACGGCGCCGCTGCTCGCCGCGGTTCAGATCCTCCTCTACACGGGAGGCGTGTTGACCCTCGTCGTCTTCGCGCTCGTCGTCGCGGGCGGGGAGACGGACGGTCCGCGCTGGCGTAGGCCGGTGCCCGCCGCGATCCTGGCGCTCGCTGTGTTCGCGGTGCTGGCCGGCTCGGCGCGCACGATCGCGGGAGCGTCGCGGACGGGCGGGCTCGACAGCGGAAGGGAAATCGGCGTCCTTCTGTTTCGTGTCTACCTCGTGCCTTTCGAGCTGCTGTCGGTGCTTCTCCTGGGCGCCGTGTTCGGCGCGCTGCTCGTCGCGCGCAGGGACCGCCCGGAATGACGGCGGCGAGCCTCCTGATCATCGCCGCGGCGGTCTTCGCCGTCGGCCTGTTCGGTGTTCTGGCGCGCCGGCATGCGATCGGCGTCCTCCTTTCGATCGAGCTGATGTTCAACGCGGTCAATCTCGCGGTCGTGTCGATCGCCTGGTCGCGGGGCGCTCTGGGCGGCGTCGTCCTCGTGTTGTTCGGGATCGCCATCACCGTCGCCGAGATCGCGGTCGGGCTGGCGTTGGTCCTGCTCGCCTCGCGCGTAAGGAAGAGCGTCGTCCTCGACGACCTTTCGGAATTGAAGGGCTAGCGGGTGACCGCCGCGGCCTTGGTTCTCGCCGCTCCGCTCGCCGCGTTCGCGCTGCTCGCGGTCGTTCCGCCGCTCCGAAGATCGGGAAAGCCTGCCGCCATCGTGTCGATCGCCGGCATCGCCCTCTCGCTCGCCGCCGCAGGAGCGCTGGTCCTGAGCGTGCGCGCCGCGGGCGCACCCGTCGTCGACGAGTGGATCTGGGCGCCGCTCGCGGGCGGGCCGTCGATCGCCTTCGGACTTCTCGCCGATGGGGTCTCGGCGTCGATGGCGGTTCTCGTCGCGCTCATCGCGCTTCTCGTCCAGGTGTACTCGCTCGCCTACATGGCCGACGAGAGGCCCGCCGCGTTCGGCCGCTACTACGCCTACCACTCGCTGTTCGCCTTCGCGATGCTGGGGCTCGTGCTCGCGCACAACCTGCTCCAGACCTACGTCTTCTGGGAGCTGGTCGGCTTGGGCTCGTATCTCCTGATCGGGTTCTGGTTCGAAAAGCCAGCCGCGTGCCGCGCCGCGCTCAAGGCGTTCTGGACGACTCGGCTCGGGGACGTCGGCTTCGCGCTGGGGATCGTCGTCCTCGGGACGGCGGCCGGGACTTTCACCTTCACCGAGCTGTTCGCGAAAGCCGGAAGCGGCGCGTTGGCCGGCGCGGCGCTGACATGGGGGGTCGCCGGGGTCTATCTCGGCGCGATGGGGAAGAGCGCACAGGTCCCCTTCCATATCTGGCTCCCCGACGCGATGGAGGGTCCGACGCCGGTGTCGGCGTTGATCCACGCGGCGACGATGGTCGCGGCGGGCGTCTACCTGATGGTGAGGATCTCGCCCCTGCTCCACCAGACTCCCGGGATCGCGAGCGCGGTCTACGCGATCGGCGTCGTGACGGCGTTCCTCGCCGCGTCGATGGCGCTCGTCGAGAGCGACATCAAACGGATCCTGGCTTTTTCGACGGTCAGCCAGCTCGGCTTCATGATGGCGGCCTGCGGCGCGGGCGGGACCGAGGCGGCCTACTTCCATCTCGTCACGCACGCGTTCTTCAAGGCGCTCCTCTTCCTCGCCGCGGGTTCGCTGATCCACGCGGTCCACACGAACGACATCTTCAAGATGGGAGGGCTCTGGCGGGCGATGCCGGTGACCTGCTTCAGCTTCGCCGCGGGCGCCTTGGCGCTGGCGGGGGTCGTCCCTACGGCGGGGTTCTTCTCGAAGGACGAGGTCCTGGCCGCGGTGTTGGCCGGCGGCCACCCGGTCGGGTTCGCGGTTCTCGTCGCCACGGCCGCGATGACGGCGTTTTACATCGGCCGCGCATTCTTCGTCGCGGCGATGGGCGCGAAACAGGCGACCGGGCATCCCCACGAAGCGCCCATGGCGATGCGGGCGCCGCTGATCGTGCTCGCGGTGCTCGCGGTCGTCGCCGGCGCGGCGGCCCCTGCGATCCCGGCGCTCTTTGCCGCGTCGATCTCCAGCGGGGGCGCTTCGGGCGAGCACGCTCCGCTCTTCGTCCCGATCGCGGGGACGGCCGCCGCGCTTCTAGGCCTCGCCGTCGCCTGGGCCGGCTATCAACGGCGCAGCTTCGATCCGGCGCGCGTGACGCGATCGCTTCAGCCGATCGTCACGCTGCTCGAACGACGATGGTTCGTCGATGACGTCTTCGAGGCCGGCTATCGCACCGTCTACCTTGCGGCCTCGAACGCCGTCGGCTGGTTCGATCGGTACATCGTCGACGGCGTCGTCAACGCGGTCTCCTGGGGCACCTGGATCGGCGCGGGGCGCCTGACCGAGATCCAGAGCGGACGCGTGCAGGACGGATTGATCGCGGTCGCCGCCGGTCTCGTCCTGCTCGCTTGGCTGGCCTGGGCGCGGTGAGGGCGAGGTGACGAACGTCCTGACCCTGACGCTCGCGGCTCCTTTCACGGCCGCGCTCCTGCTTCTGCTCCTCCCCCAGCATGCGCGTCTCCCGATCCGGCTCGCGTCGCTCGCCGGCGCCGTCGTCCCGACGGCCACCAGTCTCTTTCTCGTGTCGCGCTACGACGCCGCGGCCGGCGGATTCCAATTCGTCCACTCCGTTCCGCTGGTTCCGTCGTTGGGACTTTCCTGGCACATGGGGGTCGACGGGATCGGCGTGCCGCTCGTTCTTCTCACGGCGCTGATCCACCTGACCGCCGTGCTGACGTCGTGGACCCTCGCCGAGCGCGAAAAAGAGTTCTTCCTGTTCCTGGCGCTCCTCGTCACCGGCGTTTACGGAGTCTTCGTCTCGCTCGATCTCTTCCTCTTCTTCTTGTTCTACGAGCTGGCCGTGCTTCCGATGTACGTCCTGATCGGGATCTGGGGCTCGTCGATGGACGTCCCCGGGCGAGGGCCGTTCGGGCGGTTCTTCGCGAAGACGGGCGTCGGCCTCAAGGAGTACGGAGCGATGAAGCTGACCCTCTACCTCCTGGCGGGCTCGGCCTTCATCCTCGTCGGCATCTTCCTGCTGTGGGTCGAAGGGGGGAGGCAAGTCGGCGGCGGGACGTTCGACTACGTCGCGCTCTCGAACGCTGCGTTCCACGGCAGCCTCGGCCGCACGATGTTCCTCTTGTTCTACGTCGGATTCGGCGTGCTGGCCGGCATCTGGCCCTTTCACACCTGGTCGCCGGACGGCCACGCCGCGGCCCCGGCGGCGGGTTCGATGATGCACGCGGGCGTCCTCATGAAGCTGGGAGCCTACGGCGTGCTGCGGATCGGCTTCGGGCTCCTGCCCGAGGCGGGCCGGGAGCTCGCGTGGCTCGTAGGATTGGTCGCCGTCATCAACGTCATCTACGGCGCGTTCGCCGCGGGCTGGCAGAAGGACATCAAGTATCTGATCGCCTACTCGTCGGTCTCGCACATGGGGATCGTCATGCTGGGGATGGCGACCCTCAATGCGACCGGTGTGACCGGCTCGGTCTACCAGATGGTCGCGCACGGGATCATGACGGCGCTGTTCTTCACGCTCGTCAATCTGGTCTACGGGATCTCGCACGTCCGGGACATGACCAAGATGGGCGGCTTCGCCCACGCCATGCCGGGGATCGCCTGCTTCTTCGTCATCGCGGGGCTCTCGTCCCTGGGGCTGCCGGGGCTCGCGGGATTCGTCGCCGAGTTCCTGGTCTTCCTGGGCGCATGGGCTTCCGCGCATTCCTGGTGGGTCGTCCCGGGGGTCTTCGGCGCGTTCATCACGGCGCTCTACGTGCTGCGCGCGGTGCGCACGATCTTCCTGGGCCCCGCCCCCGCTGCAACCGGCTCGTTGCGCGACGCGCGTGGCGTCGAGTGGGCGAGTTTCGTCATCCTGAGCGGGGCGCTCGTCGTCTTCGGCTGTTGGCCGAGGCTGATCCTCGCCCCCCTCAACCCGGGCGTCGCGGAATTCCTGGCGCGCATCTCGAGATAGACGATGCGCGGAGCCGCCTCACTCGAGCTGTCGACTTTGGCCCTCGCGCTCGCCGTGCTGGCTTGGGACCTGGCGTTTCCCCCGTCGCGCGCCAACCCGCGCCGCGGTGGATTGTATTTACTAACGTCGGTCGGCCTGGCCGGGATAATCTCCTGGTCGTATTTACTCCCTGCTCCCGCCACGCTGACCGACGCTTTCCTCCTGGATGGATTTGCCCTCTTCGCGAAACGGGTGCTCCTGGCGTCGGTGCTCCTGGCGGTTGTCGGCTTGTACCCCTACGCCAAGAAGCGCGGCGTCGAGGATCGCTCGGGCGAGGCGCTCGTCCTTCTCTTGTTCGCGACCGTCGGCGGGATGGCGCTTTGCTCCGCTCGGGAGTTCCTGACGCTGTTCGTGGCGTTCGAGCTGCTTTCGCTTCCCCTGTACGTCCTCACGGCGCTCGAGAAGGAGCGGGGCCACTCCGTCGAGGGAGCGATCAAGATCTTCCTCTTCGGCAGCGTTTCCGCCGCGGTGATGCTCCTCGGCATCGGCTTCCTCTTCGCCGCGACGGGGACGACGTTCTGGATGCAAGTGACTTCCTGGCCGCAAGACCCGCTGGTGGGGATCGGCGCCGCTCTTCTGCTTGTCGGGTTCGGATTCAAGATCGCGATCTTTCCGTTCTCCTTGTGGGTTCCCGACACCTATCAAGCGGCTCCGACGCCGGTTCTCGCCTTCCTGTCCGTGGCGCCCAAGGCGGCGGCGGTCGCAGCGTTGTTCCGTCTGGTCTTCGAGGTCTTCCAGCCGGCCGGCGTGCCGGTCGCGTCGTGGCTCGCCATCCTCGCCGCCCTGACGATGACGGTGGGGAATCTCCTCGCGCTTCGGCAGCGCGACCTGAAGCGGCTGCTCGCCTATTCGGGAATCGCTCAGATCGGCTACGTCTTGCTCGCCCTCGCGGCGGGAACGAAGCTCGCGGCGGGGCTGGCTCTCTTCTATTTCGTCGCGTACCTGGTCTCGAACGCGGGTGCTTTCCTGGTCGTCGCCGCGATGGAGACCGAGGGCTGCGAGCCGACCCTCGAAGGCTCACGCCAGATGATCCGACGCTCTCCCCTCTTGGCGGGCTCGATGCTCGTCTTCCTGCTCTCGCTGGGCGGGATCCCGTTCGCGCTCGGCTTCTGGGGGAAGACCTACGTCTTCCTGGCGGCCGCAGATGCCGGCCGTTTCGGGCTCGTCTTCTTGGGAGCGGTCCTCGCGGTCGTTGCCCTCTTCTATTACCTATCGATTGCCCGCGCGATGTTCATCGCGACCGACGAGGCTCCCAAGTTAGCCGTCGCTGGCCCGCTCTTGGCCGCGATCCTGGCCTGCGCGGTGGTCGCCGGGGCGGGTGGTTTGGCGCCACACCTCCTGACGAATCCCGCGCTGAAGGCGGCGGAATCCGTAACAATTACGTCATCCCGTTGACAGGTGCGGCAAAAAATCCGCGGGAATCCGAGCCCGGCTGGCAGATCCAGGGGCTTCGGCGTACAGAGGATCTGGCCCGTGGGTTGCGTCGTGTATCCACGGAAGGATTGGCTATGCCGCGTTCTCGGTTCCGCGGAGTCGTCGTCGTGATCGCCGGCCTGGCGCTGGCCCGTGGCGCTTCTGCGGCCGACGAGGTTAAGAAGACCGACGCTCCCCCGCCGCGCAGCTTCTACAAGAAGTTCTTCGCCCCGCAGATGGACTCCCATCTCCACGGCGAGAAGGACGCGGCTCTCGAGTACGCGAGCCCGACGGCGAATCCCTGGATCCGCGACCACCGGGTCGTCACGCGCGTGGAAAACGACGCGCTCAATGCGACGAGGGACGCCCTGAAGAAGTACGCCATCGAGCGGCTGCACCTCGACACCATGTCGATCCCGCTCTTTCAGCACGCCCAGGCGGGGCTCGACGCCGCCGGTAGCGTCGATCCGCGCGTGCGGCTGCGCTTGAGCGTTGCGCGCATGGTGCCGAAGGCGGAGCTGATCGTGCCCTCGGCCCGCGGGAAGTTCACGTTCGCTAGCGACGCCCTGGGAAGAGTCGATCTGGGCTTCGATGCCGCATCGTACAGGATGGGCTTCCGGGCCGGCTTCGATCCGCGCGAGCACTCCGCGTCGGTGGCGCTCGGCTACCTCTACTAGACTCTCGCCTTCTGCCGGAAGCTGCGCATCATCACCAGCGCGCCGTTCAGTCTCTGGATCCTCCGGTTCTTGGCTTGGATGTTCGGCAGATCGTCCACCGCGACCTGCTCGGCGCGGATGTCCCGGAGAGCGCGGTCGATCTCGAAGGCGAGCTTGTCCATCTCCGGTGGCGTGAAACCCTTGAACGACCGCTCCGTGACGGTCTGGAACCCTTCGCCGATGTCGCGCGCGAACCCGTACGCCGATCCACCCGGTATGGCCATCGCTCCCTCGCCCCTCAGCTAAAGATAGTGCTCTGCGCCAGCGCGTCGACCACGAAGGCGATGTGGGCCTCGAGGTCCATCCCCAGCGCCGCGGCGCCGTTCGTGACGTCGTCCCGGCTGACGCTCCGGGCGAACGCCTTGTCCTTCAGCCGCTTCCGGACCGAGTTCGGCTTCAAGTCCTTGATCGATTTCGACGGCAGTACGAGGACGCACGCCCCGACGAACCCGCACAGCTCGTCCACCGCGAACAGACACTTCTCGAGATCGGTCTCCCGCGGCACCCCGGTGTGGTCGCCGTGCGAGAGGATCGCGCGCCGGAACCACTCGGGGTAACCCTTCGCCGCGAGGATCTCGCTGCCGCGTAACGGGTGGTCCTCCATGGTGGGCCACTTCTCGTAGTCGAAATCATGAAGGAGACCGACGAGGCCGAACGCCTCCTCGTCGCCGCCGGTGCGCCGCGCGTGCGCGCGCATCGCGGCCTCGACAGCCAGAGCGTGCCTGCGCAGGCCCTCGCCTTTGGTGTACTCGTGGAGCAGCGCCAGCGCTTCGTCTCTGGTGGGGAGCTCGCTCATCGTTCGGGCGCCCATTGTGCCACGAACCCGATCGGCTATCGTGCCGCGTCATGAGCCGGTGGTGGTCGAATTGGAATCCGTGGCGCGGGCTCGGCGCCCTCCCCCGGAAGATCTGGATCCACTTCGCGTCGACGCTCGTCAACCGGATGGGGTCGATGGCGATCCCGTTCCTCGTGCTCTACCTGACGAAGGACATGGGATTCACCGCCGAGCATGCCGGCCTCATGCTGAGCCTTTACGGCGCCGCGTCGCTCGTCGTCTCCCCGTTCCTGGGGAGGCTGGCGGATTCCATCGGCCACGTCCGCATGATGAAGGCGTCGCTGCTGTCGAGCGGCCTCGTCATGCTCTCGTATCCCTTCGCGCACAGTCCCGGGGCGATCGCCGCCGTGACCGTCCTGCTCGCCGTCACCGCCGAGGCGTTTCGTCCGGCGAGCCTGTCGGTCCTCACGGATCTCGTCCCGCCCGAGCAGAGAAGGGCAGGGTTCGCCGTCGCCCGCCTCGCGATCAATCTGGGGATGAGCATCGGCCCCGCCGTCGGCGGCTACCTCGCCGAGGTCAGCTTCCCCTCGATCTTCTGGGTCGACGGCACGACCTCGATCCTCGCATTCGGCGTGCTCGCCCTCACCGGATTCGCCGTCGCCGAGCACGTGACCCCGAAGGGACCGGACGGCGCCTCCGTGAAGGTTTCCCGCCCGGGTTACAAGGATCCGCAGCTCTGGATGTTCCTCGCCGCGTGCGTGCCGATCGCCAGCGTCTTCTTCCAGCACGAAGGGGCGCTCCCCTTGGACGTCGTGCGCGACCTCGGCCATCCCGCCTCGTTCTTCGGCTGGATCTTCACGATCAACACGGTCATGATCGTCTTCTCCGAGGTCCGACTGAACCTCGCGACCTCGCACTGGCCTCACCGGAGAAGCCTCAGCATCGGCGGCCTCTTCGTCGCCTCCGGTTTCGGCGCGATGGTGTTCGCCCACTCCGGCGCCGCGATCGCCGCCACCGTCGTCATCTGGACGGTCGGCGAGATGATCACCCTTCCCTCCATGTCGAACTACGTCGCCGACCTCGCGCCGCCGGACCGCCGCGGCGAGTACATGGGCCTTTACTCGATGAGCTGGGGCCTCGCTTTCGCGCTCGGGCCGTGGCTGGGCACCCTGGTCCTCGAGCGATACGGCCGCATCGCGCTGTGGAGCGGCTCGTTCGTCGTCGCCGGCCTCGCCGCCCTCGCCATGAGCCGCATGCGCCCGCCGACGAAGGCCTGATCGTGTAAGGTTCGCGCCGGGAGGAGCCACCATGGACCTCGTCGACCCGGGCATCGACAGCTATCTGACGCGCCTCGCCGCCCACGGCGATTCCGTGCTCGCGGACATGGAAGCCATCGGCGCGCACCGCGACTTCCCGATCGTCGGCCCGCAGGTCGGCCGCCTCCTCGAAGTCGCCGCGCGCTCGTGTAGCGCCAGCCGCGTCCTCGAGCTGGGCTCCGGCTTCGGCTACAGCGCCTACTGGTTCCTGCGCGCCGTCGGCCCCGACGGCACCGTCCTCTTGACCGAGGGCTCGCAGGAGCGCGCGCGCGAGGCCGACCACTTCCTCACCCGCGGCGGATTCGCCGGCCGCTACAGAATCGAGGTCGGCGACGGCCTCGCTATCGCCGCCGCCCTCGAAGGCCCCTTCGACGTCGTGTTCTGCGACGTCGACAAGCACGACTACCCCAAGGCCCTCCCCATCGCCCGCCGCCTGCTGCGCACCGGCGGCCTCTTCATCACCGACAACATGCTGTGGGACGGCAAGGTCCTCGCCCCACCCGCCGACGACAAGACGACCGCCGGCGTCATGGAGCTGACGAGCGCCCTCTACGCCGCCCACGATTTCGTCACCACTCTCGTTCCGCTGCGCGACGGCGTCACCATCGCCGTCCGCATCTCATCGTGAACGTCGGCGACCCCGCCCCCGCCCTCGCCGGCACGCTCGCTTCGGGCGAGCATTTCGATCTCGCCGGGCCGCGCGCGCGCCCGATCCTCGTCGAATTCCATCGCGGCACCTGGTGACCCTCCTGCGTGCGCCGCATCGCGCAGTTGCGCGACCGCTTCCCGGAGCTTCAGTCACACGGCCTCGACGTCGTGATCGTCTACTGCCAGCGCCGCGCCTCCGTCACCCGCTGGCTCAAGAAGCACCCCATGCCCTTCCCGATCTTGCCGGACGAGGACCGCACCTTCGCCAAACGGTGGGGCGTTTTCGTCGCGATCAATTACGACTCGATCAACATCGCGCGGCCCGCGAGCTTCGTCGTCGATCGGACCGGAATCATCCGGCATGCCAGGATTTGGCGACATCAGCTGGCTCATGCGCCGATCGAGGAGCTTCTTGCGGTTGGGACACCGCCCAATTGACGGCTCGCAGTCTTTTGATCCGTTAGGTGGCCAGCGATTCGCTGTATAAATGATTCAGCGAACAGCGCGCATTGGTCCCAACTTGGTGAAGGGGAGGGACATCGTTGCAACGAAGTCGAAGTGGCGGGGCCGAAATCACGGTGGGTATTCGCTGCATAGTTGGATATGCAGAACGGTCTAGCTGTAGTTTTTAGTCCAACCGCGTTTATCCGGACCGAAGGAACGCTCCGGATAAACGCTCTTCGTTAGGCAGCACGAAGGGCACGAACGTGAATGCAGCAATGCTCAAAGCGTCAATATCCGAGTCTCGTCGAGCGGGGTCAGTGGGCCTCGTCCTCGTCCCTCGGTCGGCAGGCACCCTCGCCCAGGCCGCCGACGCGGCCGCCATTGCAGCCAATGCGAGGCCACTCTCGGACGAATGGGCACGCATGTCCGAAGAACAGGCACGTGCGCTGGTCCGGTCGGTACTCTCGTTCGATCTGGCTTGCAACACCCGATGCATGTCCGATGCGCAAGCGGCTGAACTCGAAGGCAGGTTTTCTTCCCTGGTACCGCCTCCCGTCGAATTCGTCACGAACGTTCATGGCGATGCGCTGCAATCAATTCTCTTCAGCAGAACTCTATCGAATTACCAGTTCACCCCGGTCACTGCGGACACGATTAGCATCGCCGTGGCAGCCGTGGGCATGAACGAGTCGGCTCTCCTTATCATCGCCGACGAGGACTGAGACGTGCTGCCTAACAAACGCGTATCGCGACGGCCCGTCTGGTCACGCCGCTTGCACAAGACGCAAGCGTCGCGCCCGTCCGACCCGCGCGATACGCGTTGCGTTAGACGTACAAGAGCGATTGTAGCGACTTCATGCCAGGGAAGGACGAACCAATGACAGATACCGCGAACGATTTTGACGCCGCGAAAGCCGTGGTCGACCAACTCAAGGGACTGGAGAAGGACCGCCAGGAGCGCGTGCTTCGCTGGGTCGCTGAGAGCCTCAAACTCGACTTGGGTCCCCGAGGGGTCGTGCACGGTCCGGGCGGCGGACCGGCCGCGGCACAGCCCGACGTTGCGCCCCATCCCTCGCCGCCACATGGCCAACATCGAGCCGTTGACATCAAGTCGTTCGTTGACGCCAAGAAGCCAAAGAGCGACGTACAGTTCGCGGCTGTCGTCGCCTACTACTATCGTTTTGAGGCTTCACCCGAGCAACGAAGAGAGACCATTGATGCGAAGGCGCTTCAAGACGCCGCACGGCTGGCCGGTCGGCGGCGCCCCCCGAAGCCCGTCGTGACTCTCAACAACGCGAAGACCCTCGGCTACCTCGATGCGCCGGAGCGAGGGCAGTTCCAAATCAACAACGTCGGCGAGAACCTCGTCGCGATGACCCTTCCTGGGAGCGAGGAAAATAAAACAAACCGAAAGACCAAGCGGAAGAGTAAGCCGCGTGGGCGGGCCGCTCAAAGACGCGGTGACGATTAGGTCGGATTTCTCAATGTCAACCAGTGCCGACGCAATTGACGCTGCCATTCAGGAAGTCGACCGTGCGCGGAAGCGTGTCTCGCGACTCACCGCGAAACAGATCACCAACGCCGACGACCGAGACTATTTGAAATCTGTCGCGTACTCTTGGTTCAAGTCGCATCGGCCGTTGGCCGCCAATGGTGTGTCCGAAGAAATTCTTGGGGCCGTTGACACACCGTTGCGGGAGATCCTCGCGGCGACGGCGCGATCGTCCGCAAGGACAACTTACCTTGCCCTCCTGAAAGACTCGAAGAAGGCTTTGAGCGCTCTGCGCGGCTCGTCGTTACTACCGCCGCCGGCATCGTCGTCTTCCGCGGAGACCTCGCCTCCGGACTTCACAGCCTTAGCCTCTGACCCAGCAATGAAGGCCATCCTAGAGCGACGATGGAATGAAACCCAGCGATGCCTCCGAGCGCAGGCCCCACTGGCGGCGACGGTCATGATGGGAGGCCTATTGGAGGCGCTCTTCGTAGCACGGGCGAACCTCATGGCCAACAAGAGTCCGATGTTTAAGGCGAAAGGCGCCCCGCTCGATTCAAAGACCAAGAAGCCCCTTCCTCTGCAGGAGTGGACGCTGAGACCGTACATCGACGTTGGCGCAGAGCTTGGGTGGATCTCGCGGTCGGGCAAGGACGTGGCCGCAGTGTTGCGGGACTACAGGAACTACATTCACCCGGAAAAGGAGCGTAGTCACGGGGTCGATCTCACTCAACAAGATTCGAGCATGTTCTGGGAATTAACCAAAAGTCTGGCGGGGCAACTGTTGGCCTCAACAGGGCAATCACCATGACGTCTAACAAGTGCATGAAGCAGCCGGCGCTTTGCGCCGCAGCTTACGCACAACGTTAGAAAGCGCGGAAGAGGATGACAATGAGTCGCGGCGAAAAGACCTTCTTCGCCATCTACTCCGCCGCGCTGGTCATTGTGTTCTCCGGGTTAGGGTTCTACATGTCGTCCCACCCCGAAACACCTATTCCATCACCGGCAGAATGGTTAGCGTGGCCTGGGACTTTTCTCGCACTGGTCACCGTGGGCGTTCATTCCGGACACCTCTTCACTGCGATTGCCATCGAGAGCGTTCTTTTTTTCTTCTTTGTCCCATTCTTTGTCTGGCGCCTCGCCCGGCGATTGGCGCGAATGTTTTCCGGGCAACCCCATGATGAACAAACGTTGTAACCCGCCGCGGGCGCATACATCTCTGGCTTCAACGTGCCGTCGCGCGAAGCTGACAAGAGCTTCATCCGCTTGCGGCCGTAACTCGATTACCAGCTGGTGTCGCGCCGCGCTTTCTAACAAGCTCGTCAGCCCGTCGCACTCCGCCGTCACGGCGCGTGCATACTACGGCACGCGCCCCCGCGCCGCGGGGTGCGCGGGCTACGCGCATCGTTAAGCGCCCCATGAAGACAGCTCAGACAATCCATGACTCCGAAGGAGATTGACTGATGGCTGCCGGTAACCTTGTTCTTATCCCCGGTGCCGGCGGCGTCGGCCGTGCGGTCTTCGAGCAATTGCGTGCTCAGGATGTGCCGGTGCGTTTCATGGTCCGCCGCCAGGACGAGCGTGCGGCTGAGGTGAAGGGGCTCGGCGCCGAGGTCGTCATCGGGGACCTGACCCGGCCCGAGACGGTAGCGGCCGCGCTGCAGGGCGTGGCGCGGATGTTCTTCGCGATGGCCGTGTCGCCGGACCACCTGCTGGCGGCGACCGTGGTGGCCTCCGTTGCGAAGGAGTACGGGAAGCTGGAGGCCCTCGTCGACCTGTCGCAGATGACGGTGTCGCAGATGACCGCCACCAGCACCGCGGAGTCGCACCAGCAGCGGCTGCACTGGCTGGCGGAGCAGGTACTGAACTGGTCCGGCCTGCCCGTGGTGCACATCCGGCCGACGGTGTTCCTGGACACTCCGCTGTTCACCACGATGGCGGCGCGGTCGATTCAGGAAAACGGCACGATCGCGCTGCCGTTCGGCACCGGACGCACCTCGCCGGTCGCCGTGGACGACGTCGCCCGGGTCGTCGCCACCGTGCTCCGCGACCCAGCTCCGCACATCGGGCACGTCTACGAGCTGACCGGGCCGCACTCGGTCGACATGACGGAGCTGGCCGCGGCCTTCTCTCGGGCGCTGGATCGTCCAGTGTCCTATGTGGACGTGCCGCTGGACCGGTGGCAGGCCGGGCTCTCCAGGATGGGCCTGCCGCCGCACACCGAACAGCACGTCGCCACCATGGCCCAGCTGCACCGGGACAACCGTTACGACCGCACAGCCGACGGCGTCGAGCGCGTGACAGGAATCCCGCCCCAGTCGATCGAGGCATTCGTTGCCGCCCGCAGGGACTTCTACCTGGGTGGAGCCCCGGGGGTAGGCTCCGGACGCCCGGGCTAGCCAGCTGTCGGGGGTATTCACTATCGACTCCTGACCCGCGATGACGTGGTGGACGCGATTGCTAGAAATCCTCCGATCATCGAACCGATCGATTCCGAGGAGGGCGCCTAACCGCTGCGTGCGGCGGACGCGCGTGAAGTGCACCCGAGGGCGTGCGCCGTCGGGTACAAGCCAACTGCAACGGGAGCGTTCGTCGCGCGCCCAGGTGTCCGACCGTCGATCCTGCCTCCGCGATTTCAGCGACTTGGTCCATGGTTCGGACGATCGCGTCGTAGAAGTCTAGTACGGCCAGCCACGCTGCCGAACAACCCGATCAACCCGCCGGCCGGTCCGTTCACGTCCGCGGGTTATCGAGTGCGTTCGGCAGACAACTACGAACCCGGCAAAACTGAAGAAACGAGCGGGAGCGCAGCTCATCAATCTCAGTCACAACGCTGTTGGGTGCCGACATCCGCATGCGATCGCGTGGTAAAACGGTAGTGCGCAAAACAACCAATAGTTACGGTGGTTTCCGGACATGAAAGGCGTCTTGGATTTTATTCTCTTAGGTCGATGCATCGGAAGCGTGGTGTGTTCACTGCACCGACAGGTGGTTGTCCGTATCGTGTGTGTCGGCAGCGGGGTAATGTCGTAGCGGGCGCAGGGAGAATTCGGTGGTCGGTGTCCGTGCGAAAGCGTGGAGAAACTCATTGCGAGTCCGCTGCCAAACAAGCGTTTGGCTTCACGAAAAGGATCCGTGATCGTAATGCGATCAGCCGGAGTTGCAGCGTGGGTTGTTGGTGTCCTCTCGATTCGGACTCTTTCAGCGGGTGAACACCTCATCACCCCGGCGGGTGAGAACACCGAGGGGCAGACTCGATACGAGCTCGTACTTCGTCAAACGCTCCTTCGTTATGCCCCGGACGTCCCGTACGCGAGGATGATGGTACTGCCCTCGTTCTCTCCAGAATGGATGATTGACCTGCATGAGCCCGTCGGCGGCAAGTCCGCCGTTCGATTGGTCATGGCCGACTCGGAAGTGTGGCCACTCTGCCGACCGCGATCGGTTACAACCCAAACAGCGCAGCTCAAGCCGCGAACAGCCGCTCTCGTCCACTCGCTGTGGAATTCAATGGTGTCAGCAGCCCGTCCCCCGAGCATCGACGATTACGGTCTCGATGGGACCTCGTATCGCTTCTTTGTGTCTACGCCGATGACGGGTTCATTGGCGGCTGAGGTTTGGTCGCCGCCGGGACTCAGCAACGCTGGGCGCCTCGCTGCACTTGGCGAATCGTTGCGGCTCTTCGTTTTGGCGAGTGATGCGGAGCGTCCGGCAATCGAGGAGTACATTGTCCAGCGAGCGTCGGAGTTGCAACATGAGATTCCTCCCTAAGGGCGGCGCGAAGCCTACAAGGCGGACAGGTTCCTTCGAGTGACGATCTGGATGAAGCCACAGAATCGGGCCGTTGCCGGACGATCTCGCTGGACGAGGGCACGAGATTGTGGAAAGAGAACCCGAACGACGACTCGAAGTACAGGTCCATCAAGGACCACTTGATGGTGAAGTATTTGCTCGAGAAGGAGAAGCTCACCATCGAGGATGTCTTCGAGAGGAGCTTCGACAGGGCAGAGTTGGAG